>NZ_OY780939.1:2400000-3000000 GCF_963675975.1 Halarcobacter sp. | reverse complement strand
AGGTAGTTCATTTTTATCGAGCAACATTAGATTCCTTAAATTTTTCTTTTATTGTAACTAAAAATAAAATCATTATTATTGATTGTAATCAAGAAATAGCTACAATAAGAAAAATATAAAAGAGAGAATATGATAATAAAATCAAAATATAAAATTGTTTTTATAATTACTACTTTACTTATAGCTTTATCAGTATCAATTTCTGTAATAAATTATGTAGTGTCTTTAAATAATGCACAAAATCAGTTAAAAAATCAATCTTTACCTTTATCTTTAGATAACATATATACAGATATTCAAAAAAGTATTATTCAACCATATTTAGTATCTTCTTTAATGGCAAATGATACATTTGTACAAGATTGGTTAGTAAATGAAGAAAAGAACAGTGATAAAATCATAAGATATCTTGAAGCTATTAAAAATAAATATAATATGTTTAATGCATTTTTAGTATCAGACAAAACTAGAAATTACTATACACAAAATGGTTTTATTGAAACGATAGATGAAACAAATAAAAATAACCAGTGGTATTTTCAATTTAAAAATATTGAAGAGAAGCATGAAATAAATTTAGACTTTAACGAGCATCTATCAAACAATATGATTATGTTTATAAATTATAAAATATTTGACCACAACTATCACTTTTTAGGTGCAACGGGTGTGGCATTAAAGATTTCATATATAGATGATTTACTTAAATCTTTTAGGCTTAAACATAAATTTATTGTTACATTTTTTAATGAAGATGGAAAAATTGTTTTATCTGAAAGAAATATAAATAAACACAGAAATATTAATGATTATAAAGTATTAAAAAACTATAAAGAGTTTATTTTATCAAAAAAACCTAATACTATAGAGTATGAGAAAGAGGGGCATAAATATATTTTAAATACAAAATATATTTCTGAATTAAATCTATATTTAACTGTAGAAGCAAATTTGGATGATTTTACACAAGATGTACAAAAGGTATTTTATTTAAATCTTTTTGGTTCTATATCAGTTACTTTTATCATCTCTTTATTTATATTTTTTATTATAAAAAACTATAGTAAAAAACTTGAATATCTTTCAACTTATGATTCTTTAACAAAAATACCAAATAGACGTACATTTGAAGAAAAACTAACTGCACAAATATTACTTCAAAAAAGAAGGGACAATGATATAGGTTTGATATTTTTAGATATAGATAATTTTAAAAATATAAATGATAAATTAGGTCATCAAAAAGGTGATGAAGTTCTAAAACGTATTGCAACAGTTTTAAATGAAAATATTAGACAAACAGATTTAATAGCAAGATGGGGTGGAGAGGAGTTTATTATTGCCTTAATAGATTCATCTTTAGAAGATAGTAAATTAATATGTGAGAAACTTAGAAAAGCTATAGAGGATGATTTAGAATTAACAAATTTATGCTCTTACAATGTTACTGCAAGTTTTGGTTTAACTATGGTAAATAGTACAGATACAAAAGAGAACTTATTATTAAGAGTAGATAATGCAATGTATAAATCAAAAAATGAAGGTAAAAATAAAATTACAGTAGTAAGTTAAATTTTCTAATTTTTATATAATATATAATTAAATTAATTGTTTTTTTAGTATATAATTGTTTAAGGTATAACATGAAAACAATATTAAATATAAAAATCACTTATGCAATACTAATTGCTTCATTAATATTTTGGGCTTTTTTTGCTTTTTTTACAATGAATCAATTAATAAATACTCAAGAGATATATGCAAAACTAATAAATATTAGTGGGAAACAAAGAATGTTATCTCAAAAAACAACTCTTATGGTAAAAAGAGTTTATGAAACTGAAGACAAGGAATTAATAAATCATTTAGAAGAATTAATTTTGACAATGAAACATGATCATGAATTTCTTTTAAATAATACGGAAAGTAAAGATATAAAAGATATATATTTTGAAGAAAAATTTAATTTAGATGTTAGAGTAAGAAATTATATTTCACTTTTAGAAACTTTTCTTGAGAATTTAAATAATAAGTTTATTGTTGAATCTATACAAAATTACTCTTTTAAACTTTTACCAACTTTAGATTATGCTGTAAATAGATTTGAAAAAGAGAGTGAGAAGTATACAAATGAATTAAAAAACAGAGAGTTATTTATTTTATTTGGTACTTTATTAACAATATTTCTTGAAGTTATACTTATAGTAGTACCATCTTTAAATAGAATGATTAAGACAGAATCTGATTTGAAAGATTTAAATAATAATCTTGAAAAAAAGATTCAAGAACAAAAAGAGATGATTTTAGCAGAGCAAAAAGAGATAAAAAAAAGAGATAAACTATCTTATGAGCAGTCTAAACTTGTTTCAATGGGAGAAATGATTGGAAATATTGCACATCAATGGAGACAACCTCTAAGTATTATAACTACAATTGTAAGTGGACTGAGTTTAAAGATTGAATATGATGAAAAAATAGAGAAAAAAGAACTTAATACATCACTTGGGAAGGTTTTACTTCAAGCTAATTATTTATCAAAAACAATTGATGATTTTAGGAATTTTATAAAAGTAGATAAGAAACCCTCTAATATAAAAATATCTGACTCAATAAATGAATCTTTAGTTCTTTTGGAATCTTCATTAAAAGTAAATCAAATAAAAGTTGATGTTGATATAACTGAAGATTTAACAATGTTGGGTAATATAAATGAGTTATCACAAGTTTTAATTAATATATTGAAAAATGCAATTGATGCTCTTGAAAATCTAGATGAAAAAGAATCTAAAAGACTTATTTTTATAAAAACTAAAAAAACAGATAATGATGAGTTTATTATCTCTATTTTAGATAATGCAGGTGGAATTGAAGAAAATATATTAAATAGAGTTTTTGAACCATATTTTACTACCAAACATGCAACAATTGGTACAGGGATAGGATTATCAATGTGTGATAAAATTATAAGAGAGAGGTATCGTGGAACCATTACAGTTGAAAATAAAACATTCTCTTATAAAAAAGAAAAATATGTTGGAGCACACTTTCAAATTATATTTTATAGATGACAGATTAAATCTTTTGAGGGTTTTCCATAATAAAAACCTTGAGCATAGTCCACATTTAACTCTTTTAACAAACTGTCAATCTCTTTAGAACTAACAAATTCTGCAATAACCTTTATATCTGATTTTTTTGCAAAACTTACTATTGATTTAACTAAATTTTGTGTTTTTGTATCATCTAAAATATGTTTAATAATTGAACCATCAATTTTTATATAGTCAACTTGAAGTTTAATCAAATAATCATAATTTGAATATCCACTTCCAAAGTCATCGATTGCTATTTTACACCCTTTATCTTTGAATCTTTTTAGAAGTTTAGTAATATGTTCACTATCTTCAATCTCTTCTGATTCAACTATTTCTAAAACCATTTTATTAAACACTTTTTTCTGTTGGGCAAAATCAAAGATAAAAGACATCAATTCATCATTCATTAAATCTTCAACACATAAGTTTAAAGAGAACTCTTTTTCTATAGTTGAGAATTTACTTATAACTTTTTCAACCATTTTATATGTTAACTCAGGATATAGTCTTGTCTTTTTTGCAATACTTAGATATTCATTTGGATATATTATCTTATCATCTTCAATTAATCTCATTAAGGCTTCATATTTTTCAATTTTTTTAGTTTGATAATTGTAAATTGGTTGATAGTGGGCAATTATTCTATCTTCACTTAAAGCTTTATATAGTTTATCTACCCATAAAATATTGTTTTTAAATTGCTCCACACTTTTCATTGAACTATTATATACAGCAATTCTTATTTTCTTATTTTTTGCTTCACTTAAAGCTATGTCTGCAAAGGTTAAAAGATTTTCTTTATTGGTTGCTAAACCACAAGTATATGTAACAATAAATTTATTTTTTTCTACATAATAAGCTTCTTTACCTTTTTCTTTCATAAATTTTTCTACAAGTTCTTTTAATACTTCAATATCTTGATAAGGGTAATATATAGCAAAAATATCAGCTTGTACTCTATATAAAATGCAATTTTTGTCACTAAAGAAATCAAATAATCTATTTGCAAAAGTTTTGATTACTTCATCACCTATTTCATGACTATAACTATCATTTATCTCTTTAAATCTATCTATATTGATTAAAGCTAGTACTCCTTCATCAACTGTTGCAAGTTTATTTATAAGACTTACTCTATTTCCTAAACCTGTTAAAGGGTCATTTTTAAATAGATCATTTAGTTTGGTTCTATTTTCTAATAGTTCTGTCACATCTGTAGAAGAGGATATGAATTCTACTATCTTTCCATTTGAATCTCTTATTGGAAATATAGTTGTTTTATTATAATAGCTTTCCCCATTTTTACGTCTATTTTTAATTAAACCTTTCCAAATATTACCTGCTTTTATTGTTTGCCATAACTCTTTATACTGTTTTTTATTGTTATCTGGATGTTTTAATATGCTATAACTATTGTTTATTAGAACCTCTTTTTTAAAACCACTTATCTTTTCAAAGTTATCATTTACATAATGGATCTTTCCATTGATATCAGCTCTTGAAACAACTGAGGTATGGTCTAAAATCATTTTATATTGTTCTAACAGATTATAGTTTTCATTTTTTTCATCTTCTATTTTTTCAATTCTTGAGGATATAAATTTAGCAATTAGTATAGAGAAAATTGTTAGAATAATAAGTATTGATAAAACTTTTTCAGAATACTCAATTAATGAATCTTTTAATTTCATTTTTTCATCAGATAAGAACTTTTTTAATTCTGCAAGATAAAATCCTGAATTTATGATAATATTCCAATCTTTAATATAATAAAAATAACTGGTTTTTTCATCTACTTGTAAGGTATCAGGTCTATTCCAATGATAAGTTATATATCCTGTTACATCTTTTTTTGCTCTTTTTATTATCTCTTGAATAAACATCTTATTATCGAAACTTTTTAGATTTGTTAAGTCTCTTTTCTCTAATTCAGTATCAATTGGATGCATAAGAATTGTAGCTTTTGTATTAAGTACCCAAAAATAGCCATAATCATTTTCTCCAAATCTATTCACTTCTAATTCATTTAAAAAAGTATTTATGGTTTTTTTGTCCATTTCATCTTTATATACACCAGCAGCTATATATATCTTAAGCTCTTCATTATATTTTATATAAACATATTTTTCAAAGAGTTCATTTTTATTTGTTAGGGGTTTATTCCAAAAATAACTACCATAATTTTCATCTTTAGAGAGTGTTTGTTGTAGGAAAGATACAAATTCACTATTATCTTTTGCAATATCTAAAACATTTTTTGAAATTAGGTTTTTGTTGGTTCCATGATAAAGAATTTTACCTTTTTTATCAAAAATATAAATATATCCAGTATTGTTATCCCACTTATAATAATCAAGTGTAGGTTTTGTTTCATTTATTATTTTTTCAATGTTTTGTTTTGAAGAATATTTTTTGCTAAGTACCCTTTGTATATAATCAATCTTCTCTTTTAATACTAATTTATTATTTGCATATTGTAATTCTTTTAAAGCTTCAGCTCTTTTAATAACTTTTTCAATTTCATTTTTTATTAAATCTTTATTTGAGTTTATATAGTTATTTTCGTATGTCTCTACTCTATCATCATAAAAATCATCGGCAAATTTATATACAAAAATACCTGTTATAATAGAAAATAATAAAGTACTAATAACTAAATTTAAAAAATTAAACTTTGAGAGGGAAAAACGCATTTTTAACCTTGATTTTTATAATAACAAAATATTATAGTATTATTATTTTATAAAATCAACAGTTATATGTATAATTTGTAAAATAAGAAGAGAGTGATTCTTCTTATTTTATTGTATCTTTTGAGTCAGCATTTTCTGTATTTTGAAATACTCTTCTTTCAAAAACACTTTCAATATTGTCGTGAATAATTGAGTCTTTATCTAAAAATATCAATTTATCTTTATCTAATTCATTAATATTTTTTAATCCCATAACAGCGAGTAAACTTTTCATACTTTTTAAAATATTATTATGATAGTTTTTAATATAGTCTGAATGTTTTTTTACAAAATAGTGTTTTCTTTTTTTGATATCTTGTGTAGCCAAACCTACAGGACACTGATGTTTACCTGCTCCTGAACAATATCTAGCTCGAATACATCCAGCACTCATCATAAACCCTCTTGCTATTTGGATAAAATCTGCACCAATACATAAAGTAATAATTACATCATCTGGAGTTAATATTTTACCACTTGCTGAGATTTTTACTTTATCTCTAATACCATATTTTTTAAGTATTTTATCTACTAAATAAATGGCATCTCTTATATCCATTCCTATTCTTTCCATCATATCAAGGGGAGCTGTAGCACTTCCTCCACTACCACCATCAATAGAGATATAATCAGGATAAGATAATCCCAAATCAACTCTTCTTTTAATCTCTTTTGCAATTGGTTCAATATTTTCATTATCTGAAATTACTATTTTTATCCCTACTGGTTTTCCTGAAGCTTCTTGTAGTTTTGCAATGAAGTCAAATAATTCTTCATTTGTATTTGCATATGGAAATCTATTTGGAGAAAAAGCATCTTTAAATGGTTCAATATTTCTATAATGGGCAATTGCAGGAGTAACTTTTTTCCCAATTAGTTTTCCTCCTGTTTGTTTTGCCCCTTGGGCTATTTTTATCTCTGTCATACGACAAAAACGCATTTGCTTTTTATATCTTTCAATATCAAATTTACCATCTTTAGTTCTAACACCATATAATCCTGAGCTTATTTGTAAAATTACATCGGGCATATCTTCAGGTACATCTTCAGGAAAGTGTTCTAATGGTACATTCCAATCAGGTCTATAAAAACACTCTTTATCCATATTAAATACATAAGTATCAGCTTCAGGGTCTTTATAGAAAACCATTTTTCTATAAAAGTCTATTGCTACAGGTTTGTTAAATAGTAGTTTAAATAGTTTAAAAGAGCTTTCTTGAAAAGAGCTACCTTTTACCTCTTTCATATATTTTATGTCATAGTTATTGTGTGTAACAAAGAAGTTTGAAGTTAATCCACCTTCCCCTGAATTAATAGGAAAATCTCCCTCTTTTGCTCCATAAACAAAAGCTCTTGTTCCTTCAGGTGAAATAGAACCATCACTCATAGGACCTCTTCCTATAATAGAGTTTGAAACAAAAGGTTTTTCTCTTGTCTCTCCAAAAGTAACTATAAAGTCATTTTCAACTTCATCATCATTTAAAACAATATTAGTATGTTTTAACATTAATTTTGGCTTTTGAAGAGGTTGAGAAGGAGAAAAAGAAGCAAAATTTACTTTATCTCTTGCGGCACTATAAACCCACTCAAGTTTATCCATTGATTCATAAAACTTTTCATCACCAAAGTATTGCCTAAATGGTTCCCTAAACTCTTGAAAAACAAATCTTAATCTACCAATAATTGGATAATTAACCAAAATCTGATGTTTTCTTTGAACATACTTATCATGAACATACCAAGCAAAAATAAATATTGCTACACAAGCTAAAACTAAAACCCAAGTTTCCATTAAAAGTCCTGTAAAAAATTATATAATTGAAATATATCGTAGGAAAGTGACTAAATAGTAGTGATTTGTATAAAATAAGAAGGATTTCCTTCTTATTTTATACCTCTTGCACCAATGTTCCCATATCTATGGAAAGAGTGCGAGATTGATTGTTCAATGAAATAGTTAAGAAGCTCTAGTCTTCCCTCCATCATTGGTTTTTGTCTAACAATAAAAGTTAGAGTTTCTGAAGCTTTTTCAAACACTAAAGCTGGAACTTTTGCTAGGTTAGAGTAGATAACTTTATCATAGTTAGGAATTGATTGCATAAATTTATTATCATCTTCTTGCGCTAAAGTATCTCTTCCACTGAATAAATCAGTTTTATTCTCTTCAAGGAATGATTTTATTTCATCATTATTATTAATTGAAATTCTATAATGTACTCCTGAAATTTTAGCTGCTAAGATTCTTGAAACAACTTCAAAAATTGTATCATCACTTGATACTCTAATTAAAACATTTTTTAATGGTAAATATCTAAAGTGGTTGTCTTCACCTCTTACTTCACAATAATCTTTTGCTTTTGAAAACTCATTATCATAGTTTTCAAGATAAGATTGAAGTGCAACTTCTAACATCTCAAATTGCTCTTTGTTTGAACTGTTTTGTTTAACTCTTTGGATAAATCTAGTTAAATCAGTGTTGTAAGTTTTAGATACTTTTGGTGTAGAAACCTCTTCAAACTCAACAAACTGAGTGATGTAGTTAAATATACCAACTTTTCTACCTGCTCCAATTGCAGATTTACCCATTCCACCAAATGGTTGTCTTAAAACAATAGCACCAGTTGTTCCTCTATTTACATAAAGGTTACCAGCTTTTAGATTTGCTTTCCAGTATTCAACTTCTCTTTCATCAAGAGACTCAATACCTGAAGTTAACCCATATCCTGTTGAGTTTACAATATCAACAGCATGTTTTAAATCTTTTGCTTTCATTACAGCTAATACTGGACCAAAAAGCTCATTTTTATGAATAAAGTTTCCTTCTTCAACTCCCCATTTAATTGCAGGTTTTAACATATATGGATTTTCCCCTGCATATTCAGGAGCAACTAGCCACTCTTCATTTTTCTCTAATGAGTTGATTGCTTTTTCTAAGTTTCCTGATACAGGGTTTGCTAAAGTACCAATTCTATTTTTGAAATCCCAAACAGAACCAACACTCATAGATTTTGCAGTATCAATTAAAGCTTTTTTAAATGCTTCATCATTGTAAACTTCCTCTTCTAAAACTAAAAGTGAAGTTGCTGAACATTTTTGACCTGAGTTATTAAATGCACTTAAACAAATATTTTTAACAGCTTGTTCTCTATCTGCCATACTTGTTACGATAGTTGCATCTTTCCCACCAGTTTCAGCAGTTAAGAATAAGTCTGGTCTTGTTTTTAACATAGTTGCAGCTGTATCTTCACCACCAGTTAAGATTACAAAATCTACATCTTTGTTTGCTATTAAGTGTTCACCTGCAAGTGCACCTGGACAAGGAACAAATTGTAATACATTTTTAGAAACTCCAGCATCCCAGAAACATTTGCACATCTCATAAGCAGTTAGAGCTGCAACTGAAGCTGGTTTGATAATAACTGTATTACCAGCAGCTAATGTAGCAGCAACACCACCTAAAGGAATCGCAACAGGGAAGTTCCATGGTGGAACAACAACACCTACACCTTTTCCTTTGAACTTAAGGTTTTGATATTTTTCAAAGTAGTGAGCTGAATATGGATAAAACTCTAAGAAGTCAACTGCTTCAGAAACTTCAACATCAGTTTCAGTAAATACTTTACCAACTTCAGCAGCAGCAACACCTATTAAGTCATCTCTTCTTTCTCTAACTTTAATAGCTACTTGTTTTAATACAGCGTGTCTCTCTTCATGAGTTAAATCTCTCCACCCATCAACATCTGCTTTTGCTGTTTCAACTGCTTTTTTAAGATCATCAGCATTTGCAGTAGCAAATTTACCAGCAAGAACATTATCTTCTAATTGAGACTTATCAATTGCTTCCATTACTTTTCTATCTTCAGTAATCTCTTCTCCAGCAACAATAATAGGTTTGATATCATGGTTTGTATCTTTATCAAACTTCCATTTTTTTACAATAGTTTTTGCCCACTCTTGATTTGCAGGAAGTACGAAGTCTGTATCTGCTTCAGCATGGTACTCTTTTGTATCATAAGAAGTTGTTGTAAAATCTTCCCATTTTTCAGTTAGTCTATTTTGTTGTCTCTTTGCACCAACAAAAGATGTAGCTTCATGTTCAAATGATTTTAAAAATAAATCTTTTTGCATATTCCAATCTGGTGTTCCAACTTTTAGTCCAAATGAATATCTAATAAAGTTATCATCACCTGTATTTTCATCAAGTCTTCTAACTAAATAAGCAATTGCATTTGTAAACTGCTCTTTTGCAGCTGTTGGAGCATAAAGAATTACATTTTTAGAGATCTCTCTAATAGCTAATCTAGCTGCTTCACTCATACCTTCAAGCATCTCTAAAGTATGATATTCACTTGTACCATTTTCACTTGCTAATTGTGTAGCAAAAGCTAATTCAAATAGGTTGTGTGAAGCTGTACCTATATGCATAAATGGAGCATTTTCTGGAAGTAGGGCATATCTAGCCATTCTTTTATAATTTGAGTCTGTGTCACTTTTATCTGTATATGTAACCATCTCCCAGTGCTTTTGAGAAGCTTCTGTTTCTTCCATCTCCATATTAGCACCTTTCACAAGTCTAAACTTGATAGGGCTTCCACCATTTTCAACTCTTTTTTTAGCCCATTCACATAAATCTTTTTGCCAGTTAAATGAATCTGGAAGATAAGCTTGAAGAACTATACCCGCATAGAAGTCTTTAAACTCTTCTTGCTCTAAAGTCTTTTTAAACACAGCAACAGTAATAGCTAAATCTCTATACTCTTCCATATCAAGGTTTATAAATTTGTTTGATTTTGTTCCATCAGGAGCAATATATGGGTATTTTTTTGCTTGTTTATAGATTCTTGTTAGTTTTTTAACTAATACATCAACAGTATCTTCAAAATTTAGTGCATTTATTT
The DNA here is from genome assembly GCF_963675975.1 of Halarcobacter sp. NCBI lineage: Bacteria > Pseudomonadati > Campylobacterota > Epsilonproteobacteria > Campylobacterales > Arcobacteraceae > Halarcobacter > Halarcobacter sp. The sequence continues at coordinate 2,989,275 of NZ_OY780939.1, read as the reverse complement.
GAGAATAGATAGTTGAAATCTTGATAGAGATATAATCAATATTTGGGTTTTTTAAAGCTTCAAGATATTTTTCAATTCTTTCTTCTGCTTCTTCTTCTCCTAGAACAACTTCCCCAATAAGGTTAATATTTATTCTAGTTCCCTCTTTTTTCCTCATTTCAAGGTGTTTATTAAAAGGCTCTTTTTCACCTTTTAGTACAACTGTTTTTGTATCATCTCTAATTTGGTCTATAAACATTGGAACAGATAAACCAGGAAGGTGTTTACCTATATTTTGGAATAACCATAAAAGCATTCTATCTTTTGTTGTAAAGAAATGTGCCATTCCGTGTTTTTCTAATAAAAAGCAGATTTGGTCTGCAACTCTTGCGTAAGAATCACATCTAAAAGATTGGTCCATAAGCTCTATTAAAAGAGCTTTGTCTTTTGGATGTTCTAGCATTTTGTTCATTTTCACATAGAACTCTCTGTCAAAGTCACTTACAAGTTCAGTTGCTCTGTTTTGCCATTTTTCTGCTAATTCAATTGCTGATTGAATAATAGTTTCTTCATTTTTCATATGCTTTCCTCTTAAAATTTATCAAAGTTTAATCAAATTTTAAGTAGCTTTAAGCGCACGCTTTTAAATGTGCTTTAAGAGGGGTGTACCGCCAAGTAAAACCCCTCTAGCTACTTGATATTTTTCTTCTTTTTAATTAATGTTTTTTCCCTAGATATGCTTCTTGAATTGTTTTTGAATTTAACAACTCTTCAGCTGTACCTTCATGGGTAATTTTTCCTACTTCCAAAACATATGCTCTATCAGCTAGTTTTAGAGCTGCTTTAGCATTTTGTTCAACTAGCAATACTGTAACACCACTTAATGCAATCTCTTTTACTGCTTTAAAAATTGCTTTAATTAAAATTGGTGCAAGTCCTAATGAAGGCTCGTCCAAAATTAATAGTTTTGGTTTACTCATAATTGCTCTACCAATTGCAAGCATTTGTTGCTCACCACCAGATAATGTTCCTGCTAACTGTTTTCTCCTCTCCTTTAATCTTGGTAAAATGTCATAAATCCATTCTAAAGTCTCTTTATCATGGTCTTTTAGTGTATAAGCACCCATCATAAGGTTTTCTTCAACTGTTAAAGTTCCAAAAACTCTTCTTCCTTCAGGAGAATGTGACATACCTAAAGATACAATATCGTGTGCTTCTGTTTTAGTAATATCATTTTTATCAAAAATAATATGCCCAGATTTTGATTTTAGAAGCCCAGAAATTGTTCTAAGTGTTGTAGTTTTACCAGCACCATTTGCACCAAGTATTGTTACAACTTCACCTTTTTTTACATAAAGTGAGATACCTTTAATTGCAGCAATAGCTCCGTAACTTACTTCTAAATCTTTTACTTCTAAAAGAATTTCATTATTTACCATTACTGCTCCTCATCTTCATCGTCATCTGAACCAATATAAGCTTCAATAACTCTTGGGTCATCTTGAACAAAACTTGGCTCACCTTGAGAAATCTCTTTCCCAAAATTGATTACAGTGATATAGTCAGTTAAGTTCATAACCATCTCCATATCATGCTCAATCATCATAATCCCAATATCCATTTTACTGATACTTCTGATTATCTCTGTTAACTCTTTTGTTTCGTTTTCATTTAATCCCGCTGCTGGTTCATCTAAGATTAAAAGTTCTGGATTAGCTGCAAGAGCTCTTGCCATCTCAACTTTTCTTTGATTTCCATAAGATAAATCTCCAGTTGGGTGAGTAGCTAAATGACTTAGATTAAAAAACTTCATTAACTCTTCAACTTTTTTCCAAGCTGCTCTTTCATCTTTTTTGTATGCAGGTGTGTGAATAATTGCGTGATACCATTTTTGTTTTGATTTTGTATGATATCCAGCCATGATATTTTCAGCTACACTCATCTCTTTAAACAATCTGATATTTTGAAATGTTCTTAGAACACCTCTTTGTGCAATCAAATGTGGTTGCATACCTGTGATGTTTTCACCTTTATATTTAATAGTTCCCTCTTCAGGAGTATAAATACCAGTTACGCAGTTGAATAGTGTAGTTTTACCTGCACCATTTGGACCAATGATTCCATAAATTTGACCAGGTTTAACTTTGATTGTTAAATCATCAATTGCAACTAAACCATGAAAAAATTTAGATACATTTTCTATTTCTAAAACATATTTCATTATTTAGCTCCCTCTTTTGGTCTTAAAAATTTTGGAATATTTCCAAATTTTGCTGGCCATACACCATTTGGTCTAAGAACCATTGTAAGAACCATAGCTGCACCAAAAATTAAATATCTTGATTCTTTAAACTCTGTAAATAGTTCTGGTAATACAAACATCACAAATGTTCCAATAATTACACCAGGAAGTGATGCAGAACCACCAACAAGTACAATTGCAAAGAACATAACTGATTGCATAAAGTTAAAAGATTCAGGTGAAACAGCTGAATATTGAACTGCAAAAATAGAACCTGCAGCACCTGCAATAGCAGCACCTAAAGCAAATGCAAATAGTTTGTAGTAAGGGATATTAATACCCATTGATTTTGCGGCAATCTCATCTTTGTTGATATAGTATAAAGCTCTACCATATCTTGAATTATCAAGATTTCTAATTATTAATAGTGTAATAATTAAAAGCCCATATGCCATATAATAAATTGCAGTATCTGACCATAATTCATATCCAAAGATTCTAACTACATCAATACCAAAAATACCATTTGGTCCACCTGTTAATCCAAAAATATCATTTTTTAAAACTTGTTCAAAAATAATATTAAATCCAATAGTTGCAACTAATAAATAGTCACCTCTTAAGTGGATAATTGGGCCAGCTAATAAAATAGCAATAATAACAGGGAAAATGATTGCAAAAGGAAGTGTTTCAATTATTTCAAATCCAAATTGTACATTTAAGATTGCAGTTGTATATGCTCCAATACCAAAGAAAATTGCATGTCCCATATTAAATACACCAGCACGACCAAGAATAATATCTTGTGAAAATGCAACTGTAGCAAATACTAAAAATGTAATACCAATTGATAACCAAGCAGAGTCAACTAAAAACGGAAAAATTGCCATCACTGCGATAAAAAGAGCAGCTATTATAGTAGTTCTATTCATTATACTTTCTCCGCTGTTTTTTCACCAAGTAATCCAGTTGGTCTTACTATTAGAATAATGATAAGCAAGATAAATGTAAATGTCTCTGCCCATTCTGTTGAGATATATCCTGCAATTAGTGCATTAAATAATCCTAGTAAAAGTCCACCTAACATTGCTCCTGGAATTGAACCAATTCCACCAATAATTGCTGCAATGAAAGCATTTAATCCATAAAGCCATCCCATATCAAATGTTAAAGCTCTATAATAAAGTCCAATAAATAAACCACCAATAGCTCCAAGCATTGAACCTATGATGAAGATTATCATTACAACTTTGTTTACATTGATTCCCATAAGTTTAGCTGCATCTTGATCTATTGCAGTTGCTCTAATTGCAGTTCCCATTTTCGTTTTATTAATAAAAAAGAAAAGTGCAATCATCAATACAGCAGAAAGTATTAAAATACAAACTTGAGTAAATGTAATAATCACACCACCTAAATTCCAAGTTGTATTTGGTAATAAGTCAGCTGGGAAAATCAACATATTTGGTCCCCAAATTAACATTATTCCATTTTGAATTACTAAAGCTGCTCCTAAAGCAGAAACTACAGCACTAAGTCTTGGTGCCGTTCTTAAAGGTCTATATGCTAGGCGCTCAAGAAGGACACCAACAAAAGCTACAATAATTGCAGTAAGTAAAAATATAATAATAATATTAATGAAAGAAGATGCACTACTTCCAAAAAATTGAGTAAATATTGTAAGCCCCACATAAGCTGAAAAGGCTACAAGGTCTCCATGGGCGAAGTTGATTAACTTCATTACCCCATAGACCATTGTATAACCTAAAGCAACTAATGCATATAGACTTCCTATAGTTAATCCATTAATTAACTGTTGAAGAAAAATATCCATATTACCTCTTTGTTTTATTTATTATTGACCAACAACGTCTTTTGTACCGTTATTATTTAGTTTATATACTACGAATTTAGCTCCAACTCTTTCACCATCTTCTCTAATGTTAAATGGTCCAGTAATACCTGGGAAGTCTTTCATATCGTTTCTAATATAATCAGAGATTGTTTTAGTATCAAATGATTTTGTTTCTTCAACTGCTGCCATAATTGCTCTTAAACCATCAGCATTTGTAACAGGCCAAATTGAAGGAGGGTTAATTCCAAACTCTTTTTTATATGCTGCAAGATATTTTTTCGCTTCTTCATAAGGTAAAATTTCTGGAGTAGGGAAGTTAATAATAACAGTTCCTTCAGATGCTTTACCAGCTAATTTATAGAAATCTGGGTTATCATTTGAATCCCCACCAACGAAATCAGCATTAATACCTAATTGAATTTGTTGTGCTCTTAAAAGACCACCATCTGTATAATAACCTGAGTAGTAGATTACATCTGGATTCATAGCTTTAATTTTTGTTAAAACTGCTGTAAAGTTTTGAGTTCCTGATTTAATTTTACCTCTGAAAATTACATTTCCACCAATTTTTTTAATAGATTCTTCAGTAGCTGTACCTAATCCATCAGAGTATGAAGAGTAATCAGATAAAACAACAATTCTTTCATATTTTTTTTGATTTACAAAGTAATCTGCTGTAAAGTCACTTTGTGAAGAGTTTGGAAATGAGTTTCTAAAAAAAGTCCAATATTTTTTCTCAATTAATGAATCACTTGTACCATCACTAGTTTGTAATACTTTATTTCTATAATATGTAGTTTGAGCAGCTTCTGTTGCTCCTGATGTATATGAACCAATTACAGCTATAACTCCTGCATTTACTAGTTTTTTTGCACAAACAGCTGCTTTTTGAGCTTTTGCTTCGTCATCGCAAGTTACAACTTCTAGTTTTTTACCTAAAAGTCCACCTTGGGCATTTTTTTCATTTACTAATAATTTTACAAAATTATCAATACTTTGACCTTCATTTGCATATTTACCTGTAATAGGTGCTTGTACACCAATCTTAACAACATCACTTGCTAATAGTGAGCAAGTTACAATTCCACTTAAAGCTAATGCTTTTACAATTTTTTTCATATTTTAACTCCTTAAATTTTGTCCTACTTTTTTGTCCTAAAGATTATAACGATGGCTCAATGATGTAACATCCTATACACCATTCTCCAACTTTTTCAATTTTCTTTATTTTCCCTCCTTTAAAAGTTGATTTAAGATTATTAAATTTTGAAACTATATTATCAAAAGATTCTATTATTGCATCAAGTCTAACTTGAGCTTTTTTTCTTGCACTACTAGATATATCTAAATAAAATCCAAAAATAGCATAATCTAAAGTTGTATCATTTAGATTATCTTTTTGAAGTATTTTACACATTAGTTCTATATCATCTAAATACTCTTGTTGAACATTTCTAACACCATTTTTTAAAGACATAATCACTTTAGAAATTGAGTCATTATCACTTTTATGTTCAAATCTTTCATCTAAAGTTATACTTAGATTTCTATCCATGATATAATTTTCTCTCATAAATTCTCTAAATGCACCTCTGTTTGACAATGAACATCTTAAGATATCTGAAACTGTTGCATCAATGAATATTTCTGGTGCAGCATCTAATTTTGCAATCTCTTGTGCTACATGAATAGATAAAAATTTTGGTGGGGCATAAGATAAATATAATTCATCTGCTGTCCAGAAAGAGTAGTTGTTTTTTGCATTTTCAATACCCGTTAAAACCGCATCAATTACTGCTTCTTTTTTTGGAAAAATATTCATTAATCTATCTCCACGTAGTTTTCATCAACTTCTTCTAATATGCCACTTTCAAAAAGTATATCTTCAATTAGTCTATTTTTAGATATATTTAAATCTTTACTTAAAATGATTAAGGCATCATCTAAACGACTATCAATTTTAATAGTAAGTTGAGATATCTCTTTTTTCTTACCTTTAACATGTTTACTAATAACTTTCTGAATTACAGATCTTTTATTTTTTAGTTTAGCCAATGATTTAATCCCTATAAAGTTTTTTTAGTAATACTTTTTGTACTACCTTTTGAAACTTAGAAAATTATTTCATATAAAAACTTTGTTGAAACTTAATTTTTTACTCTCATTTTGTATAATTATTATGCAATAATTAAAAAAAACTGTATACTTGCACAATTATAGTACCTATGAAAAAATAAGTCAAAAAAAATAAATTTCTAAATAGTTTTTTATAAATTGTATTTATGTGTCATAAAGTAACAAAAAAGCTATTAAGAAAACTTATTTTTTAATTGTTGAATTATTAGTCCTAATATTATAGTTATAAGACCAAATAGTGTTGAGTAATATATCTCTTCCCCTAAAAGTAGGTGAATAAATATTAAAGATAAAAAAGGTGATATAAAAATCAAATTTGCAATTTTTGAAGTAGATTGGGCATGTTTCATGGCATTTAGCCAAAAAAGAAATGTTATTCCCATCTCAAAAAAACCTACATAAATAGCTGCGAAAAGCCCTTTTAATTCAGTCACTTCTTGTAATGTGCCAGTAAAATATCCATATAGGCCAATAATAGGAACAGAAATTATAAAGTTAGAAAATACACCAATTATAGGTTCAACTTTGTTTTTTGTATTTATTATCCAATACATAGACCATAAGACTGTAGAAAATAAAGCTAAGAATACACCATTTAAATTTGAGAAATTTAAACTAAAAGGTTCACCTTTTGTTGCAATAATTAAAACACCAAAATAACAGATTATCCCAGCAACTATATCATTTATAGTTAATTTTTGTTTTAAAAAAATTACAGAAAGAAAAGTCAACATCAATGCCCAAGTATAATTTATCACTTGTGCTTCTTGGGCTGGAAGTGCATCATATGCTTGAAATAATACTAAATAATAAAGAAAAGGATTGATTAATGCTAAAAGTAACACTAGTTTCAAGTTATTTTTAATATAAAAAATCACATCTTTTATTTGTTTATTTAAAACAATTATAAAGAACAATATAAACATAGAAGATACAGATGCATAAAAAAGCAGAGTTATTGGATTTAAAGTTAAAAGTGCAATTTTAAATACAGCTGCAACTGTAGACCAAAAAAAAACTGCTATAAGTGCATACTTGTATGCTTTATTTTGTGATTTCATAAAATACCTTTTAAAAGGTGAATTTTAATCAATAATCTTTAATATTTATTTAATATGATTATTTTTTAGATAATCCTCAACAATTTTTCTATGGTCAAATACTAGTTTTTCTAAAGGGATTTCATCTCTTTTATAAACAAAAACCTCTTTTGCATCATCACAAGCTTTTGGAGTCCCTTTTGCTTTGCATACATATACAGCAGATACAGTATGAAATCTAGGGTCTCTGTTTGGATCAGAATAAATATTTTGAAGTTTAATAATTTTAACATCTAAAGAGGTTTCCTCTTTCATCTCTCTTATTAAAGCATCTTCTACTTTTTCTCCAATATCTACAAAACCTCCAGGTAATGCCATACCATGGGGTTCATTAACTCTTTCTATTAAAACTATGCCTAAAAATTTGTTTTCATCATAAAGTTCAATAATTCCATCAGTTGATAAAAAAGGGGTCTTAATCATAAAAATACCTTTGTTTAGATGTTTTATAATAGCAATATTTAACTATTTTTAATTTTAAGTTAAATAAAATCACTTTCAAATTAGAGAAAAGATATTTTTATAATGACCAATTTTTTAGAAAAAAATAGTAATGAAATTTTAAAATCTTCAGTTGCCCAATCAAATCAAGCAATATACTGGATAGATAAAGAAGGAAATTTTGTATTTGCAAATGATACTGCTTTAGAGTGTTTAGGTTATAGTTTAGAAGAGTTATTAACATTGAAACTTTGGGATGTAGATGTAAAAGTTGATACTAAAGATAAATACTTAAATGCCTTAGATAGTTTTAAACAAAGTGAGATTGCAGGATCAAATATTATTGAAACTTCCCATAGAAAAAAATCAGGAGAACATTTTCCTGTAGAAGTTGTCTCAAAATTTAAAGTTATTGATTCAAAAGAGTACGTTATATCTTATTCAAAAGATATTACTAATAGATTAGAAAGAACAGAAAAAATAAACTTATATTTTGAATTGATTAATTCTTCAAGTGATATGATTTTTTTAATTAATAAAGAAAATGAGATGATTGAGTTTGCAAATGAAAAGGTTTGTAAAAATTTAGGTTATAGTTTAGAAGAGTTAAAAAGTAAAAAAATCAGTGAAATTAGAAGACCTTTTGAGGGAAGCCAAAAAATACAAATAGCTGAAATTTTTAGAAAGTTAGAAGATAAAAAAAGTTTAATTACCTTTGGTATTTATATGGCTAAAGATGGAACTGAAATACCAGTTGAAAGCTCTTTACATCTAAAAAACTATTTAGATACAGATTTTGTTACAGCAATCTCAAGAGATATTAGAGAGAGAATCGAGATAGAAAAAGAGAAAGAGGAATTAAATACAAAATTAAAAGAGTACAATAGAACACTACAACAAGAGATCTCAAAAGCCAAAAAAGAGTTGATTGAATATGAAACAATGATGAAAAAACAATCAAAAATGGCTGCAATGGGTGAGATGATAGAAAACATTGCCCATCAATGGAGACAACCTTTATCTGCAGTTTCAGTACTTTCTAGTGGCATGATTTTACAAAATGAACAAGGTGTTTTAGATAAAGAACTGTTAAGTTCTGGATTAAATACAATACATGACCAAGTTCAATATTTATCAAAAACAATTGATGATTTTAGAAACTTTTTTAAACCAGATAAAGAGAAAAATCTTTTTGAAATTAGAGACTTAATTCAAAGTGCTATAAAACTTATTAAATCACGTTATAATCAACTTTCAATAATTTTTACTTTGGATATAGAAGATATGAAACTATTTACTTATGAAAATGAATTTCTTCAAGTGCTATTAAATATCTTAAGTAATGCTGTTGATGAGTTGATAAAAAATAAAAATAAGAAGATAATAGCTATTCAATTTCATGCAAACAAAAATTTTATTATTTTAGAAGTAAAAGATAGTGGTGGTGGAATTAGTGAAAAAATTATTGATAGAATATTTGAGCCATATTTTACAACAAAACACAGATATCATGGTACAGGAATAGGTCTTTATATGTCAAATAATATAGTTAAACATTTAAATGGACAAATTGATGTTACAAATGATATATTAGAATATGAAAATAAAACCTATAAAGGTGCATGTTTTAGTATAAAATTACCTCTAGATACAAAAAGGGAAATAGATGAATGATAGATTACATGAAATTTTAGCTCAAGTTAGTATGATACACAAAACTTTACTTGATGATGATAAGATTGAAGATGTTGAATATGTTTTGGAGTATATAGAAAACTTTGAAGATGATGTAAAGGAACATTATTTAAAACTTCTTTTACAATACTATTTCCAAAAAAATAGTATATTAAATTTTAAAGAGGTTCTTTTATTGGGTTATAAATTTGATTTAAGAATGGATGATATTAAACATGCTTTTTTAAATATTAAGTCAAATGAAGAAAATGTAATTGAGTTTTTAGAAGACAATGTTGTGTTTTTTAAAGACACAAATTATGAAGAACCTTTAAAAGCTATATATGAGTATTATAACAATAGTGATGAGGATTTAAAAGTTGCTTTAGAACAAAGTTTAGAATTACTTAGAAGAAACAGGTATATTTGTGCATATGCTTATAAAAATAGAGCTGAAGAGTTTGCACAATTTTTTATAAATGAAGATTTATTGGAGTCTTTAAAACGAGACTTACCATACCTTCTTAAATAGGATTTATTATAAAAAAATTTAGAAAAGTACATATTGAAATAACAAATATATGTAATCTAAAATGTAGTTTTTGTCCACCCAAAACATTGCCTAATAAAACAATGTCTTTAGAAAATTTTAAAAATATAAATATGCAGTTAGAGGGTATAACTAAAGAGTTAGCATATCATATTGTAGGAGATCCTTTAGTTTTAGGAAATCTTGAAAAATATTTAGATATCAGCTTTGATTCAAATCTGAAAGTTAATATAACAACAACTGCAAATAATTTAAATAAAAACCACTTTAACACTTTGATGCACAATGCTATAAAGCAGATAAATTTTTCTATAAACTCTTATAATGCCAATTCTCATAAAAAAAGTTTAGATGAGTATTTAGTACCAATTTTAGATTTTTTAGATTATGCAATCAGTAAAAAACAACACTTTTTTATAAATTTACGGATTTGGAATTTAGATGATTCAAAAAGTGCAAAAGAGTTTAATAAAAATGTTTTTGAAAAAGTAAATGAAAGGTTTTGTTTAAATCTTGATATTGATGAGATATATAAAAATAGACCTAAAAATATAAAAATAGCTAGAATGGTGTTTTTTAATTTTGATGATTATTTCCAATGGCCGGATTTAAACAACGATTTTATCTCTGATACGGGGAAATGTTATGGTTTGGATTCCCATTTTGGGATTTTAAGTAGTGGGGATGTTGTTCCTTGTTGTTTGGACAAGGATGGTATAATCAACTTAGGTAATGTAAATAATGATAAAATATCAGATATTTTAGATACTAAAAGAGTTAAAGATATTCAAAATGGATTTAAAAATGGCAAAGTTATAGAAGAGTTTTGCCAAAAATGTGATTATAGGAGAAGGTTTGATTAATAAAGATAAAAATTTGTTAGAGGGTGAAATTATAGCTTTAAGTATAAAAGATTTTTTTACAAAACCTATGCTTAAAATAGCAATTTTACCTTTGATATTTACGCTAATTATTATGCTTATAATGTTTTATACGGCAGCAGGTTATGGTTTTGATTCTTTAGAGATTTATATTCAGCAAACACAAAATGGTCAAGATGTGATGGTCGATGAAGAAGCGCCTTTTTATTTTGTTTGGATGATTTCTTTATCTGCATTTTTGTTGAAGTATTCTATTACATCATGGTTGGTTGGTTTTCTAATTTATACAGTTGGAACAATTTTTATTATGATGTTTTCTGTTTTCCTTACAGTTATTATTATTGGTTTTTTAACTCCAATGATTTTAAGTGTAATTCATAAAAGACATTATCCCCATTTAGAGATAAATGGTTTTGGTTCCCTTTTAAGTCCAATATTTATAGCCGTTAAGAGTTTAATTATAATGGTTCTGCTTTTTATACTTTTTATCCCTTTATATTTTATCCCTTTAGTAAATATCATAGCTATTAATTTACCTTTTTACTATTTCTTTCATAAGATGTTAAATTATGATGTTGCTTCAACTATTTTAACAGAAGAGCAATATAAATATATACATTATAAAAAGGCTAATAGTTTTAGAATGAGATCATTGTTATTATATTTTTTATCAATGATTCCCTCATTAATGCTTTTTTCTGCTGTATTTTTTATAATATATTTAGGACATGGATATTTTCAAGAGTTAAATAAAATAAGAGATATTAAAGATGATAATAATTTAATTGAACAGGAATTATAGAACTAATCTATATCCTGTTCCTTGTACATTTCTAAGTACATCATTTGGTAGTTTTTTTCTAAAGTTTTTAATAAATAGTCTCATAGCATTTGGAGTCATAATATTGTCTTCATTCCAAATTACATTTTCCATCTCTTCATAGGTTATAATTCTATTTTTCTTGATTAGTAGTTTTAAAAATTGATTCTCTTTTTTTGTTAATTTAAACTCTGTATTTTCATTTTGAATTATAGATTTACTCGCATCAAAAAGCCAGCCTTCTTTTAAATTAAAGATTTTTGAATCATCATAACTTTTAATAAATGCTTCGAATGCTGCATCAAGTTTATCTTCTGTAATGGGTTTAATAATATATTTTACAAGATGAAGTTCAGTTGCATCTAACATATAGTTTAAATCAGTGTGTGCAGAAGTTATAATAACTCTTACTTTACTATCTCTTTTTCTAATTCTTTTAATTAAATCAATTCCTGTTTCATTTGGCATTTTAATATCTGTTATGATTAAATCTGGTTTATTAGATTCATACATATTAAATGCTTCTTTTGCATTTTTAGCAAGAAATGTTTTTTTAAAAAGATGTCTTAATATCTCATATATATTGTTTCTGATTCCCTCTTCATCTTCCACATAAAGAACAGAAAAGCTACTAAGTTTTGATATTATTGTTTTATCCATACAAAGCCTTATTAATAAAGATAGTGGTATCATAACAAAAAACCATTTTACGGAAGTTGAAGTGAAGTTTATTACCGAAAAAAATATCTCAAAAATGATAATCTATATTTTCATTATCATTATGAGTACAATGATATTTTTAATCTCATATTTTTATGTTAAAAATACCTATGAAGACTTTGAAAGACAAATGGAAAAGTCTGTTCAAGACCAATATAGAAGTCAAAAAAGTATTTTAAAAAAAGAGATAAATACTATTATAGATATTATAAATTATAATGCTACAAAAAGTGATGAGGATGAAACAGAGTTAAAAGCAGATACCGTAAGACTTTTAAATAATATCACTTTTGATAGAGATAAAAGTAATTATATTTTTGTGTATGAAATATTAAATATGAAAGGTGGAGATGATTTTGCTAAACTTTTAGTTAATCCAAATCGTCCAGATCTTTTAGGTAAACCAATCTCTACAAATTATGAAGATAGCAATGGCAAAAGGTTTAGAGAAGAGTTTATGACCGAGATTAGGATTTTTGGCGAGTCTTATACTGAATATTCATATAATAAAGTTTATACAAATGAGGCTAGACAAAAGCTTTCTTATTTTAAATATTTTCCAAGATGGAATTGGGTTATTGCTGTTGGAGTTTATGTAGATGATATTGAAAAAGAGATTGCAAAAAATAAAGAACATTTAACAAAAAGAGTTCAAAATCAAGTTTTTCAAAATATTTTACTTTTTTTACTGTTTTTATCAATGGCAATAGTGATTTCAATTATAGTTTCACAAAAAATAGATGAGGTATTAAAACGATATAAAAAAAGTGTACAACTAAAATCTAAAGCCTTAAAAGAGTTAAATGAAACTCTAGAAAAAAGAGTTGAAGAAGAGATAGATAAAAACAGAGAACATGAACAGCTTTTAGTACAAAAATCAAAATTTATAGCTCTTGGTGAAATGATTTCAAATATTGCTCATCAGTGGAGACAGCCTTTATCTGAGTTATCTACAATATTTATGTTTATAAAATTTAAATATAATCTAGGGCAGTTAGATGAAGAGTTAATGAAGAAAAAATCAAAAGAGGCTGATGCTGTTTTAGAGTATATGTCTCATACAATTGATGATTTTAGAAATTTCTTTATGCCTAAAAAAGAGAAAGAAAAATTTAGTTTAAAAACGGCGATGGATTCTATTATGACTATTATCTCTAGCTCTTTATCAAACAACAATATAAATATAACTATCTGCATAGATAATGAAGTGGTTCTAAATACTTATCTAAATGAATTTCAACAAGTTATCTTAAATATAATCAGTAATGCAAAAGATGTATTAATTGAAAACAATATTGAAAATCCTTGGATAAAGATAGATGCTGTTGTTGATGATGAGGGTAGGGTAATAATATATATTGAAGATAATGGTGGTGGTATAATAGTTGAACCAAAATCAAAAATCTTTGAACCATATTTTACTACTAAAAATGATAGTGATGGAACAGGAATAGGACTTTATATGTCAAAAATTATTGTTGAAAAAAGTATGCATGGTAAATTAAAAGTAAGAGAGGGTGAGTTTGGGGCAAGATTTGAAATAATCTTGCCAAAATGATTTAAAAAGGTAATATCTTTTTATTTTTTATAACTTGTGTATTTTCTTTTTGGAGATTACTTACTAAATCTTTTAAATCAGAGATTCTTTTTGTAAGTTTTATCTCTTTTGAAAGTAATTCATCTATTTGTTGAACTTTACTTTCATATTGTTTATCTCTCTCTTCTTTCTCTTTTTCAATTTTTGATAGTTTTGTTTTTAACTGATTGTATGATTTATAAATCTCTTCAAACTGTTTAGTTTTATCTTTTTTCGTCATTAATTCCATTTTATTGTATTCTAGACTGTTTTTTTCATAGGCTTCAAGTTGACTGTGTAACTCTTTTCTTTTTGTTTCACTAATTTTATACTTTTCATCAAAACCTGATATTCTATATTCTAAATCTCTAACAGTTTTTTCTAAAGACTCTTTTTCTTTACTCAAAGTATTTATTAATTTTTTTAAATTTGTTAATTGAGTTAAAAAGTTTTTATGACTTTCCCTTTTTTGTTCTTCTAAATCAGTTACTAAAAATCTAACTGCCATATATTCTTTTATAGTTGTTTTATCAAGTTCAAAGATTGGAAATATTTTTGAGTTCACGAAATATGTTGTACCATCTTTTGCTAAGTTTTTATGTATACCATTCCAAACATTACCACTTTTTATTGTTTGCCACATCTCTTCAAAGTAGTTTTTTGGAACATCAGGATGTCTTACAATATTGTGTGCACTTCCTATAAGTTCCTCTTTAGTATATCCTGAAACTTCACAAAAACCATCATTTACAAAAGTTATCTTACCTTTTGTATCTGTTTTAGAAACTAAAGCTTCTTGGTCAATAATCTCTAAATATGTTTCCATCTCTTGATTTTGTTTTTCAAACATTTTTTTATAATAAATCTCTTTAGATACTTTGTCTAAAGTTAAATTTACTACATCAAAATCAATAGGTTTTAAAATATAGCTTTCTACATGTAGGTTTATGGCTTTTAGCATTTGCTCTGATTCTGAACGTGCTGTTATGAGTATTACAGGCACTTCTTTGTCATATTGTCTTATCCCATCTAAAACTTCTAATCCATCCATTTTAGGCATATTTATATCACTAATTATTAAATCAAATTTAGAATCTTTTGTAAAGTACTCTTGGAATTTCATAAAACCTTCAACTCCATTTGCACACAAAACAACTTCACCAAATCTTCTATTTAAAAACTTACCAAATTTTTCCCTTGCTAAGTCTTCATCTTCGATATATAAAACTCTAAATGTTGAAGTATCAATCTCATTCATGTTTCATCCTTAATTTATATCCTAGTCCATAGACATTTTCTATGTTTAAATTTGGAATTTTAATTCTTATTCTTGAAATTAGGTTTTTTAGATTTGATATAGAAGAATCAAATTCAATGGAATCCTCCCATAAAGTGTAGATGATATCATCTGTACTTACTACTTGATTTATTCTACTACATAACATATCTAAAAACATCATCTCTTTTTTTGTTAGTTTTATTTGCTCTTCTTTTTTATAAATAGATTTTTCAACTGGATCCCAATATAATTCTTCATTTAGATAAAGTTTCTCTTTATCACTTGCAAAGAATCTTCTTTTAAAACTCTTTTTAATTGTTTTATCAATACTTTGTAATAAAGTATTTACATCAATAGGTTTTAAAATATAATTATCAATATCTAGTTTTACCACCTTTAAAAGAGTATCTACATCAAGTTGTGCAGTTACAAATATAAAAGGCAGAAGTTCATCTATTTGTCTTACATTCTCTAGAAGATTAATCCCATCCATAATAGGCATATTTATATCACTAATAACCAAATCAAAAGATTTGTTTTGTAAGTGGTATGCTCTAAAAATGGTTAAAGCTTCATCTCCATTTTTTGCAACAACAATATCATCATACACTCTATTTAAGATTTTCACTAACTTAACTTGTGTGTGATAATCATCTTCAACTAACAATATCCTAATGTTTTTTTCATAATCTTTAAAATTTTCCATGGCTCTATTCTATTTTAATAAGGTATTATAATAATACCATATTTCACTAAATATAGATATAATCATTATTTATTGTATAACCTTGTTTTGAAATATTATTGATTATTTCGTAATATGATTTTTCTCTAATTTTATTAATTACATTTCTTACACTATAAATTGTACATGGATTGTTATCCCATACATTTTCTCTAATCTCTTCATAACTAATTATTCTATTGATATTTTTTACTAAATATTTAAATAGTTTTAATTCTAGTTTAGTTAATGCAACCTCTCTATTTTGATAATAGAATCTATTATCTTTTAAAGAGTACAGATAACCATTTTTAAATATCAATTTATCCTTTTTTTGAAGGATAATATAACTATAGATAAAAATATTATTTAATGTTTCATCTTTAGTTAGTATATTTTTAACTGTTATATTAAATAGTGCATTAAAATCTATACTATTTAAATCTGATGTTAAAAAGATAATTGGGGTATTATAAAAGTCATTTGAAAAGGTATGAACCAAATCTTTATTATCATAATACTCAATATCTATTATCACTAAATCATATTTAGAAAGATTTAGATAACTTGGTATATCTGTTAATATATCAATGTTTGATATATGGCCTGATAGGGATCTTTTAACTCTTTTATTTACAGAGTTATCTTTTCCTATTACTAAAACTGATTTATCTTCTATAAATTGATAAGTACTTGCTTTCATTGTCATAATAAACTCCTTATTTTCAAAATTATAACAATAAAAAATATTTCAAAAGTATTTTTTTTCTAACATAATATGATACCTTTGGAATACTATTTATCGTTATAATTTTCCGAAGGATTTATAAGGAAATTATTATGGTAAATAAAGGTTTTTTGAAACGATTAAATGTTTTATATGTTGAAGATGAACTAGAAGCCGCAAATAAGCTTTCAAAGTTTTTAGATAGAGTATTTAATAATGTATATTATTCTTCTAATGGAAAAGATGCCTTAGATATATTTTCAAAAAGAAGAATTGATTTAGTTATTAGTGATTTAAATATGCCTTTAATAGATGGATTAGAAATGTCTGAAAAAATTAAAGAGATAAATCCAAATATCCCAATTATTTTGACAACTGCAAGAACAGAAACACCATGCTTAATTAAAGCAATAGAGTTAAATATTGATAGTTATCTTTTAAAACCAATTGAATTGGATATATTAATAGATAAGATATATGCTATTGCAGATAAAATTGAAGCTAGCCAATCAAGAAGATTATTAGAACAATATAAAGATGCAATTGATGAAAGTTCAATTGTATTGAAATTTGATGTTGAAGGCAAAATTAGTTTTGTAAATAATCAATATGAAAAAATCACAGGATATAAGTTTAGTGAAGTAAAAGATAGATTTTTTAACTTTAATACATTAGATGATACTTCATCAGCTACTTTTTCAGAACTTTGGGAAAAATTAGAAAATGATGAGATTTGGGAAGGTAAAATATTTGGAAGAACTTCAGAAGATAAAAAATATATTTTAAACTCTACAACTATACCAATAGTAGATAATAATAAAAAAATATTGGAATACTTATGTATCTCTAATGATATTACAGAAGAAGAGGGCTTAAGTGAAGTTTTAAAAGCCAAACTTGAAGAATCAAAAGATGATTTAACAAGCAAGAGTTATCTTTTAAATGAATATAAAAGATGTTTAGATATCTCTTCTATATTAATTAATTTAGATAAAAATTTTAAGATAACTAATTTAAATAGTAGATTCTTAGAACTTGCAAAAAAACCTATTGAGAGTTTTAAAGATAAAACATTAAAAGATATATTAAAAGATAAAGATCTATATAATGAAATAGTCGAAGAATTATTAGAGAGTAAAAGTAAAAATAAAGTAATAAAATTAGATTTTAACGGCAATGAACATAAATACATTGACTTTACATTCTCTCCAGTATTTAATGAAAATAAACAAATTATTGAATATTTAGCTGTTGGACATGATGTAAGTGAGATTATAGAATTACAGCATGAGATAGAAGATACTCAAAAAGATTTGATTTTAACTTTAGGTTCAGTTGGAGAGTCAAGAAGTAAAGAAACTGCAAATCATGTAACTCGTGTTGCTTTATTCTCTTATATGTTAGCAAAAGAGTATGGACTTAGTGAAGAGGAGGCAAATCTACTTAAATTAGCTTCTCCTATGCATGATATTGGAAAAATTGGAATTCCTGATTCTATATTAAAAAAAGAGGGTAAATTAACTTTTGAAGAGTATGAGATTATGAAAACTCACACAGATATTGGTTTTAATATGTTTAAAAATTCAAATAGAAAAATCTTAAGAAGCTCTTCAATAGTTGCCCATGAACACCATGAAAAATGGGATGGATCAGGATATCCAAGGGGTTTAAAAGGTGAGCAAATTCATATTTTTGGAAGAATAACCGCAGTTGCAGATGTTTTTGATGCTTTAAGTTCTAAAAGATGCTATAAAGAGTGTTGGTCTTTGGATGATATTAAAAAATATATGTTTGAGAAAGCAGGAACTGAATTTGAACCAAAATTAGTTGAACTATTTTTTAAAAATATAGATAAAGTTTTGAAAATAAAAGAAAACTTTAAAGACTAAAAAGAAGGAAAAATATGAAAAGTATTAAATATTATGAAAAACTAGAAGTTTTTATTGAAACAAATAAAAACAGCAAAAGTAAATTTTTTCTTTTAGTTTCTGAGAATTTTAATTTCAATTTTGATTTATTAAATAGTACAGGCTTAGATTTTAAAGGAGCAATTGTTCCTCAAATTGTATATGAAGATTTTAATACAGATAAAGGGATGGTTGCTTGTGAATTAGATGATAGTATTGGAGCTTTTATTTTAGAAGATATGACAAGTATTGATATAGATAAAGAGCAGTTACAAGCGTTTGATTCAATTATGCTTATTGTTGATGGTCTTAGTAAACATATAACTACTTTTTTAGAAGCTGTATTTCAAACCTTACCAATGAAAAGTGAAATTATTGGCGGTGGAGCAGGGAAATTAACATTAAAGCAAGAACCAGTTATTTTTTCAAAAAATGGTATGTTTAAAGATGCTGCTATAATATTAGCAGGAAAATCAACTTTAAATGTTGGGGTTGAAAATGGCTGGGAATATTTAGAAGGTCCATTTATAGTAACTTCTGCTGAAAAGAATATTTTAAAATCACTTAATTTTAAAAATGCTTTTGATGTATATAAAGAGTTTGTTGAAAAAAGTAGTGGTTTAAAATTTGATGAGATGGATTTTTTTGATATTGCAAAAGCATATCCATTGGGAATTGTAAAATTCAATAATGAAATTGTTGTAAGAGACCCAATAGGTTTAGATGATAATGGAAATATTATACTTGTTGGAGATATTGAACAAAATTCAACTATAAATATTTTAAAAGGTGAAAAAGAGAAGCTAATAAACTCTTCAGCTATTGCTATAGATAATGCAATAAAAAAAGTAGATGATAAAAATAGAATAAAACATTTTGTACTTTTTGATTGTATATCTAGAACAATATTTTTAGAAAAAGATTTTAAAAAAGAGCTTGCAAGTATAAAAGAGCCAATGCCAAACAGAAGAGTTTTTGGTGCCTTAACATTAGGTGAAATTGCAAATAATGGAAATGAATACATAAATTTCTATAATAAAACTTGTGTGGTGGGAGCATTATGCTAGTAAATAATTTAGCTATAACATATAAATGTTACAGTTCAATAGGAAACTCTTTAGATCTTTCAATAATGATGAAAGAAGTACTAAGAACATTTGTAAGTGAAACTTATGCTGTTTATGGTCTTTATTCAATTATTGAAGATGAAGATATTAAAGAGTTTGCATCTTTTGGAAAGATTGATAGTTTTGATCCATCTTTATATGATGATTATAAAGAGGTAATAAACAAGATTTATGAAGAGGATAAGATAATTTTGATTTTAAGATTAGAACATGGTTCTATGTATCTAGTTGTAAAACAATTAGATTCAGATGTAGACTTTTTTATTTCTATGTTTGAAAGTTTTATCACAAAATTAAATCTTAGTATAAAGTCATGTCTAAATGTACATAAAATGAAAAAAAACAATGAACTTTTAAGGGAACAAAAAAAAGAGTTAGAACTTGCAAATAAATCAAAAGATGATTTTTTGGCCAATATGAGCCATGAATTAAAAACACCTCTAAACTCTATAAATGTAATCTCTTCTGTGATGAAAGAGAATAAAAATGGAAACCTATCTCCTAGAGATATAAAAAACCTTGAGATTATACAAAGTTCAGGTAATTATTTATTGGATTTGATAAATGATGTTTTAGATCTTTCAAAATTAGAATCAGGAAGAATTGTAGTTGATTATTCAGAAGTAAACTTACAAAAATTATTAGAAGATATTTATAATATGTTTCTTCCTCAAACAAAAGAAAAAGGTGTAAATTTATATTTTGAATTTGATAAAAATATAGACCCTTTAATATATAGTGATGAGAAAAAAATAAAACAGATTGTAAAAAATTTGTTAAGTAATGCTGTAAAATTTGTAGAGAAGGGTAAGTCTATTTATCTGTGTGTAAAAGATGAAGATGAACAAATAAACATTTCAGTAAAAGATGAAGGGATTGGAATCCCAGAAAATAGGTTAAGCGATATATTTGATAGATTTAAACAAGCAGATAGTAGCACAACAAGAAAGTTTGGTGGTACAGGTTTAGGTTTAGCTATTACAAAAGAGTTATTGGAACTTTTAAAAGGTTCAATCTTTGTAAAAAGTAAAGTTGGTATGGGTACAACTTTTTATGTAACTATTCCTAAAAATGATGATGCAATTAAGTGTTTAGATATTTTAACTTTAGATGATGAAAATAATAAAATAAAAAAAGCAGTTGAGGTTGATAAACAAGTAGCTAGTAAAAATATACTTATTTATAATACTGATGCAGTTAAGTTTATAAATATAGTTATAACTTTACAAAAAAATCATAAACTAACTCAAGTTAGAAATATGGAGGAACTTTTAGAAAAAATAGATAATAGCTTTGATGTTTTAATTGTTGATAGTAAAGGTTTATCAAAACATGAATTAAATATTATAAAAGAAACATATAAAAATGATATTTATGTAATAAAAGATAATATTGTAGATATACCAGATATAATAGATTTTATAGGGAGATAGCGATGAAAAATAAGTTCTCAATTTTAATTTTAGATGATGTTGAAGAGAATATTTACTCTTTACAACTGTTAATTGAAGAGTTTGATGTTGATATTTATACAGCATTAAATGCAACAGATGCCATTCAAATATTAATGGACAATGATGTAGATTTAATCTTAAGTGATATCCAAATGCCAGATATAGATGGTTTCCAATTTGTGGAATATATAAAAGGGATTGATAAGCTAAAAGATATACCTATTATTTTTATCACAGGTATTTATGATAAAGATGCTTACCAACAAAAAGGTTATGATTTAGGTGTTATTGAGTATATCTCTAAACCAATTGATGTAAACCTTTTAAGTTCTAAATTAAAAGTTTATATTGATTTATTTCATAAAAATAAAGAAACAAAAGAGTCTTTACAAGAAGCAAATAAACTAGTTGTTCATAATACAAAAATGGCTTCTATTGGTGAGATGATAGGGGTGATTTCACATCAATTGAAACAGCCTTTAAATATCTTATCTTTATATTGTGATGATATAAAATATTCATATGATTATGGAGAACTAGATAAAGAAGCTATTGATGAATTTTCTGAGAATACTAAACTTCAAATACACCATATGAGAGATACAATTGATGGTTTCTTAGAGTTTTTCAAAGCTGATAAAGATAAAAAAAGTTTTTCAATTAGAAAAACTCTTGATGGAAGTTTTGAATTGGTTGATTCGGTTATTAAGAAAAACAATGTTCAACTTGAAATAGACTTTCAAAATGACTTTACACTAAAAGGTGTAGAGATGGAGTTAACACAAGTTTTAATGAATATAGTAACAAACTCAATTCAAGCTTTTCAAGATAGAAATATAGATGATAGAAAAATAGCATTAGAAGTTTATTCAAAAGATGATAAAAACTATTTAACAATCAGCGATAACGCTGGAGGAATAGATGAACAAGATTTAGAAAAAGTATTTGACCCTTATTATACAACTAAATCTGAAGGTACTGGTATTGGACTTTATATGGTTAAACTTGTTGTTAAAAACTCTTTTGAGGGTAATTTAACTTTAGAAAATTCAAATGTTGGTGTTAAGTTTATAATGGAGTTTGATAAAATTCAAGAATAGTTTTAAACAAATAGTTTAGTAGTTTAATATTACTATAAACTACTAACTATTTAGTTGTAGAAGAAGTATATTATCAATTTTTTTAATTTTATAGTTTTCAGAGTTTTCTGCTTTTTTTACTATGTTTTCAGATAATAATACATATCCCACATTTTGTAACATTCTTATCTCTTTTTTTGTTAAGATATTTTTCATCTCTAAGATTTTATTTTTACTTACATTATGTTCCATAAAAAATCCTTTCCTCTTTATATATTATTAACTATACTAAGGAAGTGTATCAAAAGTGTATCAATTATAAATTATGAGATAAAATTAAAAGATAAGAGACTTAAAGCCATTATAAACATACCTAAAACTAGACCAAATATTGTGGTATGGGCATTTCCATAAACCCTTGCAGCTGGTAATAGTTCATCAAAAGAGATATATATCATAATTCCAGCAACTATCCCAAAAGTTACACCAAGAGTTGCTTGTCCCATTATTGGAAAAAGTATAAAAAATCCTACAATAGCTCCAATTGGTTCTGCAAAGCCTGAAAGTGTTGAGTACCAAAAAGCTTTTTTCTTATTATTTGTTGCATGATATATAGGTAAGGAAATAGCCATTCCTTCAGGGATGTTATGAATTGCAATAGCTAAAGCGATAGTTATTCCTATTGAGATATCATTTAATGAAGAGATAAATGTAGCAAAACCCTCTGGGAAATTATGAATACCAATAGCTAAGGCTGTAAAAACACCTGTTCTATGAAGTGTTTGTTTATTTTTAATTTTATGATTTGGTTTTAATTCTTCTAATTCATTATAAGATTTTGGTTCGTGGGGATTTACATCTTCAGGTATTAACTTGTCGATTATAGCACTTAAAAGTATCCCTCCAAAAAAACAGATTAAAACATATGTTTCTGAAATAATTTCATTTGAAGTAATTTGGATAAATGAATCTTTTGCTTTTTGTAATATCTCCATAAAAGAAACATAAATCATAACTCCTGCTGAAAAACCAAGACCAAGTGAAAGTAAAATATCACTTTTAGCTTTTGAATAAAAAGCTATAATTGCTCCAAAAGAAGTAGATAGTCCAGCAAATAAAGTTAATAAAAAAGCGTATAAATAATCTTCTATCCCATATAACTCAAACATATATTCTCTTTTAACTGTAAACTTTTAATTTTTTATATTCTATCATAATAGATATTTTTTATTGTTTTGGTATAATTGCATTTTTATAGGAGTTTATATTGTTTGAAGTACTACTTTTATCTTTTGCTTTAGCTATGGATGCTTTTGCTGTATCTATAGGTTTGGGAGTAAAAAATAAAACATTTAATAAGTTTTTAGCACTAAAAATAGGTATATTTTTTGGTTTCTTTCAAGGTTTTATGCCTTTAATTGGGTTTTTAGCAAGTGTTGGATTAGGAAGTTTTATTGAATCAATTGATCATTGGGTTGCATTTTTCCTTTTAAGTTTAATTGGTGGAAAAATGTTATATGAAAGTTTTGGTGAAAGTACTGAAGATGAAATTAGTATTATTACAAATAAAGTTTTATTAATACTTGCAATTGCTACAAGTATAGATGCAATGGCTGCTGGATTTACCTTAAATTTATTAGAATTAAATCCATACTATTCGATGATAATTATTGCTCTTGTTACTTTTGTTTTTTCTTTTATTGGAAATTTCTTAGGAACTAGAGGTGGAGAGTTTTTAGAAGATAAAGCAGAGAAAATAGGAGGAGTAGTTCTAATAGGAATTGGTCTTAAAATTTTAATAGAACATACTCTTTTATCTTAAATATTTTTATAGGCATTATTTAAACTATTAGAGGCTTCTAATAGTTTCTCTTTCTCCTCTTTTGTTAAAGTTAAAATAAGTCTATTTTCTGCTCCATCTTTTCCTATAACACAAGGTAAACTAAGAACTGTATTTTCATGTAAGTTGTATTCTTTATTTGCTTTAACAGATACAGAAAATATTTTCTTCTCATCTCTAATTACACATTGTATTAGTTTTGCAACTGCAACAGCCACACCAAAGTTGGTATAACCTTTTCTTTGTATAATCTCATAAGCTCTTTTTTTTGTAACTGATAAAACTTTGTTTTTTAAGTCTTCAAGGCTAGCCAAATCTTCTAGTGGGAAATCTTCAAGTTTAATTGAACCTATTATTGCATTAGACCAAACAGCAAATTCACTATCTCCATGTTCACCTATTACATGAACATGAACATTTTTCCTATTTACATCTAGCTCTTTTCCAAGTTGATATCTTAATCTGGAAGTATCTAAAACAGTTCCAGAACCAAAGATTTTATTATGAGCTCTTGTTGATACCTCTTGGGCAACTCGTGTTAAGATATCAACTGGGTTTGAAACAATAAGTAATATAGCTTCAGGTGCATATTTATCAAGATTTAAAACAACATCTTGCATAATTTTTGCATTTCTTCCTAGAAGCTCTAGTCTTGTTTCATTCTCTTTTTGTCTTGCTCCAATAGTAATAGCAATAATTGAACAATCTTTTAAATCTTTGTAATCATTTGTTGCTTTGATTTGCATCTCTGAAAGTAAAGGGATAGTATCATCTATATCCATAGCTTCAGCGATAGCTTTTTCTTTATCCCTATTAAAAAGTATTAATTCTTTTCCAATATTTCTTAATACTAGTGCATTTATTATAGCTGCACCAACATTTCCTGCTCCAATAACACCAATTTTTAATTTTGACATAATATAATCTTTTAGTTTTATTTTGCGAAATTTTATCTATAAAAGTGTTAAATGGAAATAAGTAGCTTGAGTAGTTAAGTTTTTGATTTAGATAAAATGGGCAAAAGCCCATTTTATCTTAGAAGTGTATGTTAATTTCCATACATCAAGTTTGGTAAGAACAATGATATATCTGGAATATATGTGATTAATATAAGTCCAAATAAAATAGTCATTGTCCAAGGGAATGCGGCGACGATTACATCTTTTATACTCATTCCTGTAAGACCTGATGTAACAAACAGATTCAGTCCAACAGGTGGGGAAACCATTCCTAACTCCATATTTACTGTAATTAAAATACCAAAGTGAATTGGATCAATTCCCAGTGCAACGGCAACTGGAAGTAATAATGGAACCATAATCATAATAATTGCACTTGGTTCCATAAATGAACCAGCTAGAATTAGAAGTAAGTTAACCATAAGTAAGAACATATATTTATTTACATTTGCTTCTACTAATGCTTCAGTAATCATATGAGGAATATTCTCAATAGTTAAGAAGTGAGCAAATAACATAGCATTTGCAATAATAAACATAATCATTGCTGTAGTTTTTGCTGACTCTAAAGCTGTAATATAAATTCTTGATAATTTAATATCTTTGTAAATAAATACAGAAACAATAAATGCCCAAACACAAGCAACAGCTGCTGCTTCAGTTGGAGTAAATATACCTCCATAGATACCACCAATTACAAGAACGATTGTAAATAGTCCCCATGAAGCATCTTTCATCTTTGCAAGTCTAACTTTCATAGGTTGTGGTTCTGTTCTTTCAAATCCAAGTCTTCTAGCACCAATATATGTTACAGCCATTAACATAATACCAAGCATAAGTCCTGGAATAACACCAGCCATAAATAGTTTACCAATAGAAACTTCTGCAGTTACACCATATACGATTAATACAATTGATGGTGGAATCAGAATTCCTAATGAACCAGAAGTTGCAATTGTACCAATTGCATATTTTTTTGGATAACCAGCTTGCATAATTGCACCAAACATAATTGAACCAATAGCAACAACAGTTGCAGGAGATGAACCAGAAACAGCAGCAAAAATAATAGATGCAAAAATAGCTGAAATTGGAAGACCACCAGGTAAGTGTCCCACACAAGATTTTGCAAACTCAATAATTCTTTGTGCTGCACTACCTTTAGAAAGTAAGTTACCTGCAAAAATAAACATTGGAATTGCCATTAATGAGTAGTGGTGAACTTTCTCAAAAATCATTGCTGAGATTTCAATAGGTGAAATATCTGTAAATAACATTAATGTTACAAAAGTTGAAGCACCTAAACAGATTGAGATTGGTGTTCCTAAAATAACAAGGAAGAAAAATATTGCAAATAATACAGCTAAACTCATAGCATCCCTCCTGTTTTCTTTTCTACTTCTTTGACCATGTCATTTAATTCCTTAACATTTTCATTTTCTTGGTTTCTTCTTGCACCAATACCCATTTCAGCTAAAACATGTTCAGCTTCACTCTCTTTTAGAATTCTGTCATGTGGTGTAGATAAAATTGCATGTATTCTTTCAGCAACTCTATATGCTGCAAAAGCAAATGATACAGGAATTACTAAATATGGAATCCACATAGGCATATCCCACATATCTATAGATCTTTCATCTAAGTCTATTACAAGAAGTAGATATTCATAACCATAATATGCAACTGCAATTAAAAATACAATTGTAACAATATGAGACAATAGTAACATCACTTTTGCTAATCTTGATGGCATAGCATCAAGTACAATTGTTACTGCAATATGTGCATCTTTCTTAAAGCAATATGCTGCACCAAAAAATACACTCCATAAAAACAAGTATACACTTAATTCTGATGCCCAAACTAGTGAGGCATCAAATACATATCTTGCTACTACATTTGTAAATGCAACTGCAACACCAGCTGAAATACCAATGGCTGCAATTGATTGGTTTATAAAACCAATAGTTTTACTTATAATTTTAAATATAATCATCTTTTACTCCGTTGCTAAAGCGCCTTTAATTAAATCTTCCCCAATTTTATTTTTATCATAAAAATCAGGATAGATTTTACTAACAGCTTTTCTCCAAGCATCTTTTTGCTCTTTTGTTAGATTTATTATCTCTAACTTACCTGTTTGTTTTGCATACTCTTTAATCAAGTTAAATTGCTTGGTATTTAACTCTTCAGCATACTCCCTCTCCTTCACCGTTGCTTCACTCATCGCTTGCACAACAGCATTTTGTAATCCCTCTGGTAAAGAGTTCCAAAATTTTTCAGACATAACTACTAAATATCCTAAATATCCATGATTTGTCACTGTTAAATACTTTTGAACTTCATGAAATTTTTTTGTATAGATATTTGAGTTAGTGTTTTCCTGTCCATCAATTACACCTTGTTGTAATCCTGAATACACCTCTGAAAATGGCATCATTTGAGGATTAGCCCCAATAGCTTTAAATTGTTCTTCTAAGACTTTAGATGACATAATTCTAAATTTTTGACCTTGGGCATCTTCAGGAAGAATTAAAGGTTTTTTAGAAGAAGACAATTGTTTGAAATGATTATCCCAAAAGTTAAGAGCAATATAACCTTTAGAGTTAACCATGTCTTTCAGCTTTTGACCCACTTCTGTATCTTGAACTCTATGTAAATGGGCCATATCTTTAAATAGAAAAGGTAAATCAAAAAGTGCTAACTGAGGTACAATTTTCCCAAATTTAGAAAAACTTGGAGCTGCCATTTGAACAGAATCAAGTTTTAATGCTTTTAAAACAGCATTATCTTTATAAAGTTGAGATGATGGATATACTTGTACATCAATTCTACCTTTTGTAAGCTCTTCAAGTCTTTTTTCAAAATAACTTGCAGCCTTACCTTTAGGAGTATTTGGACTTACCACATGTGAAAACTTAAGAATATATTCACCCATTATTGGAGCTTCTTGAACTTCTAAAATTTTCTGTTCTTTTTTCTTTTCCCCACAACCAGTAAATAATAGTATTGGCATAATAACAATACTAAAAATTACTAATTTTAATGTTGCCGTCATTTTTTCTCCTTATTCTATTATAGATAAATTATAATTAAAATTTATGTATCTATTGTGTACATAAGAAGAAATTTTGAAATTTGTAAAAATAGTTAGAAACATACATTTTAGGGCTTTGTAGGATTTTTTTGTGATATTTTTTATAGAGTTTAAACTATCGGAAAACCGATAGTTTAATTTTTGAAATTACTTAGTATTTAAAGCACCTTCAATTAAGTCTTTACCAATTTTTCTGTCACTGTAAAAGTGAGGATAAATTGTACTAACTTTTTTTCTCCAAGCCTCTTTTTGTTCAGGAGTTAATTCAATAATTTCAAGCTTACCTGTATCTTTTGCATATTGTTTAATCTCTTCAAATTGAGAATCGTTTAATTGTTTTGCAAACTCTCTCTCTTTTGCAGTAGCTTCTTTCATAGCTTGTTTAACATTTGCTTGTAAATCAGCTGGTAAAGAATTCCAGAATTTTTTAGACATAACAACTAGGTAACCTAAATATCCGTGATCAGAAATAGAAAGGTATTTTTGAACTTCGTGGAATTTTTTAGTATAGATGTTAGAGATTGGATTTTCTGCTGCATCAATAACACCTTGTTGTAACCCTGAATAAACTTCAGAGAAAGGCATCATTTGTGGATTACCACCTACTGCTTTAATTTGCTCTTCAAGTACTTTTGAAGACATAATTCTAAATTTTTGACCTTCAGCATCTTCTGGCATAATTAATGCTTTTTTAGATGAAGAGAATTGTTTAAATCCATTGTCCCAGAAATCTAAAGCAACAATACCTTTAGCTGTTACCATATCTTTAAGTTTAGTACCAACTTCACCATCTTGAACTCTGTGTAAGTGGTCAATATCTTTAAATAAAAATGGTAAATCAAATAATGCTAAGTTTGGTACAATTTTACCAAATTTAGAAAAAGATGGTGCTGCCATTTGAACAGAGTTTAATCTTAATGCTTTAACAACTGCATTATCATTATATAACTGAGATGATGGATAAACTTGAACATCAATTTTCCCCCCAGATAACTCTTCTAATCTTTTTTCAAAAAAGTCAGCTGCTTTCCCTTTTGGTGTGTTAGCACTTACAACGTGAGAGAACTTTAAAGTATACTCCGCTGCTAATCCAGAAGTAGCTAAAAGTGTAGCTGCAACTGTTCCCATTAATAGTTTTTTCATTTTCACTCCTTGTTTTCGTATCAAAAAAAGTATAATCAAAAGTTGTGTAAGATTTATGTATAAAAGTGTAAATTTTAAAAAAAATGGGTGTTTTCGTAGCATTAAAATAGCAATTGTATAAAAAGTAACACATTCCCACCTTAACCATGTTTTAAACAAAATAAGAGTATAATCGTCCACTTTTTTGGAATATAAAGATACTATAAAGGATAATGATGGGATGTAATTTAGATTTACTTACTTCTTTTAAAGATAACTGTGGTTTTGGTCTTGTTGCGGATTTAAAAAACAGACCTAGTCACAAAAATTTAGAAGATGCTATAACATCGCTAGAGCGAATGATGCACAGGGGTGCAGTGGCAGCTGATGGTAAAACTGGGGACGGTTCAGGTTTATTACTATCTATGCCAGATAAATTTATGAGAAAGATTGCTTCTGAGAGTGGTATAGATTTACCAGAAAGATATGCAGTTGCAATGATATTTACAAGAGATTTAAATGATATTGAAACATTTAAATTACAATGTGAAGAGAATGATTTAAAAGTACTTCTTACAAGAGAAGTGCCTGTTGATACGGATGCTTTAGGAAAACAAGCTTTAGAATCTTTACCTCATATTATACAAGTATTTGTAAGCGCAAATGCTTTAATGAGTTTAAAAAGATTTGATGCAATGCTTTACTTAACAAGAAAAGAGTGTGAGCACAAATTAGTAGATAAAAGTGATTTTTATATTCCAACGTTTTCATCTAAAGTAATAGCCTATAAAGGGCTAATTATGCCTACGCATATTAAGCATTTTTATATTGATTTAAGAGATGAAGATTTCCAAATCTCTTTTTCTCTTTTTCACCAGAGATTTTCAACAAATACTCTGCCACAATGGAAGTTAGCACAACCTTTTAGAGCAATAGCTCATAATGGTGAGATTAACTCTGTTGAAGCAAATAGGGTAAATGTACAAATTAAATCTGAACAGATAGAGTCTGAAGTATTTACTGATGAAGAGATTAAAAGAATATTACCAATTCTTCAAAATGGTGGATCAGATTCAGCATCATTAGATAATATGTTTGAATTCTTAATCGTAAATGGTGTTGATTTCTTTAAAGCTGCAAGAAGCATGATTCCTGCACCTTGGCAAAATGCACCACATATGGACTCAGAATTAAGAGCATTCTACGAATATACATCGACTGCTATGGAAGCATGGGATGGACCAGCTGCTGTATCATTAACAGATGGTAGACATATTGGTTGTTTAATTGATAGAAATGGTTTAAGACCATCAAAATATATTATTACGAAAGATCACAAAATCTATATCACTTCTGAATATGGAACTGTATTTTTAGATGAAGATAATATTTTAGAAAGAGGTAGATTACAATCAGGACAGATGATTGGACTTGACCTTAAACATGGAAAAGTTTTAAAAGAAGAAGATATTAATGATTATTTAAAATCATCACAAAACTATAGTAAATGGTTAAATGGTGATATGGAATATCTTCAAGAATATATTGATGAATCATTTGTTGATGCTGATGATTATAAATTTGAAGATTTAGAAAAAAGACAAAAATATTTTAATATTACTTATGAAGTATTAGATCAAATGATTGATCCAATGGCTAAAGATGGTAAAGAACCAGTTGGTTCTATGGGGGATGATACACCTTTAGCATGTTTTTCACAAGTAAATAGAAATTTTACAGACTTTTTTAGACAAAAATTTGCACAGGTAACTAATCCACCAATTGATCCATATAGAGAAAAAATTGTAATGTCTTTAGAGACTGGATTTGGTCATATTCATAATGTTTTAGATGAAAAACCTGAATATGCAAGAAGATTAAAAGTTGCAAGTCCAATTTTAATGAAAGAGAAATTTGATGTATTAGTTTCATTTGGTGATTCTAAATCTCCAAGATATGACAATTACTACAAAAATAGAACTTTTTCTACAACATTTAAAAGTGATTTAAAAGCTTCATTAGAACAATTAGCATCTTATGTGGTAAAAGCAGTAAGAGATGATAAAGTTTCAGTTGTAATTTTAGATGATAGAGATATTAATGAAAAATCAAAACTTATCCCTATGGCTATGGCTGTTGGATTTGTAAATGAAAAATTGATCTCTGAAGGTATTAGACATAGCGTATCTTTAGTTGCTGTATCAGGAGAAGTTTATGATCCACATATGGCAGCTGTTATGATTGCATATGGTGCAACAGCTATTTATCCATATATGATGTATGCTTCAACAGTTGCCTTATATGAAAGAAAAGATATTTCAAAATATAAGATGCAAAGACTTCTTAAAAATACTCAAAAAGCAGTAAATGCTGGACTTCTTAAAATTATGTCTAAAATGGGTATTTGTACTATTGCTTCATATAGAAACTCGAGATTATTTGATGTTATCGGACTAAGTGATGAGATTATTGAAAATTGTTTTGAGGGTAGCCATTCTGATTTAGCAGGACTTGGATATGAGGATATAGAAAAAAGAATTGAAAAATCACACTTTGATGCATTTTTTGATGATAAACATATGTTCCCATTAAATCTTGGTGGTTTCTATAAATATTTAGATGGTGGTGAATACCATGATTATGGTCCAGCTACTACTAATGCTATGCATAATAAACATGCTAAAAATAAAGAAGATATTTCTGATTTTGATAAACTAAGAGAATTAGTTGAAACAAGAGATAAAAAATTTATTAGAGACTTCTTTGAGTTTAATTCAGACAAAGAAGCTATTGATGTAAGTGAAGTTGAATCAAAAGATGAAATCTTCAAAAGATTTGCAACAGCAGCTATGTCATGTGGTTCAATTTCACCAGAAGCTCACGAAGCTATGGCTATGGCTATGAACACTATTGGTGGTATGAGTAACTCAGGTGAGGGTGGAGAAGATCCAGCTAGATTTGGAACACTTAAAAACTCTAAGATTAAACAAGTTGCTTCAGGTAGATTTGGTGTTACTCCAGGATATTTAAGAAGTGCAGAAGAGATTCAAATTAAAGTTGCTCAAGGTGCTAAACCAGGTGAGGGTGGACAATTACCAGGTCACAAGGTTACTGCACTTATTGCTTCTTTAAGACATACTGTTGAGGGTGTTACACTTATTTCACCTCCACCACACCATGATATCTATTCTATTGAAGATTTAGCTCAATTAATTTTTGACTTAAAACAGATTAATCCAGAAGCTAAAATCACTGTTAAATTAGTATCAACAATTGGTGTTGGAACAATTGCAGCTGGTGTTGCAAAAGCTTATGCAGATAGAATTGTAATCTCAGGTGCTGATGGTGGTACAGGAGCTGCTCCTTTAACATCTATCAAACACACTGGTAACCCTTGGGAACTTGGATTAGCAGAAGCGCATAATGCTTTAAAAGCTAACCATTTAAGAGAATCAGTGCATGTACAAACAGATGGTGGTTTAAAAACTGGTCTTGATGTAGTTAAAGCTGCAATGCTTGGAGCTGAATCTTATGCATTTGGTACAGCTTCATTAACACTTCTTGGATGTAAAATCCTAAGAATTTGTCATACAAATAAGTGTTCTGTTGGTGTAGCAACACAAGATGAAGATTTAAGAGAACACTTTAATGGTACAGTTGAAAGACTTATCTCTTACTTTACATTTATTGCTGAAGATGTAAGAGCTATTCTTGCAAAACTTGGTTACAAATCATTAGAAGAGATTGTAGGTAGAAGTGATTTACTAAAAGTAATTGATGATGAATTTGCACAAAAATTTGATTTCCAAAATGTATTAAGAAAAATTGAGGGTGTAGATACTTGTCAAAAGGATAAAAATGAGCCTTTTGATAAAAACAAATTTGAAAAAGAGTTACTTAAAAAAGTTCATAGAACAATTGAACAACCAACAACTCCTATTAAAGTTAAAGAAACTATCTCTAACTTAAATAGATCGTTTGGTACATTAATCTCTGGTGAGATTGCTAAATATTATGGTGATGCAGGATTACCTGATGGTTCAATAAATATCTTCTTAAAAGGTATAGCTGGACAATCATTTGGTGCATTATTATCTAAAGGGATGAACCTTTACTTAGAGGGTGCAGCAAACGATTATGTTGGTAAAGGTATGAATGGTGGTAAAATCATTATAAACACTGCTCATCAAGGTCCTGAATTTGCAGGAGCTGGTAACACTTGTCTTTATGGTGCAACTGGTGGTAAACTTTATGTTAGAGCTGCTGTTGGTGAAAGATTTGCAGTTAGAAACTCAGGTTGTACAGCTGTAGTAGAAGGTACAGGTGATAATGCTTGTGAATATATGACTGGTGGTATAGTTGTTATTTTAGGTGATACTGGTATTAACTTCGGTGCTGGTATGACAGGTGGTTTATCATTTGTTTACGACCCTGAAAAACACTTTGTTGATAAAATGAATCAAGAGTTAATCGAAGCTGTTAGAATAGATACAGATGATACAGAAAGAGAAAGATTGTATCTAAAAAGATTACTTATGGATTATTTAAATGAAACAGAATCGCAAAGAGCTGAAGATATTTTAGAAAACTTCAGAGCTGAGATTAGAAACTTCTGGCTGGTAAAACCAAAAAATATGACAGTGTTACCACTTAATCCAGAGGAGGGAGATTAAGAGATGTTAAATTTTACAAAATTTGAAAGAATAAACCCTGAAAAAAGAGATGTTTTACAAAGACTAAAAGATTATGGTGAAGTATATCAAGTATTTGGAAAACATAGAGCTAGAGAGCAAGCTGATAGATGTATGCAATGTGGAGATCCATATTGCCATACAGGTTGCCCTTTACACAATTTTATTCCAGCATGGTTAAAACAAACTGCTGAAAAAAATATGGAATTAGCATTTGCTTTATCAAATGAAACATCTCCTTTCCCTGAAATTTTAGGAAGAATTTGTCCTCAAGATGTACTTTGTGAGGGTGCATGTTCTTTAAATACTGGACATGGTGCTATATCAATTGGAGCAATTGAGACACATCTAAATGAAAGAGCTTTTGAAAATGGATTCAAGCCTACATTTACTAAATCAAAATCAGATAAAAAAGTAGCTGTGATTGGTTCTGGACCTTCTGGAATTTCTGCTGCAACTTTCCTTTTAAGAAAGGGAATTCAAGTTGAAATGTTTGAAAGAGATGATAGAGCTGGTGGACTTTTAATGTATGGAATACCAGGTTTCAAACTTGATAAAACTACAGTTGATAGAAGAATCAATTGGTTACTTGAAGCTGGTATGAAATTACACTTAAATTGTGAAATTGGAAAAGATAAATCAATTAAAGAGCTTGAAGATGAGTTTGATGCAATCTATTTAGGAATAGGTGCAAAACAAGGAAGATTTCCAAGAATTGATGGTGAAGATGCTTCTAATACATATTTAGCAATGCAATTTTTAACAGGAATTCAAAAAAGAAATCTTGGAAATAAAGATAGTGAATTTATTGATGTAAAAGATAAAAGAGTAGTTGTTATTGGTGGTGGAGATACAGCAATGGACTGTGTAAGATCATCTGTTAGAGAAGGTGCTGCTACTGTTAAATGTCTTTACAGAAGAGATGAAGCTAATATGCCTGGTTCTAAAAAAGAGGTTGTTAACTCAAAAGAAGAGGGTGTAGAGTTTATTTTTAATGTAAGCCCTAATAAAGTGATTAAAGATGGAGATACTGCAACTGGTATTGAACTACTTGAAACTGCTTTAAGTGAGCCTGATGAATCAGGAAGACAAAGAGTTACTATTGTTGAAGGTAGTGAGTTTGTTGAAGAAGCAGATATTATCATCTTTGCACTTGGTTTCTCTCCTGAAGCTCCAAAATTTTTAACTGACTTAAATGTTGAAATGAATTCATGGGGTGGAGTAGTTACTCAAAACTACCAAACTTCAAATAAAAAAGTTTATGCTGGTGGTGACTGCCAAAGAGGTGCACATTTAGCTGTAACTGCAGCTGCTGATGGTAGAGAAGCAGCAAAAGAGATTGCAAAAGCAATATTATAATAACTAATATTACACAAGATGAGAAAGACTCTCATTTTGTGTTTTCTTCCCCTTTTTTTTCTTAAAATTCAGTAACCTTTTGTACCTTAATCTTCTAAATTCTTAATTGTTACTAAAAAACTATACAATTATGCACCACTTAAAGAAATTATTAAAGTTTTTTAGGTTATAACTCCAACAGAATATTTTAGTTAGGGAAAAGTTAATGTCTTTAATAATTACAGATGAATGCATAGCATGTGATGCTTGTAGGGAAGAATGCCCAAATTACGCGATAGAAGAGGGTGATCCAATATATATTATTGATCCAGATAGGTGTACAGAATGTGTAGGTCATTATGAAGAGCCAGCATGTGTAGAAGTTTGTCCAGTTGACTGTATTGTAGTAGATCCAGACAACCAAGAGACAATGGAAGAATTACAATTTAAATACGAGCAACTTCAAGAAGAAGAAGTATAAAATGGCTAAAATAACAACTATTATAGACATTGGGTCTAACTCAATGCGTATGGTTGTTTTGGAAAAGAGTAGTAGATTTGCTTTTAACTTGATTAATGAAACACGTAGTCGTGTTAAAATTTCTGAAGGTTGCTATGAAAATTTTGGTAACCTTCAAGAAGCTGCTTTACAAAGAGCATTTAACTCTTTGCAATCTTTTTTAAATATCTCCAAAGCATTAAAATCCAGAAAAATCATTTGTGTTGCCACTTCAGCATTAAGAGATGCTCCAAATGCAAAAGTTTTTATAAATAAAGTTAAAAATGAATTAGGCTTAAATATAAAAGTTATTGATGGTGTTAAAGAGGCTTATTATGGTGGAGTAGCTGCTTTAAATTTGATTCATGGAGATGAATTTGTTACTGTTGATATTGGTGGCGGTTCAACAGAGTTTGCTTTTATTAAAAATAGAAAAATAGAAAAATGTATTTCTTTAAATATAGGTACTGTAAGACTAAATGAATTGTTTTTTAGAAAAAATGATTTTGATGGTGCAAGAGAGTATGTATTAGACAAGTTAAAAGAGGTAATGACTTGTGGTCATGAAATTCCTAGTACAGTTGTAGGAATAGGTGGAACAATAAGAGCTTTAAGTAAAGTTATAATGTCTAAAAACAATTATCCTCTTGATATATTACATGGTTACAGTTATAGTGTAGATTTAAACAAATATATTTATGATGCAATACTAAGTGCAAAAGATTGTGATGCTTTAAAAGCCTTAGGAGTAAAAAAAGATAGATATGACACAATAAAAGAGGGTACATTTATCTTTAAAACTATTTTAGATGAATTACAAACAAAAAGGGTAATCACATCTGGAGCCGGAGTTAGAGAAGGTGTTTACTTAAGTGATTTATTAAGAAACAATAATAATGTTTTCCCTGCTAATTTTAATATTAGTGTAAAAAGCTTATTAGACAGATTTCAAATTGATGAAAAACAAAGTGCTTATTTAGGAAGAAATGCTGGGGCTATTTTTGATGCTTTACAAGCAAGACATAATTTACCTGAAAAATATAGATTGCTTTTAGTAATAGCTTCAAAGGTTCATTCTATTGGTAATTCTTTAAACTTTTATAAATCAAATGATAATACTTTTGATTTTATAATTAGTGGTTTAAATTATGACTTTTTACACTCATCTAGAGTTATAGTAGCTCACACTATAAAGTTTTCAAAAAAATCTTTACCAAAAAGAAAAGATTTAAAAGAGTATGAACAATTGCTTCCTGATATTGAAGTTATGCAATGGCTGTCATTTATGATATCTTTAAATCTTTTAATCAATCAAGATTTATCTTGTCCAAAAGTAGAATATACTTTAAAGAGCAATAAATTAAAAGTATCTTTAGACCAATCAATATTTATGATTGAAAATGAAATAGAGAAGTTAGAAACACCTAAGAATTTAAAGGTTAAAATCTGTTATGAAGATTGCAATAGTTAAACTTTCTGCAATGGGAGACATAGTTCATGCTATGGTTGCCTTGCAGTTTATTAAAAAACATAATCCAAATATAGAAATAGACTGGTTTGTCGAAAAAGCTTTTTTTCAAGTTTTAGAAAACAATCCAGATATAGACAATATATACTCTTTAAATCTAAAAGCAATTAAAAAAGATAAAAAACAACTTCTTTCTCAAATTAAACAAGTAAAAAGATATTCTAAAAAAACATATGATTTAGTAATAGATGCCCAAGGATTAATAAAATCAGCAATAGTAGCAAAGCTTCTAGGGAAAAAAGTTGCAGGCTTTAGTAAAAACTCTATTAGGGAAAAAGCAGCATCTTATTTTTATAAAAAGAAAGTTTCTATTGCTTATGATGAAAATACTATAGATAGAAACGCAAAAGTTTTATCAAAACCTTTAGGCTTTGAGATATTAGAAGCTGATATTCTAGATATGAAACCATTTTTATATTATAAAGATGAAGATAAGATTATTTATGAGTATTTAAAAGAGAATGAAAAAAATATCATTTTTGTTATAGGTTCAACTTGGGAGAGTAGAAACTACCCTAAAGAGAAGTTTTTAAATATTGCTAATAGTTTAAAAAACAATTGTTTAATAGTTTGGGGAAATGAAGAGGAAAAAGAAAAAGCTCTATGGCTTGAAGAAAACAGCAAATATATAAAAGCAATGCCAAAAATCAACCTAAACAGTTTAAAAGCACTTATTTCAAAGTGTGACCTTTTGATAGGTAATGATACAGGTCCTACACATATGGCTTGGGCTTTGTGTAAACCCTCAATTACTATTTTTGGACCAACCCCAATAAATAGAGTTTATCAAACATCAATAAATAAAGTGGTAAAATCATCATCTAAAGTAAATCACTATAAATTAGACAAAAATGATTTTTCTATTAAAGAGATTGATGAAGAGATCATTATTGAGATGGCAAGGAAACTTTTAAATTGAAAGACTACTTAATATATATTTTATATAAGTTGTTTAGAGGATTTGTATTATTTTTACCAAAAGGTTTTATGAAAATCATTTTGAATCTTTTAGCAAAGTTAGCTTATATATTAGATAAAAAACACAGAAAATACGCAAAAATCAATTTAGATTTAGTATATGAAAATAATATTTCTGAAGAGAGAAAAGAAGAGATTATAAAAAACTCTTATTTTAATTTGATTTATAATCTTTATGAACAAATAGAAAACAATAATCTTGAACTAGAAGAGTTAGAAAAGAAAATCACACTTGAAAATGAAAATATAATAACTGAGGCATTAAAAGATAATAAAAATATTATCTTAATATCGGCACATTATGGTAACTGGGAATATATAACTTCATATATATCTTTAAAATATGCTCCAACTACAATGGTTGGAAGACCTTTAAATAATAAGTACTTAAATGATGATTTAAGGAAATCAAGAGAGAGTCACAATAGTGAAATGCTAGATAAAAAAGGTTCAGCAAAAGGTTTAATCAAAGCTTTAAAAAATGGAAGAATAATTGGTTTAGCAATAGACCAACATGTACCAGTTAATAGAGGTGAAAAGATTAAATTTTTAGGTCATGATGCGATACAAACTGATTCTTCTACAAGAATTGCTATAAAAACAGAAGCTTTAATTATTCCAGTTTTTTTTATAAAAGATGATTTTAGAAAATATACAATTAAATTTTGTGAAGCAATTGACCCTTTAAAGTATGATAATGATATTAATAAAATCACTCAACTGCAAGCTGATGCTATGTCTAATCAAATTTTAGAAAAACCTGATGATTGGTTTTGGCAACATAGACGTTGGAAAGATATTTATTTAGGGATTTATTCAAAATAGCAAATATGTGATTTTTATGTGATTTAAATATTTTTTTTAATATAATATTGTCCTAATTTTCATAAGGACATTTTATATGTTATTCAACAGTTACGAGTTTATATTTGTATTTATGCCAATCACGTTTTTTGTATATTACTTTTTGCTAAGTAAAAGACTAGTAGTAGGAGCAAAAGGGTTTCTAGTATTCGCGAGTTTGTTTTTCTATAGCTGGTGGAATCCAATATATTTGCCCTTAATATTAAGCTCAATGCTGTTTAACTATGTAATAGGGAACTCCTTAAATGAGAACTTTAAAAAGATAAAAATAACAAAGAAGACCTTACTAACAATAGGAGTAATAGCAAACCTAGCTTTACTAGGATACTTTAAATACGCAGACTTTTTTATAAATAATATAAATATGGTAACAAATGGAAGTGTAGAACTACTACACCTAGCCTTGCCATTAGCAATCTCTTTCTTTACCTTCCAACAAATAGCATACCTAGTAGATAGCTATAGAGGAGAGACAAGTGAATATGATTTTCTAAACTACGCACTGTTTGTAACATTTTTTCCCCAATTAATAGCAGGACCAATTGTACACCATAAAGAGATGATGCCACAGTTTGCAAGTAGATGGAATCTGGTAAAAAATTATAAACATATAGCAATGGGATTGTTTATATTCTCAATAGGATTGTTTAAAAAAGTAATAATAGCAGACCAATTTGCAATCTGGGCAACAGCAGGATTTGATAACGCTGTAACATTAGAACTGTTTGAAGCATGGGCAACATCACTTTCTTATACCTTCCAATTGTACTTTGACTTTAGTGGATACTGTGATATGGCAGTGGGAGCAGCACTGCTGTTTAATATAAAACTTCCAATAAACTTTAACTCACCATATAAATCTTTGGATATACAAGACTTCTGGAGAAGATGGCATGTAACTTTAGGAAGATTTATGAGAGATTATATCTATATCCCATTGGGTGGAAATAGAAAAGGAAATATAAGAGGATATACAAACCTGTTTACAGTAGCAGTAGTGTCAGGGTTTTGGCATGGAGCAGGATGGACATTTATAGCTTGGGGAGCCTTGCATGGTATAGCTTTAGTAACACATAGAATCTGGAAAGACTTTGGCTTTAATATGAATAAATACCTAGCCTGGTTTATTACCTTTAACTTCATAAATATAACATGGGTGTTCTTTAGAGCATTAAGCTGGGAAGATGCAGTAAAAGTGTTAAAAGGTATGGTAGGTTTAAATGGAATAGTAATGTCAGATAAATATGCTCAGAAGTTAGAGTTTTTAAAAGAGCATGGAGTAGAGTTTGGACAATGGCTAATTCATATAGATGGCAATAAGAGTTTTACTTGGATTGCTGTTGCTTTTATTATTACAGTATTTATGAAAAATGCAATGCAGTTAAAAGATACATTTAAACCAAATATCTGGTATCTAATTTATAGTGTTATTTTGATTTGTTACACAGTTTCAAATATGAATAAATTATCTGAGTTCTTATATTTCAATTTCTAGGAATTATTTTGATTAATTATAGAAAGTTTACATATAGATTTATAGGGATTTTAGTATTATTAATATTATTTCACTTTACTGTTTGGAATATCTATACAAAATATGTTTTTCCTGAAAACTATAATGTAGGCGATTTAGGAAGAATGTCTTATTTAAAAGATAGTTTATTCCCTAGAGTCTCAGAAGTTACTTTACCTAAAAAACATATGGAATCACATGAATGGGATTGGAAAGATACAGATCTAATTACTTTAGGCGATTCTTTTTCAAATGGTGGAGGAGCAGGTAAAAACACTTATTACCAAGATTATATCGCTTCATATAATGATTTTCGAGTATTAAATTTAAAACAATTAACTAAAAATGACAACTATTTAAATAGTATTATCGCCCTTTACAATAATGGTTTTTTTGACAAAATAAAAGTAGATTATGTTTTAATTGAATCAGTTGAAAGGGAAGCAATAAGAAGATTTACAATGAAGACTGATTTAACTTTATCTTTATCAAATGAAGAGATTAAAAATAAATTGGATAATTCAAAAAATCAATTTCAAGGTGGTCCTTTAGCAAAAGAGAATATAAACAGTTTTATATCAAATCTTAATGTAAATGCATTAAAGTATAACATCCTTTATAATTTTAAAGATAATGCATATTCATCAAATGTATATAGGTTAAAATTAACTAAAGAGTTTTTTTCAGTAAAAGATTCCAATATACTTTTAGCTTATAAAGATGATTTAAAAAGACTACATATGGCAACTAAAAAAAATGTAGAGCTTATGAATGAAAATATAAATAAAGTTGCTAAACTTTTAAAAACAAAAAATATAAAACTATATTTTATGCCAGCAGTTGATAAATATAATTTATATTCAAAATATATTATTGATAATAAATATCCTAAAAGCACATTTTTTGAGTATTTAAGAGATTTACCTAAAGAGTATATTTTTATTGATACAAAAAAAATCTTATTAGAAGAGTTAGAAAAAGGTAAAAAAGATATCTTTTATTCAGATGATACTCACTGGTCTTTTAATGCAAGTAGAACCATATTTGAAAAGGTAAAATTTGATTAGTATTAATCAAAATATAGTAAATATACGTGAAAAAATTAACTTTTTATTAAATTATTTAATTGTATTTTACGCATTTATTATACCTTTTGAATATACAATAACAAAAGAATTAGTAAAAGTTATGTTTTTATTGTGGATTTTAACTTTTGATTATGAAAGATTAAAATTGATTATAAAAGTTCTAAAAGAAAATAGGGTGTTTCAATCAGTTTTACTTTTGTCTTCTTTTATTTTACTCTCTTATTTATGGAGTGACAGTTATCCAAATACTGTATATGGGGATACAAATTTCTTTTTTAAATCTTTTATATATTTTTATATTTTACCTATAATCATTATTGTATCATCATTAAATACTAAATATATTCCTATGATTATTTATAGTTTTCTTATATCAATGTTTATTAATGAAATTATCTCATATGGGATATTTTTTGAATTTTGGAGTACTGGAATACCAAAAAGTAGCCACTTTAGTCCTGTTCCTTTCCAATTAAGTGGTAGTCATATCACCTATAGTGTTTATATCGCTTTTGCTATTTTATTATCAATATATAAACTAAAACAAATTAAAAATAGATACATTTACGGTGTTTTTATATTTTTTTTAATAACAATGAGTATTAATCTTTTTATATCAATAGGACGAACTGGTCAATTTGCTCTGTTTTTAACCCTATGCTCTTTGCTTTTAATTTATTATAAACATAATATTAAAAAGATTATTTTGTTTGTATGTTCACTTCTTTTTATATTTGTAGTTGCATATTACAATATTAATACCTTTAACATAAGAATAAATGCTGGAATAAAAGATGTCAAAAATATTATTTATAATAAAGAGATAAAAAATTCAAGTGTTGGTAATAGACTTTTATCTTGGAATGCATATAGTTATATTTATGAAACTAAATATTTATTATATGGTGTTGGAATGGGTAATAAAGAAGAATATGTTAAAAAAAGGTTATTAGAAACAAATTATCCACATAAAAATATAATTGATTTTTGGAAGTTTGGACGGCTACATAATATGTATTTAGAAATATTAGTCTCAAATGGAATAATAGGGCTTTTTCTTTTAGTTATGCTTTTTTATTCTATATTTAAAGTAGATATCAAAAATAAACATATAAAATATATTTCATATATTACAAGTTTAGTATTTACCTTTGTAGCTATTGCCTGTGATCTGTTTTTCTTCTATGAAATGATGCTTTTATTTGGATTATTTTTATCTGTAGTTATAAGCCAATCAAATTATGAAAAAAAAGAGAGCCATATATAATATGAAAATATATAAAAGTTATACAAAAATATTTTTGTTAATAATATTTCTTTTTTTACTTTTCCATTTTTTTGTATGGAACATATTTACTAAACAAGTTCGTCAAAATGATAAGTTGGTATACAAAGGAGACTTAACAAGAAAATCATATAAGATTGATAGTGTTTTCCCTAGACCTTCCTATTTTGATCCCAATAAAATCAATCTAAAAAACAAACACACCTCTATAGTAAATTGGGATGAAAAAGAGATTGATATGATTACAATTGGTGACTCTTTTTCAAATGCTGATACACAAGGCTTAAATCCATTTTATCAAGATTATATTGCTTCTTTTAATGAAATTAAAGTACTAAATATACCAAGATTATTTAAAGTAAAAGGTGCAAATTTAGATGCTTATAATTATATAGAAGTGGTTCAGATACTTAATAACATGGGATATTTAGATAAAATGAAACCTAAATATATATTAATAGAATCAGTTGAAAGATATGGTATAAGTAGATTTGCTAAAAAATTAGATTTTGAAATAAAGGATGAAAACCTTTTTAATCTATTAAAACTATCAACAAATTTACGTTACGAAGAAGCTGTAGATGATAGTTTATTTTCATTTTTGAATTTAAACAATTTCAAGGCAATAAGAAACAATATTTATTTAACTTTTACTAATAAATCTTTAATTTCTGGAGTATATATTGAAAAAATGAAAAAAGATTTTTTTACTTCAAAAGATCAAAACTCATTACTTTTTTTAAAAGAAGATGTGGATAATATAAGTTTAATAACAAAAGAAAAAATTAAAATTCTAAATGATAATTTCAATAAATTATCAGAAATTTTAAATAAAAAAGGTATAAAGCTTTATTTTATGCCTGCTGTTGATAAATACGATTTATATTCTAAATATTTAATTAACAAAGATGCTTATCCAAAGAGCAATTTCTTTGAATATTTAAGAAAATTACCTAAAAAATATGAATTTATAGATACTAAAAAAATTTTATTAGAAGCTTTAGAAAAAGGTGAAAAAGATATATTCTATTCAGATGATACACACTGGTCATATAAGGCAAGTGAATTAATTTTTAAAAAGGTTAAATTTGATTAATAAATATAAAAAATTTGTACTTGGTTTTGTTGTTCTTTTATTATTAACAATAGGCTTTCACTATTTTGCATGGATAAAGTATACTAGTCATGTTTTATTAGTTCATGATGATATATATACAGGTGATTTAGGTAGAATGTCTTTATATGCTAATAGCTCTTTCCCTAGACAAGCTTATCCATCTGCTAAAAGTGTTAATCTTCCTAAGGAACATATAAATTTTGTAACTTGGTATAAAACAAAACAAAATGTTGATATGATAACAATTGGAGACTCTTTTTCAAATGCAGCAACTCAAGGAACTAATCCTTTTTATCAAGACTATATAGCTACTTATAACAATTTTTCAGTATTAAACTTAAATCAACTTTCTGGTTTAAATTATATTGAAACAATTACAGCCCTTACAAATAATGGATTGATTGAACAAATAAATCCTAAATATATATTAATAGAATCAGT
The DNA here is from genome assembly GCF_963675975.1 of Halarcobacter sp. Lineage (NCBI taxonomy): Bacteria > Pseudomonadati > Campylobacterota > Epsilonproteobacteria > Campylobacterales > Arcobacteraceae > Halarcobacter > Halarcobacter sp. Next base: position 2,944,644 of record NZ_OY780939.1, on the reverse strand, counting down.
AGAAAGATTTTCCATTGGAAGATTTGCAAATAATATAGACTTTAATATAACTCGTCCACTTGATTCAACTATAAATGAATTTAATAGACTTAGCAACCCTTATTTAGGAAAAGATGAAAATATAAAATTTATAAATAATCAAAACTTTAAAGCTGTTAAGAATAATATTTTATATAACTTTGATGATAGAGCTTTTAATACAAAATGTTATAAAAAAGAATTAAAAAAAGATTTTTTTACCTCAAAAGATCAAAATTCATTACTATTTTTCAAAGAAGATATTGATGTACTTTATAAAGCTACAATGAAAAACATAGAGAAACTTAATGATAATTTTAACAAACTAGCAGAGATTCTAGAAAAAAAAGGTATAACTTTAATTTTTATGCCTGCTGCGGATAAATATAATTTGTATTCTAAATATATAAAAGATAATAATCTTCCCAATAGTGTATTTTTTGAAAACTTAAGAAAATTACCTAAAAAATATATTTTTATAGATACAAAAAATATATTGAGTAAAGCATTGGAAGATGGAGTAAAAGATTTATATTATCCAGATGATACCCATTGGTCATATAAAGCTTCTGATATTATTTTTAGTGATTTTAATTTTAAAAAAGAGATTAGGGTTGATGACGAAAAAAATAAATAATAAAAAATGGGCATTTTTACTTATATTTGTTTCCTTATTGGTTCTATTTCTTGTAATATTATTTAATTATATAATTGACCCATTTCAACAATATAGAAAAGCTACACTTTATACTTTTTTAGATGATAAACCAAGGTATTTAAATGCTGGACTTGCAAAAAACTATGATTATGATTCTGTTTTAATTGGATCATCAATGGTAGAAAATTTTTATGCAAAGGATATTGAAAACTATTTAGGTTTTAATAAAGTATTAAAGCTTGCAACAAGAGGTGGAAAAATACACGAAGAGGTAAAAACACTCGAAACAGCAATATCAAATAATAAAAAATTAAAAAATATACTTTTTGGTTTAGATATATATGCATTTAGTTTTTTATCACAGCCTGTTGAAAAAAATAAGGATTTTCCTGAATATCTTTATGATGATAATTTCTTCAATGATTTTACCTATTTATTAAATTTTAATGTTCTAAAAAACTCTTACAAGTCTTTACTTAATCCTTATGATAAAAATAAAGTTTCTGATAATCTAAATAAGTTATATTCTTGGCAAGAAGAATACAATATGAGTTTTACAAAAAAGAATTACAATACCCAATTACAATTTGCATATTTAAAAACAAACAAAAAAGTTTCTAAAAATCTATATTCCCTAGATGTTCTAAAAGATAGATTTGATAATGTTTTTTTACCCCTTATACAAAATAATACAGATAAAAACTTTTATCTTTTTTTCCCTCCATATTCCATAGGACAATTTAAAATTATGGAAATGTCAGATTATTTGAGTATCCATTTAGATTTTAAAAAATATATTTTCAATAGATTAAAAAATTACAATAATATAAAAATATTTGATTTTCAAATTGAAAAAGATATAACACACAATTTGTCAAATTATAAAGATTTAACACATTATTCTGAAAAAATCAATTTACTTATGTTAAAACAAATGTCAAAAAACAATTATTTACTTAAAGAAGAAAATATTGACAAGTTTCTAAATACACTTAAAGAACAAACTTTAGCATTTGATATAAAATCTGTTTTAGATGGTAAATAAAGAGATTATATGTGCTTTAAGCCCATAGCTTATTCTTCTAATATATTTTAATCTTTTTTTATCTTTTTTAATTGCAAAAACTTCATCTTTATATTTTTTTAATATTTTGAATAATTTATAATTAAAATAGCTATTTGAAAAATCATTAAAGTGTATTAATGATTCTTTTATTATTAGTTTAATATCTTTATCTAAATACTCAAGGGTTTCAAATATACTTAGGTTATCAATAATATCTTTAGCTGATTTTAAATTTGAAGCTTTTTTTGTTTGGAATCTATCAATGAAACTTTTATAGTTTTTTTCTCTTGTACTTGTTATTTGTTCGGCATATCTTCTATAATAAGTTAGTGCTTCTTGTGTAAAAGTTATTGTTCCTAAACTTGAAGCAACAAAAGCTATCCATATATCATGATATGTGATTTTTTCTGGAATAGGCAATATATCTTTTATAAGTTCATTTTTGAACATCAATGTATTTCCTGATACACAATTAGTAAATAAAAAAGCTTTATTACATCTGCCTTTAACTAAATTACCTTTAGGTCTTATCAGTTCATTGTTTGATATAGTTCCTTCTCCATCCATTATTATTGCATCAGAATAGATAAGTAAATTATCACCTATCTCACATAAAAATGCTTCTAGTTTATTTACTTTCCAGATATCATCTTGATCAGCAAGGGCAATATAATCACCTTCACATAAAGAGATAGATTTTTCAAAGTTTTTTACAAAGCCAAGATTTGTTTCATTTTGAAAAAGTTTAATGAAACTATATTTTTTTGAGTAGGTTTTTATTATTTCAATTGTATTATCTGTGGAACCATCATCACATATAATAATCTCAATATTTTTGTAAGTTTGGTTTATAATAGAATCTAATTGCTCTTTTAAATATTTTCCTCCATTATAAGTGCACATAGCAACTGAAATCAATTTTTCATTCATATTATTTACAACCTTTAAATAGTTTTTTTATTTTTTCTCTAATTGGTTTAGAATAAATTCTTATTTTTTTTAAAATGCTTTTATTTTTTATATCATGAATTTGTACTTGCATTTGATTAAATATATTATCTGTAATATATAAATCCTCTTTTTCTAATATCTCTTTGTTATTCTTTTTTAAAATAGCTTGTTCTTGTAAAAGTCTTTTTAATTTTTCACCATTTTTATCTGAACCCCTTGAGATTGATTCATAATGGTAAGCTGTACAATAAGGTGTAAAAACATTTGTTTTACCTTTTCTAATAGCTTTTAAACACAAATCAACATCATTATATGCAACTGTTAAGTTTTCATCAAAATAATCTATCTCTTCTAAAAGAGTTTTTTTTATCATCATACAAGCAGCAGTAACAGCAGTAACATTTTGAACTAATGATTCCCTATATTCATAGCCTGTATTTTCAATTTTTAAATGAGCTAAAAAATGTTGGGCTACATTTTCTCCCCCAACTTTTATACCACAATGTTGAATTGTATTGTTTGGATATAGAAGTTTTGCTCCAACACATCCTATCTCTTCTTGCTGAGAGTATTGAAGTAATGCCTCAATCCAGTCAGAAGAAATAATCTCAATATCATTATTCAAAAAAACTATATGTTCACCTTTTGAATAGTTTTTTACAGCATAATTATTGATATGTGAATAGTTAAAAGGTACATTATATTCTATAAATTTTATTCTTGAATCTTTTTGTTCAAATATTTCCATTTGTCTAAAAGTTTCTTTCTCTTTACTATTATTTGAAATACCAATTATTTCAAAATTCTCATAGCTAGATAAGTTAATAATAGAATTAAGACAAGTTTGAAGCAGTTTTCCTTGGTCTTTAAAGGGGATTATTATTGAAATTAGGGGTTTGTTTTTTATTAAATATTTAAGATGATATGAATTAGCTACTAACCCTTCTTTAATTTCTACATCAATCTTAGTTCTATTTATCATGTTTTCTAAAACTAAATTGTTCTCACTATTATGATTCTTTTTTAAATCTAAATTTTGATGAAACAAAACAGAATCAATAAAATGTATATTTGTTGTTGATTCAATAGCTTTTAAAACTAGATCATAAAATAGACTTTCAGTTGAATTATAAGCTTCAAAACCCTTGATTTTTTTTAAAAATGAAGTTTTTAGAATCAAAGATTTACCAATATAATTAAAACTATAAATAAGTTGTTTTGAAATATTTGATTTATATCTTACATCTATGAATTGATTGTTTTTTATAAAATCTTCATTTGTATAGATTAAATCATACTCTTGAGTATTTATTGCTTTTAAAACCTCATAAAAAAAAGAGTTTTCTATATATTCATACTCTTTTAGAAAAATTATATAGTCATTTTTTTCATTTTCTATAATTTCATTATAATGTTCAAAAGTTTCTTTATTTTTTTCTAAAACAATCAGATTGAAATTTTTTATCCATTGCTTATCTAATGATAATTTGAGTTTTTCCAAATCTTCAAGTTTGTACCCCTCTAAATCAAGAACAACTGTGAAGCTATATTGATAGTTAGAAATTTTATTCATGGATATAATTTATTTTCCTGAATTTCTTTTTAAAAAGTTCTTTATTTTTCTATGAAGTTTTTTATCTTTTATCTCTTTATTAAATTCATTATAATGGATAGTTTTAATTATACTATTAAAATAAGATTTAGATGTGATATTAAAATCATCAAATATTTCATCAAAATCTTTTTTAAACTCTTCTTTATAGCCATTTTCTATAATTTCTTTATATAATTTGATACATTTTTTAATATATGAAATCAATTTTATATCATTTAGTGTATCACTTTGAGAATTTTGTAATTTTTTATCAACAAAATTTAATAAACTTTTTTTGTCAATATTTTCATCATCAATATTAAAATTTTCTAATATCATTTTTAATACACTCTCTGGATCATTTAGTAATTGATTATAAGAAAGAAATATTCTTTTATGATTTCTTGAAAGTTTTTCTGCATAAATTGCATACTTTAACCATAATAGAATAGAATAATCATATTCAAAATAATCTCTTCTTTCTAAGGATTTAGCAATATCTAAAGGTTCTCTATAAAGTAAAATTGCATCAATTTCATAATTAAGTTCAGTTAATACTTTTTCCCAAAAATCAAATAAAAAGCACATTCTTGGATCTTTTATAGCAATAAGCTCATTATCTCCAAACTCTTGTATGATTAATGTTTTTGCTTTATTAATTAGGTGAGTATTATTTAAAAGCTCTTTATACAGTTCCTCGTTGACACCATTAGGGCTATACCATGTACTGTTTAATTCTTCTAATAATTTTTCATTAAAATTAACAATTTCAAGATTCTCAAAATGACCTTTCGCATTAAATTCAGATTCCCCCATGATATTATTTCCAAGTTTAATATCACAAATATCAAGAACTCCTGTTAAAGCTGAAGTACCACTTCTATGCATACCTAAAACAACAATACATTTTTTCATTATACTTTACCCTTTATATTTATTTAAATACCACTGAATAGTTTTTACAATACCTGTATCAAAATTTTCATCTGCTTTCCATCCAAGCTCATTTTCTAGCTTAGTTGCATCAATAGCATATCTTCTATCGTGTCCAGCTCTATCTTCTACAAAAGTAATTAACTCTTTATATGGTTTATTATGGAAGGAACTTAATTGTGTTTCTCCTCGTGACATTAAGTCACGACTGCGATACTCTTCTAATATTTCACATATTCTATTTACAATTTGAAGATTTGTTCTTTCGTTTCTCCCACCAATATTATATGTTTCACCTTTTTTCCCATTATGGTATACTAAATCAATACCTTTACAATGGTCAAGTACATATAACCAATCTCTAATGTTTTTACCATCTCCATAGATTGGAATAGGGTTCCCTTTTAGGGCATTTCTAATAATAGTTGGAATTAGTTTCTCATCATGTTGTTTTGGTCCATAGTTGTTTGAACAATTTGTAATAACACAATTCATTCCAAAAGTTTCAACATAAGCTCTTATAATCATATCAGATGATGCTTTAGAAGCAGAATATGGAGAGTTTGGAGCATAAGGAGTAGTTTCAGTAAATAAATCTTCTGGGTCTGAAGAAAGTGTTCCATAAACTTCATCTGTTGAGATATGGTGAAATCTACACTCTTTATATTCATCTTTATAAGTAAATGGTTTCTCCATCCAATATTTATATGCTACATCAACTAATGTATATGTACCATTTACGTTTGTTTCAACAAAAACACCAGGGTTTTTAATAGAATTATCAACATGTGATTCTGCAGCAAAGTGAATCACACCTCTAATATCATATTCTTTAAAAATAAACTCAATCAATTCTCTATTACAAATATCACCTTTAATAAACTTATATCTTGAATTATCTTCACACTCTTTTAGATTTTCTAAATCTCCTGCGTAAGTTAGTAAGTCAATGTTTATAATTTGATATTCTTCAAATTTTTCTAGAAAATATGGTACAAAATTGCTTCCTATAAATCCTGCACAACCTGTAACTAATATTGATTTCATTTCTTTCCTTTTATTTTATCAATTCTTTTTTTTATACTGTAAATAAATTTTTTATTCATAATTTTATTTAAAAACCCATTGTTTGAAATATAGATTATTGTACAAGGGGTTCTTACAAATCTACTTTTAAAAGCATTTGTATATTGTTTAACTAATCTATCTTTTGTGTCATAAAAACTTTTATTTGGGAAACCTCCACTTTTATGTCTTAGATGAAAATCTATAACATAAGTTGAGTACCCTTGGTTTTGGGCTTGAATACAAAGATCAGTACCATATAAATGATAGTGCCCAATATTTCTAGATAAAGTTAGGTTTGCATCATTTTTAACAACTAAAAAATTTTCATCCAAACTTCCAACTTTTGCAGGAAGTGGCCCTTCAAAAAGATTATCAACACCAGGGTCAGTTATTCTTGAATATCTTCTATTTATATTCTCTTTTGAAAATCCAAAATTACCTAAAATAGCCCAAGTTGGGTCAAGCTCATTCATCTGTTCTATTCTTTGCTTTAAAACTTCTACATTATCAAAATCAAGAAGTAAATCTTGATGGGCTAAGATGATGTATTCTCCTTTAGCTAGATTAAGAAATTTATTATAACCATCATAGGCATCATATTTATTTTTTGAAATATTATCTATATATAAATATTCGCTGTTTTCATCTGTAAATCCTGCTTCTTCAAAAGATTGGGTAACTGATTCAAGTTCATCTTGCCTTGCAGTTAAGATACAAATAGAAAATAGTTTTTCATATTTTAAACTATCTATCTCTTTTAATACCATTATTTTCTAACCTCTAATCTTCTAAGACAATCATCTAAACTATCTTTCCAATAAGGGATATTTATTTTAAAATCTTTTTTTATTTTTGCTTTATTTAAAAGGGAATAGTGTGGTCTTTTTGCTGGTGTTGGGTAATCTTTTGTTTCTAAAGGATTAATTTTACAATTTAGTTTTGCCATTTTCATAATCTCTTTAGCAAAATCATACCAAGATAAAACCCCTTCGTTTGAGTAATTATATATTTCAACTTTATCATTTTTAATAGTTGGGACAATATCTAAAATTGCTTTTGCTAAATCTTTTGCATAAGTTGGAGTTCCAACTTGGTCAAAAATAACTCCAAGAGAGTCTTTTTGTTCACCTAATCTAAGCATAGTTTTTACAAAGTTGTTTCCAAAATAAGAGTAAACCCAAGATGTTCTTATAATGATTGAGTTTAAAGGATTTACTTCAATCATAGTTTTTTCACCAGCTAGTTTAGTTTCTCCGTAAACACCTTTAGGACTTGTTTTATCATCTTCCACATAGGGTTTGAAGTTTTCACCATCAAATACATAATCTGTTGAGATATGGATAAATTTTATATCTTTCTCTTTTGAAATCTGAGCCAAGTTTTTAACTGCATTATTATTTATTCTATCTGCATTATCATAATCTTCTTCTGCTTTATCAACAGCAGTATATGCAGCACAGTTTATTATTACATTAAAATCATTTTTTTCAATCAATTGTGCCAATTCATCTTTATTTGAAATATCAAGTTTATCTTTAGAAGCAAAAAAGAAATTATAACTATAGTCTTTTGAAAGAGCTTTTATCTCACTTCCTAATTGTCCATTAGAACCCGTAACTAAAATATTTATCATTTTTATAAACCTTTTGTAAAATTATAACTATTAAAAACTAATGAATAATAAACTATTTTTTATAATAGTCTACGCTATATTCAAATAAATCACTAGTTTCATTAAATTTTGGCTGCTTTGTATCTTTGTCTGAAAGGCTTAATTTATCATGTGGAATTTGCCAATCTATATTAATATCTTTATCATCAAAAGCTATACCTCTGTCACATTCTGGACTATAATAGCTATCAACTTTATATGCAAAAGTTGCTTCTTCGCTTAGTACCACAAACCCATGGGCAAAACCTCTAGGTACTAGTAGTTGTCTTTTGTTTTCACTACTTAATTCAACAGCAACATATTTTCCAAAAGTAGGGCTACCTTTTCTTATATCAACTGCTACATCTAATACTTTCCCTGTAATAACTCTTACTAGTTTAGTTTGTGCATGAGGAGCTAATTGGTAGTGTAAACCTCTTAATACTCCGTATGAAGATTTACTTTCATTATCTTGACAAAAATCTATTTTAAATCCTAAAAACTCTTCAAGTTTATCTTCTCTAAATGTTTCTACAAAATAACCTCTATGGTCACCAAATACTTTAGGTTCACAAATAACTACATCTGGAATCTCTGTTCTTATAAAATTCATTTTGTCATTCTTCCTTCATTTGCTCTTTTAATCAGATATTGTCCATATTGGTTCTTTTTAAGTGGTTGAGCTAGTTCTATTAATTTTTCTTTTGAGATATAACCCATCTCATAAGCAATCTCTTCAAGACAAGCTACTTTTAATCCTTGTCTTTTTTCAATTGTTTGAATAAATGTTGAAGCTTCTAGCATACTTTCATGGGTTCCTGTATCAAGCCAAGCATATCCTCTACCCATAAGTTCTACTTTTAATCTTCCTTCATCTAAGAAATCTTGATTTAAAGTTGTGATTTCAAGTTCACCTCTTTCTGATGGTTTTACTTGTTTTGCTTTTTGTACCACATCTTTAGGATAAAAGTATAAACCAATCACTGCATAGTTTGATTTTGGCTCTTTTGGTTTTTCTTCTATTGAAGTTACATTTCCGTTTTCATCAAACTGCGCAACTCCATATCTTTCTGGGTCATTAACTCTATAACCAAAAACAGTAGCATTGTTATCTTCTTTTGCATTTTTAATTGAGTTTGCAAGAAGTTGAGGAATACCATGACCATAAAAGATATTATCACCTAAAATTAGACAAGCATCATCTCCAGCTAAAAACTCTTCACCTAAAATAAAAGCTTGAGCTAAGCCATCAGGGCTTGGTTGTTCTACATATGAAAACTTAATACCTAAATCTGAACCATCACCTAAAAGATCTTTAAATCTTGGTAAATCATGTGGAGTAGAGATTATTAAAATCTCTTTTATCCCTGCTAGCATTAAAACTGAAAGAGGATAATAAATCATCGGTTTATCATATATTGGAGTTAATTGTTTACTCACTCCTTTTGTAATTGGATATAGTCTTGTTCCACTACCTCCAGCTAAAATTATCCCTTTCATTAAGCTTTCTCCTTTTGTTTTTTTATTAATCCATTGTAACAAATAAACTCTTCATTGTCCCATTTCTGTTTCATGATTTTGTTGTTGTTATCAACTGCTTGTTTATTCCATGTTCTTGGGTGGTATAGATGAAAAGTATTAGCCAAATATCTAACTGATTTTGAATCAATATCAAAATGTTGAAATCTCCATGTTAAATCTATATCTTCACCAACTGACGGAGAAGTGTAATCCTCATCAAAACCATTAATAAACTCTAAATCTTTTTTGAAACATGAAAAGTTACAACCAATAATCATTGGTCTTTTTTTATTTAATTTTTTTTCCAAAGAAGAATCTTTTTTTAGTTTTAATCCCTCTTCAATATGCCTTGCTTTATCAAGTGCAAAAAATGGAAGAAACAGCCAATATAATTTTTCAACAATATAAGTGCTTAAATACCCTTTTCTTATAAGTTTACTAAAAAAACTTCCTAGTTCAACCCTTTTCCCACAAAGTATTCTGCTATGGGTTATATTTTGTTTATGTTTTTCCACAAAATCTCTATATGGAATTATATCTCCATCAATAAAAATAAGATATTCGCCTTTTGCCTGTCTAACTGCTTTATTTAGTGCAATATTCTTTTGCCAACCTTTATCTTCTTGATAAAGGTGAGTTATTCTTTTATTATCTTTATATTTTTCTAAATAAGTTTGCATTTCAGTTGATTGGCAATCTTCTGAAATAATAATTTCAAAATCATCAATTGTCTGATTTAGTAAACTATGTAAGATTAAATCTAGCGCTTCAGTATCTTTATATACAGAAACTATAACTGAAATCGTTATGTTATCGTAGTTGCTCATATGTGTAAGAAAGTTACCTTTTTATTTATATTTTATCATTTTGTAGTTAAAATGTAACTTTAAATATGGAGAAGTATATGTATGATGTGTCAATAATAACTGTTAATTATAATAGCTCAAATGACACCTTAAACATGATAGAAAGTGTTAAAAGTAAAACTACACTAAATTATGAAATTATTGTAGTAGATAATAATTCTTCGCTGGAAGAATATAAAAAATTAGAAGTAATAAAAAATATAGATAATATTAAACTTATTAGAAGCAGATTGAATTTAGGATTTGCTGGCGGAAATATGCTAGGCTTCAAAGAAGCAAAATCTGATTATATATTTTTTTTAAACAACGATACTTTACTTATAAATGGTGTTATAGATATATTATACAAAGATTGTAAAGATGATGATTCTATAGGTTTAATCTCCCCTCAACTTTTTGATGAAAATGCAAATAAAACAACTACATTTAGATATTTTCCAAGTGTAGCAGAAAAATTTTTTGGAAAAGGTTTTGCAAACTTTATAGCTACTAAAAAAAGATATAACAACAAAAAAGAGTATGAAAATATTATTGATGTTGAAGTAGTAAGTGGAGCTTCTATGTTTTTTCAAAGGGAATGTTTTGAAAATATAGGTGGATTTGATACAGATTTTTTCCTTTATTGTGAAGAGGAAGATTTATCAAAAAGAGTTAGTGATTCTGGTTTAAAAGTTTGTTTTGAACCAAATGCACATTTAATACATCTATGTGGGAAAAGTACTGGTAGAAACTTTAAAGTAGAAAGGGAATTTATAATCTCTTATTTTAGATTAGTAGATAAGCATTTTGGATTTATTAAAAAAAATCTACTTAAGTTACATATATTTCTAAAATATCTATTTAAAGCAAATAAGAATGAAACAAATAAAAAACTATTTGATTTCATATTAGAAAAAGATAAACAAAAATATAGTTTGAGAAATGAACAAAAGATGAGTGATGAGTAAAAGTGTAATCAATAATAGATATTTAAAGTTTTTAGAAAATATAAAAGATTTTTTTAAAAATTCAGAAACCTCTATACATAAAGCAAGAAATGAGATAAAAATTATAGATTTTGAAGGTGAAAAACTAGTAGTAAAATCTTTTAAAATACCTCACTTTCTAAACAAAATAATTTATAGTTTTTTTAGAGATAGTAAAGCAAAAAAATCTTATCAAAACTCTTTAAAAATCGGAAAGTTTGCTCCTAAAGCAATTGGATATATAGAGTTTAGAAAAAATTTTTTATTTGAAAAGAGTTTTTTTGTGAGTGAAAATTTTCAATATGACTTGACAATAAGGGAACCTTTATTGGACGAAAACTATCCAGATAAAAATAAAATTTTTGAAGAGTTTGCCAAGTTTACTTTTCATTTACACAATAATGGTATCTTTCATCAAGACTATTCCCCTGGAAATATATTAATAAAAAAAGATGAAAGTGGATATATCTTTAAAATAGTTGATATAAATAGGATGAAGTTTAAAAATTTAACTTTTGAGGAAAGAGTTAAAAATTTTTCAAAACTTTGGGCAAAAGATGAAGACTTGATTATTATATTAAAAGCATATTCAAAATATGTAGATTTTGATAAAAAAGAGATAATAAATAAGGGTTTATTTTTTAGTCAAAAACATAAAGATAAAAAGAATTTTAAGAAAAAATTGCGTGGAGAGAAGATAAATGATTAATTACAAGTATTTGATGTTTTTTATAATTTTTACAACAGGATTATTTGCAAATACACAACCAAAAATTTATTTTGAAGAGTATAAAACAAAAGAAGAATTACTAAAGAAATTACCAGATAATCATAGTTATAAAATTGCTATGTTAGGAGATTCTATAACAGCTGCTGCTAAATGGAAAAGTTTATTAAATAGAAACGATGTTTTAAATTTAGGTGTTGCTTCAGATGTTACAGATGTACAAATAAATGGTGATTCTTATGGTTTAATTAATAGAATTGAAAATTTAGATAAAAAGTTTGATGATGTTTTTTTAATGATTGGCGTAAATGATTTTTTATTTCAAAGAGATGTTTCTAATGTTTTTGAAAAATACAAAAATATTATTGAAAAACTTGAAAAAAAAGGTATAAAACCTATTATTCAATCAACTCTTTTTATTAGAAAAAATAATTATGGTTTTAGTGCAGAAGTTATGAATGAAAAGATTAAACAACTAGACATACTTTTACGTATTTATTGTGAGAAAAATAATCTTAAATATCTTAATTTAAATAAATACTTATCCCAAAATAATACTTTAATCAATGAATATACTTGGGATGGCATTCATCTAAATCAAAAAGGTTATAAAATTTGGGCAGATATTATTAAAAAGAAGATTTAGATGATAAATATTGAAAATATTTCCCTAGTAATTATTGCAAAAAATGCAGAATTGACAATAAAAAACACCCTAGAAAGTTTAAACGCATTTGATGATGTGGTTCTTTTTTTAAACGATACTAGTGATAAGACTATAGAAATTGCACAACAATTTACTAATGTAAATATTATTGAGGGTGAGTTCACTGGATTTGGTCCTACAAAAAACCAAGCTGCTTCATATGCTAAGAATGATTGGGTTTTATCACTAGATTCTGATGAGGTATTAGCTGAAGATTTTATTTTAAATTTATCAAAACTCTCTTTAGATGAGAGTTGTGTATATAAGATTTTAAGAAGCAATTATTATAAAAACCGTGAAGTTAAATATTGTTGGGGAAAAGATGAAATAGTTAGACTCTATAACAGAAAACTCACCTCATTTAATGATAATCAAGTACATGAATATGTATTAGAAAAAGATTTAACAGTAGAACTTCTAAGTGGAGAAGTAAAACACTATCCCTATTCAAATATTACAGATTTTATAATAAAGCTTGATAGATACTCAACTTTATTTGCTCAAGATAAAAAAGGGAAGAAAAAATCTTCACCAACAAAGGCTTTTTTCAATGGTGGATTTTCTTTTTTTAAAACATATTTTTTAAAAAGAGGTTTTATGGATGGTTATGCTGGACTTGTAATAGCATTTTCACATATGGCAACCAATTTTTACAAATATATAAAACTTTACGAAGCTAATAAAGAGTTAGAAAAATGAATTTACTAATAACAAGACATGATAAAATAGGGGACTTTGTTGTAACTTTACCTTTGTTTAAAGCTATTAAAGAGCAATATCCAAGTACAAATATTACAGCTTTAGTTTCAAAGATAAACTTTAATTTTGCAAAAGAGATTGATTTTATTGATGATGTTATTCTTTTTGATAAAGAAGATTTACTTGAAACAAAAAAACAGATAAGAAAAAGAAAATTTGATGCAAGTATCAGTGCCTATATTGATACTGATTTAGGGAAACTTTTATTTTTATCAAAAATCAAAAAAAGAGTAGCTCCAGCTACAAAAATTGCCCAACTTTTTTTTAATAAAAGAGTAACCCAAAGAAGAAGTAAAGTTGAAAAAACAGAATGGCAATACAATCTTGATTTGGCTTTAGCACTTTTCCCTGAAATAAAATTAGAGTTTTCAAAACCTTTATTAAATATTGAAAGCAAAAAAGAAAAAAGGGTTGTATTTCATCCAGGTTTTGGTGGAAGTAGCGATGGAAATTTGATTTTAGATGATTATTTAAGACTTGCTAAAAGTATAAAAGATAGTTCTTATGAGATAGTTTTCACTTTTGGACCAGATGATGAAAAAACAAAAGAGTATATCTCAAAAAATATAGACTTTGAAGCAAAACTTCTAGATTCAAAGATGTCATTAATTGAGTTTACAAAATACCTAAGTGCTACAGATGTTTTTGTTAGTACTTCTACAGGACCCATGCATTTAGCAGGTGCAGTTAATACAAAAACTATCTCATTTTTTGGAAATACAAAATTTGCTAGTTATGAAAGATGGGCAACTATTAGTGAAGTGGAAAATCAAAATAATTTTATTGTTCCAAAAGATTATATCAGTGAGGTTTATTTTAAAATTGAAAAAAAACTAAAAGAGTTAGTTAATGAATAATGCTCCATTTTTTTGGGATGGATACTCTGATCAACCTCATATTATAAAAGATAAACAATATAAAAAAAAGATGCGAAAAAAGTATCTTAAAGATTATATTAAAATGGTTTTATCTTCATTGTTTATTTTGCCTTTTGCTATTTTAGTGATGAAACTATTTAAAGGCAAAAAAACATTTGATAATAGTGATATTTATGGAATAGGGGTAAATCTTGATAAGGGTGATGCCCAACAAGAGTTGGTTGAAGAGTTAGGTGTTAAAAATCTTATTATTAGAGTTCCTTTATGGCAGATTGATAAAATAGATGAATATGTTGAATTTGTAAAAAGTTTTAATAACAAATCCTCAAAAAATATTTTAATAAACCTTATGCAAGATAGGGAAAATATTGAAGATTTGACACTTTTAAAAAACAATTTGGAAATAGTTTTTAAAAAATTTGAGAATATAGTTTTTGAATATCAAATAGCATCTACAATAAACAGAGCAAAATGGGGATTTTTTAGTGTTTCTGAGTATTTACAATTTTATAAATGTGCACAAGATTTAAGAGATGAAAAATACCCAGAAATTAGACTTTTAGGACCTAGCGTTATAGATTTTGAATATTATTACAATGTAAGTGCAATGTTTAATTTTCAAAATATTAAGTATGATATTGTAAGCTCTCTTCTTTATGTAGATAGAAGAGGTGCCCCATCAAATACTCAGTATGGTCTTTTTGATACAAAAAATAAAATAGATTTACTTTATAGTTTGGTTAAACTCTCTTCAAAATGTAGCAATGAAATATATATTACAGAAACAAATTGGCCTATTTCAAATACAGCTCCATATGCACCAACAAGTGAAAAAGAGTGTGTAAGTAATGAAGAGTATTCAAAATATATGTTAGAGTATTTTGATATAGCAAAGAAAAGTAAAAAGATAAAAAGAGTTTATTGGCATCAGTTAATTGCCCCAGGATATGGATTAGTTGATAACAGAGATGGTAAAATAGTTAAATACCCACAATTTTATGCATATAAAGAGATGATTAAAAACAATGGTTAAAAAAATATTTATTGAGATTCCAACTTGGTTGGGGGATGCTATTATGACAACTCCCGCTATTGAAAATATTATAAAAAGTTTTCCCGAAGCAAAGATTACACTTTTGGGTTCCTACGTATCTTTAGAAGCTTTAAAAAACTTTGACAATATAGAAAAAGTAATTGTTGATGATAGTAAAAAAGGTGGGAGTAGATATTTAAACCTAATTAAATTGGCTAAAAAAGTTGGAAAAGTTGATATTGCAATCTCTTTTAGAAGAAGTTTCTCTTCAAAGCTTATGATGTTTTTTATTAATAGTAAGAAAACATTTTCATATAAAAGATATACAAAAAAAGAGATTCATCAAGTACTTAGATACAACGATTTTATAAACAAAAAATTAAACTTAAAAAATGAAGCAGGAGATTTAAAACTAAATTTTACACCATTTTCATATAAAAAACCAACTTTAGGAATTAACCCTGGAGCAACATATGGAAGTGCTAAACGTTGGTATCCAGAACAGTTCGCTAAAGTTGCAACCAAATTGTCAAAGAACTATGATATTGTTTTATTTGGTGGACCAAATGAGACAGCTATTGCTTCTGATATAGAAAAAATATTGATTGAAAATAAAGTTACAAATTTTCAAAATTTAGCAGGAAAAACTTCAGTATCTGAATTAATAGAAAAAATAGCAGGACTTGATTTGTTTGTTACAAATGACAGTGGACCAATGCATATTGCAGCAGCTTTCAAAATAAAAACTGTAGCAATATTTGGACCAACAAAATTTACAGAAACAAATCAATGGAATAATCCAAATGAAACAATAATAACAAAAAATCTGGATTGTGCTCCCTGTATGAAAAGAAAATGTCCTTTAGGTCACCATGATTGTATGAAACAAATCAAAGCAGAAGATGTTTTAAAGACTTTGGGAGAAGAAAATGGTGGAAAAGAAAAGCTATAAAATAGCAATTGCAGGGACAGGATATGTTGGCTTATCAAACGGATTATTATTAGCTCAAAATAATGAAGTGATAGCTTTAGATATAATCCCTGAAAAAGTTCATTTAATAAATAAAAAAATCTCACCAATTGAAGACAAAGAGATACAAGAATATTTAGAAAAAAAAGATATAAATTTTAAAGCTACATTAGATAAAAAAGAAGCATATGAGAACGCTGATTTTGTAATTATATCAACACCTACTGATTATGACCCTGAAACAAACTATTTTAATACAAAATCAATTGAATATGTTATAAAAGATGTTTTAGATATTAATCCAAATACAGTTATGGTAATAAAATCAACAATTCCAGTAGGATATGTTGAAAAAATAAAAGAAGAGTTTAATTGCAAAAATATAATATTTTCTCCAGAATTTTTACGAGAAGGTAAAGCCCTACATGATAATTTGTATCCTAGTAGAATCATTGTAGGAGAAAAATCAAAAAGGGCAGAAATATTTGCAAATCTTTTAGCCCAAGGTGCAATAAAAAAAGATATATCTATTTTATATACTAACTCAACAGAAGCAGAAGCAATAAAACTTTTTGCTAATACTTATTTAGCAATGAGAGTTGCATATTTTAATGAATTAGACTCTTATGCACAAACACATAATTTAAACACAAAAGATATAATTGAAGGTGTAGGATTAGACCCAAGAATTGGGAATCATTATAATAATCCAAGCTTTGGATATGGAGGCTATTGTTTACCAAAAGATACAAGACAATTATTGGCTAACTATAAAGATGTTCCTTCAAATATAATAGAGGCCATAGTAAATGCAAATAATACAAGAAAAGATTTCATAGCTAAATCAATTATTGAGAAGTTAAATTTAACTACAAATGAAAATATGAATACTGATAAAGTCGTTGGCATATATAGACTTGTTATGAAAAGTGGAAGTGATAACTTTAGAAGTTCTGCAATTCAAGGAGTTATGAAAAGATTAAAAGCAAAAGGTATAAAAGTAATAATATTTGAACCAGCTTTAAATGACAATATTTTCTTTAATTCAAAAGTTATTAAAGATATAGAAAAATTCAAAAAAAAATCAGATATTATTGTTGCAAATCGAATTTCAGAAGAGATTATGGATGTGAAAAAGAAGGTTTATACAAGAGATATTTTTAATAGTGATAGTTAAATTCTGATAAACAAACTTTAGTATTTTTAGGGTACAATACAAGCTTCGATTATAATTACAAAAGTTTTAATTTAGAAGAAACTGCCCTGCGTAAGCTTGCAAGGAGATATAGTGCAGATACTTGTTGCTCTTTCAATAATAATACTATTAGTTTTATTGGCAAAAAATAGAATAAAACCAGCTTTATTATTTTTTGGTTTGGTTTTAATTTATTATTTTTTTGATTTAATTGAAGTAAAAAGTATGTTAAATAATTTTACAAATAAATCATTAGTTACACTTTTACTTTTATTACTTATTTCAATCGTATTTGAAAAAACAACATTTATAGCATCTCTTTCAAACAAGATTTTTTCAAAATCATACAATAAATCACTGATAAAAATGAGTTTTTTAGTCTCATTTTTCTCTGCATTTTTAAATAATACAGCTGTTGTAGCTTCAATGATAAGTGTAATTAGACAAAATAGATTTCATGCACCTTCAAAACTTTTATTACCCTTGTCTTATGCCGCAATATTTGGTGGTACAATCACTCTTGTAGGTACTTCAACAAATTTAATAGTAAATGGATTTGTAATAGAACAAGGCTTAGAGCCTTTAAAGCTTTTTGATTTTATTTATGTTGGCATTCCCATTGCTCTTATTGGTGGATTTGTATTACTTTTTATAGCAAGATTTTTACCTGAGACAAAAGATTTAAAAGAAGAGAAAAACTATTTTTTAGAAGCAAAAGTTGATAAAAACTCTAAACTTATTGGTAAATCAATTTTAGAAAATAAATTAAGAAACCTAGAACACCTATTTTTAAGTGAAATTATAAGAGATGGATATAATATCTCTCCTGTTAATCCAAATGAGATTATAAAAGCTAATGATATCTTAGTGTTTAGTGGAGATATTAAACATGTGGAGATATTAAACCATTTTGATGGTTTAATATTAGAACACAATAAACATGAAGCAAAAAACCTTGTTGAAGTTATTATCTCCCATGAATCAAACTTAATAGGTCAAAAAGTAAAAGAATCAAACTTTAGAACTAAGTTTGATGCTTCTATTGTGGCTGTAAAAAGGGGTAACGAAAGCTTATCATCTAAAATAGGGGATATCTCTTTAAAAATAGGAGATAATCTAATACTAGCAGTAGGAAATAACTTCTACAAAAGAGACAACTTAAAAAAGAATTTTTATATTTTAGGAGATATTGGAATACAGAAAAAACTTGATTTCAAACAAAGTATATTTGTTGTTGCGAGTTTTTTCACTGTACTGCTTTTTAGTCTAATAAATATTTTGCCCCTAATAAAAGGTCTTTTTATTTTGTTAGTTTTATATCTATTATTGGGCTTTTTAGATATTTCTGAAATAAAAAGAAGATTTCCTTATGAATTAGTTATTATAATTGGTTCTGCTTTGGGAATAGCTTCTGTTATGATAGATAGTGGAGTGGCTGATAGCTTGGCATATTTTTTAAATTCAAGTTTTGGTTCATTTGGTGTATATGGATCTTTTATCTCTATTTATTTATTAACTTTCATATTAACTGAAATCATTACAAATAATGCAGCAGCAGCCTTGAGTTTTCCAATAGCTTATGTTACTGCTACAAATTTAGGTGTAGATGTAACCCCTTTTATTTTTGCTGTAGCTTATGGAGCAAGTGCAAGTTTTATGACACCTTATGGTTATCAAACTAATCTTATGGTTTCTGCTGTAGGTGATTATAATTTTAAAACTTTTATTAAATCAGGATTTTTTGTATCTATATTCTACTCCTTATTGGTAGTGGGTTTGATTCCTATCTTTTTCCCATTTTAACAAAAGTGTAAAGTGATTTATTATAGTATAAATCTATTATAGCAATTAATTTATAGGAATAAATAAATATATGAAAAAACATGAATTGGAAGAAAATATTGTTTGGCATCAACAAAATGTTAATAAAGATGATAGAATCACACTTCTTTCCCAAAAGCCATGTATCCTTTGGTTTACAGGACTAAGTGGTTCAGGAAAGTCTACAATAGCTAATGCAGTTGAAAAACAACTATTTAATAGAGGTATAAAAACTTATCTTTTAGATGGTGATAATATAAGACATGGATTAAATAAAGATTTAGGTTTTAGTGAAACAGATAGAGTTGAAAATATCAGAAGAATAGGGGAAGTTAGTAAGCTTTTTGTAGATGCAGGTTTAATCACCCTAACAGCATTTATAAGCCCTTTTAAATCAGATAGACAAATAGCTAGATCTCTTGTTGGTTATGATGAATTTATTGAAGTATTTATTAATACCCCTTTAGAGATTTGTGAAAAAAGAGACCCAAAGGGTTTATATAAAAAAGCAAGAGATGGAGCTATAAAAAACTTTACAGGGATAGATTCCCCTTATGAAGCCCCTTTAGAGCCCCAAATATCAATAAATACTGATGCCTTAACAATAAATGAATCTGTAGACAAAATTATAAATTATCTAATAAAATATGGATATATTCAAGGAAATGAAAACGATTATGCAATTTGATGATATAAAAATAGAAGATATAAAAAACATAGCATTAAAAGCTGGTGATGTTATTATGGAAATATACAAAGAAGATTTTGAAGTGGAGTTTAAAGCTGACAATTCCCCTTTAACTAAAGCTGATAAGTTATCAAATGAACTCATTTGTTCAAGCTTAGAAAAACTTTATCCTCAAATTCCAATTATGTCAGAAGAAAATAAACAAGTAGAATATGAAGAAAGAAAAAATTGGGAATATTATTGGTGTATAGACCCAATAGATGGGACAAAAGAGTTTATCAAAAAAAATGGTGAATTTACAGTTAATATTGCACTTATTTATAAAAACAAACCAGTTTTAGGTGTAGTTTATGCTCCTGCTATTGAAGATTTATATTGGGCAAAGGAAAATGAAGGGGCCTTTAAAAATAATAAAAAACTACCATTTACAAAAAATAGTGATGAGAATTTTACAGTAGTTGCAAGTAAATCACACCTTTCAAAAGAAACACAAGAGTTTATAGATGAATTAACTAAAAAATACCCTCTTTTAACTACAAATTCTAAAGGCTCTAGCCTTAAGCTGTGCATGGTTGCAGAAGGTATAGCAGATATTTATCCAAGAATGGCGCCCACAATGGAATGGGATACAGCAGCAGCCGATGCTATAGTTAGAATAGCTGGGAAAATGACATACCAGTATGAAAAAAATATACCTTTAATGTATAATAAAGAAAATCTTCTAAACCCATGGTTCATAGTAAAATAAAAATTTAGGATAGATTTATGACAAAAAATATTTTTAGAGAATATGATATAAGAGGTATTTTTTCTACAGAATTAAATGAAAGTACTGTTAAAAAAATAGGTTTCTATTTTGCTTTAGAAGTAAAAGATAAAATCCCTGATGCAAAATATATCTCTGTAGGGTATGATGCTAGAACACATTCTCCACAATTAGAAAAATGGCTTATTAGCGGTATAAATGAAGCTAAATTAGAAGTTTTAACTATGGGCTTAGTTCCAACTCCTGTTAATTATTTTTCAAATTATACTAAATTTTTCACCCAAGAAGATACTAAAGAAAAACTTGTATCTGCTTCTATTATGATAACAGGTAGCCATAACCCACCTGAATATAATGGCTTTAAAATTACAATTGATAAACAACCTTTTTTTGGAGATAGTATTTATGCTTTAGGTGAAAAAGTATTAAATAGTGATATTCAAATACCTAATAATGAAAAAGATATAAAAATTGATGCAAAAAAACAATATATAAATTATCTAGTAGATGAATTTAAAGATTTAAATCTTACAAATAAAAAATTTATTTTTGATTGTGGAAATGGAGCAGCAGGCTCGCTTTTAAGAGAAGTACTTGAAAATCTAAATATAAATTCTAAAATAATATATGAAAAACCAGATGGAACTTTCCCGAATCATCACCCCGACCCAAGTGATGAAAAAAATTTAGAAGATATAAAAAAAGAATTAAAAAATGATAATTTTACTTTAGGTTTTGCATACGATGGTGATGCAGATAGAATAGCCGTATTATCCAACAAATACAACTTTAAAGGTGATGTTCTAGCTATCTTCTTTTCTAGATTTATCAAAAATCCTATAGTAGTAGGTGAAGTAAAATGTTCACAAATTATGTATGACACTATAAATAGTTATGGAAAAGCTATTATGTATAAAACAGGTCATAGTAATTTAAAAGTAAAAATCAAAGAAACAAATGCCTCTTTTGCTGCTGAAGTAAGTGGTCATATCTTTTTCAATGATAAATATTTTGGTTATGATGATGCTATTTATTCTACCCTTAGAGCTTTAGAGCTTGTATCAAATGGTTTTGATTATGACAAAGAGTATGAAAAATTGCCAAAACTTTACTCTACAGATGAAATTAATATAAATACAACAGAAGAGAAAAAGTTCGTTATAATCGATGAATTAAAAGAAAAACTAAAAAATCCCCCTTCAAATTTTCCAAAAATTAAAAACATAATTGATGTTGATGGAGTACGTGTAGTTTTTGAAGATGGTTGGGGTTTAATTAGAGCAAGTAATACTACACCAAAACTAGTTACCAGATTTGAAGCAGATACTAAAGAAAAAGCACTATTTTATCAAGAAAAATTGCTAAGTTTGACCTTTTGATAAAGAAAGGTTTATACAAACTATTAACCTCTCAAAAAGAAGTTTTTAGATATTATCTTTATATAATTAAACAATAAAAAACAGGTATATAATATATGACTAATATAATTTTATGTGGTGGAAATGGTACAAGGTTATGGCCTATTAGTAGAACTTTGATGCCTAAACAATTTGTAAAAATGTTTGACAATCAATCACTATTTCAATCAACCGTAAAAAGAAATAAAAGTTTATGTTCACAAACTTTTATTGTATCAAATTCTGAACAATATTTTTTAGCATTAGATCAATTAGAAGAATTAGATTTATCAAAAAACTCAAAATATCTTTTAGAGCCACTAGCTAGAAACACAGCACCTGCAATAGCTTTAGCTTGTTTTGCATTAGCTTATGATGAAATATTATTAGTAACCCCAAGTGATCATTTAATAAAAAATCAAAAAGAATATGAAAAAGTACTTCAATCAGGAAAAGAGTTAGCTTTACAAAATAACTTAGTAACTTTTGGAATAACTCCAACATACCCTGAAACAGGTTTTGGATATATAGAAGCAAATGATTTTGATGTAAAAGCTTTTCATGAAAAACCAGATGAAAAAACTGCAAATTTATATTTTGAACATGGCAACTATTTTTGGAATAGTGGTATGTTTTGTTTTAAAGCAGGAGTATTCTTAGATGAACTTAAAAAATACTCTCCAAAGGTTTATGAAGCCTCGTTAAAAGCATATGAAAATGCAAAAAATGATGAGATGATAAGAATTAAATTTGAAGATATGGAAAAAATACCTGAAGATAGTATAGATTATGCAGTTATGGAAAAAAGCTCAATAGTTAAAGTTATACCTTCCGATATACAATGGACAGATTTAGGAAGTTTTGATTCTTTGTATGATGAATTGCCAAAAGATGAATCTGGCAATACTCAAAATCCAAACCATATATCTTGTGATTCTAAAAATAATTTGATTTATGGAGTAGAAAGAAAAATTGCTACTATTGATGTAGATGATTTGATTATAGTTGATACAGCAGATGCTTTATTAGTCTCAAAAAGAGGAAGCTCTCAAAAAGTAAAAACAATTGTAAAAAAATTAAAAGATTTAGACCACACGCTTCAAAATATACATCTGAAAGTACATAGACCTTGGGGAACTTATACTGTTTTAGAAGATACTAAAGGGTATAAAATAAAAAAAATTGAAGTAAAACCAGGGAAAAGATTATCTTTACAAAAACACTACCATAGAAATGAACACTGGATAGTTGTAAGTGGTATAGCTACTGTTACAATTGGAGATAAAACAAGTTATTTAAAACCAAATGAATCAACATATATAAAAATGGGCGAAGTTCATAGATTAGCAAATGATGGTAAAATACCAATTATTCTTATAGAAGCACAAGTAGGTGAATATACCGGTGAAGATGATATAGTAAGACTTGATGATGATTTTAAAAGATAAAATATTTTATGAATGTACTTTATTTATGGAAAAAAGAATATAAAGCCTTATGTGATATTGATATATTTTTTAAGAAAAAATTTACTTTTAACGAATATGATTTAAATACGAAAAATATATTAGATTTTATAAAAACAAATAAAATAGATATTGTTGTTATTCAAAACCCTTTTCAAAATGAAAAAAGATTAAATATATATAAATATTTAAAAAAAAATAATATAAAACTTTTGATTTCTGATAGGGGAGCCTTACCAAACTCTTGGTTTTTTGATCCAAATGGATTTAATGCAGAAAGCACTTCCTATCACCCTAAATATTGGGATAAACCCCTATCTTTGTTAAAAAAGCAAAAAGTACAAGAATATATTCAAAATGAGATAAAAAGCGAAAGCTCTTTGGAAAAACAATCTAAAAGAATAGGCAAAGAAAAGTTAAGAAAAAAACTAAATATATCTTCAAATAAAAAAATACTTTTTGTTCCTTTACAAAGACCCTCAGACACCGTTATAAAATATTTTTCTAAAAATGTTAAAAAAATGGAAAACTTTCTTGAAAATATTATTGATATTCAAAATAAACTAAAAGATAATTGGCTTGTTTTAGTAAAGAAACACCCTTTGGAAACCCAAAGACTTTATGAAGACAAATTATTTTATGTTGATGATGACACCCATTTTAAAGATTTAATAGAACTTTGTGATTCTATTGTTTTAATAAATTCAGGAGTTGGACTCATCTCTATGATGTATTCAAAACCAGTTTACCATTTTGGAGATGCTTTTTATTCTCACCCCTCAATAAACAAAGAAGTAAAAACATCAAATGAAGTGGTTGATTTTCTAAAGAACAATCACTTAAAAGTTGATAAACAAAAAGTAGAAAGATTTATCTCATATTTAATTGATGAATTTTACTCTTTTGGAAAATTCTTTACAGAAGAAATAACATTAGAAGACAATTCAAAACGGACAATCACAACAAAAATAAATTTTTATAAAATAAATAATATCTCAAATTACATAAATACTGCTAAGTATATTTAAAATTAAGCTTTTTTGGATAAAATAATCCCCATCTTATTAAAATAGAGAATACTTTATATATGTACGAAATTCAAACTTACAATATTGAAAAAAAATTAAATAAAACAGCACTTTTAACAGTTATAATTCCTATACGTGCTACAAAAAATAGAGATATCTCAAGCAGACTTACATATTCTATATCTGATAACTTATTAGACAAACAAAAAGTTGACTTTTTAGTAGTTGATGATGGCTCAGAAGAAAAAGAGCATCTAAAGCATAAACAAATATGTGAAGAATCAAATATCAACTATATACATATCAAAAGTCAAAATTCTAATATCTGTATGTCAAGGGCAAGAAATATTGGTGCAATCCACTCTATATCAAAATATATAATGTTTATGGATGTAGATTTATATCCATACAATGGCTTTTATAATGATGTTTTAAATGAAATAAAAATTTCAAATTTAGATAAATATTCAAATGACTTTTTGATGTTTGGAGCAATATATTTAACTGAAAAATTAGGTAAAGAACTTTTTTTTAATACAAATGAAGATTTAAGAAAAAACCTTTTTCTTCAAAAACTATTCGAAGATGATAAAGATTATATTGAAAAGTTTTCAACAGGTACCTCTGTAAATGTATACAACAGACATGATTATCTTTCCCACGGAGGTTATGATGAAGATTTTGAAAAATGGGGATATGAAGATTTAGAATTTAACTGTAGAATGATCTATTCTTCAAAAAAATTCCCTATGCCTTCAAACCATTTTTTAGATTATCAAAATTTCCAAAATGTAGTTCAATATAAGGGTTGGAAAAGTATTTACAGACTTTATGGAGATATGAGTTTTCATAAAGGTATAGTTCTTTTTCATATTTGGCATGAAGTTGATGAACAATCTGATTATATACAAGGAAAAGAGAAAAACAAAGAGCTTTTTGAAAAAAAACAAAAAGACTTTTTTTATGATAAAAAAGAACCTGAACCTTTACCCTCTTTAGACAAAGGTTCAACCCTTTTATTTTCAAAAACTAACCCTTTTATATATAATAGGAAAGTTTTACCACTTTTAGGAAAAATCCACTATTTAGATGAAAATAATACAAGTGTAAGTTCAATTTTTAATTATATTCAAGAAAAAAATATCTCAAGAGTTTTGATGTTTAATCCTTATGGTACAGATAAGCGTTTAGAACTTTACAAATTATTAAAAAAAGAAAATATTGAAGTTATTATTGCAGAAAGAGGTGCTTTAAGAGATTCTGTATTTTTTGATTACAATGGGTTTAATGCAGAAAGTTCAAGTTACGATTCAATTCATTGGGATAAACCAATAAACAATGAACAAGAAAAAATAGTATTAGATTATATTGAAGAGGAAAAAGATTTAGATATATCTTTAGAAAAACAAAATGATAGAATCGGAAAAGAAAAATTAAAAAAAGAATTAAATATCAAAGCTTCCGAAAAAGTTCTTTTTGTACCATTACAAAGACCTTCAGATACAGTTATTACATATTTTTGTGGTTCTATTGGAACTTATGAAAATTTTATTAATCTTGTACAAGAAGTAGTAAACACCATAGATAATACTTGGAAAGTAGTTATAAAAAAGCATCCTTTAGAAGATGAAGCGTGGAAAATAGAAAATGCAATATACTCCTCTCATAATATTAAAGATCTCTTAGATGCAGCAGATGCAATCCTTTTGATAAATTCGGGAGTGGGTCTACTTGGTATGTTATGGGATAAACCAGTTTATTATTGTGGAGAAGTTTTTTATTCAGATAATAGAATAAATAAAAATATCACTTCTTCTAAACAACTTTTAGACTATTTAGACAATAATTTTAAGCCAGATACTAAAACAACTTATAGATTTTTGTATTATCTACTTGAAGAGTTTTACTCTTTTGGAACTTTTGGAACTAAAGAAGTAAGATGGAAAGATGGTGGAAGAATGACTGTAACAAATTCAATTGATTTTTATAAAATTCGAAATATAACAGATAGCAAAATCAACTATTATAATGGTGAAAAAGCTAGAATCTCACACCAATCTGTATTATTCGATAGATATAAATACCATTTAGATAGTTTATATGCAAAAAAAGATTTTTATTATTATTATAAAACATTAAATTTTCACAACAGTTCAAGTTTAAGAATAATTAAAAAAATACCTATTTTAGGTAAAATGCTTGTATTTATAAAACAAAAAATATTAAATTGGAAGTAGTTTTTGCATGAAGCATACATTATGGTTAAAGCAGTTGTTTTCAACTTTTATTTCAAATACAAATATAGATATATATTTTGAAGAAAAAGATAAATTAAAAGAAAAAAAACCTACTATAAATCTTTCTATTCATCCAATAAGATTTGCAGATGATATTTTTTTTAATTTTGAAACAAATGATGATAAAATAAAACAACGTCTAAAAAAATATGAAGTAGATTATAAAATTTTTTATTACTATGCTGATCTTGTAAAAGCAACATATCTCAAAACAGTAAAACATGATAAAATCAAAGAAAACTCTTTGTTATTAGTGGGTCAAACATCTATGGATAAAGTTATATTTGATGGAAAGAAATATCACTCAATAACTGATTATATTGATGAAATAAAATCAATTTCATCAAATTACACAAATATATATTTCAAACCCCACCCTTATGCAAAAAATAATAAAAAGGTGATTAAGATTTTAAAAAAGAATTTTCCCAATATTAAAATCACACTAGATAATATTTACCATCTTTTGGCAAATGATAAAATCAAACATGTAGTGGGCCTTAACTCTAGTGTTTTATATGAGGCTAAATATTTTAAAAAAGAGGTGACTTTTCTTTATAAACAATATTTTGATTTTGATACAAATGATATAGGGATATATGCAGATTATTTTGATTCAAAATTTTGGGCAGATATTTTAGATACAGATGACCAAAATATAAAATTACCTTTTGTACAAAATAGATTACGAAAATCATTAAATGATTTTTGGGGATACAATCAAATAAATGATGAAATAGTATTAAAAGATATAATAAAAACAAAAATTAAATATCTTATTTCAAAAATAAAAATAGGCTAAATTTGGAAAAAACATATAACATATTACTTATCACAGATGTAAACTATTGGAAACAAGAGATAGGAAGTCATCAAAGAGTATTTGCACTTATTGAATATCTAAAACATAATTATAAACTTACAATTGCATATACAAAAGAAAAAATAGAAGAAGATGATAAATATATTGAACTTTTAGATCACAATATAATATTTATAGAAAATCTTGAAGAATCAACATACAATCTAGAAGAAGTAAATAGTTTTTTAAGTGATAACCCAGTTATTGAACAGTTTCATAATAAAAAAACCGTATCAAAAACTCAGACACTACTAAACAAAAACAATTTTTCACATGTTATTGTAGAATATATAAAACTATCATATCTCTTGCCCTTATTAAAAAATTATATAACTATTTTAGATACCCATGACATAATGAATAAAAGAAATGAATCTTTTAAAAAAAACAATCAAAAACATTGGATAGATATAAGTGAAGAGCAAGAGCTAAAAATATTGGCTTGTTATGATAAAGTAATTTGTATCCAAAAAGTTGAGCACAAATATTTACTTGAAAAAAATATTAAAAGTATCTGTTGTCCACATCCTGTAAAAACAGAAAATCTACTTTTAAAATCACCAAAAAATAAAAATATAATTTTTATAGCAGGGTTTAGTATTGCAAATAATACTTCTATTAAATGGTTTATTGATAATGTTTGGATTTTTTTTGCAGATATAGAAAACTTATATTTAAATATATATGGAGAAGTATCAAAAGCTCTAAAACCATATGAAGAAAAATATACAAATATACTTTTACATGGGAAAATTGATAATCTAACAAAAGCTTATGAATCAGCTACAATAGCTATAAATCCAGTTCAAATGGGTGGTGGATTAAAAATAAAAAATATTGAAGCCTTGGCATATGGAATCCCTTTAATAACTACAAATGAAGGTTCAAAAGGATTAGAAAAGCAAATCAACAGCTCTTTTCTTTTGGCAAATACAAAAGATGAGTGGATAGAAAAAATATTATCATTAACTATCTCTGAAAACTTTAGAGAAAATCTATCAAAAAACTCTATAAACTACATATCAAAATATTTTAATAGTGAAATCTGTTTTAAAGATCTAATCTCATATATTGAAAAAAATAAAAAAATATGAAAATTTTAATAGACGCAAGGGTATTAACCCATGACCTAGCTACAGGTGTAGAAAACTATGCAAAATCTATAATAGCAAATATCCCAAACACTTGCAATATCACAATAGCTAAACCAAAATACAAAAACAAATATTATAGACATTTTTGGGAGCATTTTATTTTGCCCTTTAAAATATTTAATCACGATATCCTTTTTTGTCCAGCAAATATTGCACCAATTTTTTTACCTAATAAAATAAAATTAATACTAACTTTACATGATGTTTCATTCATCACATATAAAGATAGTTTTTCTTCGTTTTTTAGATTTTATTACAATTTTTTAGTACCATTTAACATAAAAAGAGCAAATAAAATTATAACCGTTTCAAACTATTCAAAAAATCAAATAACAAAATACTATCCAAATATAAAAAATAAAATTGAGGTTATCTACAATGGTGTTGACCCTATCTTTAAAGAAAATAAAAAAATAAAAAAACAAAACCAGATTTTATATGTAGGTAGTTTAAACAAAAGAAAAAATTTCAATAATTTAATTAAAGCTTTTATCTCACTAAATTCAAATACTCTAAAGTTAAAAATAGTAGGAAATTTTTCCTCAAATTTTAAACTAGATAAAAACACTTATGAGCTATTAAAACAAGCAAAATCAAATTCAAATATATATTTTTTAGAAAATGTTGACAACCAAAGCTTAGTTGAACTATATCAAAGCTCAAAGATATTTATCTACCCTTCATTTTATGAAGGTTTTGGTTTACCTATTTTAGAAAGCTTTTCTTGTATGACTCCTGTTATTTGCTCTAACACCTCCTCTTTAAAAGAAGTAGCACAAGACTCAGCTTTATATTGCAACCCTTATGATGTTGATGATATAAAAAACAAAATAAAAACACTATATGAAGATAATGCTTTACAAGAGTCTTTGGTAAATAAAGGTAAAATGCAATCTTCAAAATTTGACTGGCAAAACTCTGCATTGGAGCATATAAGTCTATTTAAAAAGGTAATAAGTGAAGCGTAATATTTTATTAGCATTTCAATTTGCAGCAAGAGATTTTAAAGAAAGGTATGTAGGTATGGGCTTAGGTCAACTATGGTTTATATTACATCCTATAATTATGATTGCAATTTATAGTATCATCTTTTCTGAGCTTATGAAACTAAAAGGAAATATTTACGATAATCCTTATGCTTATAGTGTATATGTGGTACCAGGTATTTTATCATGGACAGCATTTAGTACTGTTATAAACAGACAACACAATATTTTTACAGCAAGAGCAGGGCTTATAAAAAAAATAAATGTTCCTGCATACACTTACCAAATCAGTGTATTTATTACTGAGTTTTTGATATTTTGTATCTCTATGTGTTTAGGAATGATATTTTTACTAATAGTAGATTATCCTTTAAGTTGGAACTTTTTATGGTTATTACCTATTATGGTTTTACAAGTTATTTTTTCTTTTGGTTTTGGTGTAATTTTATCTTTATTTTCCCCTTTTATAAAAGACCTTAAAGTAGTTGTACCAATAGCATTGCAACTTTGGTTTTGGATGACACCTATTATTTATATGAAAGAGATTACCCAAGCAAAATATCCTTGGATACTTACATATAATCCTTTTTATCACTATGTACATTTATATCAAGATATATTTGTATATTCAAAAGCACCAGCATTAAGCTCTTTATTTATTATTACCCTTATATCTTTTAGCTCATTGTTTCTAGCAGGGATACTTTATAAAAAAATGGTAAGTAGTATTAAGGATATTATATAATGTCAAAGATTTTAGAAGTTAAAAATGTCACAAAAATATATAAAACATATAAAAGCAATATTGATAGACTAAAAGAGATATTTTTAAAAAAGAAATACCATAAAGAATTTATCTCAAACAAGAATATTAGTTTTGATCTTAATAGAGGTGAAACCTTAGGTATTATTGGAGTAAATGGTGCAGGAAAATCAACTATTCTAAAAATTATAGCTGGTGTTACTGACCCAACTTCAGGAAAAGTTATAAAAAGAGGTAGAGTAACAGCTCTTTTGGAACTTGGAACAGGATTTAATCAAGAACTAACAGGTTATCAAAATATATTTTTAAATGGAACTCTAATTGGTTTATCAAAAGAGGAGTGTAAGAAAAATTTAAAAAATATAATTGACTTTAGTGAATTGGGTGAATATATATATGAACCAATAAAAACCTACTCAAGTGGTATGAAAATGAGACTTGCTTTTTCTATAGCTATTTTTTCCCACCCTGAAGTTCTCATTGTAGATGAAGCTTTATCTGTAGGGGATGCTCACTTTAGTGCAAAATGCAAGACTGAACTAACAAAAAGAAAAAAACAAAATATGTCTATCATATATGTATCCCATGATTTAAACTCATTAAAAATTCTTTGTGATCGAGTTATACTTTTAAATAAAGGAAAACTAATAGAGCAAGGTGAACCTAAAGATGTAATTGCTAAATATAACTATTTAATAGCAGAATTAAATAATAAAGATAAAATAATATCTAAAACAAATAGTGTAAAAGGTTCATTTGGTAATTTTGATATATCAATAAAAGATGTAAAAATTATTGGTGTAGAGTCAAGTTCTAATAAAATAGTTTCAGGTGAAAAAGCAATTTTAGAAATATTATATTTTTCGAAAATAGATTTTAATAATATAAATATAGGGATACTCATTCGAGATAAGTTTGGACAAGATATATTTGGTACTTCATCTCAAGACCAGAATTTAGAAATAGATGTTGAAAAAAATAAAAAATACAAGTTATCTTGGGATATACCTTTAAATATAGGAGTTGGTAAGTATACAATTACTGTAGCAATAACAAATGGTGAGAATCATCTTGATAATTGTTTTCACTGGTTAGATGATGTTGAAGAATTTGAAATATCTGTTAATACTCTAGAAAAATTTATTGGTATATGTAAGTTAGAACCAAAAGTAAGTAATGAGGTGATAGTTAATGAATAAAGATATTGAAAAAATTAAAAACAAAGGTAAAGATATATACTACGAAGATGGTTTTTCTGTTTTTTATGGACATAATAATATTTTTTTGGGTTCAAATATTTATTTAGTGGATAGTTTAATAAATGCAGGTGATAGTATAGGAAAAGTTACAATAGAAGATAATGTTTTTTTTGGACATGGTGTAAAAATTCTTGCTAGAGGACATGATTATAAAAAATTTGATAGACAAAGACAAGCTAGTGTTACTGAAAAACCTATTCATATAAAACAAGGGGCATGGATAGCAAGTGGTGCCACAGTTTTAGGTGGTGTTACAATTGGTAAACACGCAGTTATAGGTGCAAATAGTGTTGTTACAAAAAGCGTTCCAGATTATGCTATAGTTGCTGGAAACCCATCAACTTTGATTAAATATATTAATCGTGAGTTAACACTATTTGAAAGAATAAAAAAATTTATAAAAAAAGCTATATAGGAGATATATTGAAAAATCTAAAAGAGTTTATAAAATCCCTTCCTTTTGTAGGTTGGTTTTCAAGATGGGTTTATAATATCTTAAGAATCAATAATACAAAACATAGACTTCATAGTTTAGAACAAAAGTTTCAAAAACTTTCACAAGCACATGAAACTCTCACATTAGAGCATAATAAATTAACTACAAGATTTAATGACCAAGAACAATTTGCTCAAGATTTAATAAGAAAACACATCACTTCACAACTTATTTATTTCAATGAAAAAATTGACACCTTTCTTAGTAATGAAAGTGTTGATAAAATAAAAGAATTAAAAAAAAGTATAGATAAAGATTTTTTAGACGAATATTATCTTCATTTTGAAAATAAATTCAGAGGAACAAGAGAAGAAATATATGAAAGCTATAAAGAATATTTAAAGTTTGTTCCTAATTTAAAATCATCAAAACTTAAATCTTTGGATATAGGATGTGGTAGAGCAGAATGGGTTGAATTAATGCAAAATCAAGGTTGTGATGCTTATGGAATAGACCTGAATCCACATATAGTTGATGTTGGAAAAAGACACAAGGTAAAAAATCTAGAAATTATAGATGCATTTGAATATTTTAAATCAACTCCTGATAACACATTTGATTTGGTGACTGCATTTCATATTATTGAACATATTCCATTTGAAAATTTAGTTAAGTTTTTATTAGAGATAAAGCGTATTGCAAAACCTGATGCTACAGTTCTATTAGAAACCCCCAATCCAAAAAATCCAAAAGTATCAGGCTTATGTTTTTATTTTGATTTAACACATCTTAATCCTTTGCCTAATCAAACTATAGAGTTTTTATTAGAATATTTAGGATTCAAAAATGTTAAGACAAATTTTCTTCATCCTATGAAAAATATGTCAAATATAGAACAATCAGCACAAGATTATTTAATAGTTGCAAAAAACTCTGATTTGATTGATAAAGATTTAACTGAGTTAGTAAAAAAAAAACAATCAAGTAAGCGAACAATTTTTGTAGATAAATCAGCTTTGAGAATTCATGATGGTAATTCGGGAATTCAAAGAGTTGTAAAAAAGCAGATACATTTTTTAAGTAAACTTTGTAACAATATTTATAATGTAGAAGCAGTATATTTAAAACAATTATCAAATGACAATTATGAATATTATTATGACACTTTAGAGATTCCTATAACTCTTAAAAGCAAAGATATTCTATATATACCCGACCTATCATATAGAAATGTTGAAGCAGCTTCTAAATATGGTCTTTTTGACAAGTATAAGCAACTAAATATAAAAATAGTTTTTTTAGTTCATGATATACTTCCCATTACCCATGAACACTTTTTTAAACACGATAATGCAAAACAAATTCACCATAAATATATTATGAATATTGCAAAGCATGGAGATCTTATAGTAAGTACTACTGAAGTAGGTAAAACAGATATAATAGATTATATAAATTCACAAGGTGAAGAGAGTCCCAAAATAGAAACTTTGCATTTGGGTTCAGACATAACTGTAAATAAATCTATATCAACTAAAATAAATAATCTTTCCAATACACAAACAAACTTTCTAATGGTAGGAACAATAGAACCAAGAAAAGCACACAAACAAGTAATCGAAGCTTTCGATATCTTATGGAAAGATAAAACATCAAATATAAAACTTATTCCAACTCTTACAATAATAGGTAAACAAGGCTGGCTTGTAGAAGATACTATAACTATGATAAAACAACACCCACTTCTAAATAAAAATCTCTTTTATATAGAAAAAGCAAGTGATGAAGAGCTACAAACTCACTACTTAAGTGCTAATGCAGTAATAATAGCATCATACGCAGAAGGATTTGGACTCCCTTTAGTTGAAGCAATACATCATAAAAAACCAATTATTGCAAGGGATATAAAAGTATTCCGTGAAATAGCCCATGACTATCCAACATACTTCAAAGATACAAAGGAGCCAGAAGATATAGCAATTGTATTAAACTCTTTTCTAAATGAAGAAGAAACAAATAAAAAAAATATAAGTATTAAACACCTAACTTGGGAACAACATACTAAACAATTAATTGATATTTTGAAAAAACTATAATAAAACTTTCATATAGTTTTTTCAAATAAATAATATTTATCTTAATTTAATTATAATCATTTAAAAAACTTAAATTATTATATAAAAGTTAGCTTAAATGAAAGAAAAATACTCAAAAGACCCTAAATTACAGATTGATTACAAAAAAAATGTGTAAAAAACAAAAAAAATTATAGAAACTTTAAGATTACAGTAGTTATAATTAACAAGTTTAATCCAGAATGCATGCATACATCTAGTCTTTGACGTAGATGTTAGAGTTAGATGAGTACTGGATGAAAACTTAATATTAAGTGAAAAACACTAAGGAGAACAAATGACAAACGAAATGAAGCATGTTGCGATTTATGAAGCATTTTCAGGTGACAATACACCTACTGCTGAAGAGATTTATGAGTATTACCAATTAGGGAACACTCAGGTAGCTCTTGTAAACATGATCGAAGACAGTGCGTATGGTACAGCATTTTTTGCTGACACGACTATCACTTCATTAAGTGATAAACTAGAAATTCTTTATAACCAAATTTTAGGTAGAGATTCTGATGCAGAAGGAAAAGCATATTGGTTAGGTTTACTTGAAGATGGTTCAGAAACTTTAACTTCAATTGCTTCAAGCTTCCTTGATGGTGCAGTAGCT
Organism: Halarcobacter sp.; assembly: GCF_963675975.1. Taxonomy (NCBI): domain Bacteria; kingdom Pseudomonadati; phylum Campylobacterota; class Epsilonproteobacteria; order Campylobacterales; family Arcobacteraceae; genus Halarcobacter; species Halarcobacter sp. The sequence goes on along the minus strand of NZ_OY780939.1, from coordinate 2,909,426 downwards.
AGTGGTGAGTTTGTTGAAGCTGATTATGAAGATTTAGCTGCTGATTTAGCTGCGTATGAGCCAGATACTACACCAGTAGAAGAAGAAGGTCAAACTTACGAATTAACTTCAGGTACTGATAAAGGTGCTGATTTTACAGGTACAGATGACAAAGATACATTTGATGCTTCAATTGTACAAAATGCATTTTCAGGTGGAGTTTCTAACTCATTATCATCTGCAGATAAATTAGACGGTGGAGCTGGAACTGATACACTTAATGCTGAATTAGTAGCAGAATTCGTTGGTTCTACATCTGATTACCAAATTGATGTTCAACCACAAACAAAAGACATCGAAATTGTAACTTTTGAAGCTAGAGATTCAGGTTCTAACGATACTGAAACAATTGTTACTAGTGATGCTAATGGTAACCTTACGTTCTCAGAAGTTAATGCTAATTCATTAATTACAGTAGATGCTAAATATATGACTGGTCTTGATAAAATTGGTTCATTAAATTCAGATGGTGATTTAATCATTGAAAATTTAACTACATTAGATGACAATGGAAATGCAAGAAATACTGAAGAATTAACTATCACTATGGATCATACTGATAACTTCAATTCTGATAGAGATGCTTCTGATTTAACAGTATATTTTGATGAAGATTATCTATTAACAGGTGAAACTACTCAAGGTGCATCTTTAACAATCAGATTATTAAATGCAGTACAAAATGAAGCTGGTAATAACCCAGTAGAAGGTTTCTCTGAAATCACATTTAATGTTGGTGATACTGAAGTTGCTGTTGATATTACAAGTGTATCAACAGATACAACTCAAGACTTTACAACTGCATACTCTGCAATTGTTAGTTTAATCAATGCTAAATTAGATGAATTAGGTTTTGATGATGTAAGAGCTTCTGCTCCTAATTTAGAAGATGCAGTATTCTCTATTCCTGTAGCTGGATTTACAACTGGTGATGATGCTGGTGATTACTATCCAATTATTGTTAAGAACTCAGGTTCTGAAGCACTAACTGGTGTTGATATTGCTACTTCTGCATTACAATATGATACTGACTTAAATAACTCATTTAGTACAGTAGCTCCTGAAACTAGTAATGACCCAGTTACTGTAAATGTTGAGTTAAACAAAGTTGGTAGAGAAGGTGAAGGTGGTGACCTTATCATTGGTGGTAAAGAATTAGATTCTAACACTCCAGATACAACTGAAGGTAACGGAATTGATACATTCAATATTACTGTATTAGGTAACGAATCTAAACTTTCTAACTTAGGAACAATTGATTCTACAAATGGTGCTTTAAGAACTGTAAATATTGCATCTGAAGCTAGAACAGATTCTTATGCTTCATTAACAATTAGAGATGCATTTGGTGGAACTTTAGATACATTAAACGCTAATAACTTTAAAGGTGATTTATTAATCGGTACTGATGCACCTGCAAGTATTAATTCAGCTGCACATAATATTGATACTTTCACAGCTACTGGTGGTGGTGATGTAACATTAAACGAAGTAATTAGTGCAGATGGAGCTGGAGCTGGTTCTTTCGAATCTTTAGATAACAACGCATACTCTGTAACTACTGCTGGTGGTTCTGATACTATTAATGTTGATGCAAATTCTGGTGCTCAATTAACTGTTTCAACTGGAGCAAATGATGACACTATTGCTGTATCTATTGATGGTCAAGATGATTCAGGAAGTACTTTAACAAAAGCATTTATCACTTCTACAAGTGGTGATAACAAAGTAGAAGTTACTTCTAGTGATTCAGCTCACGAAGCTGATATTACTTTAGGATCTGGTGCTGATACTGTTACTGGTAACACTGTAAATATTACAGTTAGTACTGGTGCTGGTAATGATACTATTTATACAAGTAACACAGCTCAAAAAGCAGTTATTGTAAATGCTGCAGCTGATAATACAATTACTGGTGCTACAACAATTGCTGGTAATACAGGTGCTACTCCAGATCAATCTGAGTTATTATACGGAAGATCTGTTGTTGTTACTTTAGCAACTGCTGGTGTTACTGCAAATGATTTTACACAAGGTTATGAGTCTATCTCTGTAGATATTGAAGCAAGTAATGGTTACTTAACAACTACTGCTGACTTACACAATGCAATTGCAGAAGCTATCAATACTGACCCAGTTCTTTCAGAATTAGCAGAAGCTACTGTTGATTCAAATGGTACTTTAGTAGTTTCTTACAAAATTGATGGTGCTATTGATGTTGTTGCTGCTCCAGCTATTGAGTATACAATCTCTGGAGATTGGGCAGACTTAGATCCTAATGAACAAAATGGTATTTTATCTCAATTAGAAGTAGATTATTCTGATTCTGATTTAGTATTTGAAATTGCAGATGGTGCTAACAGTTTAGAAGCTGCATATGCTACTGCAAACATTACTACAGCGCAAGCAATTGATGATAATGGTAATGGACAAAATGGTTTAGCTTCAGCTAGTGGTGATAACAATGTTGTTAATGCTGGTTTAGGTGATGATGTTATTGTATTAAGTTCTGATGACAATGCAACTGATACTATCGAAATCGATGCAAATGGATTTGGAAATGATGTAGTTGTACATTTTGAAGTTGGTGCTAATGGTGATGTTATTGATTTCGCTCACTTAGATAACGTTACTTCAGCGTCTGGTTCTTCTGTATCTGAAATTGATGTTGCTGGTACTGTTGTTGCTGCAACTGCAATCACAGCTAACTCAGTTGTAGCAGTTGCTCTTACAGATTTAACTGATAATGATGCAGGTGCAACAGCAGCAATGACTTTTGATTCACTTTCAAATTCTGGTGTATTAGCAGAAATTAATGCTGGTGCAGACTTTGGTGTATCTGGTACTCCAGCAGACTTTGTTGGTAATTTAGTTAACTCTGTTTTCATGGTTGAAGATGATACAAACGATGGTTACTACAAAGTATTTGAAGTAGTATATAACACTGATACTACTAAATTTACAGAAGCTACTTTAGTTGGTACTTTAGACTTCGAAGCTTCAGTAACATTAACTGATGATAATATTGCATAATAATTAATTAGTTTATACTAATAGTTTTAAAGCAATCGAAAAGCCAAGGGGTTTTCCCCTTGGCTTTTTTTTAATTTAAAGATATATTTATATTAAATTTAACTTTAAGTTAAAATTATTAAGGAAAATTTTGTCAAAAATAAAATTCATTACTGATCTAAAAAATAGTCAAAATGGTATTAAAATACCTGAAGCCTTGGGATTAGCCTCTAAATTAGATAAATTAGAAACTATAACTGATTTAAAAAAAAGACTTTGTATTAATGACCCTGTAGTAAGGGTTTTTATTTTTACTCAATTAGATAACTTTTCAAATGTAGATTTTGAAAATAGAATTTTAAATATAGCTTTAAAGTTAGCTAAACATAGTGAAGTACTTCGTACAATTTTGATTCAAAGGTTTTCAAGAGAATTAAAATTTGATTTATTAAATAAGATTTATGAATTAGAGGAAAAAGATTTAAATTCTGTATCAGAATTTAATAAACAACTTATTAATGCTGAATTAAATCTTGACTATAATAAAATGGTTGATATTTATCAAAACCTTTTTATTTATACAGGAAATATGAAGTATTTTCAATTTGCACTTGATATTGCAGCAGATAATTTAAGTGGGGATTTATACTTTAATTTACTTATTAAAAAACTTTTTATGGCAGAGGGAAATGAATTTTCTGTAGTATTTATTAATATTTTAAGAGCTTTAGAAAGGGAAGGTAAATTTGATTTAATTTATGATATTTCACTTATTACACAAGAGCTAGAAGAAGCAAAAATTTTAAGAGGTTACAATATTGCACTTAATATTTTTGCACAAAAAAATTATCAAAAATGTATTGATTTTATGACAACAACAATGTTAATCAAAGCAACAGAGAATAGCAATATGATTTTTCTTAATTTAGCTACTAAATGTTTTGAAAAATTAAAAGATTATAAAAAAGCTATAAAATATTATAAAAAACAGAATCTTTTACAAATTAATTCTGAATATAGCCTGTCAAAATACATATCTTGGGTAGACAAACTTGCTAGTTTTGAACCAAATGAAAAAATAGAGGATGAAGGACATGATAATTACTTTATTATGACAGGATTTCCCAGATCAGGAACTACCCTTTTAGAAAATGCATTAGCATCTCATCATGCCATAACTACTTGTGAAGAAACTTCATCTTTTATTACGGCATCAAATATATCTTTTAAATCACATGCTATTATTGATCCTTTTTATAAAAATATTGATTCAATAATTAAAGATACTCAAAAACTTTATTATAAAAATTTAAATAGATATATCAAAAATAAAAATTGTACTTGTATTATAGATAAAACACCAATTATGAGTTCAAATATAAGATATTTAGAAAAAGTATTTCCCAATAAAAAATATATTTTTTCAATTAGACATCCTTATGACGTTGTTATAAGTAATTATAAGCAAATTTATAAACCAAATATGGCTATGGCAGCTTTTAATGATTTTTATGATTCATGTGTTTTTTATAATAAAGTAATGACTGATTGGTTTAATGTTTTTCCTGAAGAAACGTCAAGAGTTCATTATATATATTATGATGATTTAGTTTTAAATTTTCAAAATGAGATGGAAAAAGTTTTAAATTTTTTAAAATTAGAATGGACCGATGAAGTATTAAATTTTGTTGAACATTCAAAAAAACGACCTGTTAAAACTCCAAGTTACGAAAATGTAAGAAAAGGTTTATCCCTAGGAGTTCAAAGTTCATGGAAAAACTATGAGTTTTTATTTGATAAAAAATGTAGAGCACTATTAGATCCATGGGTTGAAAAATTTGGATATAACAAAATATAGACAAAAATATAAAATATTACCTAGCCTATAAATAATAGTTTATAAATTAAGATTAATTAAGATATTGTTTTAAATAGATAATTAATATTTTAATATTCACTTATATTTATGGGGAGGAAAACCTATATGACTACTTACTTAGATGACTATACAAATTACATATACCAAACAGATTATGCAGATTTTTACAATGCTGTTGTAAGAGTATCAAACTCTGAAAGCTATGGAACAGGCGCATTGCTATATGATGGTAAATCAATCTTAACAGCAGCACATATTTTTGAAGATGCAAATACTGACAATATTACAGTTTATTTTGATACTAAGTTTGGTACACAAGCATATGGTGCAACTATTACTGTATATGAGGATTATGATACTATAAATTCAAATGGTGATTTAGCAATATTAACTTTAGATGAAAATCCATCCTCATTTTATGAAAGATATGACATCTATAGAGATTCTTTTGAAATAGGAAAAGATTTTACTATGGTGGGTTATGGTGCCTATGGTTCAGGAAGTACTGGTGAGTTATATTATGAAACAGATATTCTTAAACTAAAAACCACAAACACCTTTGATACTTTTTTTTCTATAATTGGCAATGATTCTAGCACAAATATAGCTTGGGACCCTTTACCTTATACTATTTTAGCAGCAGATTTTGATAGCAACAGTAGTCTAACCGATGCAATAGGATATATATTAAATATAAATAGTATTGCTACAAATTTAACAGAAGGTATGATTGCTAGTGGTGATAGTGGTGGACCAGCTTTTATAGATAATCTTATAGCAGGAGTAGCCTCTTATTCTGCTTCAATCTCTTCTTATTCATACAATACTGATATAAATAATTATGTTGATTCTAGTTTTGGAGAACTAGGAGGGTGGCAAAGAGTAAGTTCCTATGCAGAATGGATTGATAAAACAATACGAGCTGGATATGAAGATGCACCAAATTCAAAAGAGGAAGTGCAAAAAGCTATATATGAAGGGGATTCTGGCGAGATAAATTACACATACTTCTTACTAGAATATACAGAAGATAGAAGTGATGTTTTAGGTAATATTACTCTAAGCTATACCACAAGAGATGGCTCTGCAACTGCAGGGGAAGATTATATCTTTAGCTCAGGTATTATTACTTTATATAGTGATGAATCTTCTGTAATTATACCAGTGGAGATAATTGGTGATGATAATACCTACGAAGGTAATGAAACATTTTACCTAGATGTTACAAGCCCTTCTTTTGGAAGTTTTGGTGAGGGAGTAGATACTTTAACAGCTTCAAGAACAATTCTCAATGATGATTTCTTTATCGCATAAAATAAAAAATCACTCCGGTACCTAATTAATTTCATAAAAAAAGTATTGCGAGTGATTTAAACAACTTTAAAGCTTCTTTCCTATATTATTTCAATAATTTCAATCAAAAGAGTAATTATTGGCTAGAAAACAAAGAATATTTATAGAAAATATGACCTATCATGTTTTATTAAATTGTTTAGACCATATGGGAGTATTTGAAAAAAATGTTGACAAAGAGTTCTTCTTGGACCTTGTAGCTCAATACAGTCAAACATATGACGTACAAATACACTCTTATATTTTAGACAAAGAGTATTTTGAGTTTTTAGCTACTTCTAAGCTTGTAGATTCTATACCTAAGTTTATGCAAAGCTTAGGACGCCTATATGTTAACTATTATAATAAAAAATATGATAGAAGTGGTACATTATGGCAAGGTAGATACAAATCATCTTTAGTAGAATACAAAAATTACCTTTTTGATGTTATGTCTTTTATTGAAAGAAGAACAAAAACAAAATATTCAAGTTTAGATAAAAATCTTTTTGACAAAAAAAATCCTATCATTACTTATCATGACGAGTACAAAAAACTAGGATATACTCAAGAAGATAGAATCAAAAAATATAAAACATTTTTTGATGAAAATACAAAAGAAAAAGATGCTTTCATATTTGATTGTTTACAAAAACAAAAAATCACAGCATCAAAAGAGTTTATCAAAAAACTTGAAGATAGTTTAGGTTTAGCTCTTCATTCAAAAAAAAGAGGAAGACCAAAAAAAATAAAAAAGGATAAAAAAATGTATAAAAATTTACAAATTTTAGATAAAGAAAAGCACAAAAGTTTAAAAGTTTCAGATATGAATGATTTATTTTTTGCTAAAGACTTATCTATTTTACCAGTTACTTTAGGTGAAATTACAGCTGTAGGAAAAGTTTTTCCTATAGTTTTTGTAGATGGGAAAAATCCATCTCTATCTGCATTACTTTCATTAGGTGGAGAAAACTTAGCAATAAACAGTGAAGGTAAATGGATTACAAACTATGTACCATTAGCTTTAAGAAAATATCCATTTTCTGTAGCATCAGTAAAAGATAATGTAGACCAAAAAATAATTATGATAGATGAAGATTCATCTTTAGTTTCAAAATCAAAAGGGAAACTTTTATTTAAAAAAGATGGTTCACAATCTGAACTTTTAGAAAATGCAATAAAATTTTTAATGGACAATGAAAAACATGTTCAAATAACAAAAAAAATGGTAAAAGAGATAGTTGATAGTGGTATCTTAGAAGAAAGAGAAGTTGCTATAGGTGAAGGTGATGAAAAGAAAGTTTTAGTTAATGGTTTTAAAGTAGTTGATAGAGAAAAACTTAATAAACTAAGTGATGATATCTTAGCTTCATGGGCTAGAAGAGGTATTATATTAATTATTGAAGAGCACCTAAAAACATTAGACAATATAAATACGTTGTTTGAACTTGCAAATCAAAGACAACAATAAAGGCAAAAATTATGGCATCGCCAAAAAATATTTTAAATGAAAAAGAAAAAACAAACGAGATTAAAAACGCAATTTTTGAGTCAAAAAAGACTATCATAATTGCAGGTGTTTTTAGTTTTTTTATTAACTTACTTATGTTAGTTCCACCTTTATATATGTTGCAATTATATGATAGAGTTATTACAAGTAGAAGTGAAGAAACCTTGATAATGCTTACCTCTTTAGTGATAGTATTATTTATAACTTTAGCACTTTTAGAGATAGTTAGGTCAAAATTATTAATAAAAGTAGGAAATAAACTTGATAGTTTATTAAGTCAAAGGATATTTGATACTCTATTTGAACTTGCAAATAAAGCACCTGGAAAAGCTAGTTCTATGCCCTTGTCTGATTTAACACAAATCAGACAGTTTATGAGTGGAAATGGTCTATTTGCGTTTTTTGATGCTCCATGGATACCAATCTATATTGGTGTACTTTTTATATTTCATACATATTTTGGTGTTTTTGCAATATTTGCAGCTATTGTTTTATTATGTTTTACTATTGTAAATGAATACTCAACAAAAGAGAAGCTATCAGAAGCAAACTCTTTAAACAGAGAAGCAACTATGTATGTAGATGCAAATCTAAGAAATGCCGAAGTAGTAAATGCTATGGGTATGAGAAATGCTATTAGAAAAAACTGGCAAGAAAAATACTTTGGGTTTTTAAGTGCTCAAGATGAAGCTAGTAATAAAGCTGGAGTTTGGTCAAACACTTCAAAAATTACAAGAATGATGTTTCAATCTATGATTTTAGGTTTAGGTGGCTATTTAGCTATTCAACTTGAATTAAGTGCTGGTATGATGATTGCAGGTTCTATTCTTTTAGGTAGAGCCTTAGCTCCTCTTGATTTATTAATCAATACTTGGAAAGGTTTTAGTAGTACTAGAACTTCTTATCAAAGATTAAACGAATTATTAGAAGACTTCCCAAAAGAAAAAGAGTATATGGAACTTCCTGCACCAAAAGGAGAACTATTTTTAGAGCAAGTTGCTTTAATGCCTCCCGGATCAAAAATTCCATCTATTGCTGGTATTACTATGAAAATAGATAAAGGGGATGTATTAGGTATAATAGGACCAAGTGCAGCAGGAAAATCATCTTTAGCAAGGGCAATATTAGGTTTATGGCCACTACTTCAAGGAAAAGTTAGACTTGATGGTGCAGATATTCATCAATGGGATAAAGAAAGACTTGGAAAATATATAGGATATCTTCCTCAAGATATTGAACTATTTGAAGGAACTATTGCACAAAATATTGCAAGATTTAATGAAGTAGATTCAGCAAAAGTTGTAGAAGCTGCTATGAAAGCAGGAGTTCATGAATTGATTTTAAAACTTCCTGAAGGTTATGATACAAAAATAGGAGCTGGTGGAGTATCTTTATCAGGTGGACAAAGACAAAGAATAGGTTTCGCTAGAGCATTATACGATAACCCTGTTTTAGTAGTACTTGATGAACCAAACTCAAATCTAGATGAGCAAGGGGAACAATCTCTTCTTGATGCAATAAATTCATTAAAAGAAAATGAAACAACAGTAATCATAATAACACATAGACCAGCTATTCTACAAGTTACAAATAAAATAGCATTGATGAAAAATGGAACTTTAGAAACTATGGGTGATACAAAAGAGATTTTAGCAAAAGTATTTGGACAAAAACCAAAAATAGAACAAAAACCAAAAAACAATTTACAACAAAAAATTTCAATTAGTAAGCCAGGGAGTTAAATATGAGTACAAATGCAAAAATGCCATCACATGATGCTTCAAAAATAATAACTTTCGGTTTAAGTGTAATATTTGTAGTTTTTGGGATTTTAGGAGGTTGGATGTTTTTTGCTCCTCTAGCTGCTTCTTCTGTAGCTATGGGTACAGTTTCAGCAGACCTAAATAAAAAAGTAATACAACACTTAGAAGGTGGTATAGTTAAAGAAATCTTAGTAAAAGATGGTGATAAAGTAAAAAAAGGTGATTTACTTATTAAGCTAGATGATATTCAATATAAATCACAATTAAATATTTTAAAATCGAAATATCAAGATGCTTTAGGAGCTTATGCTAGAACAGTAGCTTTAGAAAATGGAAAAAATGAAATAGTTTTCCCTGAAGAATTAACTGATCAAAATGTAATCACAAACCAGAGAAATATTTTTGAAACTTTAAGTAAATCACAAAAAGAACAAAAAGATATAAGTAAAAATAGAATTATTCAATTACAAAAACAAATTGATGGTTCCTTATCTGAATTAAAAAGTAAAAAGCAAAGATTTGAATCAATATCTGATGAGATAGAAGAGTGGGAAGAGCTTTTAAGACAAAAATTAATTGATAAGTTAAAAGTAAGAGAATTAAAAAGAGAGAAAAACTCTTTAGAAGGTGATGTTGCAAAATTAAACTCTGAAATTGCAAGATTAAGAGAACAAATAGAAGAAGTAAAAATTCAACAACTAGTTAGTGAAAAAGATTTTAGAAATCAAAATTTAGATTCTTTATTAAAAGCAAAATCAGAGTTAGAAGATTTAAAATCAAAAATTCAAGCAACTGAAGATAAACTAGAAAGAACAAACATATACTCTCCTATAAATGGAGTTGTTGTAGGCTTAAAAATACATACTTTAGGTGCAGTAATTGCTCCTGGTGATAATATTTTAGAAGTTGTTCCAGAAGATAGTAAACTAATAGTTGTAGCACAAGTAAAAACAACTGATATTGATAAAGTAAAAGTTGGTTTACATGCAGATATCAGATTTTCAGCATTTAATCTAAAAACAGCCCATGTAATTGATGGTCAAGTTATTCATGTATCAGCAGATAGTTTCACAAATCAAGAAACAGGAGACTCATATTATGAAGCAAAAATTGAGGTAACAAAACAAGGTGTAAAAGATTTACAAAACTATGGGTTTACTTTAGTTTCAGGTATGCCAGCTGAAGTTATGATAAACATAGGTGAAAGAACTGCATTTAGCTATTTACTTAAACCAATTACAGATATGTTTACAAGGGGATTTAATGAAGAATAAGTTTTTTGTATTTTTAGTTTGTACATTATTTACAAGTTTATATGCCGAAAGTTTAACTTTTTCACAAACTTATAATTTGGCTTTAGATAAATCAAATGAGATTTTATCTTCAAAATATGTATACCAATCAAGAAAAGAGGATATAAATCAAGTTAAGGCAAACTTGTATCCTCAACTTTCTGGTAAAGTATCCTACTCAAATATGTATAGTCAATTAAATGAACTATTAGAAAGAGATGATGATAAAGAAAGAGAAAGAAACTTAGAATACAACATCTCTTTGAGACAAAATATTTATGACCCTGAATTATATTCTAAAATTAGAATGGAAAGAAAAAGGGTTAAACTTTCAGAAATAACTTATGAAAAAAATAAGCAAGAGTTATTTAATACAACTTTTGAATCTTATATCAAGATTTTTAAACTACAAAATAGAATATCATTGTTAGAATCAAAAACAAAATATTATGGATATTTAAATGATGCTGCAAAAAAGAAATACAAATTAAGTTTGATGAGTAGAATGGATATGCTTGAAGCAGAAGTAGATTATAATACTTCTAAAATCGAGTTAAAAAAAGAGAAACAACTTTTAGTTACTGCAAAAAATGATTTAGCTCAGCTAATTGAAATTTCAGATTTTACTCTACCTGAAATATCTTATAATATAGGTTCTGAAAAATTAAATCAATTAAAAGCTATTTTAGAAAATGAAGAGGCATATTTAAATAGTTTAGAAGTACAAGAAGCAAAAATCTCAAAAGAATATTCTAAAGAAGCCCTTGATAACGCTTTTGATGCCCATCTTCCAAAACTATCTTTTGATGCAAGTTATTCAAAATATTATTCTCCAGATATTGCTTCTGATTATGAAAATACCTCTAGATATATGGTAGCTTTAACTATACCAATTTACCAAGGTGGTGCCGTAAACTCAAGAGTAAAATCATCAAGATTAAAATATAATTCCACTTTAGAAGATTTAAAATTATCACAAAAGAAATCAAAAACTGAATTTTTAGAAAATAAAAGTGAATTTGAAGCTGCACTTGAATCTTTAGAACTATATAACACCTCTTTAAAATCTGCCAATCTATATTTAGAATCTATAGAAAAAGCATATGAAAAAGATTTAAAAAGTATTATTGATTTGTATGAAGCAAAAACAAAATTGGATGAACTAAAATTCTCTTATATCGATACTATATCAAACCTTATAACAGCATATGCAAATCTATTAAGAGTTACAAACAATTTTGAAAAAATCGAATTAATTGATGATGTGATTTAAAATTTAATTATATGAAAAAAATTGCAATAGTTCATGACTGGCTGGTTACAAATGCAGGAGCTGAAAAAGTCTTAAAGAATATATCTGATATTTATCCCAATGCAGATATATTCTCTTTAGTAGATTTTTTAGATAAAAAAGATAGAAAAAATATAATAAATGATAAATTTGCAAAAACTTCATTTATTCAAAAACTACCTTTTTCTAAAAAATATTTTAGAAACTATTTGCCCCTTTTCCCAAAAGCAATAGAGAGTTTAGATTTAAAAAATTATGATTTGATTATAAGCTCCTCTTGGGCAGTTGCAAAGGGTATAAAAAAGCATAAAAATCAAATCCATATTTGTTATTGTCATACTCCTATTCGATATGCATGGGATTTATACGATGAATATACAAATACACTAACCCAACCTAAAAAATTTCTAGTAGAGTTAAGTTTAAAATATATCAGAAAATGGGATATTCAAACTTTGAATAGGGTAGACTATTTTATAGCAAATTCAAATTTTGTTCAAGAAAGAATAAAAAGAATATATAAAAAAGACAGCACTGTAATCTATCCTCCTGTAAACACCCACAATTTTCCATTGGAAGAAAATAAAGATGATTTTTATTTAACAGCTAGTAGATTAGTATCTTATAAGAAAACAAAACTTATTGTTGAAGCTTTTAATAAAATGCCAGATAAAACTTTAGTTGTTATTGGTCATGGTGAAGAGTATGATGATATAAAAAAAATAGCAAATAAAAATATCAAAGTTTTAGGATATCAAGAAGATTTTGTATTGATTGAATATATGCAAAAAGCACAAGCCTTTATATATGCTGCAGTTGAAGATTTTGGAATAGTTCCTCTAGAAGCCATGTCTTGTGGTACACCTGTTATTGCCTTAAATGCAGGAGGAACCGCAGAAACAGTTATAGATGGATTGACTGGAATCCATTTTGAAAAACAAACAAAAGAAGATATCATAAAAGCAGTACAAAAATTTGAAATTACAGTTTTTGATAAGCAGCTAATTTCACAAAAAGTTAAACAATTTAACGAAGATAGATTTAAAAACGAATTTTACGATTTTGTATTATCAAAAATAGTATAAAAGAGAAAAAGTTGTATAATCACATATGAAAAACAAATTTAATCTTTCAAATACTCTTTATATTGTTATTCTAATCACATCTGATTTATTTTTTTTATTAATATCTTTAAAGATTGCATTTTATTTAAGATCAAACTATTTAGCAGATTTTTTCCCTTTTTTAGATTCTTCTACATTTCCTAGATACTATTGGGTTGTATTTTTATCATTTGTTATATTTTTATTTGAAAAGATATATTTTGTTCGATACGATTTTTGGAGTGATACAAAAAAGGTTTTAAAAGGTTTGTTATTGTCATTTGTTATTGTATTTACAGTAATAACATTAACCAAAATTTCACACGATTATTCCAGAGCTTTTATCACTTTGTTTTTTATTACAGCCTCTTTTATTATCCCTTTTTCTAAAAGATATTTGAAAAAAGTTTTATTTAAATTTAATTTTTTTAGAGAGAAAGTTAGGGTAGTAGGAAAGTCTTATTTAGTTGATAGGATGAAAAAAGAGTTAGAAGAAAACTGGTATTTAGGATATAAATTATCAAAAAAAAGATTCAATGTTGTTATTCTAATATCTAAAAATTTTACAACAGAACAATCAAAAAGATTAATTAGAATCTATTCTAAAAAGACTAAAAATATTTATGTAGTACCATATATGTATCATATCGATTTTACCCATGCGAATATTGTAGATTATTTTAATATCCGATTATCAGCAATTTCTATTGAAAACAAACTTTTAGATTATGGAAATCTTTTTATTAAATATTTTTCTGAAAAATTATTAGTTTTATCAATACTACCTTTTTCTCTTTTTGTTCATCTGATTATTTTATTTCTAATAAAAAATGATTCCAAAGGGAAAATATTTTTCAAACAAAAAAGAATGGGAATAAAAGGGCAAGAGTTTAGTTGTTATAAATATAGAACTATGTATGAAGATGGAGATAAGTTATTAGAAAAATATTTGGAAAACAATCCCGAAGAAGTAGAGTATTATTCTATATATCACAAATATAAAAATGATCCACGTATTACAAAAGTTGGTAGATTTTTAAGAGCTACATCCTTAGATGAGTTTCCTCAATTTTTCAATGTTTTAAGAGGAGATATGAATCTAATAGGTCCAAGACCTTATATGATAAATGAAAAAGAAAAAATAGGTAAATATAATAAAAATATTATATTAGAAGTAAAACCTGGAATAACTGGACTTTGGCAAGTAAGTGGAAGAAACAATCTAACTTTTGAAGAAAGAATTGAATTGGACAAATGGTATATACAAAATTGGTCTTTATGGATTGACTTTGTAATTTTTATGAAAACTATAAAAGTAGTACTTGGCAAAATAGGTGCTAGATAAAAAAGTTTCTAAGAAAATTTATTTATATTTGGTATAATTATTCCAAATATATCTATGATAAGTTGGTGGATTATGAAACAAAGTGATACAAAGTTAATACTTCAAAAAAGATTTAATAAACTAACAAAACATTATGAGGCTTTAAAGGATTATAATGCTTGGATAGATGAACTTTTAAAAAATAAAAATATCTATGAACAATTTACATTTAATACATTGAAAACACAAGAAAAAGCTGTTTTAGATGCCTATTTAAAAAGATTTAGTTCTGTTCAAGATTTTTTAGGTGCAAAAATATTTCCTCTTCTTTTGGATGTTGCTGGTATTAATAGTTCAAAAATGAGTGAAGTTTTATATTATATAGAAAAAGAAGATATTATTGATAGTCTAGATAATTGGATAGAACTTAGAGAAGTTAGAAATGAGTTAGAACATGATTATCCTGAAGAACTTGAAGAAGCTTTAAAAGATTTAAAGTTTTGTATTGATAGTTTTGATAAAATTGAGAGCTATTATTTAAATTCACTAAATTTTGCAAATAAGTATATAAAATGAGATTAAAAAAAGTAATTGTAGATAAAATAAAAGATGCAATTTTAAATAGTTTTGGTGATGTAAATATATATATTTTCGGTAGTCGTGTTGATGATTCAAAAAGAGGTGGAGATATAGATATAGCTATTGATTCTAATTTTGGAAGAGAAGAATTTCGTAAAAGAAAAATAAAATTAATAAGCAATCTTTTGAGAAAAGATTTTGATTTGAAAATAGATATAGTCAATTATAATACAAATGATGAGTTTTTGAAAAAACAAATAGTAAAAAACTGTATTAAAATCTAACAATTATGGAACCAGTAACTTGTTGATAGCAAAGAAATCTATAAGTTTTTCTAGACTGATAATATATTTTAAACCATAGAGCCCTGAATAAGATAGGCTTAGGATATATTGTTTTAAAAAGTTTGGGTTATTGTAGTTTCACTTTCTAATCAAAATTTTGTTAAAATATTACCTTTTAAATAAATAGGAATTTTTTATGAAATATACAGATATAGACTTTAATAATAAAAATATTTTAATTACAGGTGCCGCAGGTTTTATAGGTTCAAATCTTTGTTTTTATTTTCAAGAAAACTATCCAGAGGCTAATATTATAGCTCTTGATTGTTTTAGAAGTGGAGAAACTTTTTCAAACGGGAACTTAAAAAGCTTTGGTCACTTTAAAAACCTTATAGGTTTTAAGGGACAAATAATAAGTGGAGATATAAATGATTCTGCACTTTTAGAACACTTAGAAAACTCATACAACTTTGATTATATCTTCCATCAAGCAGCTATTTCAGATACTACAGCTTTAGAGCAAGATATTATGATTAAAACAAATGTAAATGCCTATGAAGAGCTACTAAAAATTGCTATAAAACACAAAGCAAATATGATTTATGCAAGTTCAGCTGCAACTTACGGAGACAGTGATAGATTTGAGATTGGATATGAATCACCAAACAATGTATATGGTTTTTCAAAAGTTATGATGGACAATATCACATACAAATATTTAAAACAAGGTGTTGATATCTCTATTGTGGGACTTAAATATTTTAATGTATATGGACCAAGAGAGTTTTACAAAAATAAAACAGCTTCAATGGTGGTTCAATTTGGTCATCAGATTTTAAAAGGTGATACTCCAAGACTTTTTGAAGGAAGTGATAAAATCCTAAGAGATTTTATATATATAGAAGATGTAGTTCAAGCAAATATAAAAGCTTGTAACCCTAAAAAAAGTGGTGTTTACAACGTAGGTACAGGAAAAGCTAGAAGCTTTGAAGATATAGTAAATATTTTACAAAAAGAGCTAAATATTGACAATGGAAAAGAGTATATTCCAAATCCATTTGTAGGTTCATATCAGTTTTTTACCCAAGCAAATATCGATTCTTCAAAAGAAAATTTAGATTATGAACCAAGATTTTCTATGGAAGAGGGGATAAAAGCATATATTCCACAAATAAAAGAATTATTTGAAACAGAAGTTAAAAAAGGATAAAGATTGCAAACTGTTCAAAATTTAGCTTTAAAAACACAGCCAAAGATATTAGTAATTGGCGATTTGATGATAGATGAATATCTTTGGGGAAATTGTGAAAGAATCTCTCCTGAAGCTCCTGTTCAAATAGTTGATATAAAAAAGGAAACAACAGTTTTAGGTGGAGCAGGAAATGTAATAAGCAATCTTCTAGCTCTTGGAGCTAGTGTTGAGGTTTTATCTGTTGTAGGTGATGATGAAGTTGGTTTATTAGTAAAAGCTATGTTAACAAAGCAAGGAGCTAAAGCTTCACTAATAGAGCAAAAAGGAAGAAAAACTTCAAGAAAAACTAGACTTATGGCTTCCCATTCACAAGTTGTAAGATATGATAAAGAGAGTAAAAACAATATTTCAGTTCAAAGTGTAAAATCTCTTTATGAAAAATTTCAAGAGAAAATAAACAGTTATGATATTGTGCTTCTTTCTGATTACAACAAAGGTGTACTTACAAATGACCTTCTTGATAAGATAATATCTTACTCAAATAAAAAAGGCAAAAAAGTATTAGTTGATCCAAAAGGAAGTGATTTTACAAAATACAAAGGCGCTTATCTTTTAACTCCAAATAAAAAAGAAGCAGAACTAGCTTCAGGTATAAAAATAGAGAGTGATATAGATTTAAAAGATGCTCTTTTTAAACTTAAAGATGAGGTTTCTTTAGCAGTTTCTGTTATTACTCTAAGTGAAAATGGTATTGCTATTTTAGAAGATGACAAGGTATGTGTAAAACCAACTGTTGCAAGGGAAGTTTATGACGTAACAGGAGCAGGGGATACGGTACTTGCTTCTTTAGGTTTTGCTTTATCTTTAGGGTGTGATATTAGCACTTCTGTTGAGTTTGCCAATCTAGCTGCAGGAGTTGTTGTAGGGAAAATTGGTAGTGCAACAGCTTCTTTAGATGAGATAGAAGAGTATCAAGCATCATTACATAAAAGTTCAATTGAACTACATATTAAATCATTTGAACAAATAGAAAAAATATCAAATAGAATTAAATCACAAAATAAAAAAGTGGTATTTACAAATGGATGTTTTGATATTTTACATAAAGGACATGTTAGTTATCTAAATACAGCAAAATCTTTTGGTGATGTATTGATTTTAGGATTAAATTCAGATGCCAGTGTAAAAAGATTAAAAGGTGAAACTAGACCTATAAATACTCAAGATGACAGAGCATATATCCTTTCAGCTTTAGAGTGTGTAGATTATGTAGTGATTTTTGATGAAGATACCCCTTATGAACTTATCAAATTAGTGCAACCTGATATTTTAGTAAAAGGTGCTGATTATGAAGGTAAAGAAGTAGTAGGTTCAGATATAGCAAAAGAGACAAAACTTGTTACTTTTGTAGATGGAAAAAGTACTACAAAAACAATAGAAAAAATTCAAAAAAGTTAAAAAATTATAAAAAAAGGCATATACAAATGTTATTCAACAGTTACGAGTTTATATTTGTATTTATGCCAATCACGTTTTTTGTATATTACTTTTTGCTAAGTAAAAGACTAGTAGTAGGAGCAAAAGGGTTTCTAGTATTCGCGAGTTTGTTTTTCTATAGCTGGTGGAATCCAATATATTTGCCCTTAATATTAAGCTCAATGCTGTTTAACTATGTAATAGGGAACTCCTTAAATGAGAACTTTAAAAAGATAAAAATAACAAAGAAGACCTTACTAACAATAGGAGTAATAGCAAACCTAGCTTTACTAGGATACTTTAAATACGCAGACTTTTTTATAAATAATATAAATATGGTAACAAATGGAAGTGTAGAACTACTACACCTAGCCTTGCCATTAGCAATCTCTTTCTTTACCTTCCAACAAATAGCATACCTAGTAGATAGCTATAGAGGAGAGACAAGTGAATATGATTTTCTAAACTACGCACTGTTTGTAACATTTTTTCCCCAATTAATAGCAGGACCAATTGTACACCATAAAGAGATGATGCCACAGTTTGCAAGTAGATGGAATCTGGTAAAAAATTATAAACATATAGCAATGGGATTGTTTATATTCTCAATAGGATTGTTTAAAAAAGTAATAATAGCAGACCAATTTGCAATCTGGGCAACAGCAGGATTTGATAATGCTGTAACATTAGAACTGTTTGAAGCATGGGCAACATCACTTTCTTATACCTTCCAATTGTACTTTGACTTTAGTGGATACTGTGATATGGCAGTGGGAGCAGCACTGCTGTTTAATATAAAACTTCCAATAAACTTTAACTCGCCATATAAATCTTTGGATATACAAGACTTCTGGAGAAGATGGCATGTAACTTTAGGAAGATTTATGAGAGATTATATCTATATCCCATTGGGTGGAAATAGAAAAGGAAATATAAGAGGATATACAAACCTGTTTACAGTAGCAGTAGTGTCAGGGTTTTGGCATGGAGCAGGATGGACATTTATAGCTTGGGGAGCCTTGCATGGTATAGCTTTAGTAACACATAGAATCTGGAAAGACTTTGGCTTTAATATGAATAAATACCTAGCCTGGTTTATTACCTTTAACTTCATAAATATAACATGGGTATTCTTTAGAGCATTAAGCTGGGAAGATGCAGTAAAAGTGTTAAAAGGTATGGTAGGCTTAAATGGAATAGTAATGTCAGATAAATATGCCCAGAAGTTAGAGTTTTTAAAAGAGCATGGAGTAGAGTTTGGACAATGGCTAATTCATATAGATGGCAATAAGAGTTTTACTTGGATTGCTGTTGCATTATTTATTGTTTTATATTTTCAAAATTCAAATTTTTTATATAAAAAATCACCTAAGTTACTATATTTATCTGTGGTATTGTTTTTAACTTCAATCTATTTTGGTATTGTTAATCAATCTTCAGAATTTATATATTTTAATTTTTAAAGAAAAAATATGAGTATTTATAAAAAAATTGTAAAGTTTAATCTCTTATCGACGTTGATAGTTTTGATTTTAGTTTTAGGGGCTTTATTTGTAGTGTATTTTAAACTATTACCTTCAAAAATATTTTTTGAAGATAAAAAATTTAAGTCTATTCATATGGATAAGTTTGTAGAAAATAAAGATTTGGATATTATCTTTATTGGAAGTAGTAGAACTCAAAATCAATTAAGTTCAAATTTGTTTGAAAAAAATGGATTTAGTGTATATAATTATGGTGTACCGGGTATGAAAATATCAGATTTCCCTTTTGCTGTTTATAAAGCAGTTGAGAAAAAGCCTAAATATATATTTTTAAATATAGAATTAAACGACTTTTATGAAGAAGTAAATACTATGTTTCCAACATATATTGATAGAGAGTTTTTTAATAGTGATTTTAAATATATTAGTTCAAATGATTATTTAAATGAAAACTTTAGAATAAAAGATATATTTAGACAAATAAAAACATATTATAAAAATCATGAGATTAATAAATTTTTGAATTCATATCAAAAAAGTTATATAGCTGGTATTGATTGCAATGCAATATACTGGAGAGGAAATATCTTAGATAGAAGCGTTCTTTTCTGTGATAATGGTGATGGAATAATATTCAATAAACAAAAACTTAAAACAGAAAAAAAAGATATTGATTTAAAAATAAAAAAAATTAATGATGAAAAAATCAATATCTTAAATAGATTAATATTTACAATAAAATCAAATGGTATAATTCCAATTGTATTACTTGAACCAATTAGTTATAATACATTTTATAAATACAATAAAGAGTATTTTAATAGAGTAATCGATTCCAAGATTATATATCTATTAGATTTTCAAGTAAATAATGCTAATTTATGGGCAGATATAAATCATTTTAATGTAATTGGAAGAAAAATCTATTCTGAAAAAATATTAAATGAATTTAAAGAGATACAAAAGGTTAAATAATTGAAAAGTGTAATTGAAAAAGAGTTTTTAGGTCACCTAGAAACTATTCAAAAAGTTATGGAAACTATGGCTGAGCCTTTACAAGAGGCAGCAGCATTAGCAGTAGATACATTAAAAAATGGAAATAAAATTCTACTTTTTGGAAATGGTGGAAGTGCGGCAGATGCACAACATATTGCAGCAGAACTTACAGGAAGATATAAAACTGAAAGAAGAGGACTACCTGGTATTGCCCTTACAACAGATACTTCAGCTTTAACAGCTATTGGAAACGATTATGGTTATGATAGAGTTTTTGATAGACAAGTTGAATCTTTGGCTGTAAAAGGGGACTTACTTATTGGAATCTCAACTTCAGGAAACTCAGGCAATGTAATAAATGCTTTTAAAGTTGGTCAAGAACTTGGATGTAAAATTGTAGGTTTAAGTGGTAGAGATGGTGGAGCTATGAATGACTTATGTGATATAAATCTTGTAGTTCCTTCAAATGATACTCCTAGAATACAAGAGATGCATATACTTTTTGGTCATACAATTTGCCAAATCATAGACAATGAGCTAAGTTAAATATGAGCCATACAATAAGTTTCAAAGCAAAAAATAGACTTATAGAAGAGTTATTAAAACAAGACAATATCTCTTTAGTTTCAAAAAGCTCTTTTATGGATAAATTATTATTCAAGAAAAAAGAGTATGCTAAAGTATATTTTCATACAGGAACAATTGATAATATTGCTAGTGAAAATATAAAAAATGCAAAGAAAATTATTGTTAACTCAAAAACTTCAAAAGAGGAGATCTCACAAAAATTTAATATAGATGAAAACTCTATTGAAGTTATTTATCCAGCTGTAGATATTGAGTATAAAAAACCCAAAGAGGTGAAAACACAGTTTTGTGAAAAATTTAATATCGACCCAAAAAAGAAAATCATCTTTTTTACAGGAAGAAATCTAAAAGCTTCAGGTGTTATTGAATTTATAAATATAGTGATGCAATTAGCAAATAATAATTTCTTTGCCCTTGTAGCTGGAGAGAAAAAACAGATTACTAATTTGAAGTTTCAGTTATCAAAGTTTAATTTAGAAGATAAACTTTTACTTCTTGAAGATTATGAAGATGTGGATGAACTATTTTTAGCTTCAGATATTTTTCTTCTTCCAACACATACAAAAAGTTTTGCACTAAATGTTCTAAAAGCTATGTTTTGTAAAAGTGTAGTTTTTACTACAGTAAACAATGCTTCAAAAGAGTTGATTGATGTATTCTCAACAATGGAATCACCAAATGACAGAAGTATGCAATTTAAACTTGAAGCGATATTACAAAATAAAGATGATATGAAACTTATTAAAAAACAAAATAGAAAAATAGCCAAAAACTATACTTTGGAAAAGCAGTTAGAAAAGATAAACTCTATATTAGAAACAATCTAATCTTTTCTAATATGCAAAAATGAAGCAAACTTAGGTTTGCCATTTTTTGTAAAACCATAATATTTAAATGTAACTATATCACCTATTTTGGCTGGATATTTTCTTTGTTTATCTGTAAAACCAGTTCCAAGGTTAAAGGTTATTCCATTTTCAAGTTTTATTACTAAACTTTTCAAAACCTTAGTTTTTTGAGATATATTTATCCCTATAACCACACCTTCCATATCTTTGGCTTTTTTTACTTTTAAAATAAAAGGTGACCTTCCTGTATGATACTCTTTACTTGGGTCTTTTATAATAACACCTTCACCTTTTTTATTTATAATCTCTTCTAAATATTTATTTAGATTCTCTTTATTTACAACTTTTTCTTGTTTTATTATTTGTACATGGCTATTTTTATTTTTTATAAACCACTTGTTGGCTTTTTCTAATCTTTTTATAAAATCTGCTTTTGCATTTGGTACTTCAAAGATATTATAAGTTATTTGCTTCCATTCTAAGCTAGGAGTTTTATCCATCACAATACTTTGGATATTTTCAAAGTCGTCTCTTTTTGTCCAAAGTTCACCATCAAGTTCAAAATCTGGAAAGTTTTTCGTAAACCAGCTTGGGGCATAGATTTTTTTACCTTTTCGTGTAAGTAACTCTTTCCCATCCCAATAGGCTCTAATCCCATCGAGTTTCTCACTCATAAGCCAAGAGTTTATATTTTCATCACCTTGATAGCTTTGAGGCTTTTGAATCTCAATCGCAAAAGTAAAAATAGATAATAAACATAGTATAATAATCTTCACAATATGCCTTTGTAATAAATAATGCAAAATATTATCATATTAAAGATAAAAAGAATTATTTTAAAAAAAACTCTTAAATTTAACTTTAACTTAAGAATTGCAAGGTATAATACGCGAATATTTTTCACTATAAAAAAATTGAAGGAACTAAAATGTCAAGAAGATGTGCGATTTCAGGAAAAGGACCTATGGTTGGTAACAACGTAAGTCACGCAAAAAACAGAACTAAGAGAAGATTTGTACCAAACTTAAGAACTGTAAGAGTTACTTTAGAAGATGGAACTACACAAAAAATCAGAATCTCAGCTAAAGAGTTAAGAACTCTTAAAAAACACTCATAAGAGAGCACTTTAGAGTAAAGTGCTTTCATGAGCATCTTTAGAAGAATAAAAAAATCCCTTGGGTGGGAATTTCGTTCAGCTAAGCCTGAATACGATCTTAATCCATTAATTTACTCACAATTAAAACCTTTTAGAGTACCATTAGTTCTAGTTCAAGTAGTAATGATCATAGGAACAATGGGATATATCCTAATTGATGATTTTCCAATTTTAGATGCAATCTACCAAACAGGTATTACATTTACAACTGTAGGTTTTGGAGAAGTTGCTCCAATCTCTCCTGCTGGAAGATTTTTTACTATTACACTTATTATTTTTGGATTTGCTTTGTTTACACTTTCAACTGCAATCTTGATTGATGCAGTTATCAAAGGTAGATTATTTGATCTTTATAAGGAAAGAAATATGCTTTATAAAATAGCTAGACTTAGAAAACACTTTGTATTATTCTATCACAATGAATATACTGCCCAATTAGCAAAGCAGTTTAACCAAAACCATGTGCCATTTGTAGTAGTTGACCCAAGTGATGATATTGAGCAGATTGCAAAAGAGTGCAACTATCCTTATTATGTAAAAGAGGAACCTTTTAAAGAGACTGCCTTTTTAAAATCACACTTAAGTTCAGCTAAGGGTGCAATATCTTTATCTAAAAATATCTCAAACAATATTACTCTTATTGCGTCTGTTAGACTATATGAAAAAGAGTTAGGTAGAAGCCCATTTCTAATCATTGCAAATGCAGAAAGTCATAATGAAAAAATTAGACTTATGAAACTTGGAGCAGATAAAGTTGTTGCAACTCCATCACTTATGGCAAAAAGAGTTTCAGCTATGGCAATAAGACCAGATATGGAAAATGTACTTGAAGAGTTTTTATATAAACCTGATACTCCAATTGATATGGAAGAAGCCTTTGTAAATGAAGAATCTTGGGCTGTAAATAAAGAGATAAAAGACTTAAAACTTAGGGATAAATTTAAAGTTTCTATTATAGGGATTACTGAAAGGAAAGGCAGGTTTATCCAAATGCCAAAAGGTAATGTAATAATTACTCCAGGATGTAAGCTTCTTTTAGTTGGTAACCAAAGAGGGATTACAAGAGCTAGAAGAATAGTTGCTTTAAGAAACAAACCAAAAGATTTATAAGGAATTTAAAAAATGTTTACAATTTTACCTATAAAAGGTTTTATAGACCAAATAGATGGTTTTTACTGTGATGGAATACATGCAGGATTAAAACCAAATGGAAATTTTGATTTAGGATTTATATATAGTGATATAGCTTGTGATGTAGAAGCTGTATTTACATTAAACAAATTTCAAGCTGCACCATTAAAACATTATCAAAGATATGAAAAAGATTTTAAAACAAATTTTGTATTAGTAAACTCAAAAAATGCAAATGCATTAACAGGAGAAAAAGGTATAGAAGATATCAATACTATATTCTCTTCATTAGATTTTGATTTAATCAATCCTATTATGAGTAGTACAGGAGTTATTGGTAATCCTCTTCCTATTGAAAAAATAGTAAAAGGTGCAAATAGTTTTGATTTAAGCTCAAAAGGTGGAGAAAATCTAAGTCGTGCTATTATGACAACTGATGCATATCCTAAAACTTCACTTTATGAAGTAAAACTTGAAGATGGAACTTCTTTTAAAATAGGTTCAGTTGCAAAAGGTGCAGGGATGATAAATCCAAATCTTGCAACAATGCTTTGTTTTATTTGTACGGATGCTGCTATTCCTAAAGAGGATATGAAAGAGTTACTTGAAATAAACTCTCATAGTACTTTTAATGCTATCTCAGTAGATGGTGATACTTCTACAAATGATACAGTATTGCTTTTAACAAATAAAAAATCAAATGCATACGATAAAGAAGCTTTCAAAGAGGCTCTTAGACTTGTGATGCATGATATGGCTATGTTAATGGTAGCAGATGGTGAAGGTGCTAAAAAAGCAGTTGCATTTGAGGTTATAAATGCAGCAAGCAATGAAGAGGCTGAAACTGCAGCAAAAGCACTTTCAAATTCACTTTTAGTAAAAACTGCACTTTATGGAGAAGATCCAAACTTTGGAAGAATAGCTTCAACTATTGGAGCTAGCCGTGTAACTTGTGATGAAACAAAACTTGTAATCTCTTATAATGATGTAGTTGTATTCAACAAAGGTGAGATTTGTTTTGATAAAGAACAAGAAGCAAAAGCCAGTGAAGTTCTTAAAAATGACAAATATAAAGTTATCTGTGATTTAGGAGTAGGTGAGGGAAAATTTACAGCCTATGGTTGTGACCTTGGTTATAAATATATCGAAATAAACGCAGACTACAGAACTTAAAATATCAAATAAAAGTGGTTTTTACCACTTTTATACCTCCATAACTTATTTATAAAACATATAATTTAAATCCTTTTCAACACTTTTTATTAAGTCTCATATTGTTATAATGAATTAACTTTTTAAATAAGAGAGGTATAAAAAATGTTTCATGAACATAGAGAAGTTATCGCTGAATTAAAACAGAGTGATGGTCATTTTGTAAAAGTTTTTGAAAGACATAATGACTTAGATGAAGAGATTGCTCAAATGGAAAAAGACCTTGCTGATCAATTTGAAATTGAAAAGAAGAAAAAAGAGAAGTTAAAACTAAAAGATGAAGTATATAATATGATTATTAAATACAAAAACGAGGCTTTGGTTTAAAAAAAACCTCCAATATTAAAAGGGATAAAAGTAAAAAAACTTTTATCCCTTTTTTTTTCCTTAAAATTTCTATAATAAGCCTTATACTAAGCCCTTTTTAGATAAAATATCTAAATTTTACAATAAAGGCATTTTTTAATGGAGAACCTTTTCGAAAATCAAGATATTATTAACATAAATATTGAAGACAGTATTAAAGCTTCATATTTAGATTATTCTATGAGTGTTATCATAGGTAGAGCACTTCCTGATGCAAAAGATGGATTAAAACCAGTACACAGAAGAATTCTTTACGCTATGCATGATTTAAACATGAGTGCAAGAGCACCATACAAGAAATCTGCAAGGATTGTTGGGGATGTTATTGGTAAGTATCACCCACACGGAGATAGTTCTGTTTATGATGCCCTAGTAAGAATGGCACAAGATTTCTCAATGAGAGCACCACTAGTTGATGGTCAAGGAAACTTCGGTTCAATTGACGGAGATAGCGCTGCTGCTATGAGGTATACAGAAGCTAGAATGACAAGAATCTCAGAAGATGTATTAAGAGATTTAGATAAAGATACAGTTAACTTTGTACCAAACTATGATGATACTTTAAAAGAACCAGATGTATTACCTACAAGAGTTCCAACTCTACTTTTAAATGGGTCTGAAGGTATTGCAGTTGGTATGGCTACAAAAATTCCTCCACACAACTTAGGGGAATTATTAGATGCTGTATTACATACTATTGATAATCCAAACACAACTGCTGATGAGTTAATGGAGTTTATCCAAGGTCCAGATTTCCCAACAGGTGGTACAATTTTTGGTAGACGTGGTATTATAGATGCTTATAACACAGGTCGTGGTAGAGTTAAAATAAGAGCTAAACATCATATCGAATCAAAAGGTAAGAAAGAGGTTATTGTTTTAGATGAATTACCATACCAAGTAAATAAAGCTAGACTTATTGAGCAAATTGCAAATCTTGCAAAAGATAAGCAAATTGAAGGTATCTCAGAAGTTAGAGATGAGTCAGATAGAGAAGGTATCAGAGTAGTAATTGAGCTTAAAAAAGATGCTATGAGTGAGATTGTATTAAATAACCTTTACAAATCAACTCCTATGGAAACTACATTTGGTATTATCCTTTTAGCAGTACATAACAAAGAGCCTAAAGTATTTACTTTACCTGAGTTATTAAAAGTATTCTTATCTCATAGAAAAACAGTAATTATTAGAAGAACAATATTTGATTTAGAAAAAGCAAAAGCTAGAGCTCATATTTTAGAAGGTTTAAAAATTGCCGTTGATAATATTGACGAAGTTGTTAAGATTATCAGAGCTAGTGAAAATGATGCAGATGCAAAAGATAAACTTCAAGAAAGATTCTCTTTATCTCCAATCCAATCACAAGCTATTTTAGATATGAGATTAGGAAGACTTACAGGTCTTCAAAGAGATAAATTAGAAGCTGAATATCAAGAGTTATTAGTACTTATTGCAGAATTAGAATCTATCTTAAAATCTGAAGATAAATTAAATGAAATCATCAGAGAAGAGTTAGTTGAGATTAGAGAAAAATATTCAGATGAAAGAAGAACTGAAATTGAAGATTCATATGATGAGATTGATATTGAAGACTTAATTCCAAATGAGCCAATGGTAGTTACTATTACTCACAATGGATATGTAAAAAGAGTACCAATCAAATCTTATGAAAAACAAAGAAGAGGTGGTAAAGGTAAAGTAGCTGTTACTACTCACGAAGATGACTTTATAGAGAAGTTCTTTGTATCTAATACACACGATACCTTGATGTTCATCACAAATATGGGACAATTATACTGGCTGAAAGTTTATAGAATCCCTGAAGGAAGTAGATCAGCAAAAGGTAAAGCAGTAGTTAACTTAATCAACTTAAGACCTGATGAGAAGATTATGGCTATCTTACCAACAAGTGATTTTGATGAGTCTAAATCTTTAGCATTCTTTACTAGAAATGGTATTGTAAAAAGAACATCATTAACAGACTTTGCAAACATCAGAAGCAATGGTGTAAGAGCAATCGTTCTTGATGATGCAGATGAAGTTGTAACAGCTAAGATTACAACTCCTGAAACACAATTCTTGATGATATTTACAAGTCTTGGTCAATGTATCAGATTTGATATTGAAAAAACAAGAGAGCAAGGAAGAACAACAAGAGGGGTTAGAGGTATTAAGTTTAAACACGATACTGACTTTGTTGTTGATGCTGAGATTATTGAAGATGACCAACATGAGTTATTAACTGTATCTGAAAAAGGTATTGGAAAAAGAACAACTGTTGATGAATATAGATTAACAAACAGAGCTGGTTCTGGTGTTATCTCTATGAAACTTCACCAAAAAACAGGAAATGTAGTTGGTGCAGTACTTGTTGATGAAACACAAGACTTAATGGCATTAACTTCTATTGGTAAGATGATAAGAGTTGACATGCAAACAATTAGAAAAGCTGGAAGAAACACTTCTGGTGTAATTATTGTAAATGTAGATGCAAAAGATAAAGTTGTATCAATTGCAAGATGTCCAAAAGAGGAAGATGAAGAGCTAAGTATAGAAAATGCAGATACTATGGACGGTATCGATTTAAACGAGTTCAATCTTTTAGATAAAGAAGAACCTATTTCTGAAGAAAATAACTCTTTAGATGTAGAAGAAAACAATGATGACAAAGGAAATGAATAATGAGAAAATTTAATGTAGCAGTAGTGGGTGCTACAGGTGCTGTTGGTGAAGAACTTTTTAGAGTATTAAAAGATTATAACTTCCCAATCAACAATTTAGTTCCCCTAGCAAGTGCAAGAAGTGCAGGAAGCAAAGTGGAATATGATGGAAAAGAGATAACAGTATTAGAGCTTACTGAAACTTGTTTTGAAGAAAATGAAGTTGATATTGCATTTTTTAGTGCAGGTGGTTCAGTTTCTGAAAAATTCGCAAAATATGCAGTTGAAGCTGGTGCAGTAGTTATTGATAACACAAGTCACTTTAGAATGGAACCAAATGTTCCATTAGTAGTGCCAGAAGTAAATCCAGAAGATATTGCAAACTGGAGAGAAACAGGGATTATTGCAAACCCAAATTGTTCTACAATTCAAATGGTACTTGCTTTAAAACCTCTTGATAATTTATATGGTATCAAAAGAGTAGATGTATCTACTTACCAAGCAGTTTCAGGAGCAGGTAAAACTGGTATGGAAGAGCTTGTAAAACAGATGCAAGATTTCTTTGCATTTAGACTTGATGAGAGTGAAAAAAATGCATTTGCTCACCAAATTGCACTTAATGTAATTCCTCAAATTGATGTAGCTCAGCCAAATGGATTTACTAAAGAAGAGATGAAGATGGTAAATGAAACTCAAAAAATCTTACACAAAGATGTACAAGTTGCAGCAACTTGTGTTAGAGTTCCAGTTTTAAGATCTCACTCTGAGTCTATTACAGTTACATTTGATGATAGTGTAGATGTAAGTGTAGATGAAGTAAGAGAAGCCTTAGCAGCTTTTGAAAATGTTGAAGTTATAGATGACTTAGAAAATAACGCATACCCAATGCCAATAATTTCAACTGATACAGATATAACATATTGTGGAAGAATTAGAAAAGATGTTTACGCAAAAAACGTTGTTCACTTCTTTAATGTTGCAGACCAAGTAAGAGTAGGGGCTGCTACAAATGCAGTAAGAATTGCACTTAAATGGATTGAATTAGGAGAATAATTTCTTTATGATAGAAAGAATTTTCGAAAGCACTATGTGGAAAGCAAGGCTTTTTGTCTTGCTTGCTGTTATATTCGGTCTTGTAGGCTCTACAATTTTATTTATTGTTGCATCTATAGATATTTTTGAAGTATTGACTTATACTTTTGAAGTATATACAAAAGGGCTTCACCCTGAAGATTTCCATGAAGCTATTGTAAGTAAAATAATAGGTGCAGTGGATTTATATCTTATTGCAGTTGTTATGCTTATATTTGCATTTGGACTTTATGAATTGTTTATTTCAAAAATAGATGTGGCAGAATCATCAAATAATGGAGCAAATATTTTAAATATCTCATCACTAGATCAGTTAAAAGATAAAATTGCAAAAGTTATTGTAATGGTTTTAGTTGTAAGTTTCTTCCAAAAAGTCTTACACACTAGCTATAACGGAGCTTTAGAGATGTTATATTTTGCACTTTCTATTGGATTATTAGCTGTTGGGCTATTTTTCTTGGGGAAAGTTGGAAAGCACTAAAAAGCTTTTATTTAAAGCTTTTTGATTTTACTACTTTTTAAAAAGTAGAATAGAATAAAAAGTCCCTTTAAAATAGGGACGATTTTAAGGAATATGTATGTCAAAAATTTTTGTTGATGCTTGTCTTAGAAAAGAGACTCCATATACACCTGTATGGATGATGAGACAAGCTGGAAGATATCTTCCAGAGTATATGGAAGTTAGAAAGAAAGCTGGGGATTTTTTATCTTTATGTCATAATCCAGAAATGGCTTGTGAAGTTACAATTCAACCACTTGATATAGTTGGAGTTGATGCGGCAATTTTATTCTCAGATATTTTAGTTATTCCAAATGAGATGGGAATGAAGTTAGAGTTTATAAAAGGTGAAGGTCCTAAGTTTGATACACCAGTAAAAACACAAGAAGATGTTGATGCACTATTAGGTGGAGAAGCAGCAGCTGACAAACTAACTTATGTATATGAAACAATCAAATTATTAAAACAAAGATTACCAGAAGATAAAGCTCTTATTGGGTTTACAGGTGCTCCTTGGACACTTGCAACATATATGATTGAAGGGCAAGGAACAAAAACATACAATATCTGTAAAAAGATGATGTATTCAAATCCTGAGCTTTTACATAATATCCTTAGAAAAGTAACAGAAGTAGTAAAATACTATATGATAAAACAAATTGAAGCTGGTGCTGATGTTGTTCAAATCTTTGACTCATGGGCAGCAGCAATTGAACCATCAAAATATGATGAGTTTTCTTGGTCTTATATGGTTGAAATAGCTGAATATATCAAAGAAAGATATCCAGATATTCCAGTTATCATGTTCCCTAAAGGTGTTGCGGCATTTATTGAAAGAGGACTAGTATATGGAAACTTTGATGTATTTGGTGTAGATTGGGGAACTCCAATGGCACTAGCTAAAGAGAAACTTGGAGACAAATATGTTCTTCAAGGAAATATGGAACCAACAAGACTTTACTCAAAAGAAAGAACTACAGAGTGTGTAGAAGCTATCCAAAAAACAATGCAAGGTGAAGGTCATATCTTCAACCTAGGACATGGTATTTTACCTGATGTTCCAGTTGAAAACGCAATCCACTTTGTAGAAGAGTGCCAAAGAGTGTCAAAAAAATAAATGTCATATTCAAACTCAATTATCTTTGGTCCCGTTCCCTCAAGGAGATTTGGAATCTCTTTGGGCGTGGACTTATCTCCATCATCAAAACAATGTAACTTTGACTGTCTTTACTGTGAACTTGAAAAAGCAAAAACAGTAGATACTATGACTACATATCCAAGTGTATTAGAAGTGATAACAGCCATAAAAGAATCAATAGAAAAACATCCTAAAATAGATGTTATAACTATCACAGCAAATGGTGAACCAACTTTATATCCAAAACTATCAGAACTAATAGCTGAGATAAACAAAATCAAAGGTGATACAAAAACTATGATACTTTCAAATGGAAGTACAATTTATCAAAAAGAGGTTTTTGATGCCTTACTAAAACTTGATACAGTAAAACTATCTCTAGATTGTGTAAGTGAAAAGTGTTTTAAAAAGCTTGATAGAATCCATGATGGTATTGATATTGAAAAAATGATTGACAGTATGGTTGAATTCAGAAAACAAACAACAAACAAGTTTGTTTTAGAAATACTATTTGTAAAAACCTTAAACGACAAAGAGGAAGAGATAGAACTACTTTATGAAGCAGTTAAAAAGATAAATCCTCATAGAGTTGATATTGGTACAATAGATAGACCACCAGCATATGAAGTAAAACCTGTAAGTTTTGAAACTCTGGAAAAAGTAGCAAATACTTTTGAGGGTGTAAATGTAAATATTGCATATAAAAACAGACCAAAACAAACAAATAGTTATAGCGAAGAGGAGATAAAATCTCTACTTTTAAGAAGACCTTTAACTAAAGAAGACATAGATAATATGTTTGATGAAAGTGCAAAAAATACACTAGAAAACTTAGTAAAAAATCAAGAAATTACACTTGTAGATAGTAGTGGAATTAAATTTTATAGAAAATTATAAAAACCATAAAAAATCTCTTGACAAATTAAGCTTTTTTTACTATAATTCCAACCCATTTAAGAGGAAGTATAGATTCCGGCATAGCTCAGTGGTAGAGTAGATGACTGTTAATCATTTGGTCCCTGGTTCGAATCCAGGTGCCGGAGCCACTTAACAACCTTTTAAATAGATAAATTTTAATATAGATTCCGGCATAGCTCAGTGGTAGAGTAGATGACTGTTAATCATTTGGTCCCTGGTTCGAATCCAGGTGCCGGAGCCACTATTTAAAATTTTATTCAAACTTATTAATCAAAATCCGGCATAGCTCAGTGGTAGAGTAGATGACTGTTAATCATTTGGTCCCTGGTTCGAATCCAGGTGCCGGAGCCACTTTTATTTTCGAAGAAAACAAATCAAATCACTAAACATACTTTTTAAAGATTTCTGCTTCAAATCAAAAATATATCATAGTCATTAACAGACGTTAACTCCCATAACATTTTTTCAATTTTCATTGAACTATTCAAAAATTATATTCATTGATTTGATTTAATTTTATTATGCCAATTAACATTATAGACAGTGCTGAATAAGGATGCTAAGAGATACTATAAGAATGTAAAAGATGTTTTAGTATAATACCTAAAATTATAAAGGTATATAATGGCAGATGCAACGATTGTAAATAATACTAAAGATATGTATGAGATAATAGATACCTCAATAAAAATTGGATTAGGTGCTGCAATTGGTGGTGTTTTTAGTTTTTTAACATTAAAATCAAATCAAAAATATGAAGTAAAAAAAGAAAAAAGAGCATTTAAAATTAAAACTTTAGATGAGGCATCTACTATTTTAGAAGAATATTTTAAAAGTAGTTATGAACTTATGAATTTTTTTTATGGATGTGCATACAAAGAAATTTATAACTTTGAATCTTTTAATCAACAAAGAAAAGACACCTATAAAGAAAAGGATACATTGTACTCTAACAGTATAACAAAAGCTCAAGAGTCACTTTCAAAATTTAATATAATAGGTCTAAAAGAGATTGAAAATATTATAATTAACCATGATGAGTTAGTAATAAATATAAGAAATGATTTTATTATTAATAACGATTTACCTCAATTTGAAAAAATTGATAGCATCATTACCAAAATGATTAGTTTAAAAATAAATGTCATGGAGAAATAAATACATACTTTGAAAATCTAGAATAACGAAGGCTCTCTAAGGTGTTTGATGATTTTATTGATTTTTTGCTTTGATAAGTCATAATCACTTGCTAGTTTAAGAACATTTTTCTTACTCATATTTTTTTCATAAGCTTCGCATATTTTTTTATCTCTAAAAGTACTTTTAAATGAAGGTATATATATATTTGTACCCCATGCTCTTTAAGGAAGGTTTCCATAGTGGTGTCTTATTTCTTTATATATTCAAACTAAATCAAGACTATTAATACAAGAACCAGTAGAACTCATAGCACCCTCCCTCTTAAACTTTCTTGAAAGTATATCAAATAAACTTACATAATGCAAGATTATTATAACAACATTACATATAGCAATTGAGAAATTAATTATATGCTTTTAGATAAAATAATCTCAACCTATATTTTAGGAGTATATTATGAAGTTGATGATGAAACATTGTTTTTGGTATATACCAATAATCTTAGTAATACTTTTAAATTATATTTTTTGTACTTATATTTGGTTTGCAATTGAGTTTTTAGAACTATTTAATAATTTGAGCAGTGATGCTAAACATTTTATTCAACTGTTTGTTTTAGGAATGTTAGGTGGGTCGATATACACAAGTATCTATTTTGCAAATGATTATAATGAAGTAATGGAAATAGCTGAAAAAAATAAAAGATTAGAGAAAGCACCCGCAGCAATAGATTTTTTAGGATACATACTCTTTATCTTTGGTGCTGGCATTACAGGAGTTGTATTATATCTGGCATTTAAAGCAGGAATAATTGTTATGTTAGTAGGCAGTTCTGAAATAGAAATTAATAAAGTTGCAACTTGGGTTATTGCATTTTCAGGTGGATTTGGTGCATCTCATGTAAAAAGATTTATTAATCATTTTGTAAAAGAAAATTTAGATAAAGATAATAAACATCAAAAAA
This sequence comes from Halarcobacter sp., assembly GCF_963675975.1. NCBI lineage: Bacteria > Pseudomonadati > Campylobacterota > Epsilonproteobacteria > Campylobacterales > Arcobacteraceae > Halarcobacter > Halarcobacter sp. The sequence continues at coordinate 2,875,158 of NZ_OY780939.1, read as the reverse complement.
TTATAAAAAACAAGTAACTCATTTTTAAATGTTTATTTAAAATACTATTAAGGAATAATTCATTTCAACTATATGGTGAGATTTTACACAAAGGAAAAAGATGGAAGAAGAGAAAAAAGAAAATCAAAAGAATAAGAAAAAGATACAAGAGGATATTTTTGATTTTAGACTTTATATAAGTCTCGCCATTGCAGTTTTTCTTATAAGTATAGGTTCATTTGTAGGAAACTTTGGAGATGATAAAATTTCTGATAGTGTTAGTACATGGGGAGCATTTGGAGATTATTTAGGAGGAACACTTAACCCTATATTTGCTTTTGCGAGTTTTATTGCTCTACTTTATACTATAAATTTACAAATTAAAGAACTAAAAGCTTCACGAGAAGAGCTTGAACTTACAAGAGAAGAACTTTCAAAGTCAGCTGATGCACAAAAAGAACAAAGTAATTCTATCAAGATTCAAAACTTTGAAAACACATTTTTTAATATGTTAGATTTACATAATAAAATAGTAGATAATACAAATATATATAAAGGAACTAGTTTATCACATGCTGATTTTACTCCAAAAATGATAAAAAGCAGTAATGGAGAATTATTAAAAGGACGTGAAGCAATTGCCTCATTATTAGAGATAATAGGTAATTTCACTAAGAGAAATAATGATACAAGAAAATTTAATAAATCGTATGATATAGCACATGATACATGTCAAAACTTTATAGGACACTATTTTGGAAATATATATCAAATTCTTAAATTTATTTCTGAAAATAAATTTATATCCAAAGAAGAAAAACACAAATATGCTAGTCTATTTAGAGCACAGTTTTCATCAGATGAATTATTACTTTTATTCTACCATTGTACAGGAAAAATAGGTTCTAAAAAATTCAAACCACTTATTGAAGAATTTAACTTTTTAGAACATCTTAAATTAAATAAAGATGATGAAAATACTCAATTTATAATATATACAGAAATTTATGATATCAAAGCATTTGGAAAAAATAAGAATAAAGTGGAGGAAATAAAAAATGATGAAAAATCTAAAAGAAAAAAGTTAAAAGAAGATGATGATTATTTTGGATGGTTAGATAACACAGTTAAAATTGCAAAAATATTTTTTGATGATAACAATTATGAAAAAGCAGAAGAAATCTTAAATGAATATTTATCTCATAGAAAACGGGAAGAGTTTACTCTTCAAGATAAGATAAAAATATTACTTTATAATATAAAAGAAGAAAAGTCTTTGACTATATCAACTCAAGAGCCACAATAACTTTAGTGGCCTTACCTTTTAGCAAATCTTCCAGCCTTTGGAGTTTATATTTAGAGATTCTAAATACAAAACTTAATAAAGCCTCTTCACTCTTATCCCTTGCCTTTTCCATCCAAACTGTTCTTATCTTTTCAACTTGTGCTTGAGTTATAAGCTCTTTGTCTTCTACCTGATGTAGCATAGGTATATCACTAACTTTTCTATAACAAAAATCTAACAAAAGTTTTAGCTGGTCTATACTCATATCTTTTAAGCTCTTAGCACCAAATCTGCTTTGCATAAACTCTTTTCTCACATTCTCATCACTAAATACATTTGATTTATTTATCTGTATTTTAGTGATAAGATTTTGTTTGTATTCTCTTTGTTTAGGTGTCATAATCTCTCCTTGTTAATCCATTGACTATTAATTTTTATTTAGTTATTATTGAAGAACTTAAAAATTAGAAAAAATTTCATAAAATTTACTCAAATACATAAATGGAAAAGAGTGTTTAAATGTATAGCCCACTTGGGGAAAGGATATTTATGGAATTTTATATTTACTGCATAATAGGATGTGCATACATTTTATTAGCTCTAACAAAAATATTCCACTAAAAAATTTTCGATTCTTTTATGTTTAAAAGGCTTTAAAATTTTACTGTAACCTTTACAACTGTTACAACTCCCACCCTTTAGGGCTTTATTTATGGTTGTTGTAGTGGTTGTAGTGGTTTCAAGATATTAATTTATAAGTTACAGGTCTACCTTTTTTCTCTTGATGTTTAGACCAAAACTTATCCACATATTTTTCAAGAGTATCTCTAGCTGTTTTGTCTGTTTTCTCATGTCCTACAGCTTTGAGTAATTCAGTTTGCTTCATTCTATCTTTTGCTTTTTCAAGAACAGATTTTGTTTAGATTATGCTATTAATACAACTTCCCAAACCTATCAACATAAGTAAGATAAACCCTCAAATCAAACTCATACTGATGATAGCTTGGCTCCATAAAGGTGCATAGATTATAAAAGGCTTTGTCGTGTTGTTTCTCTTTTATGTGGGCTAACTCATGTACTACTATCATTTGTAAAAACTCTTGGGGTACATTTTTAAAGATTGAGGCTATTCTTATTTCATTTTTACTTTTTAGTTTTCCACCTTGAACTCTTGAGATGATTGTGTGTAGTCCTAAGGCATCGTTTATTACATTGATTTTTCCATCATAGATTACTTTACTTAGGGGTAGAGATTTTTTTAGGTATTGGTTTTTTAAATCCATTGTATATTCATACAAAGCCTTGTCACTTTTGTATTCGTGACAAGTTTTGTATTTGCTTAGCAGATATTTGTCTAGCCTTTTTTCATCTATTAGCTTTTGTATACTTTCTACATACTCTTTTGGGTAGTGTGCTAGATATTTTAGTTTACTCATTTTAGATACTAAATCTCATCTAGCTTTTTTTGGAACTCATCATTTAACTTATCAAGTTGTTTTTGTAACTCTCTTAGTTCTTGTTCACATTTTGACTTTTCTGCACCACTTAAAGCTTCAATCTCTTCTATTCTTGTTCTTATAGGTTTTGTTGCTTGACTTTTTTGGGTTACTATTTCTGCTCTTAATTTTTTTATCTCTTTTTTGTTTCTTTTTGGTTTTACAACTTTTTTCTCTTCTGTTGCATCATCTTCCCAACCAATTTTTTCTAAAAACTCATCATAAGTTCCATTGAAATAATCAGCTCCATCATTTGTAAATACAATCAATCTATCACATACTGCTCTTAATAACTCTTCTGAGTGAGTTACAATCATACAAGAACCAGGGAAAGCTTTTATGGCACTTGTTAGGGCGTCTATTGAGTCTATATCAAGGTGGTTTGTTGGCTCATCTAGGAAAAGTAGGTTTACATCTTGTGCGATGATTTTACCTAGCATTACTCTTGATTTTTCTCCCCCTGATAGAAGTGAGATTTTTTTCTTTGCATTATCTCCACTAAACATCATAAGTCCACAAATACTTCTGATAAGTGCTTCTGGAAGTTTGTGATTTACACTATAAATCTCATCCATGATTGTATTGTCTTGATTTAGGTGTGAGATGTTTGTTTGACCAAAGTGACCAAATACACAAGATGAGTGAAAATCTACACTTCCACTTAAAGCTTCAAGTTCTCCCGCAATAGTATTTAGTAAAGTTGATTTACCTTTACCATTTTTCCCTATGATTCCAATAGTTTCACCTCTAGATAGTGCAAAAGTGATATCTTTGAAAAGGATTTTATCAGGAGTATAACCAAAAGATAAATCTTTTACTTCAATTAAAAACTTAGCAGCAGAATCTTTGTAGTTGAAATCAAACTTTAGATTTGCATCATAATCCAAATCTTCTAAAATATCCATTTTCTCTAAGATTTTTACTTTTGATTGTGCTAGTGTAGCAGTTGCTGCTCTTGCTTTATTTTTAGCGATAAACTCTTCTAAGTCTTTTATTTTTTTCTCTTGTGCTATTTTTTGTTTTTCATGGTGCTCTTCGTTTGCTAAGATTTGTTCATAGAACTTTCTTGTTCCACCTTGAATCATAAATGCACTTTTTCTAACTATTCCTAAAGTGTGTGTACAAACACTATCCATAAAATCTCTGTCATGAGTGATTAAGATAACTTCCCCTTGGAAGTTCTTTAAGAAGTCTTTTAACCATCTAATAGACAAGATATCCAAGTAGTTTGTTGGCTCATCTAGAAGTAGCATATTTGGTTCTGTTAAAAGTAGTTTGGCTAAGTTGATTCTGATTTGATATCCACCAGAAAAAGATTTAGGGTCTTTTTCTAAATCTTCCATTGTAAAACCCAAACCAAAAAGTATCTTTTCAGCTTTATAAATTTCGTATTTGTCCTCTTCACTTAGTGCAAGAGCTGTTTCATTTATCAAAGTTTTTTCAGTAAAATCAAAATACTGTTTTAAAGCACCTATTTTATATGCTTTTGGAAGTTTTATCTCTCCACTGTCTTGATGTTCTTCACCAAGTATAAGTTTGAAAAGTGTTGATTTCCCTGTACCGTTTCTACCTACAAGACCAACTTTGTCTTTGGCATTTAGTCTAAGATTTAAATCTCTATATAAATCATTTGTTGGATAACTTTTTGATATGTTAACTAATTCAATCATGGATTCTTCTTTGTGTGTTTTTTGAGTTTGGGATTATACGCTATGATGGGTTATATGTTTATAAAGTGGGAAAAGTCTAATATTTAGAATATTCTCTAAGGTTACATAAACCTTGATATTGTGGAAAATCACTATTTATATTTAAAAAGTTTTCAGGTGTTGCTTCAGTTAAACTTTTAAATTCCCTTATAAAATGGGAGTGGTTTGAGAAGTTTTGTTCTTTTGCCAGTTCTTTGAATTTTGTATCATGTTCTCTGAATTTTATGTAATCTAATATTGAATAAAATCTTCCTATTCTACTTAAAAACTTGGGAGTTAATCCTGTAGTTTTTTTCATGTTTCGTTCAATTTGTCGAACTGAGAGATTTTGAGATTTAAAAAAGGCATCTAAATCTCCATCTTTATATAGTTTGTTTATATTACATAGATTTTCATTTTTATTAAAGTCAGATTTATAAAATAGGTCTATTAAAAAGTTATTTAGTTCGTTGTAAACTTTTGTTTTGTCATGTTTGAAGTTGTATATTTTTTCTATAAATGAAGAATCAAAATTTATTGATAAATCTTCCAAAGTATACATTGTATCTATTAATTCATCAACTGCTATATTAAAAAGTTTGTAGAATACACTTGGGTTTAGTTGGATATCTATAAAATATGCATCATCACTAACATAAGCAAAGTATGATTTTGATACAGGAGGATGAACATAAATTCCTCTTGTCATCTCCCCATTTTTATAAAGACTAAAATTTATCTCTCCATCTAGTACTATAAAAACCGTTGCACACCCATCAGGAATGATCTTTTGACAATTGATAAGATTACCATTACCATCTCCTTCTAAAAACCAAAAGACCTTTATCCAGTCTTTTAGTTTTTCATGAGGAATTAGCATTGAGGATTTAAGCATTTAAAACCTTAATTTTTTTAATAAGCTAATTATAATATATTCTACTTTTTAACCTAATTCATGAGCCAAATCAGACTCAGCTTGTTCAAGCATCGCAAACTCTTCATCTGCTGTTTTAGCAACTAAGTGGTTTTTACTATATAAGAAATAATATAAAGCACCAATTATATAAAGAATAATCGTATAAACAAAGGCTCTTGGATCAAAGGCATAAACACCTGTTAATGCAACCAATGATAAAACAAATGCAATACCTGATGTTACAGTTCCACCTGGAGTTTTATAAGGTCTTGGCATCTCTGGGTTTTTAACTCTTAGTAAAATATGACTTAAAGACATTAAAGCATATGAAATAGTTGCACCTACAACTGCCATTGCTAACATTAAATCACCTTCACCACTTAAAGAAGCTAAAAATCCTAAAACACCTGGAACAATTAAAGCCCAAGTTGGAGTTTTTCTTTTACTAGTAAGTGATAAAAATCTTGGTAAATATCCAGCTCTTGATAAGGCAAAAATTAGTCTACTATATCCATAAATAATTGAGAAGAATGATGCAATTAAACCAGCTAATCCTAAAACATTAACAGTTGTAGCTAAAGTGGTGTTTCCAGTTGCATTTAATGCATCTACTAAAGGAACAGCACTTTTACCAATAGCTTCAGCTCCTGTTGCACTTGGAACTAAAAACAGTACTAATGCAGCAGTAAATAGTAAGAATACCATAGCAGCGATAATCCCTTTAGGTACATCTTTTGCAGGATCTTTTGCTTCTTCAGCTGCTAATGGGACACCTTCAACAGCTAAGAATAACCACATAGCAAATGGTAATGCAGCCCATACACCATACCAACCTAATGGTAACATTTGAGTTGCTCCTGCAACATCAGCAGATGCAGCGATATCAAATAGTTTAGTTGAATCAAAATCACCTAATAAAGCAATAGCAGTTGCTAAGATTGCAAATACAGCTAAACCACTAATCACCATCATTGTTTTAAGAGCTTCACCCGCTCCAATTAAATGAATAGCAATAAATGCAGCATAAAATAGTGCATAAACAATAGGACCATTAAATCCAGTTAAGGCTTCAACAGCAGAACCGATAAATATTACAATTGCAGCAGGTGCTAAAGCATACTCAATTAGTATGGCAAGACCAGTTAAAAAACCACCAGCTGGTCCCATAACTTGTCTAGCGAAACTATATCCACCACCAGCAGCAGGGATTGATGCTGACATCTCAGCAAGTGATAATACTAAACAAAAATACATTAAAGCCATAAGACCTGCTGCGATTGCAAATCCACCCCAACCAGCTTCTGCTATACCAAAGTTCCATCCTGCAAAATCCCCTGAAATTACATATGAAATCCCTAAACCTGCTAATAAAATCCAACCAGCAGTACCTCTTTTTAATTGTCTCTTAGCAAGATAATCTTGATTCAAATTACTCATTTTCTTTCCTTATTTTATTAAAAAATTTTCTTCATTTATATTGTTTTCTATTATTGTTTGTGTTGTTCTATCTTTTAGGTTTACACCTGATAGTTCTAGTCTTCTAGACTCTTTTAGTAAATACATCGCCTTTTTTATTCCCTCCTCATAAGATAATCCTTCGATTCTAATATTTGATATACAGTTTCTACTCTCATCTGTGAGTCCTACTTTTGGATTATATGTTAAGTACAATCCCATACTATCAGGTGAACTAAGTCCTGGTCTCTCACCAATTAGTACAATGGATGTTTTTGAATTTAATATTTGTCCCACTTCATCACCAATTGCTACTCTTCCTTGTTGAACAATAGTAATTGGAGCTAAGTTCCAAGATTCTTTATCAGTATTTAATTCTTCAATTAATTTCTTTATAAAAATTGCAGCATTTTCTTTTATTGCAAGGGAAGATAAACCATCTACAACTACAATAGATAAATCATATTTTTCATCTTTTAAAGTATTTACCTTAGTTAATGTTTCGATTGATTTTTTATCTAATCTTCTACCTAAATCTGGTCTTTGTAAATATGTAGTTCTATTTACTGCTTGGGAATGCAGTAGTATTGGTGTAAATATCTCTTGATATAGGTTTGCATTTTCCAATTGTTCAATTACAGTCTCAACATCTAAAGGTAAATGAACAGCATCTTGTGCTTGTGCATGAGCTAATTGGAAGTTAAGTGACTCTTGGGTTGGTATACTAACTCCTGCTCTTCCTAAACCAATTCTAGCATCTGTATATTCTCTAAGGGCTGCCCATGGGTTTTCAATAACATTTTGCTTATCATTAGCTTTTTTAATATTACTCATTAGTTTGTCCCAATTGCATTTGATAGTGATTTTAAAAATGTTTTAGGCATCTTTTCATTTAAGATGAAATTATCCATATTTTTAAAAATTTCCATTTTTTCTAACCAAGCTGTAAACTCAGGAGCTGGCTTTAAACCTAAAACTTTTCTAGCATAAAGTGCATCATGGAAAGAGGTTGTTTGATAGTTAAGCATGATGTCATCACTTCCTGGAATTCCCATGATAAAATTGCACCCTGCAACACTTAAAAGTGTTAATAGATTGTCCATATCATTTTGGTCTGCATCTGCATGATTTGTATAACAAATGTCACATCCCATAGGAACACCTAATAGTTTCCCACAAAAATGATCTTCTAATCCAGCTCTTGTAATCTCTTTCCCATCAAATAAATACTCAGGACCAATAAATCCCACAACGGTATTTACTAAAAGAGGTTTGAATTTTTTTGCAACTGCATAAGCTCTTACTTCACAAGTTTGTTGATCTAAACCAAAATTTGCATTAGCAGATAGTGAGCTTCCTTGACCTGTTTCAAAATACATTACATTGTTGCCAACTGTACCTCTGTTTAGTGAAAGAGCAGCCTCATGAGCCTCTTTTAAGATACTTAAGTTTACTCCAAAACTTGAGTTTGTAGCCTCTGTTCCACCAATAGATTGGAATACCAAATCAACTGGAGCTTTTTTCTCAATTGCTTCAATAGTATTTGTAACGTGCGTTAAAACACACGATTGTGTTGGTATCTCATATTTTTGTATAACATCATCCATTAGTTTAAGAAGTTTAATTGTTTGCTCAACATTATCAGTTGCTGGATTTATACCAATAACAGCATCACCATTTCCATATAATAAACCATCTAAAATACTTGCTGCAATTCCTCTTACATCATCAGTTGGGTGGTTTGGTTGAAGTCTAGTTGATAATTGATTTTCTAAACCAATAGTATTTCTAAATGAAGTTACTACAGGGGACTTTTTAGCTACTAAAATCAAATCTTGATTTCTCATGATTTTACTTACAGCTGCTACTATTTCAGGAGTGATTCCAGCTCTTATGCTATTTATAACTTCTTCTGTTGTTTCATCACTTAAAAGCCAGTTTCTAAAATCTCCCACTGTTAGATGTGAAATTGGCTCAAACGCTTTTTCATCATGTTCATCTATTATAAGTCTTGTAATCTCATCTTTCTCATAAGGTATTAAAGCTTCAGTTAAAAAAGTTTTTAGAGGAACTTCTGCTAATCTCATCTGAGCTATTACTCTTTCTTGTGAGGATAAAGCTGAAACACCTGCTAATAAATCTCCAGAACGTTTTGGTGTTGCTTTTGCCATTAAATCTGCAAGATTTTTAAAAGTGTAGGTTCTATTTCCTAAGGTATATTTATAATTACTCATATTGCTATATACTTTATATATTAAAGTATAAATCCTTTTTACAAAAGTGATTACTACATAAAATTTACTGATGTAGCTTGTATAAGAAAATTTTAATATATAATGGTACGTTATAGTAAATATGATTTGTTTATTTTTTATAAAATGGAGAATTTGACAATTGTTAAATAATTTTTTACTTATTTTATAGATCTATATATAATTAAAAATATTGATAAATCTACCTTAAAATCATTAGTTTATAAATATTTTCTTTTATGAAAAAACTTATTATTTATTTATAGAAAAGCGTTGTTTTGTGTTAGATTTATTATTTCAAATGTCGTTTTTTTATTATACATTGAATAATTTTCAAAAAGAAATGGTTTTTGAACTATTCATATTTTGCTCTTTTATTACTTTTTTCATCTCTTCTATTCTTTTATGAAAATCAGGATGCGATGCTAAAAAATATTTCCATTTTTTTTCATTTTTTCCCATTCTTTCAAAAAGATTTGTTGCTCCAGATACTGAATCATAAGCACATTGCATAAGTTCTAAACCTGATTTATCAGCAGCTATTTCATTATTTTGAGAATATTTAGCTCCTCCAATTCCAATAGTATAGTTTAATAAACTGCTATACTCTTCACCCAATATTAATCCTATAGAGGCAAAAAAAAGTGAATTTCCTAAACCTTTTAGGTGATCTTTATTTTTAAAATGGGATAACTCATGGGCAATTATAAAGATTAGTTCACTTTCACTTTTAAGTTCATCCATCAATTTTTGTGTAATATAAATTGAACCTCCAGGTAAGGCATAAGCATTTGCAATATTGTCTTCAGAACTTATAAAAATTTTAGTTTTATAAGGGATATTTGTACAACTTGCAAGCTTATTTTTAATTTCACTTAGGTGTTTATCTTCCTTTCCATTTAAATCAATATCGTAAGTGATAAAATTTAAAAGTTTTTTCTCTTGTTCTGTGGATAAATGAGAAACTATAAAATTAACTGTCAATGAAATTAAAAGATAAAATAAAGTAGCTAATATAGCTAGTGATACGCCCAATTTAAAAGTTTTTAATAGAAAACTCTCTTGTGTAACATTTACACTTGTATTGGGAATTTTAGCATTATATTTCACGATAAATAGCTGTTCCATATGCAAGTACTTCAACTGTACCTATAGCTTTAGAATTTTTAGAGATTGAACTAGTTTCAATTCTTATATTTATTATTTCATTTGCATTAGTTGCATTCTCTTTCATCCTTAAGATTGCTTCTCTTCTTGCTCTATCAACAAGTGTTTCATAAGTTGAAATATTTCCACCAAAAATATTTATTAGTGCTGCTACAAATTTTTTAAAAAAATCTATAGATATAACAACACTTCCATTAACTAGTTTTGAATCTATTATATTTTCATTGTTTAGTGGCTTTTTGAGCATAATTGTTGGTAAAGATATAAACTCTTGTTCTCTTTTTTTTATTGATTTATAATGTCTTCTTTCGGCTAAAGTACCAAATAGGTAACCCATAATCAATAATATTAAAAAAATTATCAAATCATACATTATACAACCTTTACAGCTGTCCCATATACATATAGTTCTGCAGCACCTGCCGCAACTGTTGAGGTAGAAAACCTTACATTAACTATTGCATTTGCACCCAATGAGTGGGCTTGTTCTATCATCCTATTTATTGATTCATCTCTAGATTCACTTAATAATTCAGTATAGCCTTTTAATTCACCACCAAAAATATTTTTTAAACCAGCCATAAAATCTCTTCCAAGATGTTTTGCTCGCACAGTTGAACCTGAAACAACACCAAAGTGTTCTATAATTTCTTTATTTGGAACAGTTTCAATATTTGTTATTATCATCAATATATACTCCTTATATATAATGTATGATATTATCTTAAATTGTATTAATATTAGAAATGAATTTTATTTTGATTTTTATTAGAGTGTATTTTAGATTATTAGTTTAACTAAGGTATAGTTTGTACTATACCTTTAGATTTTAAAAGTTTTATTAACGCTTATGCGACTTGTTTTTTATATTGATTTATTGATTCAAAAATTGTGTCCCAAATCTCTGATAGTTCTAGTACACATTGTCTGTTAAATAGGTTTGAAACACCTTGCGCCATTTCGCTGCTATCAACTTGATATCTAATTACTTTATCACTGAACTTAACTACTACATTGTTATCTTGAGATGTAGCTTTATATTTGCTTCCAATCATTTTAATCCCCATATATTTTAAAATACAAATAATATTAAAATGATATAACAAGATAGTCACAGAAAAGTAACAAAATAGTTTAAAATTTAAACATTTTTATTTAAGAAGAGCAACTTACATGTGAAATTCCTGCAATTCCGAAAAAATCTGTTGGTTTTTTTCTATAATATTTCTCTTCTATCTCTTTTGTTTGTTCCTCATATGGCTTTGTCATAATCTCTTGTAATTCTTGGATTAATTCATAGTTTCCATTTTCTGCATCTTGATAAGCTTTTACTAAATGCCACTCTCTTAAAGTATATTTTGGATTTATTCTTTTCATATTTTTTGAAATAGTTTCTAAATCCTTATCTAAGTTCTCTTTCCAGTTTTCAAGCCACTTATTCCATGCTGATTTTATATTCTCTTTTTCAAAACTATTATCATAAAAAGCATTTGATATCTCATTTATATCTTCAGGTAAATTTGATAACTCCCTAAAAAATATTGTATAGTCAATAGGTGTTTCCATCAAAAGATTGATTAGTTCATTAAATAGTTCAAAATCAAACTTGTCAAGTCCTAGTTTTGAAGCCCACATTTTTTCTATTTTTGATTGCATTATATTTACAAAATCATTTTCAATATTTTCTAACTTTTTTAAACTATCTACATCAAGTAATGGTTTTAAAGCACTACAAAAGGATTTAAAGTTTTTTTGTGCTGCTTGGGGTTGATTGAAAAATGAAAAGTGCATACCACCACCAGTCCATGGTTGGTAATTTGGGTCAAACATATCTATAAAACCAAAAGGTCCATAGTCTAAAGTAAAGCCACCTGCTGCGCAGTTATCACTGTTGAAGTTTCCTTGACAATATCCTACTCTTATCCAGTTTGCTACTAATGAACTTAGCCTGTCTTGATAGTTTTTTGCTAGAAGTAATACTTTTTCTTCTAGATTTAATTCTTGACTTATTAGCTCTTTATATTCCCTTTCAATTAGATGCAATACAAGCATCTCCAACTCTTTTTTTGCATCTTGATATTCGTTTTTTCTAGCACGTCTTCCAAAAAGTTCAAGTTGTCCAACTCTTATAAAAGATGGAGCAACTCTTGTGGTGATTGCTACATCCTCTTCTATCATAAGTTCAGGGTCTTTTGAATAAGAATTATCTCTAAACCAAGGTCTACTTACTTGCTCTTTTTTAGAGGTAAATAAAGTTAAAGATCTTGATGTTGGAATGCCAAGAGAGTGCATATGCTCTTGGGCTAAAAACTCCCTCACACTTGATCTTAAAACTGCACGTCCATCTGCACCTCTACAATATGGAGTTCTACCTGCTCCTTTTAGTTGAAATTCCCATCTTTTACCATTTAAAACTGCTTCCAAAACTGAAATTGCTCTTCCATCTCCATAACCATTTCCTGTTTGAAAAGGGCATTGGGCATAATATTCTGTACCATAAATAGAAAGTGCATATCCTGTTGCCCAACCTTTATCTCTTATTTGTTCAGACTGATTTGAAATATCACCAGAAAACATTTTTATAAAATCTTCTGATTCAATCAACTTTTCATCAAAACCCAATTCTTCAAAAAAATCTTTACTATGAGAAATATATATTGGCTCTTTTATTGCAGTTGGTTCTACACTAACGTAGTGTCCAGAAAAAACCTCTCTAGGAAATTTGTTATCTGAATTAAACGCTTCTTCAGGGTCACTATTTAGGCTTTCTATAAAAGAATAGTTAGTATATTTTGCAAGTTCATCAAATGTTTGTATATTTTCTTTCATTTTTATAATCCAATTATTTTTATATATTTAGACTTTTAACATAAGTACTTGAAAGGTATAGAAAAAATATGATTTAAAAATATTTATTAAGTAAAAAATAATCATATACAAAGCTCTTACTTAAACTATTATCTATGTTTGATTTTTAACTTATTATTAAATAGAACTAAGATAAATTTTGAAAGGACGTTTTTTTGTTGGGTGAACTGGAGGGATTACTATGGTTTCTTTGCTTCATTTGCACGTCATTGCATTAGTTGTGATTTATTTAAATGTTTTGATTTTTAAAAAAAATATTTTAAACGATTTAGGTTCTAAGTATTTTTTTATAAATTATATTTACCATAATCACAAAAAAATCAGTTGCTTTCTTATAACTTACCCCTTTTTTATTATTTTAATCTATTACTTACAAGAAAATATATTTTTATTAAGCTCATTTTTTGTATCAATTCTTCATGTTTATTTTTTATATGAGATAACTTCTAAAAAAAATATAAATAAAAGAGAAGCTTATATAGCTTGGTATAAACAAAATGTTAAACATAGTCTTTCTATGCATTCTTATGATATCTCAAAAAAAGATTTTAACTTTTTAAATGAGAAGTTAAATCTTGCTATTTTATTTAAATTTGAAATTATTTTGTATCTATGTATAGTAGTAGAAAGTGAAGTGATGTATGAGGTTATATCTTATTTTCGTCCATAAAAATAAAATATAGACTAATACAATTTATGCTAAAATTAGCTCTTAATTAATATATTTGAAGGTGTTTTAGTGTCAATTTATGCTTTACAATCATTAGCAGGTGGATTTCTAGATGAAGATTTAGAACATTTTAACAAACATTTCGATGACTGGTGTATTCAGTTTGAGAGTTATGATGAGGCTATGGATATAGTTCAAACTCTTGAAAATCAAGAAGCCATAGATGTAGTAGAAATTACTCCATTAAGTTATCCAAAGTATTTTTTTAATTCTTTACAAGGTACAGTTTACGCTACAAGACAAATAGAAGATAAGATTATTTGTGTAATAGAACCACATATTGGTGCAAGTTTTAGAATTGCAATATGTGATTTAAAAACAAAAAATGTAAGACTTACAAAAACTACATATAAAAATATTCCAAGTATCGAGAATGCTTTTGCAAATTTTGATGAGATATAAAATCTATTAAAATATAGATTACTCACTCCACCATAATTTTAGTTTTAGATTAAAACTTGAAGTATATCCAACATCAGTAAATTTTAGATTTTTATTTTTATCATAAATTAGTGTTGTTGGGTAAGCTTTTACATTGAATCGGTATGCAAAGTCATTATAAGTATCATCAACAACATTAAAGCTTAGATTATTTTCTTCTAGATATTTTTGAATCTCCTCTTTTGTTCCTGATTGACTAGCTATTGTAATAACTTGATAATCTTTTGATAACTCTTCTATTGTTGGAGATTGTAGTTTACAAATAGGACACCAAGTTGCCCAAAAATAAACCAATGTAGGTTTTTCTTTATTTAGAGTATAACTTTTATCATTAATAAATTTAAAAGCATCATAGGGAAGATTCTCTTTATTTAAATCTTGCGATTTATAGTAGCTTATTATATTTAAAGCTATTATTGCAAAAATTGTGTATTTAACTATCTCTTTTATATATTTTTTTATTTTTTCATTCATGGTGTAATTTTAGCTTGTGGCTTTTTTAATATCACTTAGAAAAAAAAGATTTCTTGATAAATTTATATATTGCATAATGTAATATATTTACATTATGTAATATAAATGGTATAATTCTTTTATGAAAAAATCTATACCAAAATTAGAGATGTTAAGTGATTCACTTAATTCTCATATGACTTATTATAAATTCAATAAAATAGATATTCATTTATCTGACAACTATCGTAAGGGTAGGATAAATGCTGCAAAATGGCTTAATGACTTAGTATTTTATTATATACAAAAAGAGGCAAATCTTATTGAAGAGTTTAAAGAACATATCCAAAGGCAGAAAAAAGAGTTAGCCTCTTTAGCTGAGACTGAGTTTAAGCAAGGTTTATATGATGAACTAAATATTGTTGAAGAGATTATAAGTAAGTAGATTAAAAAGGAAAAAGATGTTAGATATAGTTTTTTATTTTGTACTTTTTATTTTTTTTACTTTTACCTATGGTTATATAAAAGAGAAAAAAGCACAGAAAAATAAAATTCCCTTTCATAAAGAGAGATTAAAATAGTAATTTTAAAAAGATGGTATAATAAATCAAGGATTAAAATTGGATATAAATAAATTTACAAACATAAAACTTGAAAAAAAACATAGAATTATTTTGATGATTATATATGCTGTCATAATGTTTATTTCTATTCAAGCTCAAATGGGTTTGATTAGCTTTATTATTCTATTTGCTGTGCTTCCTATAGTTATTTTTATTTATGTAAAAAAGTTATTTCCTAAGAAAGATTAACTTTTCTATTAATTATTTGTTAACGTATTATTGCATTTTTATTAACCTAGGTAGATTATAATTTTAATATAACAAATGAAGGAAACGCGAATCCTTTTTGTGAAAAGTTAAATATGCGAAGTTTAACATTTAGTCTCCGAAATTTTAAAAGGCTCTAAAGGAGCCTTTTTTTATGCCTTATTATTTCAATTTATACTACACAATCTACAATTTAAAATAACAAAGGATATAATCTATCCTATAAAACATAAAATAAGGAAAATCTAAGAGATGTATGGTTTTTATAGGGTAGCTTCAAGTGTTCCAAAAGTACAGATTGCAAATACAGATAAAAATATCCAAGAGATAATCAAAATATTTGAACAAGAAACTAAAAACGAAAGTTCAATCGTACTTTTTCCTGAGTTGTGTATTACTGGATACACTGTAGGAGACCTTTTTTTAAATCAAAATCTATTAGAATCTCAATATCAAGCCTTAGATAAATTATTAGTAAAAAGTAAAGGTATATCAACTATTGCTATAGTTGGAATAGTAGTTTCTTTTGAACATAGACTTTACAACTGTGCAGCGGTAATTCAAGATGGAAGTATTTTAGGAATAGTTCCTAAAAGCTATCTTCCAAATAAAAACGAATTTTATGAAAAAAGATATTTTCAATCAGGGCTTAGAATAAAAGCAAAAACTCTAAAACTTCTAAATCAAGAGGTTCCTTTTGGGGTTGATTTATTATTTACAGATGAAAACAATGTCACTTTTGGAATAGAACTTTGTGAAGACTTATGGTCAATCTTACCACCAAGTAACCAAATGGCTATAAACGGTGCAAATATGATTTTCAATCTTTCAGCTTCAAATGAACTTGTTGGAAAATCTTCATACAGACAAGAGTTAGTAAAAACACAAAGTGCAAGATTGGTCTGTGCTTATATTTATAGCTCTTGTGGAGTAGGGGAATCAAGCTCTGATACTATTTTTGGTGGAGATGCCTTGATTTGTGAGTATGGTTCTACTTTGGCAAAAAGTGAAAGATTTACTTTAGAAAACCAAACTATAAGAGCAGACATAGACCTTGAAAAAATTATTTGGCTAAGAAACCATGAGTCGTATTTTGGAGATAGTATTCCAAGTGAAGTAAGAATCATAAAAGTAAAATCAACACAAAATATCTCAAAACTAGATAGATATATAGATAAACACCCTTTTGTACCATCAAATGAGAAGATGAAAAAAGAGGTTTGTGAAGAGATTACAAATATCCAAGCTCACGGTTTAATCAAAAGATTAACTCACATAAACTCACAAAAAGTTGTTATAGGAATATCTGGTGGATTAGATTCTACTTTGGCACTTTTAGCTACATATAAAGCTTTTGAGATACTAAAATTAGATGTTAAAGGGATTATTGCTGTTACAATGCCTGGTTTTGGAACTACAAGCAGAACAAAATCAAATGCAATAAAACTTTGTGAAGCTTTAGGTGTAACAATAAAAGAGATTCCAATCTCTGAAATATCTTTAAAAGAGTTTGAGGCTTTAGGACATGATAAAGAGATTCATGATGTAACTTATGAAAATGTTCAAGCAAGAGCAAGAACTTCTATTTTAATGAACTTAGCAAATAAAGAGGGTGCAATAGTTATAGGAACAGGAGACTTAAGTGAGATAGCACTTGGTTGGTGCACTTTCAATGGAGACCATATGAGTATGTACTCTTTAAATAGTGGGATTCCAAAAACACTTATCTCATATCTTGTGGAGTATTTTACTTACAAACAAGAGATAAAAGAGGTTTTAATAGATATTTTAAACACACCAATTTCACCAGAACTTCTTCCCCCAAATAGTGATAAAATCTCACAAGAAACTGAAAGTATAATTGGACCATATGAACTACATGACTTTTTCTTGTATCACTTTATAAGATATGGTGCAAAACCTTCAAAAATACTATTTTTAGCCAATACTGCTTTTGAAGAGTATTCAAAAGATGAGATTAAAAAATGGCTAGATATTTTTATCAAAAGATTTTTCACTCAACAGTTCAAAAGAAACGCTATGCCAGATGGTGTAAAAGTTGGAACTATTAGTCTAAGCCCAAGGGCTGATTGGCGAATGCCAAGTGATGCTAGCTTTGAAGAGTGGTTAAACTATTAATCCTCTTTAAACAACTTGAATAGGGATATAAAAATCTAGGATAAATTTTTGTTAGTTTTACAGCTGTACCTAATAGCTCAATAAAAGTATCAGGTACAAGTAGAGTTATGTAGTTTTTTATTCGCCAAAAAGGATATTCTCTTTTTGGTGGATGATTTTAGAAGTAAAAATACTTACAACTAAAAGAGTTAATAAAGGAATCAATAAAAAGTAAAGACCTAAAACATCTGCTCTAAAATCCCAATATGACTCAAAAAGTAAATCACTTACAAAATATGAACCAACACTTCCTAATATAATCCCCAAACTACTAGCAAAAATAGAGATTAGACCAAACTCTAGTAAAAATGAGTTTTTAATTGTTTTGTTTTTTATCCCAATCATTTTTAGTCTTAGTATATTGTTTTTTTGTAAGTTCATTTGGTATTGAATAATAATAAAACTCATCAATAAACCAATAGCAATAGAGTAAAAGCTCATCTTCTCAGTTATTGAAGTTACATCTTTTACAATAGTTGCAAAGGATTCAAATAAACTTTTTACATCTATTACAGTAAGACTAGGAAATTTATCTGTTAGAGTTAAAAGCATTTTAGAAGCATCATAATCTCCTTGCGAGATTGTAGCCAAAATAGTGTTTGGAGCATCATCTATTGCACCTTTTTGAAGTATTAAAAAGAAGTTTGGTGTAAACTCTATCCATTTTACTGTTCTTATATTTACAACTTTTGCTTTTAATTCTAAGCCTAATACATCAAATATAACTGTATCTCCTAAGTTTATTCCTCTTCTTGAGGCATATCTTTGTTCAACACTTAGTTCTATTGGCTTTGAAAAATCACTTGAATCGTAATTTCCACTAAAATCTCTTCCCTCAACTAGTTGTTCACTTTCCTTTAAAGAACTTCTATATGAAAGGTTTACAGCTGAATCTCTTGAATTATTTTCTTCTAAATCCTCTTTTGGTTCTTTACCATTTATTTTAACTATTCTTGCTCTTATCATAGGAGCTATATTTTGAAGCTTTCCACCTAAATTTTCAACTTGCTTTTCTATATCTTTTAGTTGTTCCTCTTTTGCATCAATTACAAAAAATCTTGGTCTGTCATTTACACTTTGTGTTAAAGCATTTGATAGTGAGGAACCAACTTGTGGAATAAGACTAAAAAATGTAGTACAAAGTAATATTGCAGAAAAAAGAGTTAGTGAGGTTCTTTTTTGTCTTGTGATATTTTTAATAGCTAAAGATAAAGCAAGATTATCAAAGTGTCCTGAAAAATCAAATTTTTTAAGTAATAAAGAGCCAATTACAAAAAGTATTAATATCAATAAAAGTACCACTAAAGCAAAGAAAAACCCAATATATTTAGGAGGAGTTACAAAGTGTGATAACACAAGTAAAAATCCAACAAAAGGAATAAAACTAATAATAGTTTTTGAAAATTTTCTTTTTTCCCTTTGAACTAAAGGTAGTATTAAAGGTAAACCAATACTAAGACTAAGAGCAAAAAGTATTATTGCTGATTTTAAGAAAAACATATAATCAAGGGAAAAGTCAAAACTAAAATCTATATATTTTTGTATTAGTGGAGCTATAAATTGAGAACTTAAAGCTATAAATGAAAACACAATTACACTTGAGATTGATATTAAAACAAATAGGTGAAGAAGATAAGTATAAATTAGATTTTTCTTACTAACTCCAATATCACTTAAGATAGTAATATCATTCTGATGTTTTCTTAAAAAGCCTGAATATAGATATATAAGCCCAACTAAACCTAAAAAGAAAGAGATTAAAGAAACAAGTGATAAAAAGTTTGTTAAGAAGTTTAATACTCTAAGAAGTCTATCTCTTCCATCATTTGGGGATAAAACCCTAAGTGTTCTATCAAACTTAGTTTCTAAATTCTCTTCAAGAAGTTCAAGTTCATCATTTGTAAAGTTTTTTTCAAATAAAAAATTTAGTTTATATCTAGCAGTTGAGCCAAATTTTAAAAGTTCACTTCTTTTTAAAGCTTCACTACTTAAATAAACTTTTGGCATAAACCCACTAAAACTAATTGTTTTTAAAGAGTCTTCAATAATCACTTTTTTTATAGTGTAGTTTTGACTTCCTATTTTTAAGCTATCACCTTTTTTTAATCCAAGTAAATCAAGAACCTCTTGATAAACCCAAACTTCATTCTCTTTTGGAAGTGCTTCTTTTTGTGGATAGCTTGAGTTATCTTTAAAGCCAAAACCTCCATAAAAAGGAAAATTCTCATTTATTTGAACCACTTCCATAAGTCTTGCTCTATTTTTAGAAGCAACCATACTAACAGTTGAGATTCCTTCATCATAGGCTTTTATATTTGGAAGTTTGTTTTTTATATCTTCTTTTTGTTCATCTGTTATTGGAAATCTTGAAGAGATTACAATATCTGCCCCAAGTAAGGTTTTTGCTTTTGCATCAAGGGAGCTATCAATACTTCCTTTAAAAAACTGTAAATAAGATAATGATGCAATAGCCAAACAAAAGTTTAAAATAAATATCAAACTAAAAGATTTTGAACGTGCTAAGGCTTTTAAAACTAGTTCTACAATTAACATTTTGTCAAGTTTCCTGCTACTAGCTTATATGTCTCTTCACATCTTGCAGCCACATCTTTTGAGTGGGTTACCAATATCAAGGTTGTGTTATTTTCTTTGATAAGTTCAAAAAGTTTATCCATAACAGCTATTCCTGTTTCTTCATCCAAGTTTCCACTTGGCTCATCTGCTAAGATGACCTTTGGATTATGAATAAGTGCTCTAGCTATGGCAACTCTTTGTCTTTCACCACCACTTAGTTGTGAGGGTAAGTGATCAATTCTATGCTCTAGTCCTACACTTTTTAAAAGTTCAATAGCTTTTTCTTTTGGATTATCTATTCCACAAACTTTTCCTGGAAGCATCACATTTTCTAAAGCGTTTAGGTATGATACTAAATGGAAGTTTTGAAATACAAAGCCAATATTTGTTGCCCTAAAATCATTTATTTGGCTCTCATTCATATCTTTATATGAGATATTATCAAGAAGTATATCTCCTGAGTTTGGTTTTATAATTCCAGAAATTAAAGAGAGTAGGGTTGATTTCCCACTTCCTGATTTTCCCATTATTGCAACTCTTTTGGCCTCTTTTACCTCAAAATCTAAATTCTCAAAAATATCAACAGTATGTGAACCTTGAATATATGATTTTTTTAGTTCTTTGATTTTTAACATTATAATTCGTCCTTCAAGAATTCAAATACTTCATTTGCAATTATTTTATAACCTTCGCTTGTTGGATGGATTCCATCTGCTTGGTTTAACTCTTGTACTCCAGCTACATCTTTTAGTAAAAATGGCATAAACTTTAGTTTGTATTTATCTTTTAGTTTTATAAACATATTTTTAAAATCTTCACTATATTCTTTGCCATAGTTTGGTGGTAGTAACATTCCAGCTAATAATACTTTTGCACCAGATTTTAAAGCTTCATCAATTATTTTTTCAAGATTTCTTTGGCTTTCTTGCAGGTTTAAACCCCTTAAGCCATCATTTGCTCCAAGGGCAACAAAAACTATATCAGGCTTTGTTCTTAAATACCATTTTAGTCTTGATAAACCATCACTTATAGTAGAACCACTTACTCCACCATTTATTGCATCTATATTTTTGTTTAATCTTTTTTTTACTAATTCTTCCACTAAATGTGGGTAGGCTTCAGTTTTAGATACTCCTAGTCCTTCTGTTAGAGAATCGCCTAAAAATAGTATTGATTTTGCATATATAAATTGAGTAGTAAGTATACATAGGATAAAAATTATCTTTTTCATATTTTTATCTTATCCAAAGAAAAATTCGATGTCAATTTGATTTTGCTTATTTATTATGATTGATAATTAATTTTAGTATTGTTTAATTATATTTTTTTCATAATTCTTTAAATCCTCGTATTTGTAAAGAAGTTCTTGGTACTTTAGAAAGTTATCATTGTACAAAAATGAGTATTTGTCATCTTTATCTTTATATCTTCCATATTGATCTTTTGAACTATGAGATAAAGAAGATAAAAAGTTTACAGAATTTATTTGAAGTAGAATCTCATCTAAATACTCTTGAGGGATTTTTTCACCTGCTTTTGTTGTCTCAGAATTTGCTTTATATGAAATATATTTGTGTAAAATATCACTTATTGAGTTGTTACTATTTAAAGAAGTGAGATATGAGTGTTTATCACTATATGTGTCATATAGAAAACTATAGCCTAATTCAAAAGGTTTTCCTAATACTGTATTAAATAAAGCTAGTCCTAGATATTTATCTTCTGTAAACATTGTAGCAAGTTTTAGATTTTTTGCTTTTTGTTTATCCTCTTCATTTGAGTATAAACTTTCTATCTCTTCTAGGCTTAAATTTTTTATATTTTCATATGTAAAATCAGTACTTTTTTGTGAATTTTCTTCTTGTTTTGAAAAGATTAATGAATCAATAAAAGAGCTACTACTTGTGTTAGTTTCCTCTTTTGTATTATATTTACTTTTTAATAATATCTCATTTATATTAGATGTAATCATATTAAAACCTTTTGGCTTTTGTCTTTTTTATTTTAGCACAATTTACGAGATATGAAAAATTTGATAAAAAGAACAAATCTTGCATATATATTTTTATGGGTATAGAATCTTTATATTGTGAAAACTGTAAAAAAAATTATAATGTTCGTAAAGATGACTTGGAACTGATGAAAAATCATAATAAAAAGTTTGATGGGAAAAAGTATCTTGATGGTTGTTTCTTTAAAGACTTAATCAAACTGAAAAAAGCAAAATCTCAACTATCAAATTAGTAATATAAGTTTAAGAAGATATAATTTTCCATATTAATAATATATGGACAAAAAATGAAACTAAAAAAATGGATATTTATAGCAATCTTATTGGTGGTATTTTATTATGTATTTATAGTAAATATCTTCTTAACAATTTCAATAATATTTGGTCTTATAGTAGCATACAAACTATATAAGTTTTATGCAAAAATGAAATTAAATAAATTAGTAGATTCAAAAGAAAAATTTAGAGAAAGTGAATTAGGTCACTTCATAGCTCTTGTTGCAAAAGTTGCAAAAGCTGATGGTAGAGTTCATGAACTGGAAGCTCAACTTATAGGTATGATGTTTGATGATATCTCAAAGGTTTTTAATGAAAAAGTAAAAGCAAGAGATATTATGAAGGCAATTTTCAATGAAGAGAAACAAACTATTGAGGATACAAAAGAGATAGCAAAATCTTTAAATGAACTACTTGGAAAAAGTATAATAAAAAGAAGACAATATGTTAGTTTTTTGATTCAATTAGCATATATTGATAGTGGAATAAGTAGTGATGAAGAGAAGCTATTAAGGCAGATTGTACAAGAGTTAAATATTCCAGCAGATGTTTATGACACTATTGTAAATAGTTTTGAGAACAAAATGAAAAATAGAACTCAAACTATGAGTGAAACTGAAGCTTATAAAATCTTAGGTGTAAAAGAGACTGATGATATGAATACTATCAAAAAAGCCTATAGAAAGTTAATCCGTCAATATCACCCTGATATTATAAGTTCACAAGAAAAAGATGAATCTTATATGGAAGAAGCAACAGCAAAAACCCAAGAGATAAATCAGGCTTATCAAGTTATTAAAGATATAAAAAAGGTATAGGAGAATAGATGGATTATAAAAAGTTTGCAGAGCTTAGCCCATGTGATTATGCAGGACCATTAAAAAGAGAAAGTTTTATGGATGCAGGTATAAAAGAGTTATGGAGTGAGATACCAAGAATAGCTGGACCAGCTTTTACAGTAGAGATGGTTGCAGGTGATAACTTAGCATTACATAGAGCTATTTATGAAGCTCCAAAAGGCTCAATTATTGTGGCTCAAACAAACTCTATGGATTATGCTGTTTCAGGTGGAAATGTATGTGCCATAGCACAAAATCTAGGAATAGCAGGTTTTATCATTGATGGTGTTGTAAGAGATATAGGTGAAGTTAAACAAATAAAATTTCCTATTTTTGGTAGGGGAGTTATTCCTATGCCAGGGATTAAAAAAGCAGTTCTTCCTTTAAACACTCCAATAGTTGCAGGTGGTATAGATGTAAATCCTGGAGATATAATTATTGCAGATGAAGAGGGAGTAGCTGTAATACCTAAAGATAAAGCTGAAGAGATATATAAAGATGCAAAACAAAGAGTTGAAGAGGAAGCTGCTATGGGCTTAGAAAAATGGGCAGAAAACCATCGTAAAAAAATAGCTTCTTTTTATGAATAAAAGGAAACTTCCTTTTATTCATCTTTAAACTTTTCTCTAATTTCTAAAAACTCATCTAAATGTTCAAAAAATATATCTATTAGTTTTGGATCAAAATGTTTACCTTTTTCCTCTTTAAATAGTTTGAATATTTTTTCATCTTCCCAAGCTTTCTTATAACATCTATCACTACCTAAAGCATCAAATACATCAGCTAAAGCAGAGATTCTTCCATATATATGAATATTTTCCCCTTTTAAACCTCTTGGATAGCCACTTCCATCATATTTTTCTTGATGTTCAAAAGCTACAATTGCAGCTGTTTTTAATATAGGTCTAGTAGAAGTTCTTAACATCTCATAACCAATTGTTGTATGAGTTTTCATAATCTCAAACTCTTCTTCTGTTAGTTTTCCTGGTTTTTTTAGAATATTATCAGGAATTGCAACTTTTCCTATATCATGCATAGGGCTTGCTTGTTTTAGTATTTCTGCTTCTTCTTCCTCAAGTCCATAATGAAGTGCTAAAAGTTTTGAGTATTCTGCTACTCTTTTTACATGTTGACCTGTTTCTTTCGACCTAGCTTCAGCAATGGCACCCATTCTAAATACAACTTCTTTTTGTGTATCTTTTATCTCAATATTTAATTTTTCTATCTCATTTTTTGCTTGTTCTATTTGTTTTTTAGCTGTAATATCTTGACTAATTGCTGTGTAGTTTACAAATTCTCCATTTTTGTCGTATTCAGGGGTTATAATAGTATATAAAGTAAATAATTTCCCATTTTTACTTTTATTTATAAGTTCTCCACTCCAAATTTGTTTATTTGAAATAGTTTGTACTAGATCTTCAAGGGTTTTATTTGGTATTAAACCAGTTGTTAAAACAGTGTGTGTTTTACCAATAAGCTCATTTTCTTTGTAACCTGAAATTTCACAAAATGCTTTACTAACATAGATGATTTTACCATGCTGGTCTGTTTTAGAGATAATTACATTTTTATCAACCGTAACTAGTGTTCGATTAAGTTCATAAGTTAAAGCTTTTGATTCTGTTATATCAAATATTACACCAACTATTCCCCCAACTTCTCCATCATGGTAAAATAAGTTTTTGTAAAAAACTAAATCTTTTATACCTTGCCCATCAATATTTAAACTTGATTCATACTCTTGAACTTTTTTTGTATGTAATAACATATCATCTTGCTCGTGCAAGTATTTAGCAGTTTCTAAATTAGTTAAATCATAGGCTGTTTTATTTATGATATTTTCTTTTGGTATATTAATTAGTTTTTCAAAAGCTTTATTACATCCTATAAACTCTTTTTTTAAATTTTTATAGTAAATAGGTGTATTAACATTATCTATTAAGTCTTGTTGGAATCTTAATTGTTTTCTTATAAATATTTCAGCTTTTTTTCTTTTATTTATATTTATTAATAGGGTAATAATATAAAGAATTAGCAATATAAAAACTATTATTGTAATTAGAATTTCTTCAAAATATAAATCTAAAGGGGAAAGTTCTTTATTAATAATAGTACTGTTAGTTGGTAATAGATCTTCTTTTATATTAAATTTTTTTATTTGATTATAATCAAAAAAATATATATTTGGACTATCATATACAATAGGAATATTTTTTATTTTGATACCATTTAATATTTTTTCAGCCATTTTCGCAGCTGTTTTCCCTTGTTCATAACCACTTACAATATATCCACCTATAACACTTACTCCTACGATTTGGTCTGCAGACGTATATGTTGGAACACTAACATATTGATTTAGTAAATCTTGTAAATCAGAATATTCTAAATAGTATTCATCTTTTGTTTTAAAATATGCACTATGTAAAAGAACACTATCTTTAGGAAAAGATTTAAATTTTTTAATTAATTCAGACATAGTCATGTCTCCAATTATTTCAAATTTAACATCTTTATAGTTTGATTTGTTTATAGTGTTAATAATTAGTTTTTTAACAGAATCACCTGTTATTGTAGTGTCTACTAGATTGTATATAGTTTTTGTATTGGGATGAAGTTTTAATATTAGTTGATAATTTTTTATTATATCATTCTCTTCTGTAATCCCCGTAAAATTTTTATAATCATTTAATGAACCTTTTTTAAGATTATTTACACCACAAAAAACAACGGGTGCATTTTTAAATATTTTATTATTATATTTTTTTAAAAAATTAAGTGCATTATCATCAGAAGAAACAATAACATCAAATTTAATATTTTTATATTTTTCCTCATATATATTTTTAAGATTATCAAAATGTTTAATACTACGGTGTCTTTTAGTATCCATATATTCAATGTAAATATTATATTTGCTTGTGTTGTTAAAAACTGTTCCCATTCCGTCATTAACTTTTGTTGTCCAAACTGAAGAAGGGTGGTAGGAGTGTAGTAATAATACATTTGGTTTAGCTTCTAAATAGGAGCTTATAAGAGAGATAAAAATTAAATTTAGGACTAATATCTTTATTGATGTAAAAACTCTCATGATATATCCTTTATAAGAATTTTTAATAGTATAGCATTAATTTTACTGAATTCATTTTATATGGAAAAATTAATATTTTCTTATTAAGAGTATTTTTACTTTTAGCTTATTTTTTTTTGATTTTGATTATATTTGGCAATGCATTTATAAATATAGCACAAACAACTAAAGCTCCACCAATTATAGTCATTTTAGGTGGAATATCATTTAAAAAAATCCATAACCAAATAGGAGCCATGGTAGTTTCTATTGTGGTAAAAAGACTTACTTCTGCTGAACTTATATATTTTGTTGAGATAAAAATAAAATACATTGCAAAAGGTATTTGAACAAATCCCATAATACTAAGCCAAAAAAGAGTTTCTAAAGAGATGTTAAATATTTTATCATTGAAAGCAAACATAACAATTGCCACAAGAAATCCACTAAGTGAAATTATAAGCATAGTAGGAAAGTGGGCATATTTCCTAAGCATTGTTAATTCTAAACCCATAGTAATAGCTAAGGCTACTCCAAACATATCTCCTAAGATATTTCCTGTAATTGTAAAAGAGTTTCCAAAGACTATAAAAACTCCTATAAAAGATATGACAATAGCAAAAAGAGTTGATTTTTGGATTTTCTCTTTTAGTAAGAAATAGCTAAAAATAGCTGCAAAAAAAGATGAGGTTGCTAAAAGGACTACAGTATTAGCAGCAGCTGTATATTTTACAGAAAATACAAATAAACAAGTACCTAAAGCTGAGAGTTGAATAACAAAAGCAAAATTCATAAACTCTCTTTTATTTACAGGAAGCCATGATTTATTTTTACTTCTTTTAAAAAGAATTAGCATACTTATTCCCATAAAAAGGCCTCTATAAAAAGAGATAACAGAGGCATCAACATTAGCAAGTCTTACAAGTAGTGCATCAAAGCTTATTATGAAAACTCCCAATGCAGCTAGGAGCATTCCTTGAATTCTAATATCTTTCAAAGTAGTCTTTCTAAACTATTTTATAGTATTTCTATTTTCTTTTATCCATGATTTAATACCATGTTCTAAATGAAAAACTTTTTTATAGCCTAATTTATTTGATAAAAAGTTACCAACTACACCAGTTCTATTTCCAGATCTACAAACCAATACAAAAGCTTGATTTTTATCTTTTACATATTTTGAAAACTCATTAAGCCAATTTTCTACGTCATATTTTCCAGCTTGGTTAAAAAACATGATTTTTTTACTTGTTGGAACTACCCCTAACTCTTTCCATTCTGGTGGAGTTCTTATATCAATAACAACTACATTTTCATCTATTTTTTCTTGAAGGATTTTAGGTGTGATCCCTATAAAATCTGCAAAAGTTAAATTAAGTAATAGTATCAATAATAAAAATATTTTCATATTATAATCCTAAAGAATAATTATTTTTGAAATAATATCTTTATATAGTTTAAAAGCTTTAGAATTAATCTATTGTTTCAATATTTACAAGCTCTATTTCAACACAATCTTTTTTTGTAAGTTTTCTTGTTTTTGCATCCTCTTCAGCAAGGGTGATTAAATCCGCAAAATCATTTTTATCTACTTCTA
Source organism: Halarcobacter sp. (assembly GCF_963675975.1). Taxonomy (NCBI): domain Bacteria; kingdom Pseudomonadati; phylum Campylobacterota; class Epsilonproteobacteria; order Campylobacterales; family Arcobacteraceae; genus Halarcobacter; species Halarcobacter sp. The sequence continues at coordinate 2,847,053 of NZ_OY780939.1, read as the reverse complement.
GTTGATATAATTCTTTTTGTGTTTCTATTTTTATTTTTGAATCAAGCTCTTTTGAAAAAATATCAATATTTCTAATACCTTTTGCAAATTCACTTTTTATAACTTTTGATACTTTTTCATTTTCAAGAAGTTTTTGAAGAGTTAATTCTAGATTAAAATCATTTTTGCATAATATCTTATAAGTTACAATCATTTTGCCATCCATTTGTTTTCCTTTTTTATGATTAATTAATAGATTGTAGCAGTTAAAAAAGATTAGTCTTTAAAATATTACAACTTGTAATATTTAAAATTGTATTAGTCAACTTTTACTGTTTGATCTCTTCCTAAATCTTTTGCTTTATAGAGTGCATCATCAACATTTTTTATGAACTCTTTTAAAGAGATATCTTTTTTAGGAACACCTAATCCTATACTAACAGTAAGATCATATTTTTGCATCTCTTTAGATTTTTTTAGATTTGTATGAAGTTTTTTTGCAAGTTTAGTTGCACTGTTTAAATCACTATTTGGGTAGATTACTATAAACTCTTCTCCTCCCCATCTTCCAACTATATCAGTTAAACGTGTAGAGTTTTTTAATATTTTTGAAAATAGTTTTAATACTTCATCCCCTTCTTGGTGCCCATACTTGTCATTTATCTTTTTAAAGTGGTCTAAATCTAACATTAGTAAAGCAAAAGGAATATTATTGTTTTGAAAGCTAGCATAATGTATCTCTAGCTCTTTATCAATTTTATGTCTATTATAAAGTTTTGTAAGGGAATCTGTAATTGATTTTTTTGAAACCTCTTGATATTCAGTATGTTTGTCTTTTAATATTTTTTTATAAGCAATAAGTATAGGAACAATTGCTATTAAAAATAGTAAAAATGATAATAATGTTTGAATTGTATTTTGTTTGAGCAATTTGTTTACATAAGAGATATCCATATCAACACCAACTACATAAAGATTTCCTTTTGTTGTTTGTATGGGAAGTACAATGGAACGATAAGTTCCCCATCTATCACTAAATACTGGGACATAAAAGGGTTTGTATATTTTATTTGGTGCAGTGTAATCTGTACTTAAGTGCTCAAAACTGTTTTTTAAAGTTTCACTGGCATCAGGGTAGGGTGTATAATACCTAACTTCTGTATTTGTTTTTAGTTCTTTATTTAAAGCACTTGAACTTGTAAGATAATGAACACCATTTTTTGCTCGTATTACAGTATAAAGAAATTTTGTTCCTAATTGATTATTCAGTTTACTTAGATTTTTTATATTTTGATTATCTTCATTTATACTAATTGATGTGTTATCTATTGCTCTATCATGAAAATCATCTTCTAAAACAAAAGGTACTGCTACAGCTGCAGAATAAAGTTGTTTATCTATTTGGGCAATTAGTCGCTCTTTTTCATAAGAGTAGTTCCAAATGGAATATAATATTAATATTGTAACTGTAAAACTTACAGCCGCTGCCATTTTTATAGTTTCATGTTTCATTTTGATAAAAATATTAACCTTTAAAATATCTATTATATATAATAGTTCATATAAACTAATAATTATATGATATATTAATAATGTTGAATATTCTATTATTAATTTATAAATTAAACCTTTAGAATAAATAATAATCCCAAAAAAAAATAAAAAGTATTAAAAGTTATTTTTATATTTAGTTTTTACTTTTAATATTTGTTTTTATTAAAATTAAGTAAGATTAAAGTAATTCATTAAAAAGGTATCCTTTGTTGAAGTATATTTTTATGTTTTTTATAACTATACATTCCCTTTTTGCTGTTAGTTATTTAACAAATGAAGAAAAAGATTTTTTTAAAAATCATCCTATTATAAAAGTACATAATGAACAAAACTGGAAACCTTATAATTTCAATGAAAATGGTATTCCTAGTGGATATACTGTAGATGTTCTTAATATGCTTGTTAAAAAACTAGGAATAGAGATACAGTATGTTTCTGGTGATAGTTGGTTTAATTATTTATCAATGTTAAAGAATAAAGAGATTGATTTAATTGGAAATATAACTAAAACAACAAATAGAGAAAAATATCTATCTTTTACAAAAAATACTATTATAAATGAAAAACCAATAATTTTTGCCAAAAAAGATAAAAGTTTATTTTTTGATTTATCAAGTTTAAATGGTCACACTGTAGCTGTAGTAAAAGGTTTTTGGTATGAAGAACTTTTAAAAAGGGAATATCCTCAAATAAAAGTATTATTAGTAGATGAACCACACCAAACTATAAATGCTTTGATTAACAATGAAGCTGATGCCATAATAGATATAAAACCTGTAGTTGATAGTTTAATCTCTTCAAAAAATATTGATGAGATAATTGCAGTTGGTGAAGCAAAATTTAAACAACAAGAAGACATAAGTATTAAAATTGGTGTGCGAAATGATTATGCTTTATTAGTTTCTGCTTTGGACAAAGCATATGATAGATCATATGTTGAGATACAAAAGATAAAATCAAAATGGTTTAACTCTGAAGTAAATATACAAAAAGATACTAGGTTTGAGTTAAATGAAGAGGAAAAAACATGGATAGAAAACAATACTATTAATGTTGGTGTTGAGAGTTGGAGTCCAGTTGTTTTTTATAATAAAGAAACTAACTTAATAGATGGTTTTAGTGGGGAAATATTTAAAGAGATTGTTAAAAAATTTGATTTAAAAGTTAAATATCATGATAAGCTTTTTCATGAATTATTGTCTGATTTTAAAGATAAAAAAATAGATTTATTGCCTGATACTTATTTTACTAAAGAGAGGGATAGTTTTGGATTTTTTACAAAACCATATTTTAGTATAAAAGAGTTTTTATATGTTAATACCCAAAACAATAGTATAAAAACATTTGAAGATTTAAAAAACAAAAAATTAGCAATCATAAAAGATTATGGCACAATCACAAAAGTAAAAGAGAAATATCCCCAAATTCAAATAATTGAGACAAAAGATATTGAAAGTTCAATAAATAAACTTCTTACAAATGAAGTTGATGCTTTTTTAGATACACAAATTGTTGTAGAAAATTATTTGGCTAATAATTTTATTGTGGGAGTAAAAGGGATACCTCAAAATGGTTTTCCTCCCTCAAATCTGCATTTTTATATAAATAAAGATAAAGCAATTTTATTTTCTATTATAAAAAAAGGTCTTGAAACAATTGATACTTTTGAAAAAAATAAAATAATTGCAAAATGGGTAACTGAAGTAAATGAAAAAAAGAGTTTAGAAACTGTAATTGATTCTAATGATATATCTTATTTAAAAAAATATAATACTTTAAAAATGTGTGTTGCTCCAAATTGGATGCCTTTTGAAGCTATAAATTCAAAAGGTATGCATGATGGAATGGGTTCTGATTTTAAAGCAATGCTTGAAAAAAAATTGAATAAATCGATTAAAGTGGTTAAAACTAAAAACTGGACAGAATCACTAGAAAAAGCCAAATCAAAAGAGTGTGATATTTTATCTTTTGCTAAAAAAACACCAACAAGAAGTAAATATTTACTTTTTACAAAACCTGTTGTGTCTTTGCAGTATGTAATTGCAACAAAAAACAATCAGTTTTTTATTGATGATATTAACAATTATCAAGATAAAAAATTTGCAGTTGTTAAAAGTTATGCAGTAGAAGAAGACTTACGAATCAAATATCCTAAAATAAAACTTGAATTGGTTTCAAGTGTAAAAGAGGGACTAGAAAAAGTAAATGAGGGGAAAGCCTTTGCTTATATTGATTCAGCTTCTACAATAGGTCATACAATGGAAGAAAATGGCTTTGTTGATATAAAAATTGCAGGACAACTTCCTTTAAGTTATGATTTATCATATGGAATAAGAGATGATGATATAAAACTATATAAAATATTTGAGAAAGTTATAGAAAGTATAAGTGAAAAAGATATCAATAGAATATATAAAAAATGGGTTACTTTGAAATATCAACATGTAGTAGACTATTTTTTAATTTGGCAGATAGTTGTTGGGGCTGCATTTATATTATCTTTATTGTATTATTGGAATAGAAAAATTGTTTTAGCTAAAGAGATTATCGAAAAACAAAATAAAGAGTTAGAGATTTTAGCAACAACTGATAAGTTAACAAATATATACAATAGAACAAAACTAGATGAAATATTGTTAAAAGAACTTGATAGAAGTTTAAGATATAGTAACGATTTTGCCTGTGCTATTATAGATATTGATAACTTTAAACATACAAATGATACTTTTGGACATCTCATTGGAGATAAAGTCTTAATAGATATTACAAAAGTAGTAAGTAAAAATATTAGAAATACAGATTATTTTGGAAGATGGGGTGGAGAAGAATTTTTACTTATCATTCCTGAAATAGATAAAAATGGATTAGAACAATTAATTGAAAAAATTAGAATTTCAATTAGCAAACATAAGATTGAAAAAGTAGGAACTAAAACTGTTAGTATTGGCGCTACTATATATCAAAAAGATGATACAGCTGATAGTATAATAAAAAGAGCTGATGATGCTTTATATAAAGCAAAAGAAACAGGTAGAAATAGAACAATTATATATTAGATATTATGGAGAGTAAATGGAAGAAAAAGAGTTTTTAAATGAAGTAGAGTTAAATCAATTAAAGAGTTTTGTTGAAGAGAATTTTAATTTAATATATAAGTTTATAAATAATGAGATATTAAAAGATGTTGGTGTTATGAATTACAATTATTATATTAAACTTATTGATGATATGTTTGTTAAACAAAATGATTTAAAAATAAGTAAAATAAATCTTGATTCAAATCTTTTTCCATATTATATTTTTACACAAATATTTGGAAAAGGTAAGATGGATTATACCTCTTTACGAACTGAAACTATTAATTTACAAAAATTGAATAAACAAATTTCAGTTTATTATAACTATGCTAGATTTTCTTTAAAAGATGATTTTTTGTATATAGACTTGATGCAAACAAAAATTGGTGGTATGCCAATTGATGAAGATATTGTTAAGGTTACAAAAAAAATTGAGATTAAATCTAAAGGCTTAGAAGAGTTTATAAATAAAAATAAAACAAACTAATTATTATATTAGTTTGTTAATAAGTTCAATTAACTCTTCTTCTTCAAAAGGTTTTTCTAAAGAGGCATTTGCCCCTATTAATTCTGCACTTGCTAAATAAGAAGTATCAAGTCTTCTACTTCCCCCTGACATGGCAATTATAGGAACGGTTTTATCAATAGCTCTTAAAGATGAGATTAATTCCAATCCTTCAATATCAGGCATTATTATATCTGTAACGATAATATCTGGTTTGAAAGTTTTATATACTTTTGTTGCATTTTTCCCTGAAGGAAGAGTTTCAACTTCAAAACCTTTTCTTTGTAAGTATCTATTTAATGCAAAAGAAACTAATTCGTCATCATCTATTAATAATACTTTTTTCATTTATACTCTTTTATACTTGGAATTATTAGTGTAAACTCTGTAAATTCATTTTCTTTTGAATCAACTGAGATTTTTCCACCTGCATTAGAAATTATACCAAAAGTTTCAGAAAGACCCAATCCTGTACCTTTACCTTGCTCTTTTGTTGTAAAAAATGGATCAAAAATAAGCTCTTTATTTTCTTTACTAATTCCTGAACCATTATCTCTTATTTTTATCTCTATAATATTATTCTCACCTAACTTTAAAGAGATATTAATAATCCCATTTTTTTTATTTTCTAAAGCATGAATTGCATTTGTGATGAGGTTAAAAATTATAACTTCTATATTAACTTTTGATATAGGAATAATCAAAGATGTTTTTTCTATTTGAGTTTCAAAAGATATTGAACTAGGGATAGTTGTTTTTATAAGATTTAAACAATTATTTATTGTCTCATCTATAAAACAGCTATTTACTAACTGATTATTATCTTTTCTTGTATAATTTAGAACTTGTTTAACAATATCTTTTAATCCATAACTTGCTTCAAGTATTTTTGATATATCTTCATAATTTGGGCTATTTTTTGGCGTGTCTTCTTTTATAATTTTACTTAAAGTTATAATTGGGACTAAGTGGTTATTTATTGAGTGTGATAATCCACCTAGCATACTTCCCATATATTGAAGTTTTTTATTTGCTTGTATTTTTTTTTGTTGTTCAATTTCTTTTTTAGTTAATATTAGTACTTTTTTCCCAAATCTAAAACTTAGAAAAAATAGACTTATAGAAAGGGAAATAAAAAGTGCGATAAAGGTTAAAATTATCTCATCTAATTCCCAATCTTCATGTTCTCTTGATACTTCATAAATCCTCTCAAATATATCAAAAGTTATAAATATTGAACTAGCAATTATAAAAAAAGATAAAAATATAATAGATGCAATAAGAATATCTTTTGTGCTAAAAGTACCTTTTGGAAGTTTTGGAGTCTCACTCATGAGTTATCCTTGAATAGTCTAGATTCTAAGACTAAAAAAGTCTTAGAATCTATTTAGTTAAGTTTTTTTGATACAAGTTCATTTACAACTTTTGGATTTGCTTTCCCTCCAGTTGCTTTTAAAACTTGTCCTATAAAAAATCCAAACAGTTTTTTGTTTCCAGCTTTATATTTTTCTACATTTTCTGGATTTTTTTCTATAATTTCATCAATAATTGGTAAAATAGTTTCTGGATCACTAATTTGAACCAAACCTTTATCCTCAACAATTTTTGATGGGTTTTCACCTGTTTTCGCCATCTCTTCAAATACCTGTTTAGCTATTTTACTTGAGATAAGTTCCTCATCAATCATTTTTACAAGTTGTGCAATATCTTTTGAAGTAAATTCTAATTCATTTTTTTCTTTTAACTCTTTAGCTACATCATTTGCAATAATATTTGCCAATGAAATAGGGCTGTTTAATTGAGATAAAGCTTCTTCATAAAAAGATGATAATTTTTCATCTCTTGCTAAAATATTTGATACTTCATTGTTTAGATTAAGTTCATTTGTATATCTATCAAAAAGCTCTTTTTGCTCTATAGTTAAAGGCTCTGCTTCCCCATGAACAATCTCTTTTTTCTCTTGTTTTACAGTAGTTTGTACTTTTGGCTTATCTTCAGTTTCTTTTGATTTTTTCGCCCAAGAATCTTTTAATCCAACGATTTTATTAAATACTGGTTTTTCATCACTATAATCTATAGGATCAGCATAAAAATATCCTTGTCTTTCAAATTGAAATCTTTCATCTGGTTTGTCAGTTATTACGGCTGGTTCAATCAATGCATCTTTTATAATATTTAAAGAGTTTGGATTTAAATCTTCAAGACCTTCAGGAGCTTCGTTTTTATATAATCTATCATAAAGTCTAACTTCAATTTTTTTAGCTTCTTTTGCACAAACCCATTGAATAGCACTTTTTACTTTGATTCCACTTTTGTCTTGACCACTTTTTGAGTCAGGATTATATATAGCTTTTATCTCTATGATTTTTCCAGTTTCATCTTTGATAATCTCTTTACAAGTGATAATATAAGCGTGTCTTAATCTAACTGCTTGGTCAATAGTTAATCTATTGTAACCTTTTACAGGATTTTCACTAAAGTCTTCTCTTTCTATATAAACTTCATTTGAAAAAGGTATTTTTCTTGAACCTTCTTTTGGTACATCGTGTGGATAATATGAAGCTTCAATCTCTTCACTTCCTTCATAATTTTCAATTGTAACTTTGATAGGGTCAAGTACACACATAACTCTTGGTGCTTTTTGGTTTAAATCATCTCTAATACAAAATTCAAGTTGAGAAACATCAACCATAGAGTTTGCTTTTGCAATACCTATTTGTTCACAAAAGTTTAAAATAGAGTCTTTTGTATATCCTCTTCTTTTTAGACCTGCTATTGTTGGCATTCTAGGGTCATCCCAACCATTTACATAGTTTCCATTTACAAGCTCTAAAAGTTTTCTTTTACTCATAACAGTATAATTGATACCAAGTCTTGCAAATTCGTGTTGGTATGGTCTTGGTGGAGTTAAGTTTAGTTCATCTAAAACCCAGTCATAAATATCTCTATTGTTTTCAAATTCAAGTGTACAAATAGAATGGGAAACCCCTTCGATATAATCAGATAAACAGTGAGCAAAATCATACATTGGGTAGATGCACCATTCATCTTTTGTTCTAAAATGATGCGCGTGTCTGATTCTATATAAAAGAGGGTCTCTCATTTTCATATTTGCTGCACTCATATCAATTCTTGCTCTTAATACATGCTCTCCATCTTTAAACTCACCCTTTCTCATTCTTTCAAAAAGGTCTAAATTTTCTTCTATTGTACGGTTTGCATATTCACTTCTTTTACCAGCTTCTGTTACAGTACCTCTAAACTCTTTCATTTGTTCTTCATTGATACTATCAACATATGCTTTACCCATTTTTATAAGTTCTACTGCATATTCATAAATTTTAGGAAAATAATCAGATGTATATTTAACTTCACCAACCCAACTATAACCTAGCCATTCAACTGCATCTTTTAAAGCTTCTACATATTTTGTATCTTCAGTTGTAGGGTTAGTATCGTCCATTCGAAGATTACAATAACCCTTGTAATCACGTGCTATACCAAAATTTATAAATATAGATTTTGCATGTCCTATATGTGGAAAGCCATTTGGCTCAGGAGGGAATCTTGTAACGATCTTTTCGTATTTATTAGATTTTAAATCCTCTTCAACTATTGTTCGTAAAAAATCTTTGTTTTCACTCATTCTTATTAAACCTTTTGATTTTAAAACTATTATAAGAGGTATATTTTATCTAAATAGAACTTATATATTAGGGTTTCTTAATAGAATAAATTTAACAATAGCTCATTATAATTTAATTAATAAAAGTAATTATAAATTTTTTTATACTTATTCATCCAAATGTAACATATACTATATATGTTTTATATCAAAATAGATACTCATCTTAAACTCTTTATTTAATAAAAGTTTACAAAAGAATTATAGTAGTAAAGTGCATTTAAATAGTATATTCTAATCTATTTCTTTTTAATGTTAGTATTTATTTGCTCAATAGATTATATTAAATACCTAAATACTTTATATAATTATTAATTAAGTGAGTTTTTGTAGGATTAGTTAGTAGAAAAGAATAGGTCTCAGTATAATCTGAAGAATCGATGTAACAATATAAAAGGAAATATAATGATACATGAATCTAAAGAGAATATAAATAGAAGGGATTTTTTTAAAAATCTAGCTTTTCTAAGTTTGGTTACTTTTTCGACGAAATCACTTTATGCAAAAGGTTCAAAAAAAAGATTTGAATACCAAGATACACCAAAAAATGGTAAAGCCTGTAAAGATTGTATCCATTTTGAGTCAGAAACTAATACCTGTAAAATAATTGAAGGTTCAATTAGTCCTCAAGGTTGGTGTAATCTTTATATGGAAAAACCTCAATAATATTTAAAAATAAGACATAGACTATTAAGTTAAAATAGTCTGTGTTTTATTTATTTGGACTAAATGGAATTATTGGTTCTACAACACTATATAAAAATCTGTTGTTATTAAAAACTGTTTTTGATATTATTCCTACAAGTTTTCCCTCTTGAAAAACTCCACCACCACTATTTGAAGGTATTGCTAAGCAGTTACTTCTTATCTCTTCTTTTTTCTTTAGGTCTGTTAAATCTAAACTTGTGTTTACTCCTGTTGGAATATTTTTTGCTTTGTAAAATTTGCAATTTTTCTCTTGCAATAATACATTGTAAAACATCCCTTCTTTTGACATGGAATAGTATTTAAATGTACCTTTTTTAGATGTGTCTAGTTTTTCAATTTTTAGTTTTGAAGTATTTTTTGTATCTATATAATTTAGGTCATAATGTATATTTTTGGATTTTTCTATTTTACAATGTTTTGCAGTATAAATTTTGTTGTTTGCATGGACACCATTGCAGCCATCAAATTTGATAAAATATTTATATTCTTGGTTTTTTATTGGATTTTGTGAATCTATATTTAGATATTTTGGAATTTGTTCAAGATTGTTTTTATTGTAGTTATAATCTGGTAATAGTTGATTTAGGTAATTATTAAGCATAGTTATATTTTCACTCATAGATTTTACGCTAAAATCAGGATTTGGATTTTGTATCAAAAAATCTTTAAATTTAATTATACAATTTCTTGTAGACTTTAAATATATGTACGATAATCTTGTATGATCATTAAATTGCTTTGCCCTTTCGTATTTTTCAACACATTCATTCCATGTAAAAGCGTAAACTTGAGTAATACTTGCAAATAAAATCAAGAATATTACAATTAACTTTTTCATAATATAGAATTTTACTATATTTTATAGATAAAGTAAAGTTTTTATTAGTGTAAAAAATAGACTACTTTCAAGTTTGTCATTAAAATTAATGTATAATCATTTTTTAAAGGAAAAAAATGGGTGATTATTCTTTTATACTTGCAATAGCAGTAGTTTTTATATTTGGGACAATTAGTCCAGGTCCAAGTTTTATACTTGTAGCAAAAACAGCAGTGTCCAAACCAATCTCTGAGGGAATAGGGGTTTCAATTGGATTGGGCTTAGGAGCTACTTTTTTTACTCTCTTAGCTATTTTGGGTTTATATACTTTATTTGAAATGGTTCCTTTTTTGTATGAAAGTTTTAAAATAATTGGTGCTTTATATTTAATCTATTTAGCTTATGTTATTTGGAAACATTCTGGTGAATCTTTAGATATGAATATGAAATTGGAAAAAAAGTCAAAAAGTTTTTTAAAAGCTATAGCCTTTGGATTTATAACACAAATGAGTAATCCTAAAACAGCAATTATTTTAGGTTCAATTTTTGCAGCACTTTTACCTCAAACTTTACCAGAATATGGTGCTTTGCTGTTATGTTTGACTGCTTTTATAATAGACACAACATGGTATTGTTTAGTAACAATATTATTATCAACAAAAAAATCTCAAAAGATTTATTTAAAATTTAAAAAATACATTGATAGAGTTGCTGGTACTTTACTAGGGGCTTTAGGAGTAAAATTAGCAATTGATTAAAATCAATTGCCTCCACATAATTTTGTTTTATTTTTAGCTTGACATTCAAGAACTAAAGTATTTATTTCATCTTTATGCTGTTTTATTATTTCAAACATCTCAGTAGAAATATTTTCAGAAAGTTTTTCCTCAATTATTTTAAAAGTTTCATCTATTGATAAACTATCTCTATAGGGTCTTTTTTCCATTAAAGCTGTAATAATATCTGAAAATGCAAGTATTCTAACTCCATCATCAAGTTCAGATAAATCTAAAGCATATGGATATCCTGATTTATTTCTTTTTTCATGGTGCCATTCTGCCCAGTGAATAATCTCTTCAAACCATTTTGATGAACTCAATTCACTTAAAATTTGCCCCGTAAAATAAGGATGAAGTTTTACTAGATTAAACTCTTCAGGGCTTAAGTAGCCTTTTTTTTCTATTAATCCAGGATCAATTCCTATTTTACCAATATCATGTAAATATCCTGCAACCATCAATTTTTTGCATCTTTCTTCTGAAAAATTGAAATATTTTCCTAAAAGTGCAGCAAGATGAGCCACAGTAGTAGAGTGTGTAGCTGTAAATTTACTTCTATAATCAATAATATGTGAAATTGTAAGTGCAAAATTTAAAACATTGTCTATAGTTAGTTCAAAATCCATTGAAAAATTTAGTTTTTTAAATAGTTGTTCTATTTTCATGTTTGGAATCTCTATCCAAAATATATCTGCTTTTGAAACTTTTTCAAAGGCTTCAAAAACTTTGGGATGAAATAGGGTACCCACTTTTTTTCTAATTGTTTCTGTAACTTTTTCTTTTTGATTTAAGATAAATTCATCAGGAGAGATTATTACATCAATTCTATCTGCCAAATGTATAATATGACTTGCGAAAAATATTTTTCATCAGTCATATTTAAAGAATCTTCATATTTTATATGATGATGTTTTATTATTTGTGCAATATTATTAAAAGCTTCAAAAGAGGATAACATACAGTGTCCAACTATACAATGTGGTTCTGGATTAACAACATCTTCTTGGACTAACATATCTCTTTCTCGAACAGATAATGCACCAATATCATGTAATGAAGCTGCAATAACTAATTCTAAAATCTCTTCCTCTTTTAGATTTAATTCTTTTGCTAAGTTATATGAGATTACTGCAACTTTTCTATGGTGGGATTTTAGTAAATAATTAAAACTATCAATAGCTTTAATCATAGGTATAGCTAATTCTTTTAGTGTAAGTTTTTCCATAATTCAAGCAATCCTTTGAATAATTTTAGAAATTACTAAAATATTATTTATATTTCATTATATCATATTGCTCGAATTATGTTAAGTTTTTATAAAAGAGAGTTTAATTTATCTTCTAAAGCTGCTTTATTTGTAGCTCCTATAAGTTGATCAACAATCTCTCCATCTTTGAAAAATAAAATTGTTGGAATTGATCTTATTCCATATTTTACTGTTAAGTCTTGTTCCTCTTCAGTATTTACTTTACATATTTTTGCTTTACCTTCAAACTCTTCGGCTAATTGTTCAATTACCGGAGCAATCATTCTACAAGGTCCGCACCAAGGTGCCCAAAAGTCAACTAATGCAACACCTTCTTTTACTGTTTCTTCTATAGTATCTTGTGTTAATTCAATATATTTTGACATAATCTTTCCTTTTAAAATATCCCTTTTAAAAGGGACTTATTCTTTTGTCTTCTTTTTAGTGGTGGATATAAAATCCACCAAAAAAAGAAAATTCTAAAGCGAACAACTAGTTGTTCTTTCTATTTTATAGTTTGTCAGAGTTTTTACTTAAGTATTCAGCTACACCTTCAGTAGTATCTTTCATACCCTCATCACCTTTGTTCCATCCTGCAGGACAAACTTCACCATGTTCATTTGTAAATATCATAGTATCTACCATTCTAACCATCTCATCGATATTTCTTCCTAGTGGTAAGTCATTGATAACTGCGTGTCTTACTGTTCCATCTTTATCTATTAAGAAAGAACCTCTAAGTGCTACAGACTCACCAAATAATACGTCATAATCTTTTGCAATTTGTTTTGTGATATCTGCTACCATTGGGAATTTAACTCTACCAATTCCACCTTTTTCAACAGCAGTTTCTCTCCACGCAAAGTGAGAAAACTCTGAGTCAATTGAACAACCAATTACTTGAATACCTCTTGCTTCAAACTCTTCAACTCTTTTTGAAAAAGCAATAATCTCTGATGGACAAACAAAAGTAAAATCTAATGGCCAGAAAAATAAAACTGCACCTTTCTCACCGATATTATTGTATAAATTAAAATCCTCTACGATTTGACCATCTGCTAATACAGCTGTAGCTGTAAAATCTGGAGCTTTTTTAGTTACTAACATTTTTTTTCCTTTAATAATTTTTATATATGTGAAAGTATACATGAATAAAATTAAATTAATATTAATAAAATTTACTAAAGGATAAAAATTATCCTTTATATATTCTTACCCATAATTTTATATTATGGCTTTTAGTTGTTAATACATTATTTGTTTTTTAAACTCTCTATTGATAAATTCTTTTGTAAATCTTATTGCTTCAACAGTAAAATCTTCACAAAGATGAGGAGGGTTCTCTTCTTTAAATCCTTCTGGTCTTAGCTCTTTGCATAATAAACTTGTATATCTAGTCTCAAACTCTTTAGCAAATTTATTACATAGTTTAATAACATCAGTCTTTTCTAGCTTTTGCATATCTCCATAAATACCAATAAACATTAATGTTCCTTCAACTAAACCGCATTGAGCTCCATACTCTCCTGCACCATGCATAGCTGTTGCTGCATTAATTACTTGAGAATCTATTTTTATATTGAAAATTTCTGCTAGTGTTTTAATCATTGTTGTTGCACAGTTTATGTCATCTTCCCAATAATAGTCTTTTACTTTGTTTTTAATAAAACTGTTTTGTTCAGTCATTGTGGGTCCTTATTTAATCACTATGAGTTATATATAAAGGTAAGTGAGGTTTTTATTTTACCCCTTTTGAAATTGATTTTTACTTATAATTACTTAATATAAAAAATAATTTATATGCTTTATATGGAATAATAATTGCATTGGAACTTGCCATTGATTTTAAAGGTGTGAGATGATTTTAGATATGAATATTAAACTTAATGGTATCGATGAGGATTTTTTAGAAGAGTTAGATGAGTTAATAGAGGATACTAGAGTTGAGTATTTTATTATAAATCCAAAAACAAAAGATGAATTGGAAAAAACTTTAGAGTTGTGTTCTGATATTCAAAGATTTAAATACACTTTACCAATTGAGTTTAAAGAGAATAAAGATGAAAATTGTATTGCTTTTAAAATATCAAAAGTAGATGAACTTGATTTAGTAGAAAATATGCCAATAGTAATAGACTCAATTAGTTTAGATGATAGTTTTATTGATATTATTAACCAAAAAGGGTTTAACGGTGTAGTTATAGATGCAAAAGAGAGTGATAATAGATTAGAAAAGTTTGCATATTCTATTTCCCATAATTCTTTAAAACAATGGAGTAAAAAAGGTATTACGGATACAGATTTTAATAAACTTGCCCTTCAAAGTGATTATCCTGTGTTTAATTATGATGAGCTTTTAGATGGTCTTTTAAAAGATATCTCTGATTTAACATTTAGGGCAGAACAGTCAATCGCATCAGGTGGAACCAGAACTGTATTGAAAACTTTTGGACTTCTATAATCTATTAACAAATAAATAAGAGTATAAAATAGTAAATAATTTTTTACTATTTTATACGAAATTAAGAAGAAAATAACTAGAATTTTACATTCTAAAATTAAGCAAGTTCCAAGGTTTGGAACGACAATTAAGCTTTTCTTGTCAACAACTGCTTTTTAGGAAAACTATTATTTGAGGTTTTCATGAATCGAAGCAAAAAAATTATACTTTTAAGTCATTGTATACTTAATTCTAATGCAAAAGTTTATTCCTTAGCAAACTATAAAGGGTGTTTGGCTGAACTTATTAATCCTTTATGTGACAAAGGTTACGGAATTTTGCAATTACCTTGTCCAGAGATGTTAACTTGTGGAGTTAACAGATGGGGAATGGTTAAAGAACAATATGAAACACCAATATATAAACAACAATTCAAAAAAATGCTACTTCCAATAGTAAATCAAGTGATTGATTATAAAAATAATGGATATGAAGTTAATGCTTGCATAGGTATTGATGGAAGTCCAAACTGTGGTATTAATAAAACATGCCGAGCCCAATGGAAAGGGGAGATTGATAAATCATTTGATTTAGAAAAGAATCTTGACTCTTTAAAAACGGTTGATGAAGCAGGAGTTTATATGGAAGTACTTTTTGAGTTGCTTGAAGAAAATGGTGTAAGTTTAACTTTTTATGCTTTAGATGAACAAAACCCAACTGCATCGGTGCAGAACATATTAAAGGAGATTTGATGAAGAAATTTTTCGCAGGGTTATTGTTGACATTTGGACTTTTTGCAAATGCACAACAAGATGTTATTACAGTTGGTTTATGTGCAGCATATCCACCATTTGAGTCAAGAGATGAAAAGAGTGGAAATATTGTTGGTTTTGATATTGATTTAGCAAATGAGATTGGTAAAATCATTGGTAAGAAAGTTGAAATCAAAGATGCAGAATGGCAAGCATTATTAGGTGGACTTAAAAACGATAACTACGATATGATAGTTAGTGCAATGAGTAAACAAGAAGCTGGTGAAAACAATGTAAATCTATCAGATACTTACTACTTACTAAATGATGTTTTAGTTGTAAAAAAAGATAATGATAAAATTGCTTCACAAAAAGATTTAGCAGAAAAAACTGTTGGGGTTCAACTTGGAAGTGGAAGTGAACAAGTTGTTGATAAGCTATCAGGACTTGGAAAAGTTGCAAGATATAACTATAATCCAGAAGCATTTTTAGACTTAAAACATGAAAGAATTGATGCAGTAGTTGTTGGTTATGCATATGCTTTAAATCAAAAAGATTTTAATACTGAGTATAAAATCGTTGATAAACTAGCACCTGCTGAGTTAGTTGTTGTTATGAAAAAAGGGAAAGATGAGTTAACAAAACAAGTTAACGAAGCTTTAAAAACTTTAAAAGATAACGGAACTTACGACAAACTAATCAACAAATGGCTGGCAGTAAAATAAGTGAATTTTAACGCTGTATTTGATAACTTGGGGTTTCTTTTAGAAGCCTCATGGCTTACTATTTATTTATCTTTTGTATCTTTTGTTATTGCACTATTTATTGGTGTAATAATAGGTACACTAAGAAGTTTGAAAATAAACTATTTTTTCAAACTTCTAATTAGTTCATATATAGAGATTTTTAGAGGAACACCTTTACTTATACAACTATTTTTTATCTATTATGGTTTACCACAAATTGGTATAACTATGTCAAGCCATCAAGCTGCTATTATAGGTTTGTCTTTAAATTTTGGCGCATATATGGCTGAGATAGTAAGAGCTGGAATTCAAGCAATACCAAAAGGTCAATATGAAGCAGCAGATTCACTTGGACTTAGCAAAATACAGATGTTTATACACATAATCTACCCACAAGCATTTAAAATAGTTTTACCACCACTTACAAACACTTATGCTTCTATACTAAAAGACAGTTCTTTAGTTTCTGTTTTATCAATTACTGAACTCACAAGAGCAGGGCAACTTATATATGTGCGAACTTATGAGCCTTTTGAGATATATTTAACCCTTGGAGTTTTTTATTTTGTTATGACTTATACTATTGCAGTTTTCTCAAAATATTTAGAGAAGAAAGTTAGTAGACAACAATAAAATTAATTTTTCTTCTAAAGATAGTATGTTAAAATAGATCTTTAAAGGATTTAGATGAAGAAAACTATAGTTGTTGGTGGATTTTCTAAAGAGCAAAGATTAAAAGAATTAGAAAAAGTAAAAGCTAAGTATGAAAAAAAAGGTTATAAATTTTTAGAGTTTATTGAAAATGGTGCTATGAAATCTGTTGCAGTTTTTGAAGTTGAAAAAGCTATTGTAAGAAAAGAGCAATCAAGAAACCTGATTTTGCTAGGAGTTATATTCTTAGGTTTTGCTGCAATCTTATATATAAAAGCTACTTTAGCTCAATAATGATACTATCCCCAAATGGATAATAAATATAAAATATTAAAAGAGGTTTTTGGACACGACAACTTTAGAAGTTTTCAAGAGGGTGTTGTAGATGCAATTTTAGATAAAAAAGATGTATTAACAATTCTTCCAACAGGTGGAGGAAAATCTTTGTGTTATCAACTGCCTTCATTACTTCAAGATGGACTTACTGTTGTAATCTCTCCACTTATTGCTCTTATGCAAGATCAAGTAAAAGCTTTAAATGACTTAAATATTAGTGCAGGAATGATTAGTTCTCTTTCATCTCAAGAAGAGAATAGTTTTACTTTGCAAAAGATTTTAAATAAGCAATTAAAGTTTTTGTATGTAGCTCCAGAAAGATTCACTTCAAATGAGTTTGTCGGAGTTTTACAAAGGGTTGATATAAACTATTTTGTGATAGATGAAGCCCACTGTGTTAGTGGTTGGGGACATGAATTTAGAGCAGAATATAGAAACCTTGATAGATTAAAAAGGTACTTTCCTAACACTGCTATAGCAGCTTTTACAGCAACTGCAACAAAAAGAGTTGAAGAGGATATTGCTCAAAGTTTACATCTAAACAATCCTTTGCACTTTAGAGCAAAAACAGTAAGAGATAATCTTGATATTAAAGTAGAGCCAAGAATCTCAAATGGAAAAACACAAATTCTAAACTTCCTAAAATCCCACAAAGGACTTTGTGGAATAATCTATACCTTTACAAGAAAAGAAGCAGAAGCAACAGCAGAGTTTTTAGCACAAAATGGTTTTAGTGCAAAAGCATATCATGCAGGTTTAAGCAATGAAGTTAAAAACAAAGTTTTTGATGATTTTGTATATGAAAAAATTGATATTGTTGTTGCAACTATTGCATTTGGAATGGGAATAGATAAATCAAATATTAGATTTGTAATTCATACTTCACTTCCAAAAACTTTAGAAAACTATTATCAAGAGATTGGGCGTGCAGGAAGAGATGGAGAGATGTCTTATGTTTATCTTCTTTACTCAAAAGCAGATGAAGTAAAAAGAAAAATCCAAATAGAAGAAGCAATAGATGATTCATACAAACAAGTAGGGCTTGAGAAGCTTGAAAGGATGTATCGATATTGTGTTAGTAATAACTGCCGTCATAAACTTATTGCTTCATATTTTGAAGATGAGATTGAAGATTGTAAAACTTTATGTGATAACTGCACAAAAGGTGAAGTTGAGCAAGTTGATGTAAGTGTAGATGCACAAAAACTTTTATCAAGTATTTATAGAAGTGAACAAAGATTTGGACTAAATCATATTATTGATATTTTAAGAGGTTCAAAAAACAAAAAGCTTTTAGAGTTTGGTCACGATAAACTTTCTGTTTATGGTTTAGGTGTTGATAAAAGTAAAAATGAGTGGGTTGCAATAGCTGATAAACTAATAGATATGCAAGCTTTAGATTTGGGTGAGTTTAGAGCCTTAAAGATTACAAATCTTGGATTTCAAATCTTAAAAGGGCAAGAGAAACTACTTATAGATTCAGATAAATTAGGAATCGCACAAAAAGTTGAAGAGAGTGTTGAGGAACTAAGTTTTGATGAACAATTGTTTGAAAAGTTTAGAACTCTAAGAAAAGATATGGCTTTAGAATATGAAGTTCCAGCTTATGTAATATTTGGTGATAAAACTCTAAAAGAGTTTGCTACTAAACTTCCAATTACAAAAGAGCAAATGCTTGATATAAATGGAGTAGGGCTAGTAAAATATGAAAAATATGGAGAGCCTTTTTTAGAACTTTCAAAGAGTATAAAAGAGGAGTATAAAGAGGAAGTTGAAAATAGAGTTCCTCTTAAAAAGCTTACTAAAACATATCTTGATACCTATGAACTTATTTGTGAAGATAAAACCATAGAAGAGATTTCTCATATTAGGGATTTAAATATCTCTTCTGTTTTATCACATATATCACTTTTAAGTGAACATAAAAAAATATCTGATGGTAAAAAAAGAGAATTACTAAAACCTTTTACTTTGCCTAATGAGATTAAGTTTTGGATAGAAGATGGATTAAGACTGGATTCTATTAAGCAACTAAGACAATATTTATATTTGTATGAGTATCTTGAAAAAGAGTTATAAAGAAGTTATTGAATAACTTCTTTATTTGTGTGAGTGTTTATTAGATTTGTGATATTTTCTATAAATTTATCATTTACAACTAAATTATAGTGTTCATAAGTTCTTTGGTAATTGCTTTCAAAGTTATATTGCATAATTTTATTAAAAAAGTTATCATTTAAGATATTCTCTTTTTTCATTTTTGCATAATATTTTGAACCAATTAAATCTTTATCATTTTTTATAAAATCATCTAAAGCCAATAAAGAAGCATCAATCCGGATTAAATATTCCAATTGTTTTTCTAGGTGCTCGTTAGTTGTATTTGCTTCAATTATTTTATATATATTAAACATAGCAATTTCTGGTTTAACATAAAGCTTTAATTCTTCTAATTTTTTAACTGTTTCTTCATTGTCTAAAAGTGTCTCAAATACAAAGTTTCCTAATGATATTTGATAATACAATTCATATTTTGTAATCAAATCAATAATATTATTTCTTTGAAAAAACTTTTCATAAATAGAATCTTTTTTATAATAGTTTATAAAAGATTCATTATTTTTTTGACTGTTAAAATCTTTCATAAGCTTCCTTTCTTTATAAATATTATAAATTATATCAAATAAAATTAGCAGTTGTCAAGTGTAAGTGCTAAAATAATAAATACCCTTAGTAAGTATGACTAAAAATTATTAAGTAATTGGCAAAATAATAGTAAATGCAGCACCTTTATATCTCTCTTTAAAAACATTAAAAGTTGTGTTTTCAACTTTTATTTCACCATCCATATGTTTATTTATAATCATCATACAAAGGTGTAATCCAATACCTGAACTTTGTTTTGTTGAGTAGAATTGTTCAAAGATATTGTTTATGTGTTTTTTTTCAATCCCTTGGGCATTGTCTCTGATTTTTATAAATATTTTTCTATCTTTTTTATATGTTTGGATTTGTATAAGAGGTTTTTTTATTTGTCTTTCTATAAATACATCTCTACTGTTTGATAAGATGTTTATTAATACTTGTGCAAACTCATTTTGATATCCATAAAGAGATAAATCATTCTCTCTTTGTCTAATTATTTGAATATTTAGTTTTGTAAAATCATTTTCTAAAAGTTTTAATGCAACATTTAATGTATCATCAAACATAAAGTTAGTTTTTGTTTTGTCTTGGATATGGAAGTTTTTAAACTCATCAACAATATTACTCATATAATCTAAAGTTTTTTGCATATTTTCTAAAGAGGTTTGAAGTTTCTCTTTTTTTGGCATCCCTTTAAACTCAATCTCACTTTGAATTGAGATAATATTTGAAGAGAGTTTAGATAAAGGGCTTCTCCATTGGTGTTCAATATTTGATAGAGTTTCTCCAATAGTTGCATATCTTGATTGAATATATAAAATCTCATCTTTGTTTTTAAGTTGTTGAATCGATTCAAACTTTTGATTATGAAACTTGTTTATTCTGTATGAGATTATGATTGTTATTAATATACCAATAATGAGACTAAGTTCAAAAGCTAAACTTTTTCTTTCATTGATGTATGTTACACTAGGAATTGCTTCGAAAGTCCATTGTTTTCCCCAAACACTCGGAAATGTTTTTTTATAAACCATATGCTTATATATCTTATTTTCTGCTTTATGGCTAAAAATAATCTCTTCTATTTTATTACTTATATCATAAATGTTAAAATTTATTTGTTTTACTAAATTATCTTTTAACATAGATTTTGTAAATATATCTTCTATTACAAATACACCTAAAACAAAACCTCTAATTTCTTGGGTATGATTTTTGAATATTGGAAGAAATGCTAAAAAGCCTTTTTTATTTTTATTTTGAACCAATTCTATAGCTTTTGTTATCCTAGGTTGTTTTGTTAAAAGTGAATTTTGGATAGTTATATCTCTCGTTCTATTACTTGATAAATCAAACCCTAATGCTTCTTCATTGTTTTCTAATGGAACTACATAATATACTGGAAAATATTCATCTTTTTTTTCAATTTGGATCATTTTTTTATTTTTATCTTGTGTTGTAAAGAAAAACTCTTTTTCATACTCTTGTCTTTTATCGTGAGGAACTCTTGGAATCCACTCTAAAGCTTGTAGGGCATTGTGTCTGTTTATGATTTTTAGAGCTTCTTTTTGAAATGTTTCTCGTGAAGGTACTTTGTTTTCATTGAATAAAATTGATAAAGTATAAAGAGTTTCAAGGTTTACTGAAATCTCTCTATAAAAAGATTTCATTTTATTATCAACTACATTTTCAAATCTGTTTTTTATAGCTTTTTCTTCAATATTGTTTATTGTAAAACTAATAAATAAAGAGAGTAGGAATCCTACAATTATTATTGATGATACATGCAGTTTATATCTGTTTTTTATCAAATTAGAAGCCTGTAACCTTGTTCATTTTCGTTTATTATTGAGGTTTTTCCTATTTTTTGTCTTAGTTTTCCCACAATAACTTTTAGTGTTCCTTTGTTAAGACTATCGCCTTCCCAAACATTCTCTTCTATAATATCATAAAAAACAAGTTCATTTTTAAACTCGATTAGTGTTTCTAACAGAAGTTTTTCTTTGTTTTGAAGTTTTTCTATTTCTTTGTTTTTATTTGTAAAAATATTTGTGTGAAGATTGTATTTCGAGCCATTTTGAAAAACAATTTCAAATCTGTTTCTTTCTAATAGTTTTTCAGAACAGTTAAAAAGTGCTTCTTTTAAATCTTGGTAAGAGATAGGTTTTATAATATATGATTCAAGGTGTAAAGAAACAGCTTCCATTAAAAACTTTTCTGTTTTATAAGCAGTTAGTACAACAATTGGTGTTGTACTATCTTCTTCTCTAATCTCTCTTACTAACTCCAAACCATTTCTTCCTGGCATATCAATATCAGTGAAAATAATATCTGGTTTAATCTCATCATAAATATCCAAAGCATCTTCTACATTTGATGCAGAATAGACTTTTTTGACCATATTTGAGATTGTATCTGTAAGGTTTTGTCTTACTTCATCATCATCTTCAACATATAAAACTGTTAAATATTTTAGTATATTTTTCATGGTCAAAATTATATCTAATGAAACTTATTAATCCACATATTTTAGTTTTTCAGGCTCAAAGTGTGGAATTGATTCTATAAGTTTTTTAGTATACTCCTCTTTTGGGTTTTCTAAGATGTCATAAACATCACCTTGTTCAACTATTTCACCTCTGTTCATTACTATAACTCTTTCACAAAGTAGTTTTACTACATTTAAGTCATGTGATACAAAAATATAACTCATTTGAAGCTCTATTTTTAGTTTTTCTAAAAGTTGTAAAACAACTGCTTGAACAGATACATCAAGAGCAGAAGTTGGCTCATCTAGAATAAGAATTTTTGGATTTACTGAAATAGCTCTTGCTATTCCAACTCTAGCCTTTTGTCCACCTGATAATTGATGGGGAAATCTAGATAAAAGGTGAATTGGAAGTCCAACCATTAAGCTTAACTCTTCAACCCTTTTTTTAATCTGCTTTTTGTCTTTGATGTTAAGTAACCTTTTTAAAGGCTCAGAAATAGAATCAAAGGCAGTAAATCTAGGATTTAAACTCTCTGTTGGGTCTTGGAAAACCATTTGGATTTTATTTCTTTGTTTCATAGATGAAAATTGTGTAGCTGTATAAGGTGTTATATTTTCATTTTCTAAAATAATATCTCCAGAAGTTGGTTCAAGTAGTTTTGTAATCATATTTGAAGTTGTTGATTTTCCACATCCAGATTCTCCAACCAAACCTAAACTCTCACCTTTTCGTAAGCTAAATGAGATTCCATCTACAGCAGTAAATACAGGCTCTTCCTCTTTTTTGAAATTGAAAAATGACTTTTTGCCAATAGGGAATTTCTTTACTAAATCAATTACTTCTAAAACAACTTCATCGCTTTTTATATGTTTTTTACTAGTTGACTTTACAACTTCTACATTAGAATCTTCCATCTCTTCAGGAATAGCTGTCAAATCTTCAAGTTTAGATTTTGGTCCAGGTGAAGCTGCAATTAGTTTTTTTGTATATGGATGTTTTGGGTTTTGAAATAGTTCAAAAACACTGTTTTTTTCTACTATTTCCCCTTTTTGCATTACACTTATTTTGTCACAATATAAAGCTGCCATCCCTAAATCGTGTGTAATTAGCATAACAGACATATCTTCTTTTTGTGCTAACTCTTGTATCAAATCCATAATAACTTTTTGAGTTGTAACATCAAGTCCAGTTGTAGGTTCATCAGCAATCAAAAGTCTAGGTTTGCAAGCAATAGCAATTGCTATCATAACCCTTTGGCACATACCTCCTGAAAGCTCAAAAGGATAAGAATAATATCTTTGTTCAGGGTTTATGATTTTTACTTTTTCAAGCATTTTTATTGCTTTTTCTTTTACATCTTGCCTTGATGCTTGATGGTGACAAAGAAGTACATCTTCTATTTGTTTTCCTACACATCTAATAGGGTTTAATGCGGCTCTTGGATTTTGAAAAATCATTGAGATTTCTCTTCCTCTATAAAGTCTTAGTTCATTTTCTTTTGCTTTTGTTAAAGAGAAGTTTTCATATTTTATATCTCCATTTGATACAAACCCAGCATCATCTAAAAGACCTAAAACAGTAAAAGCAGTTACAGATTTACCTGAACCACTTTCACCAATAACACCAAGGATTTCACCTTTTTGAATATCCATAGAGACATTTTTTACCCCATGAACAATCCCATTTCTAGTTTTGAAGCCTACACTTAAATTATCTATATTTAAAAATGAGTACATCTATTATCCTTATGTTCTTTTTTTAGGGTCAACTAAATCTCTTAAACCATCACCAAGTAGATTAAAACAAAATACTGCAAGCATAAGAGCAAGTCCTGGGAATAGGGCAAGCCACCATTCTCCTGATACTATATATGTCGCACCTTCTGCAACCATAATTCCCCATTCTGCATCTGGTGGTCTAACACCAAGTCCAATAAATGATAAACCAGCTGCATTTAAAATTGCCCACCCCATATTTAGTGAGATTTGAATCATCATAGGTGGTAAACAGTTTGGAAAAATCTGTAAAGCCAAGATTCTCATATTTGAGTTTCCATTTAGTTTTGCAGCTTGAACATATCCTGCATCTCTTCGTATTAGAACTTCTGCTCTAGTAACTCTTGCATAAAAAGGAAGGTTAATAATAGCTGTTGCATATATGATATTTTCAACTGAATTTCCCATAGTTGCAACAATACCCATTGCTAAAACAAAAAGAGGAAAAGCCATAATAGAATCACAAACTCTACCTATGATCTTATCAAGCCAACCACCATAAAATCCAGAAATAGCTCCTAATGCACTCCCTGCAAAAAATGATAAAAATACAGCAGAAAAAGCAATAAACAAATCAAGTTTAGTTGCAACAATAACTCTACTTAGAATATCTCTTCCTAAATTGTCAGTCCCAAATAGATGAGCCCAAGATGGTGGCTGTAAAATAGCCTTTGAGTCAGTTAAAAGTGGGTCATAAGGTGCAATAGCTGAACCAAAGATTGATAAAAAAATTAGTGCAAAAAACATAAAAAAAGATAATGCTGTAACAGGATTTTCTTTTAATACATATTTAAAGTGTTTTAAAAATTGTTCCATTATCTTTCCTTAGTTATCTATTGAAACTCTAGGGTCAATTAGAGTTAATACAATATCAATAAATAGGTTTACTAAAACAAATAGTAAAGCCATAGTTAAAACAAAACCTTGAACGGCTGCATAATCTGAAGCAACTAAAGCTTCAATTGCAAAAGAACCAATTCCTGGCCATGAAAATACTTTTTCAACTAAAACATTTGCTCCTAAAAGAAATGAAAATACCATTCCTAATGTTGTCAGAATAGAAAGAAATGAGTTTCTTAAAGCATAAGTTATTAAAACTTTTCTTTGTGGTAAACCATTTGCTTTTGCAGTTCTTACATAATCACTTGATAGGGCATTTATCATAGATGCTCTTGTCATTCTAGCAATTGGTGCTAAAGCAAAAATACCTAAAGTTAAAGCAGGTAATATAAGCTGTCTAACACTTGCCCAAAATGTTTCCATATCGTTTGCTAATAGTGAGTCAATAGTATAAAAACCTGTCACATGAGGAGGTGAAAGATATATGATATCAAGTCTTCCAATTGGTGAAGGTGCAACTCCTAATAGAAAATAAAAAATATATATAAGAAATAATCCTGTAAAAAATGTTGGAAGAGAAACTCCCATTGTCACTAAAACTCTAGTTAAATGGTCTATCCAACTTCCTGGTTTTGTTGCTGATAAAATCCCTAAAGGTACAGCAACAAAAATTGCAAAAGTTAAACCAATTAAAGTTAACTCTAAAGAAGCTGGAAGTCTAGTTGTTAGCTCTTCTAAAACAGGAAGTCCAGTATTTAAAGATAATCCTAAGTCTCCAACTGCAAGATTTTGAACATAAATAAAAAATTGTTCAATAATCCCTTTGTCTAAACCAAGTGCTATTCTTACTTCATTTATCGATTCTTCATCTGCCATTGCCCCAGCAAAATAAACTGCTGGGTCACCTGGTAAGGCTCTTGTTAGAAGAAAAGAGATGATAATAATACCTATAATTGAAGGTATTGACTGAAATAGCCTATTTGCTATTTGACCGACACGATTTTTCATGATATTATGATTTTGTAATTGTGCTACAATCTAGCTGTCTATGGAACCAAGAAGAATAACCATCAACATTTTTTTGCATTGCTGCATCTAAATATGGTTGATATAGTGGAATTCTAGGAACATCCTCAAACGCAATCTCAATCATCTCTTTAATCATTGGCTGATACTCAGGGTCATTTACTTCCATAAATAAAGTTTTATCTGTTAACTCTTCAATTTTCTCATTTTTGTAGTTTGATGAGTTAAATAGGTGTCCATATTGGTATGCCCAGAAGAAATAGTAATCTGGATAGTTTAACCACCCACCAAAGTTTTCTAAGTGCATTGGAAGTCTTTTCTCAATAAGTGCCGCTGTTCTCCAGTTTGCTCCTGGAATTTTGTCTAGTTTTACTTTGATACCAATCTTTTTTAAAGCTTCTTGAATAAGTAGTGCAGTTGGTTCTTGCCAATCTGCCATTCCTAAGTTATAAGATAGTGTTGTTTCAAATCCATCTTTAAATCCAGCTTCTTCCATAAGTTTTTTTGCTTTTTGGATATTTGTATCATAAGGGAAAGCTTGTGGCCATTTGATTGAAGTTGGTTTTTTACTTTTTGCTCCAAACATTGGAACAGCTCTTTCATAAGCAGCAGCTTCAATAATTTGTTGATAAGGAATAGCATAAGCAATCGCTTGTCTCACTTTTTTGTTATCAAATGGTTTGTATTTTACATTTAAACCTAAAACATGTAAGCAGTTATCAATAGGTGCACCTTGAACTTTGATTTTACCTTCCTCTTTGAACTCTTTTACATCTTTTGGTGGTACATCAGTATAAAGGTCAGCATCTTTTCTTTCAAGTAAGGCTCTTCTTGTTGAAGCAGAAGGAACTTCTCTTACTATAACTCTTTGAATAGCTGGTTTTGGACCAACAGCATAATCTTCATTTCTTTGGTAAACATATTGTTGTCCTGCATCCCATCTAGCAATTTTATATGGTCCTGAACCAGCAGGTGTTTTATGTAAATATTCAGTTGCCCAAGGATCTTTTTCAGTGGCATGTTTTTTTGCAACTTTTGAGTTAATAATAAATGGAATGGGAACAGCTAAATCTGGAAGTGTTAGTTTAGAAGCAACGGGTGTATCAATTCTAAAAGTCATATCATCAACTACAACAAACTGTTTTGGGTCAGTCATAGAACCTGCTTTCATTTGAACTGTTGGGAAACCTCCAAGACTAACTGCTCTGTCAAAAGACCATTTAACATCGTGTGCAGTTACTTGTGTCCCATCCCAGAATTTTGCTCTTTCATCAATTTTAAATGTAATTGATTTTCTATCTTCTGAAAATTCCCATGATTTTGCAATTTGTGGCTCAATTTTAGTAGAATCATAAGCAAGTGTACCATCTGCTAAAGTAGTTGTACCAAATCTAACAAGTCTATCATAGATATTTACTGTAACTTCATAACTTGGTCTATTTGTTCCTTTTCTATGTAAATCAAGACTGTTAATTGAGTGTCCTGAAATCACAACTAAAATTCCATCTCTAGAAGCAGCATTTGCTTCAACTGGTAAATATCTTAAAAACGGTAAAACTGAAGCTGCTGCAGCAACTCTCATAAAATCTCTTCTTTTCATAATTAAATCCTTTTTTTATTTTTCAATTGAGTTTAAATAAGCTTTCCAGCCACCAAATGCAGATATATCTTCCGCTTCTAAAGTTGCAATATGTTCACATAAGAAACCTTTTACATATTTTCCATTTTCTAATTCAATATCTCCTATACATAATGGTGTTGATATATTTTTTTCAAAAGCACCAAGGTTTTTTATAGGAAGTGACCAAACTTCAATCTCTATTGCATAACCATCATCAGTTTTTATTAATCCTGGTTTTGCAATATCTTCATTTACTAAGTTATAAAGTTTGTATTTCTTTGCAGTTCTTGTTCTATAAACATAACTTGCATCTAAATCAGTTAGTTGGTAGTTTAGAGGCATATTTTTAAGGTGAGCACCAACTACAGCAATCTCTATTCTCTCTTTTTTATCTTTGTTGCAATCTGATGTAGAAGTATCAATCTCTACTTTAGAGTTTCCATAATAAAGTTTCATTCCCTCTTGAAGAGTTCTACAAAATAAAGAAAGTGTGTCTTCTTTGTGAGCAACAGCCATTGCAGTTATTCCACTTGCAAAACCATCTTTTCTTCTTTCTACAGGAATAGCAATAGCACTAAAATCTAAAAGATTTACAAATTTTGTGTATAGTCCAATTCTTGAGTTTGCTTCTATTGGCTCATTTTCTAAGTCTTCAACTGTATATGGTCTAGTAATTGTTGGTAATGCTAATAGATCAATACCTTCTAAAGCAATCTCAACTTCTCTTTTTAATTCGTTTAGTTTATATATATCTCTGTATACATCACTTGATGAGAAGTTTTTTGCTTTTGAGATGATATTTCTTGTTACATCTAAAACTTTTTGTGGAGCTTTTTCTATTAAGTCTCCAATTACTGTATATCTTTCTGCAACCCAAGAACCTTCATATAAAAGTTCTCCAACTTCAAAAAATGCTTCTAAATCAATCTCTTTAAGAGTAAAACCTTTTTCTCTTAATTCTATTAAAGTTCTTTCGTATGATTCCTCTTCTAAGTCATCTCCATAAAATATTCTAGAGGCACTGTTTGGAACACCAATAATCATATCTTCTGTTTTTTTAGGCTCCTCAAGCTCTCTTTTTTTAGAGTAAGGGTCTTTTATATTGTATTGAGCACTTATATCAAAAATCTGTGAGGCATCACAAATAGTAAGTGCAAAAATTGAAATTGTATCAAGTGTAAGACAAGCAGGAACAACTCCTTGTTTAGAAAGTGTTCCAAGTGTTGGTTTAAATCCAACTATATTATTTAAAGCAGCAGGAACTCTACCTGAACCAGCAGTATCTGTTCCTAAAGAGAATGAAACAATTTGATGTGAAACTGCAACGGCAGAACCACAACTTGAACCCCCTGGAACAATCGAAGCATCAACTGCATTTTTAGGTGCACCATAAGGCGTTCTTACTC
This sequence comes from Halarcobacter sp., assembly GCF_963675975.1. NCBI lineage: Bacteria > Pseudomonadati > Campylobacterota > Epsilonproteobacteria > Campylobacterales > Arcobacteraceae > Halarcobacter > Halarcobacter sp. Next base: position 2,817,972 of record NZ_OY780939.1, on the reverse strand, counting down.
CCACAAGTCCAGTGGCAAATTGGTCAAGGTTTGTTTTACCTATACAAATAGCACCAGCTTCTTTTAGTAGTTTTACTACAAAAGCATCTTCAACTGGAGTGTACTCATACGCTTCACAAGCAGCAGTTGTAGGAACACCTGCAACATCAATATTATCTTTTACAGTAAAAGGGATACCCCAAAGTGGTTTGTCTGTTAAGTTCATATTGTCAAAAGAAGATACCTCTTTTAGAATATCTTCAATTGGTTGAAGATGGATAAAAATCCCATCATCATTTACCTCTTCAATTCTTCTATAAACCTCTTTAACTATATCTTCAACTTTAGTTCCCCCTTTATATGCATCGTGGATACTTTGTATATCAAATAATTGTTTTTCTAACATGCTCTGCCTTTTTTAATTTCTTATGGTGAAATTGTAAAGGTAGGTGGTAAACTAAAAGTAAATTGTTATTTTTTATATGTTAAAAATGCTATAATATCTTAGTTTTTATGAGGGGCTTTTATGAATTTTATTATTTTAGGTACGGGTGGAATTGGTGCATTTTATGGAGCAAAACTAGTTTTAGCAGGTCATAGTGTAAAATTTATTGCAAGGGGTGAACACCTAAAAGTTTTAAAAGAAAAAGGATTAAGTTTAACTCACAGCACTTTTGCTTTTAATGAAAAAATTGATGTGTGCAGTTTTGAAGATTTAGATTTTAAGGTGATTCAAGAGAGTGATGCAATTATTTTTTCTACTAAATCTACTTCAACAAAAGAACTTGCTCAAAAATTAAATACTGTTATTAATCAAAATCTTTCTTTTCCTTATTTAGTTTCTCTTCAAAATGGTGTTGAAAATGAAGATATATTATGTGAATATTTTCCAGAAGAAAAGGTTATTGGAGGATTATCAAGAAAAATAGGTGCACATATAATTGAAGCTGGAGTAATTGAATCAACAGGAGATGTGGAAACAATAATTGGTGCAATTAAAGAGAATAATTTAAATAAATCTTTTATGGAAGATTTTAAATATAGTTTAGAAAAAGTTGAAACTAAATGTGAGATTGTTTCTGATATTAAACTTGAATTGTGGAAAAAACTTATTATAAATAATGGTGTTAATGCTATTTGTGCTTTACTTAGAGTTAAAACAGGTATTGTAATGAGAAATGAAAAGTTATCCCAAATAGTTTATGGGCTTATGAAAGAAACAGCAATAGCTGCAAAAGTTGATAATATTGAGATATCCCCAAAAGATGTTGAACAAATGTTTGAGCTAATAAAACATTTTGATTCAATAAAACCTTCAATGTTGGTTGATGTTGAAAATGGTAGAGTTATAGAGATTGATGAGATTTGTAATATTGTAATCAAAAAATGTGAACAGCTTGATTATGATGCTTCTTACACTAAAACTATATCTTATTTATTAGATTTTATATATTATAACTAAAATTTTACTTTATATTATTCGATATTATTACTTATTGTTTACTAAATTATAATAATTAAAAAAATACCAAATTTTATTAGAGTTATAAATTTAGTATACTTCCTAAAAAATGGGAAATAAAGAAATTATTTTCATCTGATAATTATTACAAAAAATAATGTTACAAAAATGAGTAGCATTTCTTTTCCTATTTTTATATAATTAAGTAAGAAAAAATAAAGGCTTTAGAATGCTAAATAAAATCTCAATAAAAGTAAAACTTTACATATTGGCAATTTTGTCAATTACTGGTTTAGGTATATTAAGTGTACTTTTGTTTCAGTCTGTTTCAAATGTTCATACCTTAGGTAATGCTCAATCATTAGTAGAAACTTTAGATTCAGATATGTTAATGTTGAGGCGAAATGAAAAAGATTTTCTAGCAAGGAAAGATTTAAAATATAAAGAGAATTTTTCAAAAAATACTCAAATACTAAAATCAATATTGAGAACTTAGACTTATTATTAAAAGATTTAGATGTTGATGATTCAGATTTAATAAAGTTTAATAATATAATTGAACAATATCAAAAAGTATTTTTTTCTCTTGTATCAAAACAACAAGAGATAGGGCTTACGCCTAAAGATGGTTTATATGGAAGTTTAAGAGAAGCAGTACACAAAAGTACAAGAGAGTGCAAAAAAATCTCAAAATAATGAATTATTGGCAATTGTGTATGATTTAAGAAAGCAAGAAAAAGATTTTATGTTAAGAAGGGATTTAAAATATGTTGATAAGTTTACAAAAATAATTGATAAATTATTAGTAAATGAGATATTAATAGATGCCCAAATAAAACAGTTTCTAGAAAAATATAAAAATGATTTTCTAAAACTTATCGAAGCTGAAAAAGCTTTAGGTTTAAATAGTAAATCTGGAATTCAAGGTCAGATGAGAGATACAATTCATCAAACAGAAGCTATTTTAAAAAAGATGACAAGTGATGCTTCAACTTATATTGAAAATTCAATAAATAAAATTGAGATGACAGTATTGGTTATATCTATTGCTATTATTCTTATAATTTTAATTCTTTCACTTATTATTTCAAGAAATATTGCTCAAAGATTAAATGATTTTCAAGGGGGATTATTAAGCTTTTTTAAATATTTAAATAGAGAAGTTTCTGATGTAAAACCACTTGATGCAAACTCTCACGATGAAGTGGGAATTATGGCTACAACAGTAAATGAAAATATTAATAAGATAAAACATATGATAGATGAAGATAGAAATACAATTGATAATACAATTGAAGTTTTATCAGAGTTTGAAAAAGGAGCCTTTGCAAGTAAAGTAACTGCTCACTGTACAAATCCATCATTAAATGAGTTAACAAATCTTATTAATCAAATGGGTACAAATCTTGAAAAAAACATTACTACAGTACTAGATATTTTAGAGCAATATTCAAATAGTAATTTTATGAATAAAGTTCCAACAGAAGGTTTAAAAGAACATATACTAGAACTTGCTGATGGAGTTAACTCTTTAGGTGGAGCAATTACAAATATTTTAGTAGAAAATAAAAAAAGTGGGGTAACAATAAATAATTCTGCTCACTCACTACTTGAAAATATAAAAACACTAAATACAAACTCAAATAAAGCAGCAGCAGCTTTAGAAGAAACAGCAGCAGCTCTAGAAGAGGTTACAAGTAATGTAACAGGTAATACTGAGATGATTATTCAAATGGCAGGTTATGCAAATGAATTGAATAATGCAGCAACACAAGGTGGAAACTTAGCAACTGAAACTACAAAAGCTATGGATGAGATTAACAATGAAGTAACTGCAATAAACGAAGCAATTACTGTAATTGATCAAATAGCATTCCAAACAAATATACTTTCACTAAATGCAGCTGTAGAAGCAGCAACTGCTGGTGAAGCTGGTAAAGGATTTGCTGTTGTTGCACAAGAAGTAAGAAATCTTGCAGCAAGATCAGCTGAAGCTGCTAAAGAGATTAAAGATATTGTTACTGAAGCAACTCAAAAAGCTAATAATGGTAAAACTATTGCAGATTCTATGATAAGTGGTTATGAGAGTTTAAATACAAATGTTTCAAAAACTTTAGAATTGATTTCAAGTGTAGAGATTGCTAGTAAAGAACAATTAACAGGAATCAAACAAATAAATGATGCAATTAACTCATTAGACCAACAAACACAAGAAAATGCAGGAATTGCAAGTGAAACACAAGATATTGCAAATGATACATCAACAATTGCAGATAAAATCATTGAAGAAGCAAATCAAAAAGAGTTTGTAGGAAAAAATGATATCCAAGAGACAAAAAGAGTTTCAAATAAAAAAGAGATACAAACAAAAGTAATCAAAAAAACGGAAGTACATAATAATCCATCACCAAAAAAAGAAACACCAAAAGAAAACACAAATAAAGAGATTAAACCCATTAATAATGACGATGATGAGTGGGAAAGTTTTTAAAAATATTTAGGTTAATATAGATTTATATTAACCTAATTTTTTGGTAGTGTAAAAATAACTGTGTAAATCCAAAAATATAAATTTATTAGATAGAATTTATCTAGTAGATTTATTTAAAGGATTTACATTATGGGAATACTAAACAAAGAAGAATTAAGAAGACAAATAAAAGAAGGTAAAGAAGTATCATTAGATGGTATTTTAGATGAATTTAAAGGATTACTAAAAGAAGCTTTACAAACAGCAACGCAAGAAGAACTTACTTCACATCTTGGCTATGAAAAGCATAAAGAATCAGATAATCCAAACTATAGAAATGTACATAATAAAAAAACATTAAAGTCAAAGTATGGAGAGATTGATGTATCCATGCCAAGAGACAGAGATGGAACATTTGAACCAAAACTAGTACAAAAAAGAGAGAGACTTTTAAAAGGAAGTGAAGATTTAATATTATCACTTTATACCAAAGGAATGAGTGTAAGGGATATACAACATCATTTAGATGATTTATATGGATATGAACTATCAGAACAAACAATATCAAATATTACAAGTGCAATTATCGAAAAAGCTAAAGAGTGGCAAAACAGACCATTAGAATCAATTTACCCAATTATCTTTATGGATGCAACAGTTCTAAAAATAAGAGTAGATAGAGTTGTTAAAAATATAGCTGCTTATATCATGCTTGGAATCACACTAGATGGTAAGAAAGAGATTATAGGTATTTGGATTGGAGAGAATGAATCTAGTAAATATTGGCTAACACTTTTAAACGAACTTAAAAACAGAGGTGTAGATGATGTTCTTATATTTGCTATTGATGGTTTAAATGGATTTAACCAAGCCATTGAAGCAGTTTATCCCAAAGCTGAGATTCAAAGGTGTATAGTTCATCAGATTAGAAGTTCACTAAGATATGTATCTTGGAAAGATAGAAAAGCTGTAGCAAAAGACTTAAAGACAGTTTATCAAGCTTCTACAGAAGAAGATGCTCAATTAGCTTTGACTTCATTTAATGATATTTGGGGTAAAAAATATCCTCACATTTCCCAATCTTGGACAAATAATTGGACAGAACTTGCTACATTTTTTAAATATCCAAAAGCTATTCAAACTTTAATTTATACAACAAACCCAATAGAATCACTAAATTCAAATATTAAAAGAAAGATCAAATCTAAAGGCTCCTTTCCAACAGTTGATTCAGCATTTAAACTATTATATTTAGCAACACAGGAGGTTCAAGAAAAGTGGACTAGAACTAAACTTAGAAATTGGAGTGAAATTTATCCTCAACTTAGTATATTCTTCAGTGAGATTATGGAAAAATATACTAAGTGATTTAAAGTTTACTGGTGATTTACACAGTTTACTTTACAGGCTCAATTTTTTTACTACAATTGATTGTTTCTTCATTCTATATAGTTCATAAGTTTCATTAAAAAACTCATCATAATCCAAAATTTCAAAACCATCTGTAAAAAAACTTTTTAATTCGTCTTTTTTTAATAAATAATCAGGATTAGAATGTTTTTTTTCATTTTCTTCATCCTCCATATATGTTTCTATAACTATAATCCCATTTTTTTTCAAACTCTTTTTTAATTTTTGAATGATATCTCTATCTAAAAAATTTGTTTTAATAATTAAGTTATAAGTATTTTCTTGAAAATTATATTCATCTAAATCAACCAACAAAGTATTGATATTTTTGTTATTAAGTTTATTTAAGTTTTCTAGAGCAACACTTGAAATATCTAAAGCATCAACTTGAAAACCATTATTTGCCATATATATTGAATTTCTTCCAGAACCACAAGCTACATCTAAAGCTTTTTCTTTTGATACTTTATCAATAAATTTTACAAGCTTCTCACAAGGGTCTCTTTTTTCTAATAGTTTTGGTAACTCTTTATATTTGTTATCCCATTTTATTTTATCTTTTTGTGCCATGAGTATCCATTTTGTTTTTTAGATTGTATCAAATTTATTTATATATTTTCTAAATGTAGTTAGATAGGATACAAATGTATCCTATCTTTTTAAATTATTGAAAGATGTCAGCAGTTTGATTTTTATACCAACCTACAGCATATTCTGCTTCTGTGGCTCTAACTCCTTCATCTGCATTCATTGGACTTAGTCCTCCTGAACCAGCTACTTTTTCAATTATATCTTCTTTTGCTTCATAAACTGCAGCAACAGAAATACCATAATTTGGAGCAACTAAACTATAACAAGTATTTGCAAGTTTAGGAGGATTTACAACAGGTTTATTTTTTAACATTCTACTTATTTGAAGTACTGCAATTTTAGCTTGTGAATTTGCTGAAAAGCCAGATTTTGGCATACTAGTTGCTATTGCAGCATCACCAATTATATGTACATCTTTTACTAACTTTGATTCAAATGTTTTTTTGTTTACAGGACACCAATCACCTTCAGTTAGACCTGAATCAAAGGCTAGTTTTCCAGCTTTTTGTGATGGAATATAATTTAATACATCAGCTTTTATAATTCCATCTTCTGTTGTTAATTCTTTTTTTATTGGATCAACAAAACTAACTGCTCCTCCAAATTCTGCGCTTCTCCATTCAATCATATCTGCATATAGTTTTTCCCATCCTTCTTGAAATAAGCCTTGTTTTGAGAATTTGTTCTTTTGATCTAAAATTATGATTTTAGAATTTGGTTTATTGTTTTTAAGATAGTGTGCAACTAAAGAGATTCTTTCATATGGTCCAGGAGGACATCTAAATGGATTAGCTGGCGCAACCATCACATAAGTACCACCATCTTTCATATTTTCTAATTGTTCTCTTAAAAGTTGTGTTTGAGCTCCAGCTTTATATGCATGAGGTGCATACATTTCTGAACCTTCAATATAACCTTTTTCATATTTAAAATCAATTCCTGGAGAAACTATTGCTTTATGAAAAGGAATAATATCACCATTTTCTAATATTACAGTATGCATTTGCCCATCAACTTTTGCAACTTTTTCATAAATTACAGTAATTTTATACTTCTTTTCTAAAGTCTTATAATCATGTTTGATATACTCTAAGTCATTTAATCCTGCAATAACAGTATTACTAAAAGGACAAGTATAATACTCTTTGTTTTGCTCTATTAAAATTACTTCTGTTTCAGGTGAGTATCTTTTCATATATTTAGCAGCAGTTGCACCACCAAATCCACCACCAACTATAACAACTCTTTTTCTATCTTTTGGTAAAGTTGAAGTCATACTTGTTACACTTGAACATGCTGCAAATGACAATGCAAATGAGCTAGCAAGTAGTTTATTAAAATTTCTTCTATTCATCATAACATTATCCTTTTATCTTTTGATTTTTGAAAAGTAGTAACTGATTTGTTCTAATTCAGCATCAGTGAAACCCTTTGCATGTTTTGGCATCATTGTACCTGGTCTTCTATCATATTTATAATCTAGAAGAATATTATACATTGTTGTTTTTCCAAGCCCCGCAATAAGTGGTGTAATTGCAACAGATTTTCCATCTGTTCCATGACATGAGGCACATGAAAGGGACAACATACTTCCTTTAACAGGATCGTAGTCTATGGCATATGATAAGCTAATTGCACAAGTTAGTGCTATAAGTGTTTTCTTCATCTCTTTTCTCCTTGATTTTATCTATATTGTTGCGATAATACAATAATAAATAATATTGATTAATCTCTTAATTAAATATAAAAAATAATTATTAATATAATAGGAAAAAATTGTTTTTTAAATGAAGATTTTAATAAAAGTATTACAGTAGTTTAAAATACTCTTCTCTGGAAATCTCTTTAGCACCTAAACTAGCTAAGTGATCATTATATACTTGGCAATCTATTAGCTTGATTCCATTTTCTTTTGCTTGTTTACAAAGGTGATAAAATGCAACTTTTGAAGCATCTTTTTCTTTTGCAAACATGCTTTCTCCACAAAAAATATCATTAACAAGTATGCCATAAAGACCACCAACTAACTTATCATCTAAATAACATTCAATAGAGTAAGCATAACCTAGTTTAAAAAGATTTGTATAAGCTTGTATAAAATTTTCATCAATCCAAGTGTCATCTTCATGTTTTCTTTTTATAGTTGAGCAGTTTCTAATAACCTCTTCAAAATTTTCATTTGTTTTAACTATAAAGCCTTTATTGTTTATAGTTCTTCTTAGACTTTTAGAAACTTTAAATTCATCTGGAAATAGAACCATTCTTTGTTCTGGACTAAACCAATGGATATGATTATATTCATCTATAAACCAAGGAAAGATACCATTTTCGTAAGCATTAATAAGTCTTTGGGGATGAAAATCTCCACCAACAGCAACTAAATCATTACTCATCATCTCTAAAGTGGGAAAAAGAAAGTTATTATTATCAAGAAGATATATTTTGTGAGTTGGGTCAAGTAGTTCCATGAAGGAAAGTTTACTAAACTTTTCCTTCAAATTTGTTCATTTTTACATTTTCAACAATATCGTTAGAGATTTGATTTGTTTCTTGTGAAATATCATTTGTTTTATCTGCAACTGCAGCATTTTCTTGTGTGAATTTATCTAGTTGGTTTATTGCATCACTTACTTGTGACATTGCCAAACTTTGTTCACTAGCTGCATTTGTTACATCATCTATTAAATTACTTGTATCTTGAATTTTTGATTCAAGTTCAGTAAAACCTTCAATCATAGATGAACTTACATTTTTACCTTCATTTGCTTTAATTGTAGCATTTTCAACTAAGTCTTTAATCTCTTTAGCAGCTTCAGCAGATCTTGCTGCAAGGTTTCTAACTTCTTGTGCAACAACAGCAAACCCTTTTCCTGCTTCTCCGGCAGTTGCTGCTTCAACAGCAGCATTTAGTGAAAGGATATTTGTTTGGAATGCTATTTGATCAATTACTGTAATAGCTTCATTTATGTTCATTACTGTATCGTTAATCTCATCCATAGATTTTGCTGTACCTGCAGCTAACTCTTTACCTTTATTTGCAGAGGATTTTGTGTCTCTTGAGATTTTTAACATCTCTTGGGCTTTTCCATTTGTTTGTTTAATATTTCCAGTGATCTCTTCAATTGAAGCAGCAGTCTCTTCTAATGAAGCAGCTTGCGAAGTAGCATTATCACTCAATGTTCTAACATTAGAACTTAGCTCTTGTGATTTATCTCTTAGTAAAAGACCATCTTCTTGATTATCTTGAAGAATTTTTGTAATCATTTTATGCATATTAATAATACTATTTCCAATTTTACCACTTGAATTTGAATTTAATTTTTTAGTAAAATCTCTGTTTGCATACTCTTCTAAAACTTCAGTTAAAGAATTGATATTTGTTCCAACAAGTGCTTGAAGGTTTGTTAACATAGCATTTAGTAGAGTTTTTAATTCTTCTAAAGATTCATTATTTGTTGAACCAGTAATTTTTTTGTCTAAATATCCTTCTCCAACATTTGTCACTATATCTTTTACTTCATGGATTAGTTTATTGTCTTGGTCTATGATTTCTTTAGATTTTTGAATATTTTGGTTGATAAGTGTAGACATTTTTCCTATCTCATCATTTGCCTCAATCTCAATTTCATTGATATCATTTTGCTCTTTATTTACATATTTAAAGAAATTTAGAAGACCATCTTGAAATTTTAATAATGGTGTAAAAAGAATCTTTTTCATAAATATTGTTACTGCTATTGATACTAAAACAAGTAATACTAATATCATTATTATATTACTAATAATAACACTTTCTACATTTTCATGAGTTCTTGCATCCATTGCATCAATTGAATCTTTAATATCAGTAACATAAGCTCCAGTTCCAATAATCATATCCCAAGGTTCAAATTTCTTAACATAAGAGAATTTTTGGAAGTCACCTTTTTTCCCAGGAATAGGCCAATAGTATTTAACAACTCCACCATCTTTATTTTCATTTGCAGTTTTTACTATATCTCTATATAAAAAGCTACCTTTTGAATCTTTTAAATCATATAAATTTTTTCCTATAAGTGATTCATTCGCACCATGTGCAAGTACAACATGATTTGAATCATTTATCCAAAAATATCCAGTTTTTCCATATTTCATATCAGTAATAGCTTTTAATGCTTCTTTTTTCATCTTTTCTGAAATATCATCAATATAAGCTCCTGTTCCTAATATCCAATTATATGGTTTAAAAACTTTTACAATAGATGTTTTAAAAACAGTTTTCTTTGAACTTGGATTATAAAAAGAGTATTCTATATAACCAGTATCAGCTCCTGTTTTTTTAAGTTCATCTACTCCTAGTTGAACAAATGGAACTTTTGGTGTATCTTTAAAATATTTTCCACTTAGTTCTGGTTTGATTGGGTGCATAACCATTTTATAGTTAAAATCATTAATCCAAAAATAACCAGATGTACCATATCTAGTAGAAGCAATTATAGATTTTATTCTATCTTTTAGTTCATTTTCAGATAATATATCTTTGTTTTTTTCATATTCTGCAGTTATTATAGAGAATAAAAAGTCAGTTTGTTCTTCTATATAATGTTTAACTTCATTCTTGATTTTTTCTTTTGAAGTTCTTGCGTAATATGATTCTACAGTCTTAAAAGCTAATGATACATAATTCTCTAGCTCTTTCTCTTTTGTTTTGTATGCAGTTTGTTCACTGTCATCTAAGATTAAATCAACTTCACCATTTATAGTTGAAGTCATTTCTACTAACATAATTAACCCAATTAATACTATTGATCCAATTACTGTTGACAGTAATTTAACTTTTATGGAAAAGTTTTTAAGCATAATGTCCCCTTTTTTGTAACAACTGTCACAAGCTATAAACATATTTTACTATAATTTTGTTAAATCTAGTATAAAATAAAAAAATTATTTTTAAATAAAACTTAATTTATAATAAAAATATTTATCTTTTTGTATCTTAAGATAAATCCCATATAATAGGTAATTATTATGTTAATGATAATAGTTATTAATATAAAGTTATAATTATTATTATTTAAAAAAATAATATTTTTATAATGTTATATATTATAAGAAGATTATTTTAGTAAGCAATTCTAATTGGAATAAAGAAATCCAATTCAAAGTTTTTTTGATCAGTTGTAAAATAGTTTTTATAATAAATTGTATATGCAGGTATTATTTTAGCTTCATATCCAGAATTTGGTAACCAGTAATGATACACATATCTAAGTAGATTTAATACATCACCGTATACTCCTTTTAGATAAAATACTGCGCATAAAGATTCAGGAATATCAAATGTACTAATTTTATCAAAATCTTTTTCAACACTTATACAAGCAACATAAGAGCAATTTTCTAATGGTGTTATTACAGGATTATCATGAAATAGGGCAATCTCTTTATAGTTTTCAAGACTATTTTCATAGGCAATAGCTTCTAGTTTTTCCCAACTTTTTTTTATCGTTTTATTATAACCCTTGTGTCTTATATAGGCACAATGTATTTGCTTACAAATTTTTATTTCAGGTTCTATATCTATAAATTCCCTTTTAGATGTAAAATCTTGAAGTAATTGCTTTGAGTATTTTTTAAAACTTCCATTTTTCCATTGGGTTGGTGTATAAATATATCTAGATTTAAAAGCTTTTATAAATGAAGAGTGGGAAATATAACCACATTGATTTGCTATTTCACTAATTGTTGAATGGGAATTTGTGATTAAAAGATTAGCAGCTTTTTTTAATCTTTCATCAGCAATTATCTCAAATAAGGTTTTACCTGTTTCCTCTTTTATTATACGATGGTAGTGGTATTTACTTAGATGATTTATTTTTGCCAATTCATCAAGTGTAACTTTATATTCCAAGTTTTTATAAATATAATAAAAAGTTCTATTAACTACATCATTTCTAAAATGCTTTGTTTCTTTTTTCATAAATAGATTATATCGAAAATAGCAATATAAGACAAATATTTTGAAATTTGAGATAAAGATTTAATTTTTAAATTCTAATATAATTATGAAATTTTTTAAGGGACAGTACAATGAAAAAAGTTGAGAGATCATATATCAGACAGATATTAGATGCAATAAATGAAAGAACAATCTCTTTTGCAGGTGGTTTACCAAATGAAAACCTATTTCCTATTGAGGATTTAAAAGTAGCTACAAATAAAGTATTAGAAAATAAGTTATGCTTACAATACTCAAAATCACAAGGAGTCGAAGGTCTGAGAGAAAAAATTGCACAAATCTATACTGAGAAATTTGATTTTCCAACAAATAAAGATGAGATATTAATAACAACAGGTAGTCAACAAGCTTTTGATATTATTGCTAAATCATTTTTAAATAAAGAATTATATGTGCAAAGACCTACATATATTGGTGCTTTAAGTGCTTATAAAGTATTAGATTTAGATATTAAATCATTTGAGGATTTAGACGATTTAGAAAATAGATTAAACACTTCAAATGGACTTTATGCAATGAGTGATTTTACAAACCCTACAGGTAGAGTTGTAGAGCAAGAAAGAAGAGAAGAAGTAGCAAAAATCTTAAATAAAAAACAATGCTATTTTATAGAAGATGGAGCTTATTCTTTAATCGATTTTGATGGTGTTATTAGAAAACCAATTAGTGCTTTATATGAAAAAAGTTTCCATTTAGGTTCATTTTCAAAAATTGTTGCACCTGGATTTAGAGTAGGTTGGATTAGAGCAAAAAAAGAGATGATTGAACAAATGATGGTATGTAAAGAAGCAATTGATTTACACACTTCTACATTTAATCAAATGATATTAAATGAATATATGGAAGAGTTTGATGTGTTTGAACATATAAAACTTGTAAGAGCTGAATATCAATCAAAAATGAAGTTTATGGCTGATTGTTTTGAAAAATATATTCCAAGTTTTAAATTTGAAAGACCAAAGGGTGGAATGTTTATTTATGGTTCATTCGAAGAGAATTCTTTTGAATTGGCGAAAAAAGCCTTAGAACAAGACGTGGCTTTTGTACCTGCAAAAGTTTTTTTCCATGATAACAGAGATTCAAAAGAAGCTAGGTTTAATTTTACCAATTCAACATTTGAACAAATAGAAGAGGGTGTTCAAAAGTTAGCTAAATTACTTTCTTAAAAAAGAGGATAGCTTAAAGTTATCCTCTTTTTAATACTATTTCTCCTAAGTTTCTTGAAATAGTATTTGCTACAACTTCACATTTTACTTTAAATAGAAAGAATATTTTTTTATCTTTATAACTTTCTAAACACTCAAAGTTTCCCATACCTTTAGATAATATTAGTGGTGTTTTATCAAACAATTCTAAAAATTCTTTTGAGGCTTGTTTTTTTTCTAGTCCTGGTGTATCTACACCTGTGCTAATCACTTCACAGTATTTATCAATACCTATCTGATATGCCTCTTTTGTTGTTATATCATTTATAATTGGTTTATCTCTTGTAGCGTAATAGATGGTAAGTTTAGGATAAAGGGCTTTAATTGTTTTTACTAAAATTTTATCAAATACATTTTCACCTGCATTATCTGAAAGTATTATGATAGAGTTTGTTTTTTCAAGTTCTTTTTTAAAAATCTTATAATCATTTATTGCAAAAGAAGTTTCAAATATTGAATTTATCTCTTCATCTAAACTAAACTCTTTTTTTGTTGAAAAATCAATAACATTTCCTGCTACAGCAGCTTTAATTGCTGTAAAAAGTTTATCTTCACTTTTTTCCAACCTTTTTTCTATAAATGGAATATATGTAGTTGCTTGTTTGATTGATAATTGTTTTATCTCTTCAAGTGGGTCATTTAGATTTGTTCGTTTTGCCAAATATTGATATACATCTTTTGCAACAAATGGAGGAGTATCATCAAAAGAGAAGTTTTCAGCTCTTTTTCTAACCTCTTTCATAATTGATTTTGAAAGCTCTTCGTCGAGGTTTAATACTTTTGTTGCCTTTTCTATTTGATAAATTATACAGTTAACACATTCATTGGTAATATTCATAATTAGTTGCTCTTTTTATTTATGTAAGTTATACATTTTATACACTTTTTTAGTATAAATAAACCTTAGATTAAGTACAATTATCTCTTAATATCGAAAAAAGAAGGACAAGATTATGTTTAAACTAAAAGAACATAACACAAGCGTAGGTACTGAGCTTAGTGCAGGGTTTACTACCTTTTTAACAATGATGTATATTGTTCCTGTAAATGGATTTATCCTAGCAGATGCGGGTTTACCAATGGATGCAGTTGTTACTGCAACAGCATTAATTACTATTCTTGCAACACTATTTAGTGGTTTATGGGCAAATACTCCAATAGCTATGTCAGTTGGTATGGGACTAAATGCATACTTTTCATATGGATTAGTTCTTGGTATGAAAATACCTTGGCAAACTGCATTAGGTATAGTATTTTTATCTGGTATTTTGTTTATGATTCTGTCGTTTACCAATTTTAGGGTTTGGATTATGACTTCAATTCCTATGAACTTAAGAAGAGCAATTAGTGCTGGTATTGGTTCATTTATCGCATTTATTGGTTTAAAACAAATGGGAATGATAGTTGATAACCCTGCTACTCTTGTGTCGCTTGGTGATTTTTCAAATCCAAATGTTCTTTTAGGAGTTTTAGGACTTATTCTTTCTTTTACTTTATATGCATATAGAGTTAAAGGAGCATTTATTTTAGCTATTGCTGTTACATCAATTGTTGGTTGGAGTTTTGGAATTGGTACACTTCCTGAAGGTATAGTTTCTGCTCCTGCATCAATTAGTCCAATTGTATTTGAGCTTGATATAACTAGTGCATTGACATTGTCATTATTACCTGTAATTATTACATTTTTAATTACAGATATGTTTGATACTTTAGGTACTCTAACAGGTGTTGGTACAAGAGCAAATCTTTTTCAAGAAAACAATAAAGATGATAAATCTTTACAAAAAACTTTAGAAGCAGATGCTATTGCAACAACTGCTGGTTCTTTACTTGGAGTTTCAACAACAACTGCTTTTATTGAAAGTGCAAGTGGTGTTGAAGAGGGTGGTAGAACTGGTCTTACAGCAGTATTTACTGCAATGTTTTTTGTAACTACACTATTTTTATTGCCATTATTTAAAGCAGTACCTGGAAATGCAATTTATCCAGTATTAGTTGTAGTTGGGGTGTTGATGTTTACAGAATTAGGTAAAATAAATTTTGAGGATTCAGATTTAGCAACAAGTGCAGGTGCATTTTTAATTGTAATTTTGATGCCGTTAACTTTCTCTATTACAAATGGTATAGCAGCAGGTTTTCTTATCTTTACAATTATTAAGTTCGCTAAAAAACAAACTTCAGATTTAAATCTTGGAATTTTTGTTATTACATTCATAAGTGCTTTAGCATTTATTTTATAAGGAAGTTTTTTGGAAAAATATTATTATGGTTACGATGAGTTCGCAAAAGATACTCAAGTTTTAGTTGATAAGTGTAGGGATTATGAACCAGATATTTTATTAGCAATAGCAAGAGGAGGATTAACTCTTGCGCACTTGATGTCTCAGGCCTTGGATATGAGAAATTTATATTCATTAAATTCTATTCATTATGAGGGAGAATTAAAACTAAATAGTTTTAATATTTTTAATATTCCAGATGTATCCCATGCAAAAAGAGTTTTAATAATTGATGATATTGTTGACTCAGGAGAAACTATGGAAGAGATTTTAAAACTCTTAGCAGAAAAATTCCCTAAAGTAGAATTTAAACTTGCAACAATATTTTATAAAAAGACTGCTTGTTTACAACCTGACTATGCAGTAAAAGAAGCTAAAGGTTGGATCGATTTCTTCTGGGAAGTTGATGTAAAATAGAAAATAGGTTTAACCTATTTTCTACTTATTATCTATAAAATATGTATTTTATACATATTTGCTACCGTTTTTTTAAAAATTCAAGTATTTATATTGTATAATATTTAAATCTTAATTATATATGGACGAGAATATGACATTTATAGAATTTAAAAAATTATTACTTGATGCTGAATTAACAATTCCTAAATTCACAGCTTTAATAAAAGTTAGTGAAAAAAATATCCAAGCATATAAGAAAAAAGAAGAGGTACCAAATGCAATCGCAGCTGTTGCAGCCTGTTTTGCTAAGATGAATCAAGAGGGTATGGATTTTAGAGAGTTAATGGATGAGTTAGATTTAAAGAAAAAAGAGAAAAAGGGTGCAGGATTCTCATCTAAAAAGAAAGATAAAAAATAACAATAGCTTTTATAAAACTTTTTATAAAAAAACTTAAATAAATTTTCAACAAAATTTTTGATATACTTCCAAAAAAATTTAGGAAGTATATATGACAGATAATAAAAAAGTAAATCAATTTTTAACTATAGCTTCAATAATGATGGCTTTAGCCATAGCTATTGGTGCTTTTGGTGCACATGGTTTAAAATCTTTAGTTAGTCCTGAGATGTTAGTTGTTTATCATACCGGAGTAGAATATCAATTTTACAATACCTTGGGACTTTTTGCAGCCTCTTTTGTAATCTATTTAAAACCAGATTCAAAGAAAAGTGTAGTTGCTGCATGGTTAATTTTGATTGGTATGATAATCTTCTCTTTTTCACTATATCTTTTAGTTATTTTAAATATTCCAGTATTAGGTGCTATTACTCCAATAGGTGGAACACTTATGATTATTGGATGGCTTACTTTAGCTTATTCTATTTTAAGAGGTTAATAAATGGGAATTATTCAAAAGATTGAAGAGATTAGAGATGCTAGATGGTTTTCTAATCTAACAACTTTTATAATTTTAGCCTATGCTTCAGTATTAGGTTTTAAAACAATTGGTGAAGTTGAAGAGCATTATGCTTTATTTTTAACTTTTGCTGATTCTTTTGTGACAATATATTTCGTATTTGAGATAGCTATAAAAATGGTTGCAGAGAAAAAGTTTATAAACTTTTTTAAATCTGGCTGGAATGTTTTTGATTTTGTTATTGTTGTTATTACTCTTTTACCTTTAGAGCAATCAGGATTTGCAGCAGTTGCAAGGGTATTAAGAGTATTTAGGGTATTAAGACTATTTACTGCAAGGCCTGAATTAAAAGCAATTATAGATATGTTAATTAGAGCAATTCCTTCAATTATTGATATTGTTATATTGATGTTTATCATTTTCTATATATATGCTATTGTAGGAAACTTCTATTTTAGTGAACTACCATCTGGTTTATGGAAGGATTTCTTAGTTTCAATGCTTACCTTGTTTAGAGTATTAACTTTTGAAGATTGGACAGATGTAATGTATGAGGCTATGGAGGTTTATCCTTGGGCATGGATATACTTTGTATCTTTTGTTATTATTGCAGCATTTGTATTTTTCAATCTTTTTGTTGCAGTTATTATTGGGGAAATGCAAAAGATTCAAGAATCTGATTTTCACGATGAGATGCATGAAGATAGTAAAAAATTAGATACTTTACTTTCAGAAATAAAAATTTTAAGAGAAGAAGTAAAAGAATTAAAAGATAAAAAAGAATAATGAAAACTTTTTCTATTTTAGGTACTGGATGGTTGGGCTTAGCTTTAGCAAAAGAGCTTAAAACTAATTATAAAGTAAAAGTATCTATTAGAACTTTGGAGAAAGAAAAACTTATGTTAGGTGAGGGATTAATCCCTCATTTATTAGATGAAGATAATTTGGAAAACTTAGATTCTTTATTAGATACTGATTATATATTTATAAACTTTCCACCTAGAAAATCAAAAAATTATATTAATTTTTTAGATAAAATCTACTCAAAAATAAAACTTAAAAATCAAAAAGTAATATTTATCAGTTCAACTTCAATATATTCAAATAAAGAGGGAATATATGATGAGGATTCACTATTGTGTGAGTTAAATTCATCTTTAGTATATAAAGCAGAAGAATTAGTTAAATCAAAAACAGATGTAATCTTTAGATGTTCTGGACTTATGGGATATAATAGAGTTGCAGGAAGATATTTTGCAGGGAAAACTTTAGACTGTGAAGATTCAAAAGTTAATTATGTCCATAGAGATGATGCAATTGAAGCAGTAAAATTTGTAATTGAAAATAATATAAATGGTATTTTTAATTTATGTTCAAAAAACCATCCAACAAAAAAAGAGATTTACACTCATAATGCCATAAAAGAAGGTTTTACGAAGATTATTTTCAAAGATAAAAAAGATTATCCTAATAGAATTATAGATGGAAGTAAAATCGAAAGTTTAGGATTTAGGTATAAGTACCCAAATCCACTTGATTATCTTTAGTTTGTATTAAATGCTCTATCACCAGCATCACCAAGACCTGGTCTAATATATTTGTTTTCATCTAATCTATCATCTATTTGTGCAATATAGATATCTACATCAGGGTGTGCTTCAACTACTGCATTTACCCCTTCAGGTGCACCTAAAATGTTTAAAGAGATAATTTTTTTAGCTCCTTTAGATTTTAAATAAGTGATACCATCAATTAATGAACCTCCAGTTGCTACCATTGGATCAAGAAGTAAAACAGTTTTGTCCTCCAATGGTGGTACATTTTCATAAAATAGTTTACTTTCAGCTGTTTCTTCATCTCTTTTCATAGCTAAAAATCCACTTCTAGCATATGGTAGTGTTCTTAAAATACCTGTTAACATTGGTTCCCCAGCTCTTAAAATAGGTATTAAAACTAATTTTTGAACCTCAATCATCTCTACATCTAAAGGACCTTGCCATGTTTCAATATTAGTTGTTATTGTTTTAAAATCATTTAATGCTTCAGATGCAACAATTCTTGAAATCTCTTCTATTGTTAATCTAAATTCATTTGATGCAGTTCTAACATCTCTTAATCTATTTACAAGATGTTTAACTACAATATTTGTACTCTCTTTATACATATTGTCTCACTTTTAGAATTTTTTTTATGTTATCGAAAAATTGCTTATAAATTACACATTTATTTACCGTATCTCTTATGTTAGTTTAGATATTATTTGAGACTAAATTTCTACACGAAGAGGACGTATGAAACCTACAGATTACAATTTTAGAGTCAAAGACTCAATCATCGGTATTCAATTTTTATTTGTTGCTTTTGGTGCATTAGTATTAGTTCCTATTTTGACAGGACTTGATCCGAATGTAGCATTATTTACAGCAGGTATTGGTACTTTAGTTTTTCAACTAGTAAATAGAGGTGCTATTCCGCCAATATTTCTAGCTTCATCTTTTGCATTTATTGCGCCAGTTTCTTATGGGGTAAAAACATGGGGAATAGCCGCAACTATGTCAGGGCTTATTGCAGCTGGTTTGTTATATGTAGTACTTAGTTTTGCAATTAGATTAAAAGGTGATGGATTTATTCATAGATTATTACCTGCAACTGTTGTTGGTCCAGTTATTATGTCTATTGGTCTTATTTTATCTCCTGCAGCTGTAAACATGGCTATGGGTAAATCAGGAGATGGTGCAATTGTTATAGTGCCATTTGAAAGTGCAATTATAGTATCTATGGTATCTTTATTTGCAATGATGTTTATCTCTTTATTAGCAAAAGGTATTTTTAGATTAGTTCCTATTTTAGGAGCAATAATTATTGGATATGTTGTTTCTGTATTTATGGGAATAGTTGATTTTTCACCTGTAACTAACGCAGCTTGGTTTGCGATTCCAAGTTTTACTGCTCCAGAATTTAACTGGCAAGCAATTTTATTTATTCTTCCAATTGCTATTGCACCAGCTATTGAACATATTGGGGATATGTTAGCTATTTCTAATGTTACAAAAAATGATTATTTAAAAAAGCCGGGTCTTAAAAATACATTATTAGGTGATGGTTTAGCAACTTCAGTTGCAGCATTATTTGGTGGTCCACCAAATACTACATATTCAGAAGTAACAGGTGCAGTAACTGTTACAAAAGCATATAATCCTGCAATTATGACTTGGGCAGCAATTACAGCTGTAATTCTTGCATTTGTAGGTAAATTAGGTGGTATATTAGCTACTATTCCAGTTCCTGTAATGGGTGGAATTATGTTATTGCTATTTGGAATTATTGCAAGTGTTGGTATCTCAACATTAGTTAGAGCAAATATAGATTTTAATTGTCCTAGAAATCTTATTATTATCTCAATAATTTTAGTATTTTCAATTGGTGGAATGACATTTAACTTTGGTGGAGTTCCTTTTTCTGGTATTGGACTTGGAGCAATTACAGGTATTGTTTTAAATTTAATCTTACCACAACCAAGAAAAGACGACCATATAATTTAAATAAAAAGGGGATTTGCCCCTTTTTAACTCTTTTAAAACTTACATTTTCTTATAATAAAAATAAATATTTAAAAACAGGATTTATAATGGCAAAAGAACACAGCTTTGATATCTCTGCAAAATTAGATCTTCAAGAGATGAAAAATGCAGTTGTACAAACTCAAAAAGAGATTGAAAATAGATATGATTTTAAAGGTATAGCAAAAGAGATTGATTTTAATCAAGGTGCTAAAACTCTTACTTTGAACTCTTCAAGTGATAATAAAGTTGAGGCTATGTATGATATTTTAATATCTAAAATGAACAAAAGAGGTATCTCTATAAACTCTTTAGAAGAGTTAAGAAAAGAGGATAGTTCAGGTGGAAATAGAAAGTTTACATATTCAATTGTAGATTCTATTAAAGCTGATGAAGCTAAACAAATACAAGTTGAAATTAAAAAATTAAAACTAAAAGTAAAAGCAGTAAATCAAGGTGATGAAATAAGAGTTACTGGAAAAAATATTGATGATTTACAAACAATTATGAAACACCTAAAAAGCCTTGAATTCAAATCTCCATTAGTATTTGATAATTTTAAATAGTCTTTGAAATCAAAATGATACCTTAAGTTGATAACATGCTTTCAACTTAAGGATTAAATGATGAAAGACTATGATTATTCAATTAAATATACAAAAACAGAAGAGATTGCTCTAAAAGAGTGTAATAAGATTGAAAAAATTAGGTCTAGACTTTTTTGTTTGGGGCTTATTGGTTCTTATTCAAATTGCTCTAGTTTTGGGAGTGCTTCTATAAGATATAATAAAAATAAAAATTCATTTGTAATTACAGGAAAAGATACTGGTGAGTTTCCTAAACTTAATGCAAACTATTATTCTTTTATAAAAAAAGTTGAGTTTAATAAACAAAAAATGTTTTGTGTTGGACCTAATAAACCCTCAAGTGAATGGTTAATTCACTCTTATCTTTATAATTTAAATATGCAAATAAAAGCTGTTATTGTTGTAAACAATGAAAAAATTTGGGATGTAATGTATAGTAATGAATCTTTGAAAGTTGATTATGACAATTTAGATAAAAAAGATATATTAGAAGAATTATATGAAAACGTAGACCCTTTTTTAAATAATTCATTTATTATTGATGGAAACGATTTCTCATTGGTTACTTTTGGAAAAACATTAAGTGAAGCAGAAAAAACTCTTTATAATATAATAAAAAAAGTGTTAAAACATTAATACACACTTGATAAACAAACTTTTTGTATAATATTTTAATTTTCTAATTAAAGGATTATATATTGAAAGTTTTATTACTAGAAGATGACCCAGCTTTAAATGACTTATTAAATGAACATCTTGAAGATAAAGGTTATGAAGTAACCCTTTGTACAAATGGTCAAGAAGCTTTAGAGTACCTAATAGACAATATATATGATTTAGCTTTATTAGATATAAATACTCCACTTATGACTGGTCTTGAGGTTTTAAAAACATTAAGAGATGATTATAAGAATAGAACACCAATTATAATTTTAACAGCTTATCAAGATACAAAACATTTAAAAGAATCTTTTGAAAATGGTGTAGATGATTATATAAAAAAGCCTTTTGATTTAGAAGAATTAGACCAACGAATTATGAAGCTTTGTAAGCAGTTTTATATTGAGCAATCAAATGAAGTAAACATAAATGAAACAACAAGTTTTTTACCTGAAACTTGTCAAATTAGAATTGGAAATATTACAAAAAATATTGCTCAAAAAGAAAGAGATATTTTAAAATATTTTATAAAACATAAAAGTAGAGTTATCTCAAGTGAAGAATTGTTGCAAAATATTTGGGTTTATGAAGAGATGCCAACTGATGCAACTATAAGAGTATATATAAAAAACCTTAGGGAAATACTTGGAAAAGATAGTATTCAAACAATAAGAGGCATAGGATATAAATTTGAATAATGATGAAAAAAAAGCTTTAATTAGTTTTTTATCAATATATATGGGTTCAGCTATATTACTAATAGGAATTTTACTTTATATATATTATCAAGATGAGATTGAATCTTTACAAAAAACATGCAGTATGGAGCTAAATAATGCTTCTATGAATATTAAAACAGATATATTAAACTCTTTTATGCATAATAAAAAATTTGTACCAAAAAAACTTAAAGAGGATGATATTAAATATGCACTTTTTGATAAAGATAAAAAGGTAATATATTCTTATCTAGATGGAAAAGATTTTATAAAATTTAGAAATAATTTTTATGAAAATGGTGATTTTCATTATTTCGTATCAAAAATAGATGAAGTAGGAATACCAATAAAATATATTGTAATGGAGACTTGTAGAGGTGTTCAAAGTAGAGATCAACTTAGAATTTATACCGTATTAGCTTTTATTTTTAGTTCAATATTTGTAGGTTTAATTGCTATTTTTCTTGCACGAATATTATTAAAACCAGTTAGAGATAAAGTTACCCATTTAGATAATTTTATCAAAGATTCAGCACATGAATTAAATACACCAGTTTCAGTTCTTATGACTTCTGTTTCAATGTTGAAAAAAGGCAAAAATCCTGAAAAGATGATGAAATATATTTTAAGTAGTTCAAAACAAATTTCTCAAATATACAATGATATACATTTTTCAGCTTTTAATGACTTTCAAGAAAATATCGATGAAAAGATTAGTTTAGATTCACTAATAAACGAAAGTGTAGAGTTTTTTAATGATATCTCTATTACTAAAAATATTAAAATAGAAACTGATTTAGAAAATTTTGAAATATTAATGGATAAAACAAAAACACAAAAACTAATAAACAATCTTATATCAAATGCCGTTAAATATAGTAAAAATGGTTCAATTATAAGTATAAAATTAAAAAATGGAATATTTTCAGTACAAGATTTTGGTATAGGTATTTCAAAAGAGGAACAAGAAGAGATTTTCAAAAGATATAAAAGGGGAATAAATAGTGAAGGTGGCTTTGGTATTGGTTTAGATATTGTAAAAAGAGTTTGTAATGATTATGGTTTAAAGCTCTCTTTACAATCTAAAGTAGATGAAGGTTCTACTTTTTATATAGATTTTAATAAAATAATTATTTCCCTATAGAATTAATATTTAATCGTATCTTGATATCTTTTTCATCATGAACTGTGTCTATTGTTGAACCTACTGATCTATGATTATGGTTTGACAATTCCCCTTGCAGTGATTGAAATACATGCCAAAATCTTTCGTTAAATACAGAATTAATAGCTTTTATTTGATTTTTAAAAATATCATCCACTATAATTTTTATTAATTCATAATAGATAATTTTGTTTGTTTCTCTTTGAATTCTATAGTTTTTCATAATAATTAGATTATTCTTATAAATTCTTTTTTCCTCTTGAGTATACTCTTTATGCTCTTTAGTTTTTTCTATCTCTTCATCTAGATATTCAATTAATTTATCTATCTCTATTTTACAAATCTCATTCAAATCTGGTCTTAATTTTAAAATCTCATTTAATAATTCTTCATCATTTAATCTTTTACCTTCAATATTATGAGAATAAACATGTCCCTTTTCATAATCGTGGTGTAAGGCTTTATATATTTGGAAAGCTGGGTAAATATAAGTATATTTATCATCTTTACCACTTTTAAAACTTATTCCATGGGCTGAAATCATCTCTTTAGGACCTGTATATTTAAGTATCATTTAGAAAACCTTTGTATATTTAAAAATTTAATTTACTATTATTTTATACTAATAAAATTAAAATATACGAAAGGTTTTTAATGAATAACAAAATTGAAGAGTTTAAAACAGCTGATTTAGAGGACACAAAGTTTGTACATCCTGTAAAAATATCATATATACAAAATGGTATCTCAAAAAATTGGGAGGCAGTAAAAAGCTTTGATTCAGTTGCAGTATTGCTTTTTCATGAAGAAAAAAATGCATTTTTATTAGTTAAACAATTTAGACCACCTGTTTATTTAAATGATAATTCAAAAGTTTGCACTTATGAATTATGTGCAGGTATAGTTGATAAAGAAAAGTCTTTAGAAAAAATTGTGCAAGAAGAGATTGATGAAGAGTGTGGATATGAGGTACCTTTAAATTGTATTGAAAAAATTACTTCTTTTTATACCAATGTTGGTGTAAGTGGTGGTTGTCAAACTTTATATTATGCTAAAATAGATGAAAGTATGAGAAAACATAAAGGTGGTGGAATAAATGATGAAGAGATTGAACTTTTATATCTGCCATTAGAAGATTATAAAGAGTTTATGTTTGATGAAAGTAAAGCAAAAACACCAGGATTATTATTCTCTTTTCTTTGGTTTTTAGAAAATAAAAAATCTCAGTAAAAACTATAATATTCAAAATTTGTAGAAATTGACAATATTTTAAGAGTAATATTATATCTATTAAATAGTAATTGAGATATTATTTATATATAAAAAAATAAGGAAACAAGTGTTTGTAAATATAAAAGATGTAGGTGAAACATATTTTAGTTCATGTGAAAATTGTCAAAATGATTGTTGTAGTGCACCTTTAGTTAGTTTAGCACCTTTGATTTTAGAAGATATTGAATATGCATATAAAAATTTTTTAATTCAGTTTGCATATATAAATAATGAATTAAGACTGTTAATGGTTATAAATAGAGGTGAGGGAAGCTGTAAATATTTTATAGATAGAAGATGTTCTATTTATGAAGAAAGACCGCCAGCATGTAGAATGTTTCCCATATCTCCATATTTTGATCAATTTTTTATAAGTAGTGATTGTTCTGCTTTATCTTCAAATAAAGACTCAGGTGAGCTTATTTGTGATGAAGAGAATATAAGTCCTAATTTTTACCACCAAGAGTAGAAAATTTTATAGAAAAACTAGATAGAACAAGAGAGTTTTTAAATAAAGTTGAAAATGATCTAGAACCAACAATTACAGTAGCTGGAGTTAAGCTTTATAAGTATGTTGGTGATTTAGATGATGATTATATAAAAATGCACAAAGAATCATTAATACATTTATAAAATAATAAAATAAAAAGAGATTGGATTTATCTTTATCTAGATAAAGATATTCCAAATCCAATTCTATTTACCTCTTTATCATAATCTATTAAACTATCCCCATAACCTGTTGATGCTTGAATATATCCAAAGGTATTATCTGAACCAAAGAATGGAAAAGTCCAATCAAGTTGAGCAAACCCTTTATTATCATCATTAAATCTTAAATTATTTCTAAGTAGAAGTTTAAAGGTATGACTTTTATAAGCATATGCAAAGGTTAAATCCCCATATCCTAAGTATTTGTCAATGTCTGGGTTATCGTCATCATTTTTACTTTCTGGGATTCTATACCATACCCTTGGAGATATAAAAAGATTTCCTGCTTGAAAATAAGTTGTAAGATAGATTCTATTCCATGATCTAGAATCATCTCCTGGTTGTCCATTTGATTCATGTAAGAAACCAAATTTAAAACCTTTTAAGGCTGTTTCATCCCTTTTCCCATAAGGTATAGTCATAAATATCTCTGGCTTATAGTTTGTTTCTCTAAATGGAGCAGAGTCTTTATATAATTGCCACCATGAAGTTTGGGTATATCCAAAGTTTATACTCTCGTTCATATTGAAAAAATTAGTTAAGATAGGTTTTTTTACACTTAATTGGAATTTTGCTTCTACTTTTTTCCTATCAGCTCTTTTTTTTGTATCATATGAAAAAGGTATAAAATAGTTTTCCTCATATGGATATAGGTTAAAAGCACTTGCAAGTATTTGTTGAATAGTTTGTTCTGTTTCTTTATCTTCAATTTTATCTAAAGTCTTAGTTGCAATCTCTTTTGCAATCTTTTTTTCTTCATCAAAGTATGTTCTACTTGAGTTTTTTTCTTTTAACGCTATCTCTTTATATATCTCTAAGGCATTTTTATAATCCCCATTTTTTTCAAAAACATCAGCTTTTTTATAAAGCATATCTAATTGTTCATTTGCAAATAATGGAATAAAAAAGAGTAAAGAAAATATTATTTTATCTATTTGTTTCATTTTATCTCCTATTTTAGTCTTATGAAATAGTACCTAAAAAAGGAAAATAATACTATAAAATAATAAATTATAAAAAACAGAGTATATTATTACTCTGTTTTTTAGTTTATGATACTTGACGCTCTTCTATGTTTTTTGCTTGAACTCTATCTTTTCCTATAAAATTTTTTTCATTTGCATCACTTAAAATAAGTTTTGCAATTTCATCTGTTTGCATTGCTATATCATACGTTTGGGTTGCAATTGCAGCATTTTGTTGAGTTTGCTGATCAAGATTATTGATAGCATCATTAATTTGTTCTATCCCAAACTTTTGCTCTTTTGAAGCAGATTCAACATTTTCTATTAACTCAATTGTTTTTGATATATTTTCTGTTAAGCCGTTATATCCTTCAATCATTTTATTAGATATTTCTTTTCCACTATTTGCTTTTGTTGTTGCATTTTCAACTAGATTTTTTATAACTTTTGCTGCTTCAGCACTTCTAGCTGCTAGATTTCTAACCTCTTGGGCTACAACTGCAAACCCTCTACCAGCTTCACCTGCAGTTGCTGCTTCAACAGCTGCATTTAGAGATAAGATATTTGTTTGGAAAGCAATTTGATCTATTATTGTTATTGCTTCATTTATTGCATTTACTTCTTCATCTATCTCATTCATTGCTGTTGTTGTTTGTTGTGCTAAGTCTTTACCTTCATTTGCAGAATTAGTAACTTGATTTGCAAATTCTGCCATTTTTATTACATTTTGAGTATTTAATGATATGTTACTTGTAATCTCTTCTAATGCAGCAGCAGTTTCTTCTAAAGATGCAGCAGATTCATTTGAATTTTGATTTAATGTATTTACATTAGTAAGTAAAATATTCGAACTATCATCAAGGGTTAATCCATTTGCTTTGTTCTCTACTAACATTTCATTTACTACATTTGCAAGATTATTTAGACCTATAGCTGTTTCCCCTTCATCATCTATTCTATGGGTAAAATCTAATTCTTGAAAAGAGTTTAAAGCGTTAGATATTTTATTTAAATCTCCTGATACTTTTTCTGATACAATTTTATATAACTCATTTATTCCATTTTTTAGTTCTTCAATTGCTTCATTTGTTGTTGTATGTGTTATCTTTTGTTTCATAATTCCTGATTTAGCTATATCAATAGATTCTTTTACTGCATTTATAACTTTTTTTGAATCAGTAATATCTTGTGCAAACTTAACAACTCTTGTAACTTTCCCATTTTTATCTTTTACTGGTGTATAAGATGCTTGAATCCAAATTGAACTTCCATCTTTTCTAAATCTTTCAAATTCATCAATTTGTGATTTACCTTCTGCTAAACTTTTCCAAAAATTTGAATATTCATTTGATAATATATAAGTCTTATCACAAAACATTTTGTGATGTTGACCAACAATCTCTTCTAAGTTATAACCCAATGCATTTAAAAAATTTTTATTTGCATGTAATATAGTTCCATCAGGTTTAAAAGAAATAATTGCAAAGTTTTCTTCCATTGCAGATAATCTTCCTGATTGTTCTTCATTTTTACCAAAACCAAACATAATTGTGCTCCTTATTATATTTTTCTTTTTTAAATAATTTCGTAAGAATAACAAATAAGGGTATTCTAATAGTAATATTTTCGCTAAATTTAATAGAAAAAAATGATACCTTTTAAAAAAAATAATCATTTAATAAGGAATAGATATGTTTATTCTTCTGCTATAGTTAATTTATAAAAAGAAAAATAAAACAATAAAATAGTATAATCGCGATAATTTAATAAAAAAAGGTTATTAATGCTAGTAGCACCCTCAATATTATCAGCAGATTTTGGAAAACTAAATGAAGAGATAACAGCTATTTGTGATGGTGGTTGTGATTTTATTCATGTTGATGTTATGGATGGACATTTTGTTCCTAATATGACTTTAGGTCCTGTTGTTGTTAATCCAGTTGCAAAAGTTGCAACAAAACCTCTTGATGTACATTTAATGGTTGAAAATAATACGTTTTTTGTAGAGCTTTTTGCTCCTTTAAAACCTGAATATATCTCATTTCACATTGAGAGTGAAAAACACCCTCACAGATTAATTCAAAAAATTAGAAGCTTTGGAATTAAACCTGCAATAGTTTTAAACCCACACTCAACGCCTGAAAGTATTGAATATTTACTTGAAGATTTAGATATGGTTTTATTGATGTCAGTAAATCCAGGATTTGGTGGACAAAAATTTATTCCAAGTGTTGTTGAAAAAGCAAAAAAATTAAAAGAATTGATTAATAAAAGAAACCCAGCCTGTTTAATTGAAGTAGACGGTGGAGTAAATGATAAAAATATTCACGAGCTTAAAGATGCTGGAGTTGATGTTGTTGTTGCTGGTTCATATGTTTTTGGAAATGAAGATTACAGTAAAGCTATAAAATCATTACAGGTATAATATGAGAACAAAAATTTGTGGAATAACTAACCTAAATGATGCTTTAGATGCAATTGAAGCTGGAGTAGATGCATTAGGGTTTGTTTTTTATGAAAAAAGTCCTCGATATATTAAACCTTTGGAAGCTAGAAAAATAGTTGAGTCTTTGCCACCTTTTGTCCAAGCAGTTGGACTTTTTGTTAATGAAGATTTTGAGACTATAAATAGTATTTGTTCTGAAGCAAAAATGCAACTAGCTCAAATAATTGATGACGATAATTACACAGATTTTTCAAAACTTTCATATAAATATATAAAAGTTGTAAGAGCAAAGGCTAAAGAAGATATTATAAATAATCAAAACTCATATGTTTTAATTGATGCTTTTGTTGAAAGCTTTGGAGGTTCTGGTAAACGTGTTGCACTAGAATGGTTTGAAAATGTTGATTGTTCAACATTTGTTTTAGCTGGTGGCTTAAGTGAAGAAAACTTAAAAGAGTTAAAACCTTACAATTTTTATGGAGTAGATGTCAGTTCTGCTGTAGAAAAAACAAAAGGTAAAAAAGATAAACAAAAAATGTTTAATTTTGTAAAAGCAGCCAATGAAATATAAAAAAACAAACCCTTTTTCAGTAAAACTTGTAGAAAAGTTAAAAAAACATCCTATCTCTTTTGATGATTTTCTTTTAGAATTGACAAAAAATAAAGAGAGGTTTTTTGATTCTGCAGAATTAGAGTTTGAATTACTTCTAACAAATGGTTTACCCCTTGAAATAGAAAATGATAAAGTTATTTTAAAAACTACAAAAACCTTAATATCTGAACAAACATTTTGTATTGTAGATATTGAAACAAATGGTTCACATGTAAGTAGGGGACACCAAATAATTGAATTAGGTGCTGTTAAATATAAAGGTGGTCAAATTATTGATAAGTTTGAATCTTTAGTTTATGCTAAGACTATTCCAGAGTATATTCAAGAAGTTACAAATATTAAGCCAGAGATGTTAGAAGATGCACCTGATTTACAAAGAGTTTTAAAAGAGTTTAAGCTTTTTTTAGAAGATGATGTTTTTGTTGCACATGATATTAAATTTGATTACAATTTTATATCAAATTCTTTAAATAAATATGATTTAGGAATACTTGAAAATAGAAAACTTTGTACAATAGATTTAGCTAGAAGAACAATAAAAGCAGAGAGATATGGTCTTAGCTTTTTAAAAGAACTTCTAAAAATAGATATAGATAATCATCATAGAGCGTATAGTGATGCTTTAAGTACTACATATATATTAGAAGAGTCTCTTAAGTATTTAAATAGTAGTGTTAAAACTGCAGAAGATTTAATAGAATTTTCAAAAAATGCAAAACCTGTAATGCCTAAGATAAATACAAATGCAGGACAGAAAAAAGAAGAAAAGAAGGAAGAAAAATAATGTTTAGTCAAGATAAATATTTAAAAGCTTTAAATTTTGCAGCAAAAGCACATGGTGAACAAAAAACTCCACATGACTTACCTTATTTGACACATTTGACTTCTGTTGCTATGGAAGTTATGCATGCTTGCATAGAATCACAACTTGAAGATAAAAAAGCAGATATTGCTATAACTGTAGCTTTACTTCATGATACAATTGAAGATACAGATGTAACTTATGATGATTTATATACTGAATTTTCACCTGAAGTTGCAGAGGGAGTAGAAGCTTTAACTAAAGATTTCACACTTTCAAAAAAAGAACAAATGGCTGAAAGTATTAATAGGTTGTTAACACAACCATATGAGATTCAAATGGTAAAACTTGCTGATAGAATAGTGAATTTACAAAAGCCTCCAGAGTCATGGGAAGGTTTAGAAATATTTAATTATCATAAAGAATCAAAATTTATATTATCATGTTTAAAAAATTGTAATTTATACTTATCTAAAAGATTAGAAGAGAAAATCAATAACTATATTGTTTATATAAAATAGAGTTAGTCATATTTTTGTGAAGGTATGGTTATAATAAATTCAGCACCTTTATATGTATCATTTTTATAGGTAAACTCTTTATTAGAAACACTAATTGAGCCTTTCATGTGATCTTTAATCATCTCTTTAGACATATATAATCCAATTCCTGTACCTTTTTCCCCTTTAGTTGTAAAATAAAGGTTAAATATATTTTCAATAATATCCTCAGGAATTCCCCCTGCATTATCATAAATCTTTATTTGAACACAATTAAATTCACAAATATTATCATTAATTAAACCTTTACAATTTTTTAATTCATTTGTTTCGATTACTAAAAGTTTATTTATTTTTTGTTTTTTTTCTAATTCTTCTACAGCATTATTTAGTATATTAAGTAATACTTGAATAAATTCATTTTTAAAACCATATGCATCTTTTGCATTTATATTCATTTCAACTTCAATCAAATTGTTTTTAATTTTTGATTGTAATAGTATTAATGATTTATCTATTACTTTTTCTAAATTAAAATATCTCTGCATTTTTTCTGGTTTTAAGTAATCTCTAAAATCCTGAATTGTTTGATTTAAATGCTCAACTGCTACATTAACATTTTCAATAGATTCTAATAAAAATTTATCATCAAGTTGTCCAAATTCTTTT
Organism: Halarcobacter sp.; assembly: GCF_963675975.1. NCBI lineage: Bacteria > Pseudomonadati > Campylobacterota > Epsilonproteobacteria > Campylobacterales > Arcobacteraceae > Halarcobacter > Halarcobacter sp. The sequence continues at coordinate 2,786,593 of NZ_OY780939.1, read as the reverse complement.
TTTAATTTTATTCCACTAGAAGTACTTAGAATCAATGATAAAGGCTGTCTCCATTGATGGGCAATATTTTCTAACATCTCACCTAATGAAGCCATTTTAGATTGTTGGGTTAAAAGTTTATCTTTTCTATTTAAGGACTCTTCTAAATCTCTTTTTTCTGTTATATCCATAAATACTCCAAGTACACCAATAACTTCATTTTTTGTATTCTTTAATGGTACTTTAGATGTAATTACATGGATAGTCGAACCATCTTCTTGGGTAAGTTCTTCTTCTATCTGAAGTCTAGATTTTCCACTTTGAATCACTTTTTTATCATCTTCTATATAGTCTTTTGCTTGAGTTTTAGCCCAAGGCATATCGTAATCAGTTTTTCCTATCATTTCAAAGGGTGAATTTAAACCTGCATTATTTAAGATATATTTATTTACTCCCAAATATCGATTATTTATATCTTTCCAAAAAATTGCGGCAGGTACAGAATCTATAATATTTTGTATTAATATTTTTGATTCTTTTATCTCTATTACTTTTTTTTCTAAACTTTTTTGTGTATCTAAAAGCTCTGATTCAATCTTAAATATTTTTTTATTTAATATATTTATTATTACTAAAATACTTATAATCGTAAAAAATACAAAAAATAATGTGTAATATATTGTTGTATTGATTTGTTCATTAATATATGCTTTTTCATTTTTTTGAACTCTTTTAAATTCTTCAAAAATCAATTTTTCATATTGAGTTAGAAAATCAATTTTTTTGATTAGTAGATTAATTATATTAAATTGTTCATTTTTATCTTTTAATATAAATAGTTCACCTTTTAAGGCAAGTAAAGGTTTTTGTTCCAGATGAAATGAGGATAAAAAATTATTGTTTAATAAATTGTAGATTTCATTAATCTCTTTTTTTGTTGGATACCATAATGTTTCTACTTTGTTTTTATTTAAGAAATTAATATTATTTAAATCCTTATCAAATTTTTTAACTGATTTTATCCATTCCTCTTTCTTATGTTGTATTTCAGAAGTAATTAATAGGTTTTCACTGTTAACTTTCATTTGTAAAAAACTATTTTGTATTAATGTTAGTTCTGCAATTTGATTGTTAAGATTTTTAATTTTTGTTAAAGAAAAATACAATATTGCACTTGTAATTAAAAGTCCTATTATAAGATATAAAAAGCTATAAAATGTAATATCTTTAATTTTAAAATTACTCATTTATTGCCTCTTTATAAAATGATTTTTGTTTTTCAACACCATATATATTTGTTATCTCTTCCCATTCTTGTGCTATCATATCTAGACCTTTTTTAGGGGAGATATTTTTTTCTATTACAAGATTTAAATATTTTTCCATTACTTTATAATATTTAGAACTTTCTGGTATTTTTAAATCACTTAAAACATTTTCATTTGAAAGGGCATTTGAAATGGTTTCTAAATATCTTTTTGCATCATTTTGGGAAAAACCATCTTTTGTCCAGTTTTGTAAATTGTTAGTATCAAGGTGTGAAAATCTAGATGGATTAATTCCTGATTCACCTATTGTAACGTATTTTGTAGTAATTGATTTTGATGTCATATGTGATGCAAAGTCAAAAGCTTTATCTAAATTTTTAGAATTTTTATTTACAACTATAACCCAATTTCCATTTATAGATGATGGTGCATTATAAAAATATTCCCATTTTTTTGTGTGATTATTAAATATTTGATTACTTCCAGGTAGTTCTCTATATCCAACTTTGTTTTTTACTATTGATTCTTCAGCATTATTAGCCATTGTTCCAATATCTGCCCAATCTAAAGCCATAGCTACTTGTCCAGTTATAAAACTCATTCTAACTTCAGCAGGGGAATAGTTTTTTATATTAGGTGGAGCAAATTGCATTATATCAATAAATTCTTCTAAGGATTTAACAAATCCTTCACTATTTATCAATGGATTCATATCTTCATCAAAATAGTAATAATTGTTTTTTGGATATTTTGTTTTAGCTGCAGCTTTTGTTAAAAATTGGAATGTAGTACCATATCCTTTTATTCTACTCTCTGCAAAACCATATTCAATTTTACCATCATTGTCCCAGTCCCAACCATTAAAAAACTCTGCAATATCTCTATACTCTTTCCAAGTTTTTGGTGGGTTTAGTTCATAGTTATATTTTTCTTTAAAGAGTTTTTTGTATTTAGGATTTTCAAATAAATCTTTTCTATAATATAAAATTATACAATCTCCATCGTAAGGTAAAAAATAGTATTTATTATCCCATTTCATTATATTTTTTTTATATATTGGAAGTATATCTTCCCATTCTAATTTTTCTTTTATCTCCTTGGAAATCTCAGCTGCATTATTTTGGGATAATAAGGAGCCTGCCCAAGATGAGAAAAGTACAAAAACATCATAATTGATATTTTCATCTTTTAATGATTCTGATATTTTATTTGGCATATCTTCCCAACTAGGAGCTACTATATTTATATAAAGATTGTGATTTTCCTCATAAAATAAGGCTTCTTCTTTTATAGGTCCAGTGATTTGTTTTTCAAAATTTGGAGTTAAAATTGTGATTTCATCATAAATATAATTGTTTTTGTCTTTGCAAGATAGAAGTAATAGTGATAATAAAATAAAAAATATGATATTAAGTTTTTTCATATTTAATCCTAATACTTATATTAATTTATTTTATAGCTATTAAACTTAAAGTTTTTAATTGAATATGATTTAATAGAACTTTACCCCTCTTTTTTAAGAGAGGTAAAATTATTATGCAGTTGCTTGTTTAGCGTATTTTATACCTAAATCGAAAGCTTTATTGTTTATATCATGTACTTTTTCTGGTACTTTTGAAAGCATTGCATCTCTTAGTGTGTCATCATCAACTGTATGTCCAGTCATATAATTTGCAATAGATAATGCAAGTACTGATTGAGTAATTACATTTCCTACTTCTTCTTTTGCTATAGTGATAATTGGAATTTCATATATATTCCAAGTTTTTCTATCTTCTTCTGTAGGAGTCACAAGATTTGGTTCAATTACAATTGTTCCACCTGGTTTAACACCTGTTTTAAATTGATCATAAGATACTTGTGCAACTGAAAGCATAAAATCAATTTCACCTTCATTTGCATAAGGATATAAAATAGGATCATCTTCAAGTGTAATATCAACAACCGTTGCACCACCTCTTACTTGAGAAGTATATGTTGCAGTTTTTAATCCATATCCACCAGCTTTAATTTTTGCTGCAGCAAAGATAGCACCTGCAAGAAGTACACCTTGTCCACCAACACCTGTAAATCTCATTAATGTTCTAGCCATTGTGTTCTCCTTATAGTTCTACCGCAGTTTTATTTTGGTGTGCTTCTTTAACTTTTGCATACATATCTGTATACTCTTTTGCTTCTGTGTCTTGTTTAAGAATACCAGTTGGAAATATTCCTTCTTTCTCAGAATCTTCTAATTTATCAAATTTAGTTTTTGCCATACTAATTGAATCAATCCATTCTAAGTTTGCCATTGCAGAATTCATTTTATTTTTTCTACCAAGGTTTACGTGACAGTTTGAGAAAATATCAAAAAAAGAGTAACCATTATGCTCTAAACCTTTTACAAAAACTCTTTCAAGTTTTTTAGGGTCTAGCATAGTTTCTCTTGCTACAAATGAAGCTCCTGCTCCTATTGCTAAATTACATGCATCAAAAGTTGGGTCAATATTACCTCTTTTCATAGTAACAGTCCACATACCTTGTGGTGTAGTAGGACTTGTTTGAGAGTTAGTTAATCCATAAATAAAGTTATCAATAACAATATGGTTAATATCAATATTTCTTCTGCAACCATGAATTGTATGATTACCTCCAATTGCTAATCCATCACCATCTCCCGTTACACAAATAACATGTTTATCTGGATTTGCTAGTTTTACACCTGTAGCATAAGCAACAGCTCTACCATGAGTTGTATGAATAGTGTTACAGTTAATATAAGAAGAAAATCTTCCAGAGCAACCAATTCCAGATACAACACAAACATCGTCCATGTTCCATCCTAATTTATCAATTGCTCTAATTAGTGCTTTTAAGATAACTCCATCACCACATCCCCAACACCATAGTGTTGGCATTTTATTTGTTCTTAAATATTCATCATAATTAAATGCCATCTTACATTCCTTTCACTCTTTCAATGATCTCTAATGGGGCAATTGGTCTACCATTTGCTTTAAATAGTTTTGCAAAATCTCTTCTTCCACTAGCTCTTTCTATCTCATCAATATATTGTCCCATATTAAGCTCTATTACTAATGTTTTTTCAAATTTATCACAAAGCTCTTTAATTTTATTTTCTGGACTTGGCCATAAAGTAATTGGTCTAAACATACCAACTTTAACACCTTCATCTCTTAATCTATTAATAGCTTCTCTTGCTGATAATGCAACTGAACCATAAGCAATAATCATAATTTCTGCATCATCTAATTTATACTCTTCATAAGAGTCAATCTCATCAACATGAGCTTCTACTTTATTAAATAATCTATCAATTAAATTTTGACACATAGTTGCATCTTCTGTTGGGTGTCCATTAAAGTCATGATGAAGTCCAGTATAGTGGTATCTATAACCTTTAAACATTGGATTTAATATTGCTGCTTCATCTTTTGGAACATCATAAGGTTTATAATCTTTTGGATCACCTTCAAATACTCTTCTTGGTTTTATATTAGCTTTAATTTCTTCTAAAGTAGGTATTACAGCCTTCCCAGACATATGACCTATAGTTTCATCAAGAAGTACAAATACTGGTTGCATAAATCTATCAGCAAGATTAAATGCTCTTACAGTTTCAGTATAACACTCTTCTAAAGTAGATGCACATACTGTGATTGATTTATAATCACCATGAGTAGGAGCTTTAGCTTGATTTACATCACCTTGTTGAACTCTAGTTGGAAGTCCAGTAGATGGTCCACCTCTCATTACATTTATAATTACTAATGGAACCTCTGCAATATATCCTAAACCAATATTTTCTGCTTTTAATGAAATCCCCGGTCCTGAAGTTGCAGTAAGTGATCTTTTCCCTGACATTGCAGCACCTAAAGCAGCACAAATCCCTGCAATTTCATCTTCCATTTGAATTGCTGCACCACCTGATTTTGGAAGTAAATCAGAGATTGTGTGCATAACTTCTGATGATGGAGTAATTGGATACCCGCCAAAAAACTCACATCCAGCATCTACTGCTGCCATTGCAGCTAAATCATTACCTGTTGATATTATCTCTCTAGCCATTATTACTTCTCCTTATACACTTAGAACTCTATAATTGTTCTTTTTGATTGCTTCGCCTCTTTGTTTAGCTTCGTCTGTTAGCTTAGCAAATTTAAACTCTTTTTTATCTGCAACATATATTGCAAAATCAGGACATGATAGTTCACAGTCATTACAGCCAATACATGACTCTGAAGCTATTATTTGTACCATAGCACCAAGTGTAGAAGTAGGTTCTGGTCTCATCGCCAAAACACCAGCTGGACAAACTGATACACAAACATCACATGCTTTACATCTATTTTCATCTACCCAAACAGGTGTGTTTGTAGGAGCTTCCATTATTGCCATATTTTCCCCTTAAAAAATTTGATTGATAGTTGAGCAGAAATTCTCAAGTATACTTGAAGAATGATAACTAATTATGTAATTAAAGTTAATTTAAATGTGACGTTATGGCATTTCAATTTCGTTTTTGTTACTTTATGCTACATAAAAAAATATAAATAAAAGTTATATTATATAGCTTTATAGTATGAATAATTTAAAATAATTTTAGATATTAATTAATAGATAATATCTCACTTTAATTAAATAAATTATTAGATATAATCACAAGAAATTAAGAAAAGGTATTTTTTGGTTTTATATCAACCGAGTAATGGATATTGTTATAATAGTGATACCCATTTTTTATATAATTTTACAATTGAGTGTTTAAAAAAATTTAAAAATGTAAATGGTGATATTTTAGATATAGGAAGTGGAAGTGGTATTTTAGGACTTCTTATTGCTAGAGATAATAAAAAACTAAATTTAAATCAATGTGAGATTCAAAAAACTTTTCAAGAGTTATCTACAATAAATGCAAAATGCAATAAAATAGATACTCAGATGTATAAAGGCTCTTTTTTAGAGTTGGAGTTTGACAAAAAATTTGATATATGTGTATCAAATCCACCTTTTTATCATAGTAATGTAATAAAAAGTGAAAATGAAAATCTTAAGATTGCAAGATATAATGATAGTATGCCTTTGAATCTTTTTATAAAAAAAGTTTCAAAAGTTTTGAAAAATGATGGAAAATTCTTTTTTTGTTATGATGTGAAACAATTAAAAGAGATTGTAAAACTTTTAGAAGAGTGCAAACTTAATATTGAAGCTATGCAGTTTGTTTACCCGAAAGAGGGTAAAGATGCAACTTTAGTTTTGATTTATGCTAGAAAAAATTCAAAATCTTTATTAAGAGTTTTAGATTCAATATATGTATTTGAAGGTAATGAATTTACATCAAAAGTAAAAAAAATATATGAGATGTGTTCAACACATAGTATAAAAGTAGAGATATGAGTATTATAAAAAAAGAGGGTTTTAATTTTGCATTTAATCCAATAGGATGTGAATCTTGTGCAGGAAATTGTTGTATTGGTGAAAGTGGAAATATTTGGATTAAAAAAGAGGAGATGAAAAAGTTAAGTAAACTTTTAAAAATCTCTTTAGAAGAGTTAAAAACCAATTTTTTAGAAAAAAGAGGGTACAAATACAGTATACAAGAGGTTAAATTATCAGAAAACAATTATGCATGTAAATTTTTTGATTTAGATAAAAAACAGTGCTCAATATATGAAGCAAGACCAATACAGTGTAAAACATTTCCTTTTTGGGAATATTTTAGAACTAGAAAAAATGAGGTGAAAGAAGAGTGTCCAGCTATTATAGATATTTAATTTTGATTTTTCTTATTTTCCTTTCAGGCTGTAGTTTAAATAATGAGAATATTAATACTAATTTAATAAAAAAAGATTTCAAATATAAAACCTTTGCCCTTGAAGATAGATATATTATGTTTGCTCTTGAGTATTTAAGACAAGGGAATAATGAAGAAGCAAGTGATTTATTTTTAAAACTTTTTGAAAATACATTAAAAGAACAATATTTATTAGAATATACAAAATTAGCATTTGGTTTAAAAAGATATGATGAATTAATCTCATATGTTCAAAAAAATAAAAATACCCTTGATGAAAATAAAAATCAAATTTTAAAGGTTTATATATTAGCACTTATTCAAAAAAGTGAATTAGATTTAGCAGAAAAAGAGATAAAAAATTTATTAAAAGTTGAAAATGAAGAATCAACAAATGAACTTTTAGGGAATGTTTATATTAAAAAAGCTGAATATAAAAAAGCAAAAGAGATTTATAAAAAACTTTATAAAAACAGTTCTTCTATGAGCTCTTTATTAAATCTTTCAAATGTAATGTACCAATTTACTGATGAGAAAAAAGAGGCTATTAATCTTCTTGAATCGTATGTAAACGTAAAAGGTTGTGGAAATATAGTTTGTTCTAAACTTTTAGAATTTTATCAAAATGATAATAATATTGATGGGGTTATTTCTATCTTAAAACGTACATATTTAACCTTTAAGGATGAGGAAAATTCACAGATGCTAGATAAAATATATAAACTGCTGATGTTTTATCTAGAAAAAAAAGATATAAATGAGGCTATCTTTTTTTTAGAAGAGAGTGGGGCAGATGATAATAAATTGTTGTCTTTATATCGGGTAACTAATAATTATAAAAAAGCAAATAAATTAGTTAATAAACTTTATAAAGATACTGGAAATATTGATTATTTAGCACAAATTGCAATTATTGAATTTGAAATGGCAAAAGATAAGAAAAAAGTTTTAAAAAGTGTAATTAAAAAGTTTGAAGATGTATTAACTATTCTTGATAATCATGTTTATCAAAACTACTTAGGGTATATTTTAATAGATTTTGATATTGATGTAGAAAAGGGGCTTTATTATGTGAATAAAGCTTTAGAAAAAGCTCCTGACAATTTGGCATATATCGATTCTTTAGCTTGGGGTTTATATAAACAAAAAGATTGTAAAAATGCATATATAAATATGAAAAGAGTTGTTGAATCTACAGGAACAAATGATAATGAAATTAAATTACATTGGGAAAAAATTAAGGAGTGCAATAAGTGATTTTAGATGAAATTAATAGAAAAACAAGAGAAGATGTAGAAAAAAGAAAAAAAGATTATTCTCTTGATTGGTTAGGAAGAAGTTTAAGTATAAACCCTTTTCCTCCAAGAGATGTTAAACCATATTTAACATCAACAAAAGAAGAGCCTGTTAGAATTATTGCTGAGGTAAAAAAAGCAAGTCCTAGTAAAGGTGTTATAAAAGAGGATTTTGATCCTTTATTTATAGCTCAAGAGTATTCTAATAATGGAGCTAATGCAATATCAGTATTAACAGAACCACACTATTTTCAAGGTAATTTAGAGTATTTAACACAAATAAGAAGATATGTCCCAACTCCTTTACTTAGAAAGGATTTTATACTTGATAAATATCAAATTGTTGAAGCTTTAGTATATGGTGCGGACTTTATATTACTTATAGCAAAAAGTTTAAGTACAAAAGAGTTAAAAGAGCTTTATGAGTATGCTTTACACTTAGGATTAGAAGTATTAGTTGAAATCCATGATAAAGAGGATTTAAAGAAAGCCATGAAGTGTGGTGCAACTATTATTGGTATAAACCATAGAAACCTTGAAACATTTGAGATGGATATGACACTTTGTGATCAATTAATTCCAATGATTCCAAATGGAAAAATAATTGTAGCTGAATCGGGAGTTTCTAATACAGAAACAATAAAAAGATTAAGTTCTATTGGAGCAGATGCTTTTCTTATAGGGGAACATTTTATGAGAGTACCATCTATAGAAGAAGAGTTGAAAAAATTTAAAAACTCTTGTAATTAAGGTTTAAATGTTAAGCTAAGATTTTCACTGTACTGAAGAACATCTTCATTGTGTACAGGAAAATTTATGCTTTCATCATTGAATTCTAAACTTGTCATTGCTCTTTGGCTAATCTCAACTTTAAAAGCTTCGTTAAATTGTTTAATACTATTTTTTGGATTTACTTGAATATTCTGTTTAGAATTAGGTTGTATTGTTGAATCATATCTATTAAGATTATTAGAAATTTCCATTTTTTACCTTTTAAATCTCTTGGTCAAATACTGATTGTAAAATCTCTTCTTCTGATAATTCTTTCTTTTCTCTCTCTTTTGGAGGATTCTTAATAATAAGTACCATCTCTTTTAAATCGTGTAGATTATACTTAGTTAAATTTTTAAGAAGTGTATCATTAATCATCTCTTTTTTTAGAGTATCATTATTTATCATTTTATTAATAGCATTTTGAATATTTCTTCTAGTCATTTCAAATACTTGTTCTTCTTCAGTTAAAACTTTACACTCTTTTTCAATATATTTTAATATGGCATCACCATCATATTTATATGTTTTAACTGAGTTATATGTGAACTCTTGGTATTTTAAACCTTCAATAAGTAGATTAGTAAAAATATTTCCTCCAACATCTACAACACCAACTAAACTTTTTAGTGGGTTATGTGAACAAATATAATCCTCTTTTACTTTTACTGGTGAATATTCTAATGATGTGATATTATTTCTTAATATAATAAAGTTTTTACCAACTTCAATTGGTCCACCTTTTAGAGAAGTTAATTCATTTTTATATGCTAAAAAACTTCCTCCTACTCTTTTTGGAGAACCTTCAAGGGTTGTTAAAACATTATCACTAATATCAAAATCACCTGTAACTTCATGGAATCTAAGTGGTAGTTTTGAAAGGTTTTCCAACTTTTTAGAAAAGCTTACATCCCCTTGTACTTTAACAGAGTTATCTTTTAAGATATGGAAATCTTTAACTCCATGTTTGCTAAGCCATCTTCTAATATCATCTTTATCTGTTAGGTCAAGTAATGGTTTATAAATATGACCAATTACCTCTTCACCTTTGTATGTCCAAACCTTTTTCTCTTCATCAAAACTTTTTGTAATATGGTTTAAAGAGATATCAGTAATAAGATTCCAAGAAATTTCATCTGCTACATCACTTAAATTTTTTAATTGATTCCAATAACAAATGTAATCTTGCCCAACAGTAATTGGTCCACCTTTTAATGTTTCTAATCTATTTTGTGAACAATCAAAAAAACCATCAACATATTTAGGTCCACCTTTTAAACTTGTAAGTAGGTTGTTAGAACAATTGAAATACTCTACAATACTTCTTGGAGCTCCATCAATAGTTGATAATCTATTATTTGAACAATTATAGTATCCATATACCTCTTTAGGCCCATAAGATAAATTATTTTTTAATTCATTGTTTGAACAATCAAAGTCTCCAACAATTTGAGGACCACCAAAAAGGCTTGTTATTTTATTATTTGAACAGTTGAAATCTCTAGCTACTTTTTTAGGACACCCTTCTAGAGTTTCTAAATTATTATTTGCAATATTAAAGTAGCCATCAACAACTTCAAATTTTACTGGAAGTTCTCTTTCATTAACTTTTCCATCTAAATCAACATTACCATGAACTGTGATATATAAATCTTCTGAAACTGTATAATTTTCTACATTTTTATTTTTTAACCATTTACGTATATCACTTAAACTTTTCATTTGGCACCTTTAGTTAGGAAAATATAATTTTGAAGAATAAAAAAATTATTTTTGAATTATAGCATAAAATATTTTAGAATTGAGTATAGTTTTACTTAAATAAAGTAGAACCAACTCTAATCATATTTGATCCACAAGCAATCGCTAAATCAAAATCTGAACTCATACCCATAGAACAATATTTTGCACCAAAAGGTTTAAGTTCATCAAAAATATTTTTTGTAGTAATGAACGATTTTTTTACCACTTCTCTTTCATTAGTATGAGCACCGATACTCATTACACCTTTTAATCTGATATTTTCAAAATTTTCATTTATATATTTATATATTGATACAGCTTCACTAGGTTCAACTCCAGCTTTACTATCTTCATAAGCAGAATTTATTTGAAGTAAACAAGACATCTTTTTATTTTTTGCTTCTAGTTTTTTATTTAATTCTTCTGCTAGTTCAATTGAATCTAGCGAGTGCATTAAAGTAGGGCTTAAATCAATTAGATTGTTTATTTTATTTTTTTGAAGTCTTCCTACAAAATGCCACTCAATAGGTAGATCATCTAGATCTTCTTTTTTTGTTTTTAAATCTTGAACTTTATTTTCACCAAAAGCTCTTTGTCCAACTTCATAAAGAGTTTTAACATCTTCAGCAGTAGAATATTTAGAAATTCCAATAATTTTTACTATATGATGCTCCGAAACTCTAAGTCTAGATGCTTCAACTTTTGTAATAACTTTATCTAAATTTTTAACAGCAAGTTCTTTTTCCATTATTCACCTTTTAAAAATATTCTATTTATATCATTATATATACCAAGTAACATTAAAGAGGCTAAAATAACCCATCCAGCTAATGTTAAATACATAAATACTTTGTCACTAGGTTTTCTTCTTGCAATGATTTCATATAGATTAAACATTATATGACCACCATCTAAAGCAGGAATAGGAAGAAGGTTTAAAACTCCTAAGTTTACAGATATAAGTGCTGTAATAGCAAGTAGGGCAATTATAGATGATTCACTTGCATCTGAAATTACTTTTCCAATAGATATAACTCCACCAACTTCTGAACTAGGAATAATTCCTTGAATAAGTTTTTGTACACCTAAAAAGATCATTTTTGAGGATTCAATTGTTTTATCCCATGCATAGCCTAAGGCAGAAATAGGATTATGATATATTGTTACAATTTTTGGTGCAGGGGAGATTCCAATCATTCTTTTTTTAATATTCTCTTTAAAAATATTTTGGGCATCAGATATATAAGGGTTTATTGTTTTAGCAATGGTTTTACCATCTCTTTGTATAAAAAATTTTAGTGAACCATGAGAATTTTTAATATAATCTCCTAAGTCTTCCCAAGTTTTAATATCTTTGTCATTTATTTTTAAAATTATATCATCAACTTGAATTCCAGCTTTTTGAGCAGGTGAATTTGGCTGAATTTGACCAACTGTTGGACTTAAAGAGTTTGCCCCTGCAAGAGCAATTACAAAATATAATATAGCTGCAAGGATAAAATTAGCAAAAGGACCTGCAAATAATATTACTATTCTTTGCCAAGGTGTTTTGTTGTTATATGAGTCTTTTCCCTCTTCAACAAGTCCTGGTTTAGTATCATCTTGACCTTTCATTTTTACATATCCACCAAGTGGGACCAATGCAAATTGCCAAACTGTACCTTTCCACTCTTTTGCATAGATTTTTTTACCAAATCCTATTGAAAAAACTTGTACTTTAACTCCAAAATATCTTGCTGCTAAAAAATGTCCTAATTCATGAAAAAATACTAAAAATGAAAGTACTAATAAAAAAGTAATTGTACCCAAAAAAAATCCTTATATTTTAAAATAATCTCTAGTATATTCATATCCAGAATATATAGTTAAAACAACAGCTATCCATAAAAGTGCAGTTGCATATGGCCAATTCATAATTAAAAAACCTATTGCAATCATTTGAAATACAGTTTTAACTTTTCCTGCCATTGTAGAAGCTACACTTTTACCCTCAGCAACAGCAACAACTCTTAATCCTGTTATAAAAAATTCCCTTGAAAGAATTAAAAAAACAGCCCATCCTGAAGCTCTATCTATTACCATTAGACCTAAAAACCCTGCAAGCATTAACATTTTATCTGCTAAGGGGTCAAGTATTGCTCCTAGTTTAGTCATTTGATTCCAGCTTCTTGCTATATATCCATCAAAAAAATCAGTTACAGAAGCTATTACAAAAATTAAACCTGCAAAATAGTCAAGCCAACTTGGATGCCAATTTTCAAAAATTAATAAATCTCTTTCGATTAAGAAAAGTAGCATTAGCGGGGCTAATGCTATTCTGAAAAGTGCTAGTGTATTTGGAAGATTTAGACTTTTCTTCATTATTTAAATGTTGTCCCACCATCAACAATCAGTGTATGACCTGTAATCCAAGATGCATCTTGAGTACATAAGAAGAAACATGATTGAGCTAAATCTTGTGGTTGTCCAATTCTATTTAATGGTGAATATTCAGCAGTTTTTGCTTTTACCTCTTCATAGTTTGTAAATGCTTTAAGTGCATCTGTATCAATAGGACCTCCTGAAACAGCATTAACTCTAATATTCATTTCACCAAGTTCAGTTGCAGCATATCTAACCATTGCTTCAACAGCAGCTTTATTTGTTCCATGTCCTGAATAGTTTTCAATATAAACTAAGTTTCCTGTACTACTTAAAGAAACAATTGAACCACCACCAACTTTTTCCATTCTTTTAGCTGCTTGTTGAGCTCCACAAACAAATGCATTTACTGTTGCAGTATAGATATTATTTAATCCTCTTGGTTTTAATTTCATAAATTTACCATATCCACCAACAACAGCTCTACCATAAATCATAGCATTTGAAATAAAGAAGTCAACTCTATCAAAATCTTTATCTATTTCTAAAAATAGTTCTTTATATTTTTCTGGTTCTAGAATATTAAATGGATAACATTTACATTTTACACCAAATTTATCTTCAACATCTTTACAAATATCTTCTGCAATTTGTGCATTTGAATTATATGTAAATGCAACATTTACACCATTACTTGCAAACTTATAAACACACTCTTTACCAATTCCTTTAGTTCCCCCACTAATAACTAAAGTCTTCCCCTTCATGAATTCATTCATTATTTTATCACCTCATAGTTTTTTAATACTTCTTCTAATTTTTTCATTGTATCTGCACTTGGTGCAGTTAATGGTAATCTATATTCCAATGTATCTAATAATCCAGCTAAGTACATTGCAGCTTTAATTGGAATAGGATTTGGTTCAACAAAAAGTACTTTATTTAACTGATATAGTTCATTATTTAATCTTCTTGCTGTATCGTAATCTCCCTCAAAAACTGAATGTACAATTTTTGATTTTATATTTGGAAGTAGATTAGCTGTTACAGAAATAATACCTTTCCCTCCATTTGCTAGCATAGGGAAATCTATAGCATCATCTCCAGAAATAACACAAAAATCTGGTCTTTGAGAGTTTATTTCAATTGCTCTTTCAAGAGAACCTGTAGCCTCTTTTATAGCATAAATATTTTCTACATCATCATATAGTCTAATTGCTGTATCAGCAGAAATATCAGAACCTGTTCTTCCTGGTACATTATATAACATAAATGGAATCTCTACAGACTGTGCAATCGCTTTATAGTGTTGGTATAATCCCTCTTGTGAAGGTTTGTTATAATATGGTGCAACAGATAAAAGTCCATCTGCTCCAACAGATTGTGCATGTTTTGCAATATTGCAAGCTTCATGTGTAGCATTTGAACCAGCCCCAGCAATAACTTTTACATTAGTTCCTTTACAAGTAGCAACTGCAATCTCTATACATTCTTTATCTTCTTCAACAGAAAGTGTTGCACTTTCTCCTGTTGTACCAACAGGAACAACCACATCAATACCTTGAGCTATTTGTCTTTTAATTAATTCTTCATATTTTTGTGTATCTAATTTTCCATTTTTAAATGGGGTGATAAGTGCGGTCATAGCACCTGTAATAATCTCCATATTATCTTTTCCTTTTCTTATAATTAAACTTTTACTATATCTTCTGGTAGTTTTAAACCAGTATTTACATTAACAGTATGTTTTGAAAATGTTTCCAGATATTCCCAAAAACTTTTTTTTGCTTCATCTGATATATCAAACTCTCTTAATATCTCTTCCATACAACCTAGCCACTCTGTTCTAGCTTTTTCTGTAATAGAAAAAGGTTCATGGGCTTTTATCATATCAAAGTGTCCAACTGTGTTTGAATAATGTTTTTCTCCACCACAAGCTTCAATAAAAAACTTAACATTATGAGCTTTGACTTTTTCAAGTTCCTCTTCATCTTGTGGAAAGAAGTTTCCTATATCACTATCTGCAACTAAATCATAAAATTTATCAAAAAGTTTTATTAGACCTTCCTCTTTCATCTCTTCTAAAAAAAGTGGTTTTGGAAGATTATATTCTGGCTTCTCTCCAAAAACTGTCTTTGTGATTTTATAATCCATTAATTCTCTTTAGCTTTTTTTAATATTACAGTTGTTGAATTGTCTTTTGTAAGATATTTTTTTGTAACTTTAATAATATCTTCTTTTTTTAGTTTTTCAACTCTTTGTTCATATTCAAATAAAGGCTTAGTGTTTCCTCTAACAAAGTAGCTACCATATAAAGATGCTACAGAACTAGAGTTTTCCAGTGAAAAAATAAAATCAGCTTTTGTATTTATTTTAATTTTTTCTATCTCTTTTTTACTGATATTTCCACTTTTTATATCTTTAATGATTTTATCAATCTCTTTTTTTACATCTTCAGCTTTTACACCTTCATTACAAACAGCCATAAAAAGGAAAACACCAGGGTCAGTTAGTTCCATATTATAGGCATAAACTGAGTTAACTAATCTTTTTTTATCAACTAAAACTTTCTGTAAATAAGAACTTTTTCCTGAACTTAATAGTTCACTTAAAGCTGAAAGTGCAACTTGGTCTTCATGCTCATAGTTTGGAATATGATAAGCAACAGCTAACATTTCAACTTGAGTGTCTTTATGTACAATAATATTTTTTTCACCATCTTGTTTTGGTTCAACCATATGAACTACTGATGGTATCTCTTTTTTATTTTTTATATTTTTAAAATATTTCTCTGTTGAAGAGAATACTTCCTCTTTTGTTATATCGCCAGCAATTACAACTGTTGCATTTGCTGGTTGATAATATGTAGAGTGAAAATCTCTAATATCTTCAATTGTCCAGTTTTTAATATCATTTGTAAAACCAATTGGAGTCCAGTGATAAGGATGGTAAATATAAGTATTATTAAAAAGTCTATATTGTAAATATCCCATAGGGTTATTATCTGTTCTCCATCTTCTTTCTTCTGCTACAACATCTCTTTCTGGTTGGAACTCTTCATCTTTTAATGTTAAGTTTTCCATTAGTTCTGCAAATAGTTTTAAAGATTCGTCCATATTTTTAGAACTAGATTTAATAAAATATTTTGTGTAATCAAAAGATGTTGAGGCGTTGTTAACCCCTCCAAAACCTTTTACTATCTCATCAAATTCACCAGCATCTAAATTTTTTGTAGATTTAAAGTTTAGGTGTTCTAACATATGGGCAATCCCAGATTTACCCATAATCTCATTTCTACTACCTACATTATAAAAAATATTTGTAGAAACAACATTTGAGCCATTATCCATAGGAATAGCAACAATTTTTAATCCATTTTCTAAAGTTTTCGTATAATAACTTGGTAAACTTTGACTCATTAAATCTCCCATAAATATAATTAATAATGAAAAATGAATAATAAATAATTTAGATTTTTTCATAAAAATCATTTTTCAATAACCTTTCTTATTTTAAATCTGAACCAATAACTTCAGATATATTATTAAATCCATCTTCTTTCATAAGTTCTAAAATACCCTCATTGATTTTTCTAACCATTGATGGTCCTTCAAAAATCATTCCAGTATAAGATTGAACTAAAGATGCACCAGCTTTTAATCTTTTATAGGCCTCTTTTGCATCAGAAATACCACCAACTGATATTAGTACAGTTTTACCATATAACTCTTTTGCAATCTCTTTAAATAGATTATAAGATTTATCTGTTAAACAAGCACCACTTAACCCACCAAAATCTTGCGCTCCTTCTACTAAAGAATAATCTATTGTAGTATTCGTTGCAATGATCCCAGAAGCTCCAGCATTAACAGCAGTTTTACAAAGTTCAATTGCAGTTTCAACTTCCATATCAGGTGCAATTTTTAAAAATATTGGTTTATTAGTTAACTCTTTTGCCATAGAAAAAAGCTCAGTAATAAACTTTTCATTTTGTAAATCTCTTAAATTTGGTGTATTTGGACTTGAAATATTTATAACCAAATAATCACTGTTATCTTCAAATTTTCTAATTAATATTTTGTAATCTTGAAGTGCAAACTCTTCAGGAGTTACTTTGTTTTTTCCAATATTTGCACCAATTGGTATCGAATATGGATAAACTTTTTTTAAGTTCATTAAAACTTTTGCAGAACCTTCGTTATTAAATCCCATAGCATTTTGAACAGAGTTTAATTCAGGATATCTAAACATTCTTGGCTTTGGATTACCATCTTGAGGTCTTGGTGTCATTGTACCAATCTCTGTATAACCAAATCCTAATGCCATCATTGATTTTATCATTGTAGCATTTTTATCAAAGCCTGCAGCTAATCCCACAGGATTTTGAAACTGTATTCCACATATCTCTTGATTTAGTCTTTTATCCATAATAAAATTTTTATTTATCATGTAGTTGTTGATTACTTTTAGATTTGGAAGTAATCGTAATCCAAACTCGGCTAAATTATGGGCTGTTTCAGGTTGAAACAAAAAAAGTACTTTTTTTAATGTTTGGTAACTAAACAAAGAGGTCCTTTATAAAAAATTTTAATATTTTATCTAAAAACTATTGAAAAAAAGTTAATAGGTATCTATATATTTGCTAGATTATAAAGTCTCTTGTATTCACTACAGTTTTCAAGAAGATTTTTTTCATTGTCGATGCAAACAATTTTACCTTTTTTAAATACTGCAATTTTATCAGCATTTTTAATTGTACTTAATCTATGGGCAATAACAAAAGTTATTCTATCTTTAGAAACTTCATCAATCACTTCTGAAATAATTGATTCACTCTCATTATCAAGTGCTGATGTTGCTTCATCTAAAATTAGTATTTGAGGATTTTTATATAAAGCTCTTGCTATGGCAATTCTTTGTCTTTGCCCACCACTTAAATTTGTACCAAATTCATCAAGTTTTGTATAGATACCATCTTCTAAACTTGAAACAAAATCATATGCATGTGCTTGTTTTAAAGCATTTATTACTCTTTGCTCATCTATTTTATAACCATATGCTACATTGGATGCTACAGAATCATTAAAAATATAAACTCTTTGGGTAACAACAGATATATTTGTTCTTAACGATGTTATATCAATATCTTGCAGGTTTGAATCATTAAATAAAATTTCACCAGCATGCGTATCATAAAATCTAATTAATAGATTTATTAGAGAAGATTTTCCTCCTCCACTATCTCCAACTAAGGCAAACTTTTCCCCTTTTACTGCTGTTAAATTTATATCTTTTAAAGCAATAAAATCATCATATTTTAATTCCACATTTTTAAATTCTATTTTTTCGATATTTTTTGGGAATTCTTTATCTCCTGTTGGTATAGTTGATTCTATAGAATAAACAGATAACACTCTTTCATGGGCAGCAATTGCACCTTGTAATTGATTATAAATTGCAGAAATTCTTTTTAATGGTGTATATAGCATAAAAAGTGCAGCAATAAAAGACATAAATGAACCAGCTGTAAGCTCTCCATTTATAACTTCAGAACCACCGTAGATAATAACTATAGCCGCAGCAATTGCACCTAAAAATTCCATAATTGGTGAAGTTAATTCAGAAGTTTTTACTGCTTTAATATTTATATCAAAAAAGTTTTTGTTATGGTTTTCAAATTTATCAAGCTCAAGTTTTTCTGTACAATTTGCTTTAATAATTTCAACATTATTAAAAGTTTCACTTAAATGTGAAGTGATATCTGATGCACTTTCTTGAGATCTAAATGATAACTTTTTCATTTTTTTTGCAAGAACAGCCATTGGATATATTGCTAGAGGCATAACGATAAGTCCATAAAATGCCAATTCGGCACTTTGATAAATTACAACACCTATTAATGCAATAATAGTTAAAGTTTCCCTTATAAAACCAGCAATTTGGTTTGATACTGCATTTTGAATTCTATTTATATCATTTGTAATTCTAGATATTAATTCTCCACCATGCTTTTTTTGAAAAAATGCTATATCAAGGGTTAAAATATGTTTTAATAATCTATCTCTTGTGATTCTAATAATATCTTGACCAATATAAGAAACATAATAGACTTGAATATATTTTCCAAAGCCTTGTGCAGTTTGAACTAAAATTAGTAATACTGGTACCATATATAACATCTGCTCATCTTTTGCAATAAACACTTCATCAAGAAGTGGTTTCACAATATAAGCTAACCCAGCACTTCCTCCGGCAACTAATAAAATTCCTATAAAAGCATAGAAAATTTTTAATTTATAATTTTTATAAAAAGGTATATAGTATTTAAAAAAGTCTTTCATTATTATCCTATTTCTTAGTTAAGTTAATATTTTATCAAAAGTTACATAAAATAGAGTGTTTTTAATCTTTTAAAACCAAAAGCTTTTAGGGTTAAAAAGAAAAGTATAAAGCCACTTAATGTACTTGCAAAGGCTAATCCTGCAGCTTCATATGGTCCAATTAATATTAATGAAAATATAATATTAGCTCCAAGTGATTTAACAGAAATTTTAGCTGCTAAAAATTGCTCTTCTTTTGCATATAACCATAAAGAGAATATTTTTGCTAATCCATATGGCAGTAGTCCAATTAAGTACATAGTTAATATCAAAGCAGTATTTGAAGTGTCATTGCTTGTAAAAGCACCTCTTTCAAAAAGTAACCAGATTATTTCATCATTTAATACTATACCTATTAAGGTAGCTATTAAAAGAAGTGAGAATAAGATTAAAGAGGATTTTTTCATAAGTTGTAAGGCTTTATCTTCATCTTTATTTTTTATTGCACGGGCTATCATTGGAAACAGGGCAACTGAAGTTGCAATTGCAAAAAGAGCCAAAGGTAATTGAAATACTCTGTTTGCATAATATAAATAAGAGATTGATCCTGTAACTAAAAATGAAGCTAACCATGTATCTAAAAAAGCAGATAAATGAGCAGTAGAACTTCCCATTGTTGCGGCAAAAAAGTTTTTATAAAATTTGTTTTCTTCTTTTTTTTCATGTTTCTTAAAAGTAAATATCTTACATAAATTATATTTTTTTATTGCAAGTAAATGGACTATGATTTGTAATATTCCACCAATAAGCACACCATAAGATAGATAAAATGTAATCTCATATTTATCATAATTTTTTGAGATAATAAGTGCTGCAATTAAACTTAAATTTAATAATGAGGTTGAAAATGCAGTTGTGGCAAAATGGTTTTTATATTGTAATAGCGCGGCCATAAAAGTAACAATAAAAATTAATGGTAGATAATAAAAGTTTATTGCAACTAAAGGTGATGCTAAATCAATAGTTTTGTCATCAAAACCAAAGGCAACAGCTTTTGTAATTAAACTTGAAAATAGGGTTACAAGAAGTGATAAAACTATTAAAAATGCAATTAGTTGAAGAAATATAATTGATGAAAATCTAATTTTATATTTTGATTTTGCATAAGAGGGTATAAAAGCCTGAGTAAATGCACCTTCTGCAAATATTCTTCTAAATAGATTTGGTATTTTAAATGCTACAAAAAATATATCTGAATATATATTTGCACCTAAAATTGATGCTGTTAATAGATCTCTAATAAAACCTAAAATTCTTGAAAGTAAAATACCACTACTGTTTGTAAAAATAGATTTAATTAACATCAAAATCACTTTTTTTATGGATTACCAATTGTATTTTATCTTTATAATATCCTATTTGAGCACGTTTAATTTTTATGTTCATTGTATTATTTGGTTTATCCTCTTTATTTCTAAAATATATATTTATAACTTTATCTTTGTAATAAAAATTTCCATTTTTATATAAGCCTTCTATATCTTTTACTATTTCATTTTGATATTTTAAGTCGTCTATATTTAGTTTATTTAAATCTAAATATAAATTTTCATAATCTAGAAATTTACCATTATTTTTTACAATTTTAAAATCTTTTATCTCTTTTAGACCAAAGTAGTTTTTTATTTGGAACACTTTTATATTATAAAAGTTTCCTTCTATCAAGCCTTGTGCATTGTTAAAAAGGTAAATTGCTCTATCATTTTTTTGTTTTATAATTGCATTATTTGCATTTTTATAAATTACTATTATATCTTTTAAATCTATAGATTCAGTTAATTTGATTTTTTCATATAATTGAGAGATATGTTTTATTTTTTTATTTGTGCTTTCTTTTTTTATTACTTTAGCTGTTGTAAAACTTGCGCTAATAGGTAGATGATCTGAAAAGCCATATCCTTTATGTTTTTTATTAACTGTTTGCCATCTATTTATCTTTTTATTTTTATATAAATATGAGGGTTTAAATACCTTGAAACTATTTATTTTGAAAGATATATTTTTGTTATCAAATAAAGATGCAGAAACAAGTATATTATCAGGGGTTTGATTCTCACCTCTGTATTTACTTGAAAATCTACCTTCAAAAGCTAACTCTAACCACAAGTTATAATGAACTCTTTTCTTATATTTTAAAATATCTTCTTTTGTAATATAGTTTTTATCTATAGTTGTATTTAATACTTGATTAATTCCTGTTAAACTTTGGGTATTGTTTAACTCTTTATTGTAGTAGATTGTTTCAAACTCATTATAGTTTGAGTTAAAATCACCAAGTAATATATAATCATAACCCTCTGGAAGTTCATTAATTCTATCAAAAAGTTTTTTTGCGTATTTTATTCTATAGCTTTCAGGTGATCTTTTTGATGGCCAATGATTATTAAAAATTTTAAATTGAAAATCATCTAATTTAAATGTTGTTTCTAATATTGGTCTGAATATTTTATTTGAAAATTTTACATTTATTGTTTTATTTTTTATAATTTTAATTTTACTTAAAAATCCAACACCTACACTAGCATTTGGATATTTAGAAAAAGAATAATACTTATATTCTGGAAGTATTTTTAATAAAAGTTTTATTAGTTCTTTATTTTCAATCTCTTGTAAAGCGATAATATCACTGTCTAAATCTTTTAATACTTTTATAGTGTTTGAGAGTTTTATATTGAAAGTTTTTTTATTCCAGTTTGAATTTGTATTTGGTTTATACTCTTTGTAATCTGTTTTATTAAGTTCTAAATCAAAAAGGTTTTCCACATTGTATGAACTAACAGTGAAATCTTTTGCATATAAACAGATGCTTAGAAAAAGCAATAAAAAAAGTCTTACCAAAACATCTCCATAATCTTAATAAATGAATTGGTATTTTATCTAAGAGTAGAAAAATCTACTCTTAATATATTTATTTTTTAGAATTTAATCTTGATTGATATTCTTGTGGATGTTTACAAACAGGACACATTTTTAGTGCTTTTTTACCTCTGTGAACATGTCCACAGACTTCACAGATCCACTCTTCATCTTCATCATCACTTTCAAACTCTTTTCCTGATTCAAGTCTTTCAAGTAACATTTTATACATATTTTCATGTTCAATTTCAATTTTACCAATCATCTCAAGCATTTTAGAAATTTGTTTTTTACCTTCATCTTTAGCAACTGCAGCAAAATCAGGGTACATTGTTACATTTTCATAACTTTCACCAGCAATTGCATCATTAAGATTTTCAATTGTATTACCTAACTCTTTACCTTTAATCATCTCATTATATGCTCTAAGTTCTAAGTTCGCATGCTTTTTCTCATTGTTTGCAGCTCTTTGGAAATGTTCAGCTATATCTCTGTATCCCTCTTTTTGTGCAACTTTTGCATAATACTCATATTTGTTTCTTGCCATTGATTCACCAGCAAATGCTTTCATAAGATTAACAGCTGTAAGATTTTCTGTAATCATCTCCATTGCTTGACCACAGCAGTGAAGTTCTCCCCCACCAACATTTTGTACTTCAACTATATTTCCACATTTGTTACATTTGTACGATTCGTATTGTCTCATAATTTCTCCTTATAGTTTTTTTATAGACTTAGTTTATAATAAACATACTATATTACAATCATAATTTAAACATACTTACATTTAATATAATCTTAAAAGAAAATAATTTTCTTTTACTAATATTAATTAGTAAATAAAAAAACAAGTTTAATATACTAAGATTACATGATGAATTGGTCCGTATAGCAAAAATTAAATAAATTTTATGTAAAATAATACGGGAAAGGAAAAAATATGTTCAATAGCTCAGTTTTGTTAAAAGAGTACGATCTTAAAGTTACTCCACAAAGGGTTGCAATTGTTGATGAATTATATAAAAATGGACATATGAATATTGATGAGTTATATCAAAATTTATTAAAAAAATTTCCTTCAATATCACTTGCAACTATATATAAAAATGTAAATGCAATGGTTGAAAAGATTTTTTTAAATGAAGTAAAAATTCCAGAAGCTAAATCAGTTTATGAATTAGCAAAAGAGGAACACTCTCATCTTGTTTGTTCATCTTGTGGATATATAGAAGATATTCATGTTGATACATCTATTTTAAATGAATCTATAGCAACAATTTCTAACTTTAAAGTAGAAGATACAAAAGTTGTATTTTCAGGAATTTGCTCTAAATGTCAATAAACTTCAAGATAGCCTTATAGGCTATTTTGAATAACTAATCCTAATACTACCATTAAAACAATACCTGCACTTTTATTATAAAGTTTATTTGCTGTTATAAATACTAACATAAGTGATAAGATAAAGGCAGCTGCAATATCAAAAAAGTTTCCACTTAAATTTACATTTAGTGGATTTACCATTGAACTTATACCTAAAACCATAGTAAAGTTTGCAACATTTGAACCAATAATATTACCAATTGCTAAGTCTGCATTATTATTTAAAGCTGATTTTATAGAAATTGTTAATTCAGGTAAAGATGTACCAAAAGCAACTAGAAATAGACCAATTACCCATTCACTAATTCCAAAACTTCTAGCAATATTTCCTGCACTGTCAATTGCAAAGTCTGCACCAGCAATAGTTAAAACAAAACCTATTAGTAGCATAACTGAGGTTTTCCCCCAAGCAAACTTTTCTTTTTTTATTTCATCATCAAGCTCTTCAACTTGATTTGAAGTGATAAGAAACATTAAGTATCCAATCATCAAAATTACAAATAACAGACCATCTACAAAGTTTAATTTTCCATCAATACTCATAAGTATAAAAACTAAAATAGGAAATAAAGCCCAAGCTGAATCTTTTGCAAAAAGATCTCTATCTGGTTTGATTTTTTTAGAGATTAGAAATACTGCACCTAATACTAAAGCTATATTAAATATTGTACTTCCAATTACATTTGCAACTGCAATATCTCCACTACCTTTACTTGATGCAGAAATTGATACTGCCATTTCAGGTAAAGAAGTACCAAGTGCAATTAAAGTTGCACCAATTACAAAAGGTGAAATATTATAGTGAAGAGCAATTCTTTCACTTTGTTCAATAATAAAATCTGCTCCATAAATCAAAGCAGTCATTGCAACAACAAAAATTAGTATATCCATATTATGAATTCCTTACTATTAAACTTTTTGGCAAGTTATATTTATTTATCAATTCTTCCTCTTTTTTTCTATGCTCGCCATTATCAACTTCATGATCGAACCCTAATAGATGAAGTAAACCATGAATAAAAAGAAGTTTAAACTCATCTTCTAAACTATGATTATATTCTTTTGCTTTTTCTTCCACAAAATCAACTGAAACGATAATTGAGCCTAAAGGCATATTTGGCATTTCAAATTCAAGTGGAAAACTTAAAACATCAGTTGCTTTATCAATATTTCTGTGTTCTTTATTTAACTCTTTTATCGCATCATTATTAACTATTATTAATTCAATATCTTTTTGTGTTAAATCTTCAACTATATTTTCTAAAGAAGAGATATCAATATTAAAATCGGTCTGATTATCTAAATCAATCATATTTTATCCATTATTATTTTGGCGGATTATATCTAAAGTTTACAAATGAGTAGCTAAAAAATAGATTTTTATTTAAGTATAGAGAATATAGAATATAAAAAACATAGGAGTAGGTATGCAATTAGAAAATGGAACTAGTGATTTTATTGAATTTAAAGTTGATAGAAAAGATTTAGCTAAAAATTTAGGTATCTCAAAGGAAGATAACTTTCCTGAAGTTTTTGCAACTGCAAGAATGATTGCCTTAATGGAAGCTAGTGCAGCAAAAGTTTTAATCCCTTTTTTAAATGAAGGTGAATTATCTGTTGGTGTTGAAGTTAATGTTAAACATCTTGCTCCAACTCTTTGTGGAGATATTGTTAAATCTACAGCAACTTTTGTTGGAATGGAAGGTAAACTTTATAAGTTTTCTATAGAGGTTGAAGATTCAGGTGGAAAAATAGGTGAGGGTACTCACACAAGAGCGATTGTTACAAAAGACAGACTTATGGCAGGAGCTAATAAAAGAGTAGGGAAATAGAGCTATTTAAAATAGCTCTATCATCTTAGATACTTCATCTACTGCAAAGGTTTTTAAATCAAGTTTTAGATTTGTTTTTTGAGCGATTACAGCTTTTCTTATCCCTTGTGCTTGCGCTTCTTTTAATCTTAAATCAATAGAATAAACATCTTTTATCTCACCTGTAAGAGATACTTCCCCTATAAATGTAGATTCTTTAGAAATAGGTCTATCTCTAAATGAACTAATAATTGCAGCGATTACTGCTAAATCAGCGGAACTCTCTTTAATCTTTATACCACCACTTATATTTACAAATACATCATAATGATTTAAAGGTAAATCGATTTTCTTTTCAAGTAAAGCTAAAAGCATATTTAATCTGTTTCCATCAAAACCTGTAGCTGTTCTTTTTGGGTTTGGATAAGTTGATTCTGTAACTAAAGCTTGAACTTCAATTATAAGAGCACGACTTCCTTCCATAACTACAGTTAAAGCTGAACCACTTTGGGCTTTACTTTTATCAAAAAACTTTGAAGCTATATCTTTTGCAGAAATTAGTCCCTCTTGGGTCATCTCAAAAATACCTATTTCAGAAGTTGAACCAAATCTGTTTTTAAAACCTCTTAACATTCTTAATTCTCTACTTGCTTCCCCTTCAAAATATAAAACAGTATCAACCATATGTTCTAAAACTCTTGGTCCTGCAATACTTCCATCTTTTGTGATATGACCAATTATAAACATTGCGATATCACTCTCTTTTGCTTTTCTCATAAGCTCAAAAGTGATCTCTCTTACTTGTGAAACTGAACCTGGCGCTGATGTAATAGCACTAGAATAAATTGTTTGAATTGAGTCTATGATACAAACTTCATACTCATCTCTTAATAGTTCATCAAGTATCTCTTCAAGTTTTATTTCACTTAAAAGATATAATTTATCATGGTTTGCATCAAGTCTATTTGCACGAAGTTTAATCTGTCCTGAGCTTTCTTCCCCTGATACATATAAAACTTTTTTGCCAGACTTTGCAATACTTCCTGCTACTTTTAAAAGAAGTGTAGATTTTCCAACTCCTGGACTTCCACCAATTAAAGTTAAACTTCCAGGAACAATTCCTCCACCTAAAACTAAATCAAATTCATCGTTGTATGAAGAAAATCTTGTTACATCATCTTGTTGAATTTGTGTTATTGGAGTTGCTTTTGAAGTAGTATTTACAACTTTTGCAGTTTGTTTTAAAACCTCTTGTTGCTCTTGATTTAATTCAATAAATGAGTCCCAAGAACCACAATTTGGACATTTACCTAACCATTTTGCACTTTGTTCTCCACAATGTTGACACTCAAATAATGATGTTTTTTTCTTAGCCATACTTTTCCTTATTTAAAAAGAGATTCTATATAATTGTTAATTAATATTTGAACTTTATCATAAAAAAAATATATATAAATAAAGTATTGCATTTTGTTAATTATTTATTTAAAAATATGAAATAAGTTAAAAATCTTTATGATATAAATATAAAATGTGTTAATGAAGTTAAGATACTAAAAGGATTAAAAATGATTAGAGTTATCTATAAATGGAGAGTTGAAAAAGAGGATTTTGATGCTTTTAAAGAGGCTTGGAGTATTGCAACAAATAAAATTCACGAAACTACAAAGGGAGCTAGAGGAAGTTTTATGATTAAGTCTTTTGAAGATGAGACATTGATTTCTACAGTTGCTAGATGGGATAATCTTGAACAATGGAAAGCCTTTTGGACAATTAAGCCACCTAAAGAGATGGAAAAGATGAGAAAAATTGCAGAGTTTATATCTTCTGAAGCATATGAAGAAATAGAGGATTATACTTTTTAAAAAACTTAATGATTTAAGCATTAAACTAATAAAATTCTAAAAAATTAAATTTTAGGATGTGTATTGATACAAAGGGATGTTTGCTTTAAATGTTATAGACCAAAAACTAGTTGTATGTGTAAACATATAAATAGTATTGATACAAAAACTAGATTTATAATATTGATGCATCCAAAAGAGTATAGAAAAACAAAAAATGGAACAGGACACTTTACAAATCTTTCTTTAAAAAATTCACAAATATATATTGGTATTGATTTTTCAAATCATGAAAAAATTAATGAGATAATTGATAATCCAAATATTAATTCCTATGTTCTTTATCCAGGGGAAAATAGTATAGAATTAAATTCACAAGAGTTACCTAAAGATAGTAAAGAGAATGTGATTTTTATTATTGATTCAACTTGGCCTTGTTCTAAAAAGATGATTAGGCTAAGTAAAAATATAGCTTCTTTGCCAAAGGTTAGTTTTAAATATACACAAGAGTCAAATTTTAAAATCAAAACACAACCAAATCTATATTGTTTATCAACTATTGAATCTGTTTTTTGCGTATTAAAGTTACTTAACAACCAAAAAATAGAAAATATAAATGAATCTCAATTTGAAAATTTTTTAAAGCCATTTGATGAAATGGTTGAATATCAGTTAACTTGTGCAAAAAAATCTCAAATTAGAAATAAAACTATAATCTAAAATATGAAAAATATAAAATTATTTTGTGATGGAAGTGTTAATCCAAAAACAAAAATAGGTTTTGGATCATATTTTATTTATGATGAAAACA
Source organism: Halarcobacter sp. (assembly GCF_963675975.1). Classification (NCBI taxonomy): domain Bacteria; kingdom Pseudomonadati; phylum Campylobacterota; class Epsilonproteobacteria; order Campylobacterales; family Arcobacteraceae; genus Halarcobacter; species Halarcobacter sp. The sequence goes on along the minus strand of NZ_OY780939.1, from coordinate 2,758,297 downwards.
AAGATAAACAAGATATAGAAATAAAAAAATTTCTTGAAACTTCTTCTACTAAACTAGAAATGGAAGTTTTACTTTGGGCTTTAGAAGAAAAAGAGTTAGTGAATATAAAAGTATATGTATATACTGACTGTCAAAATATTTTAAAACTTTTAGATAGAAGAGAAAAGTTAGAAAAGAATAATTATTTAACCAGTACAGGTAAGATGGTTAATAACACAGTTTTATATAAAAAATTTTATTTAAAATATGATAATTTGGATTTAGAATTTATAAAAGTTAAAGGGCATAAAAAATCAGTTTTAAAAGATGAAATTGATAATTTATTTAATCTTGTAGATAAAGCTTCTAGAAAGGCTTTAAGGGAATTTAATAAAAAAGAGGAAATATGATTATATATATACATGGATTTGGAAGTAGTGGTTTTGGTGGGAAAGCTTCACTTTTTAGGGAATATTTTGAAGATGAGGTTATTACACCTTCTTTATCTTATGTTCCTAATTTGGCAATTGATACTTTGGAGCAAATAATTGAAGCTTTTTTAAACAAAGATGAAAAGGTAGCTTTAGTTGGGTCATCTTTAGGGGGATTTTATTCAATCTATTTAGCTAATAAATATAATTTGAAAGCTGTTTTAATAAACCCTGCTGTGTATCCATATAAAACTCTTGATAAGATTGGAATGGCTATGAATTATTATGATGGTAGCTCTTTTGAGGTAACTAAAGAGCATATTGATTCTTTAAAAGCTATAGAAGTTACACAAATAGAAAATCAAGAAAATTTTTTAACACTTCTTCAAACTGAAGATGAAGTTTTAGATTATAGTGAAGCTGCTGATAAATTAAATGAAAGTGAACTTATAATAGAAGAGGGTGGAAATCATTCTTTTGAAAATATCGAAAGTTATTTTAGAAAAATAGGGTCATTTTTAGGGGTGTAAATAGTAAGCTAATGCTTACTATTTACCATTTTTGATTGTTTGTAAATCTAATCCTAATGCTTTAAAGTTAGATTCTACACTATGTTTTTCTTCTAAAACTTTTGAGTTATAATAACCCATTTCTTCTTTTGGTAATAAACCTTTTTGTAAATCAAAGTCTGCTCTTTCTTGTGCATTCATATATAAAACAACATCTGCAACTTCTTGATCACTTAAGCTTCCACCTTGACCTAAAGGCATATTTGATTTAACCCATGCTGCAGCTTTATCAAGTTTACTCATACCAGCACCTGTGTTATAAGCTAACCATTTACCATCTGCATCTTTTCCCCATAATGGAGGGAATGCACCAGGGATACCTGCACCATTTATTCCATGACATGAAGCACATCTTTTTGCATATACATCTTTACCTGCTACATAGTTTTCATGTGTAGCTTTTTTCTGAATAGCTTTGAAGTGTTTTACAGCTTTAGGATATAGTTTTGTATTATGTTCACTCCAAGGACCTTTTTCATTCATTTTAATAGTAGTTCCCTCTGATAACCAAGTGATATATGCAGCAATAGCCATACTTGCTTCAGTATCAATAATTGGTCTTTTACCATTCATACTTCTCATAAAACAGTTATTTGATCTATCTTGTAAAGATTGAACTGTTTTTTCTCTTTTTGACCATGCAGGGAAAGCAGCAGCTGTTCCAATCCAACTAGAGATTCCTTCTCCTGTTCCAACTTTTCCATCTGCACCTTTTAAGTGACAGCTTTTACATTGTAGTTTATTTCCAACTAAATCTTTTGTCAATGGATGAGTATCTGTATTATTTACAATATCCTCTCCAAGTTTAACTAATTTTCCTACTTCTCCTGTTGGGTAATTAGCAGGTGCTTTATACTCCAAACCAAAAACTAGTGTTGCTAGACCTAAAAAAAGAATTAACTTTTTCATGACTTCTCCTTTTAATTTTTATTATTGTAACAATTGAATATAAATTAAAAGTTGTTTTTTAGATATATAAATTAAGTTTTAATTAAGATATTGAATATGTAAACTTTGAACCTTTGTCTTTTTCAGATTCAACATCTATCTCTATAAAGTTTTTTTTGCAGATATTTTTTACTATATTTAAACCAATACCAAAACCACCCTTGATACTCTCTTCTCTATGGTATCTATTAAATATTTTTTCTGTATCTGTTATACCTATACCAAAATCTTCCACACTAAAATAGATATTTTCATTTTTGTATAGTTTTATAATAACTTTGGAACTCTCATTTGAATATTTAATTGCATTTGAGATTGTATTATCAATTATTCTTTGTAGTTCAATTCTATTTATTTCAATATTTATATTATCTTCTATATTTTGTTCAATTTGGATTTTTTTTGAAAAAGCTAAACTTTCAAACATCTCAATTCTATGTTTTAAAAATATACTAAAATCTACAATCTCTTTTGAATAGGCTACCCTTTTTTGTTTTATTAAGTATTCTATATCTTCATATGTTAAAAGAAGTGATTTTACTGCATTTAGAGATCTTTTGACTTCATTTGAATTTTTATCTTTCTCCTCAAGTAATTCAAGATTTAATTGTAAAACACCCAAAGGGGTTTTTATTTCGTGCATTGCATCATTGAAAAATCTATCTAGATATTTATTTGCTTTTTTGTATGGAGTGATTGTTTGTTTTAATATTATATAAGCACTAATAAATATAAAAAGACCAATAGATATTGTAAGGATTGATATTTTTAAATATATCTCATTTAAGTTTAATTCTTTTATTAAAACTAAAGAGTGGGCATTTAATCTATTTGTATTTAAAATATATTTTTTTGAAATAGTATCTTTATTATCTAAGTTTTTATTCATAGTTGAGTAGATTAGATTATTGTTTTTGTCATACAAATAAGCATCATAACTAAAAGATTTAGGAAAATAAAATATATCATTCTTTGAGTTATTGAAATCGTAAATTGCCCTTTGAATATTTAAACCTTGATATTCTAACTGGGCTTTTTGATTATATTTATAGCTTTGAATCTCACTTTGCATATAAAAGTATGCAGGTATACAAATTAATATAATGATTAAAAAAGTATAAGCAAGGGAGAGTTTTGTTAAATGGTTTTTACTAACTAACTCTTGCAATTTTATATCCTATACCACGTTTGGTTTCTATTAAATCTTTTGAAGTTTTATCTCTAATATTTTTAATAAAAACTCTAATATCTGCCTCATTCATATATTTTTCATTCCAAACTTCACATCTAAGTTGTTCTATACTTACATAGCTGTTTTTATTTGTAATAAGTAAAAAAACTATCTCTAATTCTTTTTTTGTTAAGTTTACTAATTGTTCATTTTTATACAATTGCATAGTAGAGATATCATAAGAAAAATCTTCATTTATTTTTAATCTATTTTCATTTAGCGTAAAATAAAAAGATTTTATAAGTTGCTCAACTCTGTATTTTAATTCTTTTGGGGAAAAAGGTTTTTTTATATAATCATTACATCCTAATTCATATCCCATACTAAGATTATTTATATCTGTTAAAGAGGTTATAAAAATAACTGGGATATTGTTTTTATCTTCCCTTAGGCTTTTTACTATTTCATAACCATTAAGACCAGGAACTCTTATATCTAAAATCAAGAGGTGATAGTTTTTTTCATATATTGCATCAAAGGCTTCAGTTCCATTATCAAAATCATCAACTTGATAATTTAATGTTTCTAAGTATTCTTTAATACTGTTTTTATAATCATAATCATCTTCTAACAAAAGTATATTCATTCTATTATAATCCCGCTGTTGTTTATTACTCTTTTTTTCTCATAAGAGTTATCTATAATTATATTATCATCATTTGATAAAGCAATTATTATATATCCTAGTTTTTCCCTATTTAAAGAATAGATGGAAAAATAGCTAAATGCTTTTTTTTCACTTGTGAAATAACCATAATCTTTTAATTTTTCTAAATTAAATTTTTCTAAAGAGCTGATATTATTTTTATTATCATTTACCAAAGTATAGTTTTGAATTTTTTTATTTTCTATTAAAGTATCAGCTATGTTTAGATAACTATTTTCCAAAAGAATAAAGGTTTCATACCCTTTTTGTTTTAATTCATTTTCTAAATAATCAAAACCTATAATTACCTCAATTGAACCAATCTGTTCATTATTATTAAAAATAGGGGAGATAGCTTTTATATTTAAACGTTTTCCCAATTCTATAGAGACTAAAGGTTTATTTTCTTTTGCAACTTTCACTAAACCCTGTCTAAAAGATTCAAGGGGAATATCTTTTTTAGTAAAATCCCAGCTTCTAATATATGTTGTTAAATCTTTATTATGTATTTGTACATCAAAACTACTGTTTTGAAGTTTTTTAAGAAGATTGATTTTTTTATTTACTATTATAAAACTTTGCCTTCTATCTTTTTTTAGAAAACTATTTTTTAATTCTTGATCTTGAGATAATAATAAAGATAAAGATAAAGCATATCTTTTTTGTTCTTCAAATAAGTATCTTGTTGTAGTTAGTCCATTTTCAAGTTGCGATAATAGATTATCATTTTTATCAATTTGTGTTAATTTATAGAAAATAAAAGAGAGTATAATAGCTGTAATAACTAATACTAAAAAGATATAACGGTTAATTTTAGAATCAAATATTTTCAATATAAATCCATTTTAATTTATTATAAAATTTATCACAAAATGGATAAATTTTATATTTATAACTCTTGAAGTGTTCTAATAAGTTTATAATTATTTATAACATCTCTACTAACTTTATTATAAATAAACTTAGTTTCAATTATATTTGCTAAAAAGTTAAATTTATTTGCTACAACTTTTAACTCTTTATCGATTGTTTCATTTTTTGTTAGTTTCTTATATATATTAATAATCTCTTTGTAATCTAACTCTTTTTTTAAATCACTTAATGAAACTAGAAAAAGAAAAAAATCTCTAAACTGTATATCATGTAGGCTAATATCATTTGAAAACTTATCTTCAAAATCAATAGCTGAGATTAAATCATCTTGTAAGGTATAGTTTTTAATTTGAGAACCCGCGTGGTACTCATTTGCATTATGAATTTGAGCTAATACATTTACAGTTTTTTTAATAAGTTCTTCTACTGTTGAGGTTTCAAGTTGGGTATGTCTTATATATTTTCTTAAGTTAACACCTTTGTCTTCTAAAACTAAAAAATCTTTTTGACAGGCTACAACCTCAGGAACATTTATATTTTTCACTTTTAGTCTTTGAAGTTTTGTTACTTCATGGTATAAAACGCTTTCTTTTTCACTTGGAACAACAGGCATTAAACCTTTTGCTTTTGTGGTTTTGTATATTAGTTTATGAATTAAACTTGAATCACTTTTGCTAGAACGTTTTAACCAATAAAATTTATTATCATGCTCTATATGTAATATAAACTCTTTGTTGTTTTTAACAATATCTAAAATCTTTTCTTCAAGCTCTTTACTTTTGAAGAAATATATATCTTTATTAAACATTAAATCTATTTTTCTTCCGTATATATCTCATCTAATAACGAGTCAACGAAATTATCAGGACTAAATTCAATTAAGTCTTCAGCGCTTTCTCCAATACCAACATAAAAAATTGGTAGTTCTAATTGATTTGAAATAGAAAAAAGTGCTCCACCTTTTGCTGTTCCATCAAGTTTTGTAACAATAATACCATCAACACCAACCATCTCATTAAAGGCTTTGGCTTGTGCAATTGCAGTATTACCTTGTGTTCCATCTAAAATCATTAGTTTTTGATGAGGTGCATTTTCCATAGCTTTAGAACAAACTTTTACTATCTTTTTTAACTCATTACTTAAGTTTGTTTGTGTTTGTAAACGCCCAGCTGTATCAATGATAACATTATCAATATTTTTAGCCATTGCTGAAGATATAGTATCGTACGCAACTGCACTTGCATCATGCCCTTGTTTTGTTTTTATAATTGGAACATCAAGTTTTTGTGCCCAAGTTGATAATTGTTCAATTGCAGCAGCTCTAAAAGTATCTCCTGCACCTAAAATTACCGACTCTCCAGCTTTTTTAGTTCTATTTGCAAGTTTTGCAATTGTAGTTGTTTTTCCTGCACCATTAACTCCAATTATAAGTCTTACAAAAGGTCTTGGAAGGTTTGATAAATCTACATCAGGCGCATGTTCAAAAAGCATTACAAGTCTATGTCTTAACTGTTTTCTTGTAATCATATCTGGAAGTCCATCCATAGCTTTTTCTATGATTTCATATTCCATATCTGCTTCAATTAATAACTCTTCAATATCATCAAAAGATATTTTCTCTTTTTTGTGGGGAACAACAGTTTTTATATTTTCAAAAGTTTTTGATAAAGCTTTGCCAAAAAAACTTTTAGATTCTTCCTCTTTGGTCTCTTCTTCTAAAACTTTATTTTCTTCTAACTCTTGTTGTTCTAAATTTTGTTCTTCTTCTTTTTTCTTAAAAAAACTAAACATATATTATTTCCTAAGTGCTCTTTTTATGTCTGTTTCCATCATCTCTTCAGGAACTATCCCTACATATTTTTGTACAGTTTTACCTGTTGTATCAAAAAGAAACATTGTAGGAATTATCTCAACTTTGTCCATCATTTCAGCTATTTTAAAATTATTAGTATGATTTGAGACATTATAATTTATATTATATTCTTTTATAAAGTTTTGAATTTTTTCATCTTCTGATAAGACACCATTTTTTTCACCCATATTAATAGCAATAATCTCAAAATTGTCTTTATATTTGTTCTTTAAGTTGACTAAATGGGGAATTTCAGCTTTACATGGAGGACACCATGTTGCAAAAAAGTTTAATAATACAACTTTACCTTTTAACTCTTTAAAGTCAATTCCTTCTGCTGTTTTTTCAATAGTGATTTTTGGCATTAATTGTGAAGTTATTTCAAACTTTACCTCTTTTTTTTCTATTGTTTCTTTTTTCTCGTCTTTTTTTGAATCACATCCAGTAACCACTAAGATAACTGAAATTATAAAAAATGCGATTTTTTTAAACTGCATTTTAATTCCTTGCTGGTAAAATAATTTAAGGTAAGGATTTTACCAAAGTAAGGCTTAAATATGGAAAGAAATCACAAAAGTGATTTTAGAAAATCGTGTATAAAAAGATTAGAGTTTACAAGCCGTTTTTTAAAGTTTAGCAAAGAGAAAAAAACAGTAGAAAAATTAAAAAGAATTATAAACAAATATGATGCAAAAAATATTTTGTTATATATTCCTATGGATATGGAAGTAGATGTACTTCCTTTGATAAATAATTTACGTAAGGAACAAAAAAATGTTTATGTTCCTTTTATGGTTGGGGATAGTTTTAAATTAGTAAAGTATAGATTGCCACTAGAAGCCAAAAAATTTGGTATAAAAGAGCCAAAAAACTCTTTTTGCATTAATAAAAAAATCGACTTAGCTGTAGTGCCTGTAGTGGGCATAGATAAAGAGTGCAAAAGAATTGGTTTTGGTCGTGGAATGTATGATAGGTTTTTTTATAGGTTGAAATACAAACCAATTACTGTTTTCACTCAATTGACACTTTGTAAAACAAATGAAACTCTAACAGATAAATACGATATTCGGGCTGATTATATAATTACAAGTTAAGGTTTTGAATATGGAATTAGTAGGAGTTGGGGTAATTGTTGCAATCTTAAGTGTTGCAATTACTGTTTTTGTTCTAAAGAAAATCAATAAAGCAAAATTTGATATATATATTGAACAAGCAAAAGCGAAAGCAAAGGTTATTGAGCACGAAGCCGAAGTGGCTTTAAAAGATGCTCAACTAAAAGCAAAAAGAGATTATGACAGAGAGTTTAAAACTGCAAAAAGAGAGTATGATGAATTGCTTTCTCAAATTGAGAAAAAAGAGAAAGAGTTAAACCATCATCTTGAGTCAGAATTAAAAGCTATAAAAGAAGAAAAAGCTCAAATTGTTGAAAAAAATGAGAAAATCACAACAATTAAAGAGGGTTTAAAAAGACAACAAAAAACTTATGAAGAAAAGATTTCTCAAGCTATAAAAGTGCTTGAAAATGCATCTGGACTTACAGAAGATGAAGCAAAAGATTTAATGCTTGAAAAAGTAAAAGAGGACAGTAGAGCAAAAATCGCTTCAATATTTAGAAAAAAATATAAATTAGCAGAGCAAAAGTGTAAAGAAGAAGTAAATAATATGCTTTCTCATGCAGTTACTAGATATGCTGGTGAGTTTGCTGCTGAAAGACTTATTAATAATCTTCCATTAAGTGATGAAGAAACTAAGGGTAAGATTATTGGTAAAGAGGGTAGAAACATTAAAGCTCTTGAGATGTTATTAGGTGTTGATATTATCATTGATGATACTCCAAACACAATAACTATTTCATCTTTTAATCTTTATAGAAGAGCAATTGCAACTAGAACAATCCAAGAGCTTTTAGAAGATGGAAGAATTCAACCAGCAAGAATTGAAGAGATATACCTAAAAGTAAAAAGTGATTTTGATAAAAACATCTTAAAAGAGGGTGAAGATGTTATTATGGAACTTGGTATTAAATCTATGCATCCAGAGTTGATAAAACTTATTGGTAGATTAAGATATAGAGCTTCATATGGTCAAAATGCTTTAGCTCATACACTTGAGGTTGCTAATTTAGCAGGATTATTAGCTGCTCAAATGGGTGGAGATGCAATTTTAGCTAGACGAGCAGGTATTTTACACGATATTGGTAAGTCTTTAACACATGACATGCCAGGTTCACATGTTGATTTAGGTGCCGAAATCTGTAAAAGATATGATGAACCAGATACAGTTATAAATGCAATTTATGCTCACCATGGGCATGAAGAGCCAATAAATGTAGAGAGTGCTGCTGTATGTGCTGCTGATGCTTTAAGTGCAGCAAGACCAGGGGCTAGAAGAGAAGTTCTAGAAAGCTTCTTAAAAAGAGTAGAAGAGGTTGAAAATATCTCTACATCTAAAACAGGTGTTCTTAATGCTTATGCAATTAATGCAGGTAGAGAAGTAAGAGTAATAGTAAAAGCTGATTTAGTAAATGATGATGAAGCTATTTTACTTGCTACAGAAATAGCACAAGAGATTGAAGAGAAAGTTCAATATCCTGGTGAAATAAAAGTAAATGTAATTAGAGAGCTTAGAGCCTCTTCTTACGCTAGATAATACTATAAGTATGTATGATTTAATTAAATCATATATACTTTTTCTTTTTTTATAATAATTCAAACAATTAATTCATTATTTTTTATACATTTAGCCTTTATCTATATTTTGTATATTCTTGTATAATAGTCGTAATGTAGGTAGTTCTATATCGACTTTTATATATAATGAATATAGTTATTTTTAAGTTTTTTAGGAATATAATTCTTTTTTAATTAAAGGATAAAATATGAAAACAAGCGCAAGAAATGAATTAAGTGGAAAAATCATTGACATAAAATCTGGTGAAGTGATGTCAGAAGTTAAAGTTGAAGTAGCTCCAAGTGTTATAATTTCAGCGACAATTACAAAAGAGTCTACTAACTCTTTGGGTTTAGATATTGGAAGTGAAGTGTCTGCATTGGTTAAATCATCTTCAGTAATTATTTCAAAAGAACAATTAAAAGCGACAGCTAGAAATATAATTAAAGCAGAAATTGTTGATATTAAATCAGGACAAGTTAATTCTGAAGTAAAATTAAAAGTTGGTGAAAATGTAATTTGTGCAGTTATAACAAACGAAGCAGTTGAAGATTTAAATCTTACTGTAGGTTCAATTGCTTATGGAATTTTTAAAGCTTCAAGTGTAATTTTAGTAGCATAAGTATAAGTGAGATTTTCTCACTTATCTTATTTTTATTTTTCGTCTATCTTTTTTTACTGAATATATCCAAAAAAAGTTTACTAAAACATAACAAACTACAGCACTAAACAATCCCACAACTATTGCTCCACTCCAAAGAGAAAGTGCTATCTCTTCAAAGTTGTCATACATTGAATGAAAATTAAATTCAACTGGATGTTCAGGTTTTATAATTAGTTTTCCAATTTGGTATTCAAAATAGAATAGTGCAGGCATTGTAATAGGATTACTAATAAATATCAAAGCAAAACTGATTGGTAAGTTCATATTAAAAATAATTGCTAAAAGTGAGGCTAAAACCATTTGAAGTGGCATAGGTAGGCAAGCTACAAAAATACCTATAAATACTCCACCAATAACTTTTTTTCTACTTAAACTCCATATCTGCTTTTTATTTAGAAAATTACCAAATATTTTTAATAGTTTTTGTTCTTTTATTTTTTCATGTGTTGGTAATATTTTTTGAAGTTTTTTTCTTGGCAAAAATACCCTTTAAATTTTTGTTGGAATTTTATCAAATAAAGGGTGTTTTTTTAATTACAAAATTTAATTACTTGAAATTATTGCTATTACTTTAAATGGACTATCACCGTTTGCCTTAGCAATAGCTCCAATAGTTTTACCATCAAGCCCTGTCATCTTTGCATTTTGTAATTTCTTCATCGCTTCATCTTTTTCTATATTTAAAACTTTCAAAGAAGCATCAATTGGAGCACTAATAATACTTCTAAGAACCATACCTTTTGGGTCATCTCCTCTATTTAAACTTTGTGAAACAAATATTCCACTAATTATTGCAACAACAATTGAAGCACTTATAAATATTTTTTTGGTAAAGTATTTTTTCATAGCTTTCCAATTTGCTGTAACATGTAAAATAGCAGCAGCTACAAAAGCTAAACCTAAAATCTCATGTAATTCTTTAACTTGACTATTAAATATTTTAAAATACAGCATAACTCCACTAATTCCAACAACTAAAAAAATCAGTGTTGCTAAAGAGGTTGCCATATCTTTAAATTTAAATTTCATCATTTCTCCTTCAATTTAATAATAAAATTATATAAAAGCTAGATAACTAAAATTAAACTCAATCTTAATATAATATTAACAAAATCAATTCAAAATCAAATCCTTAACTTTTTTTTATTATAATACGCCAAATTAAATAGTGAAATGAGTTATGAAGAATAATAAACCAACAACAAAAATTATTGCAGGAAAACATAAAGGGAAAGTAATAGAGTTACCCTCTTTAGATGTTACAAGAAGTTCAAAAGCAAGACTAAAAGAGTCTTTATTTAATGTTCTTCAATTTGATATTATTGATAAAATTTTTATAGAAAGTTTTGCGGGAAGTGGAAGTATTGGCCTTGAAGCGATTAGTCGTGATGCAAAAAGAGCTTATTTTGTTGAATTAGATAAAAATTCATATAAAATCTTAACAAAAAATTGTAAAAATATTGAGCCAGATAAATGCCAAACTATGATGGGTGATACTTTTATCCAAACACCATCAATCTTAAATAGTTTAAAAAACTCTTCTGATGAATTGATTTTATATATTGATCCACCTTTTGATTATAGAGATGGGATGGAAGATATTTATGATAAATCATTTAAGATGATAGAAAATATTGAAAATGATAATATTTATATTGTTATATTAGAACATGTTTCAACATTGAATATGCCAGAAGAGTTAGGTAGATTTGTTTTAAACAAAACAAAAAAATTTGGAAAGAGTTCTCTTTCTTATTATATAAATAAGTAGCAAGATGTTAAAAACGGCAAGTTATACTTTAATAATATTAATCTTATTAGTGTTTTTATTGCCTTTTATTTATACGGTTTCTCCATATGAGTTAAATACTGAAAAAATATTACAAGCACCATCTTTAAACCATTTATTAGGTACTGATAGATTAGGGCGAGATATGTTGGCTAGGGTTTTAAATGGGGGACAAACTTCGCTTATAATAGGTTTTTTAAGTGCAGCAATTGCTTCTTTGATTGGCTTATTTGTTGGGATAAATGCGGGTTATTTTAAAGGTAAGATTGATAAAAGTATTACAATTTTGATTGATTTATTTTTAACATTTCCTACATTTTTCCTTTTATTAGCTTTAGTTTCATATATCCAAGCTTCATCTTTTGTTTTGATTATTGTAATCTCAATAACCGGTTGGATGGGGATGGCAAGATTAATTAGAAGTGAGAGTTTTGCTATTGGAAACAGACCTTATATAAAAGTTTTAAAACTTGCAAATGTATCAAAAACAAAAATCATATTTAAATACTTTGCACCACTTTTAGCCCCAATATTTCTAATCTCTTTTACCTTTGGAGTTGGAGGGGCTATATTAGCTGAATCTGGATTATCATTTTTAGGATTAGGGGTAAATCCTCCTCAAATGTCTTGGGGAAGTTTACTAAGTGATGGTAAAGCAGTTATAGATATAGCTTGGTGGGTTAGTTTCTTTCCTGGTCTTATGATATTTATTGTAACTTTTTGTTTGATGCAAATTTCTGATTACTTACAAAGTAAAACAAACCAAAAAGAGATACAACAATAATTAAAGTTTCTTTAAAATAAATATATAATTTAATCGAAATTTTTAAATGCTTTTATGATACAATTCCCGCTATTTTTTTTAAAGGAATATTGTGAAAGGTATAAAAAAAACTTTTTATTTAATTATGCTTTTGCCCATAATTGCATTTGCAAGTGAGACAAAAGATAACTCAACACTGTTTGGTGTATTTACACTAATTCCACCTTTAGTAGCTATTGTTTTAGCATTTATTACAAGAAATGTAATTTTTTCTTTGTTTATAGGGATTTTCTCTGGAACTTATATGATAAGTGTAAGTGAGAAAAATGTATTTATATCTATATATTATGCTTTTGTTGATATGTCTTCAAAGATGGTAGGTTCATTGGCTGATTCTTGGAATGCTGGTATTGTTTTACAGGTTCTAACAATTGGTGGTATGATTGCAGTTATAACAAAAATGGGTGGTCCAAGAGCAATTGCAGAAAAACTTGCAAAAAAGGCTAAGACACCAGCTTCAGCACAACTTTATACTTGGATTATGGGATTTTTTATCTTCTTTGATGATTATGCAAACTCTTTAGTTATTGGTCCAATTATGAAACCAGTAACAGATAAATTAAAAATTGCAAGAGAAAAGTTAGCTTTCATTATCGATGCTACTGCTGCTCCTATTGCAGGGCTTGCTTTAATCTCAACTTGGGTTGGATATGAATTATCTTTAATCAAAGATGCATATGATTCAATAGGGCAACCTGAAATAAATGCTTTTGGAATTTTTGTAGAAACTCTTCCATATAGATTTTATAATATTTTAATGCTAGCATTTGTATTTTTCTCAGCTTTAACTTTAAGAGAATTTGGTCCAATGTATAAAGCTGCACACAGAGCTCACACAAAAGGGCATGTTACTGATCCAAAAACAGACAGTACATTAATGAATCAAGAAAACTCTTTTATGCTTCCAAAAGAAGGGGTTACATATTCTATTTATAATGCAATTGTCCCTATTTTTGTTTTAATTGTTGTTGCTATAGTTGGATTTTATTTAAATGGTGTTTCTGCATTAGAAGGTGATATTTTAAAAGCCGTGGAATCTAATCCATTTAGTTTTTATGCAGTAAGGGAAGCATTTGGAGCAGCTGATGCTTCGGTTGTTATTTTTGAAGCAGCATTATTCTCATCTTTGGTAGCTATTGTCATGGGATTAAAACAAAAAATATTTTCATTACATGAAGCTTTAGAAACTTGGGTATATGGAGTTAAAGCTTTAGTTATCACAGCTGTTATATTGATTTTAGCTTGGTCTTTAAGTGCTGTTATGAAAGAGGTTGGTACAGCAAATTATTTAGTAACTTTATTATCTGAGTCTACTCCACAGTTTATTCTTCCAACTGTAATATTTATTTTAGGTTCTATAATCTCTTTTTCTACAGGTACTTCATATGGTACGATGGGGATTTTAATGCCACTTACAATACCTTTGGCAAATGCAGTTGGTATTCAAACAGGTTTAGAAGATGTTGCTTTACATAATTATATAGTATTAAATGTTGGTGCAGTATTAACAGGGGCAATATTTGGTGATCACTGTTCTCCTATCTCAGATACATCAATTTTATCATCAATGGCTTCATCTTGTAATCATATGGACCATATTTCAACCCAGTTATATTATGCAATATTTGTTGGGGCAGTATCTATTCTTTGTGGATATCTACCAGCAGCATTTTCAGTTCCTGTAACTATTTTATTGCCTTTAGGATTGTTAGTTATATTCTTGGTTATAAGATTTTATGGAAAACCGTATTTAGAAAAGTAAGAAAGGAGAAATACTTTCTTATATTTTATTAAGTATTTTATCTAACAGTGATGTTGATAAAATACGTTTTAAAAACCCTAATAGATAAGTTGCTTTTGTAACATAATATCTAGGTTTAGGTTTACTACTTTCAAGTATTTTTAAAACAACATTTGCAACAGAGCTAGCTGGAAGATTAAAAGGTGTATCATCTTTATCGTTTTCTAGTCTTTCTTTTAACTCTTTTTTATAAACTTCACTAAAAGCACTATTTTCTATATCAATATTTTTTCTAAAGTTTTTTAGTGCATTTTCTCTAAATTTACTTGTAACAGGACCTGTATTTATTGTACTTACACTAATATTTGTATTGCTTAATTCAAGTCTTAAAGTATCAGCAAGTCCTTCAATGGCATATTTTGAACAGTTGTATGCTCCTCTAAATTTTAAAGATATTATCCCTAAAACAGAAGAGTGCTGAATAATCTTTCCATATCCTTGTTTTCTCATATATACAAGAGTTTGTCTTGTAACTTCATGCATACCAAAAACATTTGTTTCAAACTGTTCTTTTAAAACTGGTACTGTGATATCTTCCACTGCTCCTGGTTGTCCAAAACCAGCATTGTTGAAAACGGCGTCTATTTTTCCATCTATTGAGTAGATTTGTTCAAGCATTGTTTTTATATGTTTTTCATTTGTAACATCAAGTAAAAAAGCCTTTAACCCTAACTCTTTTAACTTTTCAACATCTTCTTGTTTTCTAGCTGTTGCATATACTTTTATTCCTGAAGCATCTAATAGTTTAGCTGTTTCCAAACCTATACCACTTGAACAACCTGTTATTAGAATATTTTTCATTAAAATTTACCTATTAATACATCATTTAAATCTCTTTTTGGTACACAATGAATATCTATTTCATCTCTATAATAATTTGTATCAAGTTTTACATCAACCACTTTTATTGTTTCATCTTCTACTCCAATAGCGATACCAAGCATTGGTTCTATTTTCTCATCAAGAGAAAAAAGCTCTTTGCATAACTGTTTGTCAATTGAAGCTAAAGGGCAAGATGAGTAACCTTTTATTTTTAAACCTAGCATTATGTTGTTTAAAGCAATTCCACAATCTAACATAGCAAACCCATCAATTTTCGTGTCATTTAATACTATTATAAAAGCACTTGGTTGCTCTTCTTCTTTTTGATTCCATTCTTTAAGATGGGCTGCCCATTGGCAAGTTTGGGCTAGCTTTTTTACTAGGTCTTTATCAGTCACTGTTATATATTTTAGTGGTTGCATGTTTTTAGCACTTGAAACAACCCTTGCCGCATCTAAAACCTCTTCTAATTCTATATTTTCAATTGTAATATCTTTTTTAAATCTTCTAGTTGTTCTTGTATCGCAAACTAATTTTTTAAAGTCTTTAAAGTTCATTATCTAATCCTTTTTAAATAGTTGGTATAATACCAAAATTAACAATAAATTTGGATTTCAAATGGATAAAAAAATAGTCATTTTCAGTGGGGCAGGACTTAGTGCAAGTAGTGGCATCTCTACATTTAGAGATAAAGATGGCTTATGGGAAGAGCATGATATAAATGAGATATGTAGTGCAGGGTGCTTAGACTGGAATTATGAGAATACAATCAGTTTTTACAATAAAAGAAGAGAAGATATAAAAGATAAATTTCCAAATAATGCACACAAAATGATTTCAAGATTAAAAGCTAAATATCCTAATAAAATAGAAGTGATTACTCAAAATGTAGATGATTTGTTAGAAAAAGCAGATTGTAAAGATGTATTACATCTTCATGGTTTTCTTCAAGAACTAAGATGTATGAATTGTGATGATATAATAAATATAAAATATGAAGCACAAGATAGAAGTAATTCTATATGTACTAAATGTGGCTCAAAAATGAGACCAAATATAGTTTTTTTTGGTGAAGCTGCACCAAAATATCAAAGTATGTATAAAATTTTGAATAACTGTTATTTGTTGGTAGTTATTGGTACAAGTGGAAATGTGATAGATGTAAATTATCTGTCACAATATGCAAACAAAGCTATACTAAACAATCTTGAGCCAAGTTCCATGATATACGAAGAGTGCTTTGATAAAATATATTATGAAGATGCAAATACAGCATATAAAAAAATAGAAGAAGATATTGAGGAATATATAAATAACTAATGAATAAAAATGACTTAAAAATAAAAGAACTATTAGACAAAGAGATAGAGTGTAGAAATAATGATTGTGAATTAAGTTATGAAAAACCAGACCCACTTTTAGTTGCAAGTAGATACAAAGATGAATATGCCATCTTGCTTTGTGCTCTTTTTGGATATGGAAAAGCAAGTTTAATTGTAAAATTTTTAGATAGTTTAGATTTTTCCCTTTTAGAATGTAGTGAAGAGAAAATTGAAAAAGAGTTAGATAAGTTTTATTATAGATTTCAAAATAGCGAAGATGTAAAAACCATCTTTAAAACCTTTAGAAGAATGAAACAAGAAAGTTCACTAAATGATATTTTTCTAAAAGGATATAAAAAAGAAAATTCAGTTTTAGAGGGTTTAGATTTTCTAATCAATATAATAAATAAGTATGCCTCATACAACTCTCAAGGTTTTACTTTTTTAGTATCAAGCCCATTAAAAAGAGATAAAAATAAAATTATAAAAGAGATAGGAAATGCCCCATATAAAAGATGGCATATGTTTTTAAGATGGATGGTAAGAGAAGATAATTTGGACTTGGGTTTATGGAAAGGAATAGATAAAAAAGATTTAATTCTTCCCCTTGATACCCACACTTTTAAAGTCTCTCAAAAATTAGGACTATTAGACAGAAAAACTTACGATTTAAAATCAGCTTTATTAGTAACTGAAAAGTTAAAAGAGTTTGATGCATATGATCCTATTAAGTATGATTTTGCTTTATATAGAATTGGACAAGAGAAAATAATTTAAGTGTCATGGTGTATATTTTAAAACTTTTAATGATTTTATAGTAATATAATTAAGAATTGAATTATTTTTAACTATTCTAATTCTAAAATTTATAAAACAGAGAGCTTATTTTTGAAATATCTTATTTATCTATTAATAGTTTCATCATTACTTTTTTCAGAGAATTTAGAAAAAATTAAACTTCAACTGCAATGGAAACATCAATTTGAATTTGCGGGATTTTATATCGCAAAAGAGAAAGGTTATTATAAAGAACTTGGACTTGATGTTGATTTTATTGAGTTTAAAGAAGGTATGGATATTACTCAAGAAGTTATATCTGGTAATGCAGACTATGGATTATCTTTCTCTTCAATTATTGTAGATTATTTTAATAATAAACCTATTGTTATGGTTGCAAATTTTTTAAAACAATCTCCATTGGTTTTAGTAACTCAAGAAAATATAAAGACTTTAAATGAGTTAAAAAACAAAAAAGTTATGGGATTATTGGATAGTACTCATAAAAGAACAATTTTAACGATGCTTGACAAATATAATATAAGTAAAAATGATTTTAAAAATGTGCCAAGAAAATTTGTATTAGATTCGTTTATAAAAAAAGAAGTTGATGCTATTAGTATTTTTTCAACTAATGAAATATATACATTAAATAAATTAGGGATAAAATATAATATATTTGATCCAGCAGTATTTGCTACAAAATTTTATGATTTAAATTTATTTACAACAAAAGATGAAGTAAAAAATAATCATTCCAGGGTAGAAAAGTTTAAAAAAGCTTCTATTAAGGGGTGGCAATATGCTTTAAAGAATAAAGAAGAAACTATAAATCTAATTTTAAATAAATATAATACTCAGAATAAAACAAAAGAATCATTAATGTTTGAAGCAAATCAAATAGAATATTTAATGCTTTCAAATCTTTATCCAATAGGTAGTATTGATATTCAACAGTTACAAATTATTGCTGATAATTTTGCTCAATCACATTTTATGGCTAAACAAAGTAAGGAGACAATCAAAGAGTTTGTTTATGTAAATGAACCTTATAATTTGAAACTTACTAGTGAGCAAAAAAATTATTTAAAAAATAAACAAAAAATAAAAATGTGTGTAGATCCAAATTGGATGCCATTAGAAATGATAAAAGATAAAAAACATGCTGGAATAGCAGCAGATTTTATAAATATTATTTCAAATGAATTGAAGATACCATTTGAATTAGTAACAACTAAAACATGGACAGAAAGTATTGAAAAAATAAAAAAACATCAATGTGATATCTTACCTTTGGCACAAGTTACACCTAGTAAACAAGAATATTTAAATTTTACAACACCATATATAACTACTCCTTTAGTTATTGTTACAAAAACAGCTAAACCTTTTATAAATGATTTAGAAGTAGTAAAAAATAAAAAAATTGCTATTGTTAAAAACTATTCAATATTTGAAATCTTAAAAAACAAATATCCATATATAAATTTTGTTGAAGTTGATTCAATAATTGATGGATTGAACAAAGTTAAAAAAGGGAAAGTTTTTGGTTTAATAGATACCTCTATAGTGATTAATCATGAGCTTTTTAAAAAATATGCAGAGGGTTTAACAATTTCAGGTCAATTAAGAGAATCATGTTATCTAAGTATTGCCTCTCGTAATGATGAGGGAATATTAAATGAAATTATGGAAAAAGTTTTATCCTCTATTGATTCAAAAAAGAAAAATGAGATTTTAAACAAATGGACATATTTAAATTATAATGAAATTATAAATTACCAAATGATTATAAATTTATTAATATTTTTCACTTGTATTGTAATATTATTTATATATTGGAATTTAAAATTAACAAAAGAGATAAAAAATAGAAAAATAATCGAAGAAAAACTAAGACAAAGTGAAGAAAAATTTAGAATTCTTTTTGATATTGCACCAATATTATTAAATCAATTTGATGAAAACGGAAAAATAGTTTTCTGGAATAAAGAATGTGAAAAAGTTTTTGGTTATGATTTTAAAGAAATAAAAAATATGGATAACCCTTTAGAGGTTTTTTATCCAAACCCAGATATGAGAAAAAAGGTAATTCATTCTTTTCAACAAAAAGATGGAATTTATAAAGAGTGGCATCCTTTAAACAAATATGGAAATAAACTTGCAACAATGTGGGCAAATATAGAGCTACCAACTGAAGAAGTTATAAATTTTGGTTTCGATATCACAAAACAGCGTGAGGATGAGTATTTATTAAATAAAGCAAAAATTGAATTAGAAAAACTGAATAATTCATTAGAAGATAAGATAAAAAAAGAGATTGAAAAAAATACACAATTTCAAATCACATTAATGGAGCAAAATAAATTAGCTCAAATGGGGGAAATGATTGAAAACATTGCTCATCAGTGGAGACAACCACTAGCAGAAATAAACTCTTCGGTTTTATTGCTTGATGCAATACTTGATAAAAAAGGTTGTTTTGATTCAAATATAGAAAAGAAACTTTATGAAATAGAACAATTAACTGAATATATGTCAAACACAATTAATGATTTTAAAAACTTTTTTGAGCTTGATAAGAAAAAGGAGAAGTTTAACTTATATGAAAGTTTTTCACTCACGCTTAAAATAATTAAAGGAAGATTATCTTTACATAAAATAGCTGTAGATATAAATATTGATAAAGATTTAAATATAAATTCATATATGAATGAATTAAATCAAGTATTTTTGGTGATATTAAATAATTCAATAGATGCAATTATAAAAAATAAAATAGAAATACCATTAATTTCAATAGAAGTAAAAGAGATAAAAAATGAAATAATTATTTCAATTGAAGATAATGCAAAAGGTGTAGATGAACATTTATTAGGGAAGATATTTGAGCCATATTTTACAACAAAACACAAGAGTCAAGGTACAGGTTTAGGTTTATATATTTCAAAAATGATTATTGAAAAAGGTTTAAATGGTACAATTACAGCTAGTAATAATAATTTAGGAATTTGTTTTATTATAAAGTTACCAAAAGGAGAAGTTTGATGAGTAGTAATTTATATCCTTATAAAATATTAGTAATTGAAGATGAAGAGTTACTAAGAAAAAATTATGTTGAATATCTAAAAATGAATTTTAAGGATGTACTTGAAGCAAAAGATGGGGAAGAAGCTTTAGAATTATATAATAAATTCAAACCTGAAATTTTAATTATTGATATTAATATTCCAAAAATTGATGGTCTAAAACTTTTGGAAATGATAAGAGAACATGATATTGTAACTAAAGCAATCATTTTAACAGCTCATGTGGATAAAGAGTTTTTATTAAGAGCAACATCTTTAAAATTAGTAAAATATTTAGAAAAACCAGTAAATAGAAGAAATTTAAAAGAAGCACTTAAAACTGCTGTTGATGAAATAGTAACTTATAGTATTCAAAATATAAAGATTTTACAATTAGCAGAAAATATATTTTGGAATAGTGAGTTAAAAGAGTTGACATATAATAATGAAAATATTGAGTTAACAAATAAAGAAAAGCTTCTTTTAGAACTATTAACTTCTCATCCTAACAAAGTTTTTTCTTATGATGATATATTTTTTCATGTATGGAATGATTATAATGAAGAAGCTAGTTTTAACGCATTAAAAAACCTCATAAGAAGAATAAGAAAAAAAATACCAGAGGATTTAATTCAGAATGTTTTTAATGAAGGCTATAAAATAAATATAATATAAATTAAAAAAAAATTATTAAATTAACTCTTTTTGATACTTCTTTGATACTTCTTATTTATACAATTCTTTAAAATAATTTAATTTTAAGGAATTAAGATGAAAAAACCTTTGTTAAGTATCGCTGCTAGTGGTCTTTTGTTAATAGGTGTAAATTTAAATGCACTTACTTTAGAAAAAAGTATAGAAGAAGCTTTAAACACAAATCCAGTTGTTAAAGAAAGATTAAAAAACTTAAGAGAGGTACAACAAGATTTAAATATTGCAAAATCTGAATGGCTTCCTTCTTTGGATTATTCAGCTTCATTTGGAAGAAACAATGCCGGTGAATATAAAGATTATACTGATGATGATAAGTATAGAAATACTGTAGAAGATAAAACTTACAATCATTATACTCAGTCTTTAAAACTAACTCAAAATATCTTTAATGGATTTAGTACAACAAATAAAATAGACTATCAAAAATCTAGAATCTTAGCAGCAGCTCACCATTATGTAGAAAATGCTAATGATATTGCATTTCAAATGGTAGGTTCATATTTAGATTCTATTAGAAGTTATAGGTTATTGCAAAATGCAAAAGATAATGTAAGAGTAAATGAAAAAATTTATGAAGATGTACAATCTTTATTTAATAGTGGTTTAACTACAAAATCTGAAATGACAAAAATTAGATCTTCTTTAGCTCTTGCAGAGTCTAATTTAGTTGTTCAACAAAACAATATGATTGATAAAGGGTTTAGATTTAAAAGACTTTTAGGTAGAAAAGTTAATATTTCAGAGCTTTCTTTACCAAAACTAAATCTATCTATGCCAGAGAGCTTAGAAAGAGCAACTATGGTAGCTATTAGAAATAATCCTTCAATTCTTGTAAGTAATTATAATATTAAAGGTGCACAAAGTCTTTATAAAGAAAAGAAAAGTAAATACTATCCTAAAATTGATTTAGAGATAGAGCAAGTTTATAATGATGTAGATAAAAGAAATAGTTTTGATAGTCCTGATGACAGAACTAGAGGATATATCACATTAAATTGGAATCTTTATAAAGGTGGAGCACATGAAGCAGATATTCAAAAAAGCAGAAGTTCTATAAATAAAGAAGTAGAGATTCAAAGAGATCTAAAAAGACAAACAATAGAGAGTTTAGAACTATCTTGGTCTGCTTATGAAATGTTAACAGATCAACTTGAAAAACTATATAAATATTATGAATATAGTGAAGAAAC
The DNA here is from genome assembly GCF_963675975.1 of Halarcobacter sp. Lineage (NCBI taxonomy): Bacteria > Pseudomonadati > Campylobacterota > Epsilonproteobacteria > Campylobacterales > Arcobacteraceae > Halarcobacter > Halarcobacter sp. The sequence goes on along the minus strand of NZ_OY780939.1, from coordinate 2,736,128 downwards.
TTTGGCTAGTTATCAAAGTGAATATGAAATGGGAAGAAGAACTTTATTAGATTTATTATCAGCTCAAAATGATTTAATAAACTCTAAATCACAAATTATTAATGCTCAAACAGATAAACTTTTTGCTCAATTTAGAATTTTAGATGCAATGGGATTATTAGTAAGTTCAGTATTAGATGAAAAAGAGTATGAAAACATTATTTATCCTACACAAAAACCTTTTGAAATTGTTGAAGATAAATTGCCTGTAAAATTAGATATTGATAATGATGGAATTGTTGATTCTTTAGATATTTGTGATAACTCAACATCTAATGGAAATATTAAACCTACAGGATGTGTACAACAAGAAGCTGATTCAGATTTTGATGGAGTACCTAATACAAAAGATGCTTGTCCTAATAGTACATTTGGTGTATTAGTAGATGACAAAGGGTGTGCTTTACCAGATGGGAAAAATAAGTTTGAGCCAGAAGTAAATACTTATCTAAATCCTGTTCCTAAATATAGTGCTCAGAGTCCAAAAAAAGATGAGAAATTAGGTTTATATGATTATGAATTCAATGTAGCGGCAAATAAAAATGTAGAATCAACACAACTTGATAAACATTTAATGTATGATGATTTTGAATTAATTAAAAGATTTGATTTTATAGATATGAATAGTTTTGATATAGATAATAACAATATAAAACAAATAGCTGAAAAGATAAATTCATATAAAAGAGACGATATCACTGTTACAGTAATAGGTCATACTCAAAATATGAAAGATGATGAAACAAGTTACAATCAAGCCTTAGATTATTCAAAAACAATTACAAAACTATTGGTTGATAATAATGTAAGTGAAAAAATAATTGTTCCTCAGTCAAGAGTTAATTATGATAATCTATTTTTAGAAACAGATAAACATGATATTAATAATGTTGTAGCAATTGCACTATATATTCCAAAAGTTAAAGAAGAAATTATTCTTGATGATGATAATGATGGTGTTAGAAATGAATTAGACAAATGTCCAAATACAGCATCAGGATATACTGTAGATAAAGATGGTTGTACAAATAAAATAAATTTGGAAGTATTATTTGAAAATAACTCTTCAAAAATAAAAGATAAAACAAAAGAAAAAGTAGAGGCTTTTGCTAAATTTTTAATTGATAATAAAGAGTTTAATACAATGATAACTGGGCATGCAAGTAAAGAGAATGAAAATAGTTCTATTGTTTATAATAAAAGTTTATCTGAACAAAGAGCAAATGCTATTAAAAGTTATTTAATCTCTAAAGGTGTAAAAGAATCTAGAATAGAAGCTCAAGGAAAAGGTTTTGATGAGCCAATTGCTGATAATAGTACAGAAGAAGGAAGAGCTTTAAATAGAAGAATTGAAGCTGAGCTAATAAATGTAAATAATAAGTAGTAAAAAAATTGTTACATCATTCTTATAAAAAAGACTCTTTATTAGAGTCCTTAGTATTATATACAAGATTGTTCTATAAACCTTATTCTGCACAATCTTTAATGTCAGGTTTGCCTTTAGATGCAAATCTGACAGAACCCTTATTGTCTCCAAAAAATAGTTCGAAATCATTATTTTCAAGAGCTGCATCTCGTGCAGGATTAAAAAGTATATTAATAGAAAAACCTATTTCAGAAATATTACAGTTACAATTACCAATGATTCTTGTTTTATCAAATAATAACTCTTGTATTTTACAAAAGTTTATTGGAGAAGATAGAAAAAAAGCAAAGATTATTTTTCCTGGTGAAGAACCTTTAGAGGAGATTGTAGAAGTTGAAGATCTTGAGAAAGAGTATTTAGGCTTTGCTTTTATGCTTAAAAAAGTTTTTGAATATGATGATAATAAAAATAAAACATTGGATCTAAAAAATCATAAACACTGGTTTTGGAACACTTTAGGTTTTTCAAAAAAAATATATTTTGATTGTATTTTAGCTTCAATTTTAATAAATCTTTTTGTTTTAGCAACACCACTTTTTACTATGAATGTTTATGACAGGGTTATCCCAAATAATGCCCAAGAAACTTTGCTTGTCTTTACTATAGGAATTATTTTTGTTTTTTTAATAGATTCCTCATTAAAGTTTTTGCGTTCATATTTTTTAGAAATAGCTGGTAAAAAAAGTGATATTATTATGTCTTCAATAATTTTTGAAAAAGTATTGGACTTAAAATTAAAAGAGCATCCAAGTTCTGTAGGTTCTTTTTCTAATAATCTAAAAAGTTTTGATAGTATTAGATCTTTTTTAACAAACGCTACCTTAAGTGTATTAATAGACTTTCCTTTTTCTTTACTTTTTTTAGCAGTTATATTTTATTTAGCAGGTGTATTGGTATTAGTCCCAATTGTAATTATTGTTTTAATAGTTTTATATGCTTTAATTATAAAAAAACCTCTTCAAAAAAGTATTGAAAGTACCTATGAAGCAAGTGCAAAGAAAAATGGTATTTTAGTAGAATCTTTACATAATATTGAAACAATAAAAGTGCAAGGCTTAAGTAGTAGTATTCAATATGATTGGGAAGAATCAACTGGTGAAATAGCAAATAAAAGTTTAAAATCTAGAATATTATCCTCTTCTATCCCAACTATTACTGGACTTTTAACAGGATTAAATACAGTATTAATTATTGTAATTGGTGTTTATCAAATCCAAAATTTTGAATTAACTATGGGTGGACTAATCGCAACTATGATTTTATCTGGTAGGGCAATTGCACCTATGGGACAAATTGCAGCTTTAATCTCAAACTATGAAGATGCAAAAACTTCATACAAAATGTTAGATGATATAGTAAATAAACCTTTAGAACGGCCCCTTGCAAAAGAGTTTGTGAAAAGACCATCATTAAAAGGAAATATAGAATTCAAGAATGTAAGTTTTAGATATCCAGATTCTCAAAATTATGCACTAGATGATGTTAGTTTTACTATAAAAGAAGGAGAGAAAGTTGCTTTTATAGGAAAAATTGGTTCTGGTAAAAGTACAATTGCAAAACTTATTTTAAAACTATATGAACCTGAAAGTGGTTCTATTTTAATTGATGGAATTGATATCTCACAGATTGATCCAGTGGATATAAGAAAAAGTATGGCATATGTACCTCAAGATATAAATTTATTTAGAGGAACAATAAAAAATAATATTTTAGGCTCTTACCGATTTATTGATGATGAATGGCTATTAGAGTGTTCAAAAATCAGTACTACAGATGATTTTGTTAAATTACATCCTATGGGATACGATATGCAAATTGGAGAAAGAGGATTAGGACTTTCTGGAGGTCAAAGACAAAGTGTAGGAATTGCAAGAGCACTAATATCAGAATCAGATATTTATCTTTTTGATGAGCCTACAAATGCCATGGATCAATCAACAGAAAATAAAGTCTTAAATAATCTAAAAAAGAGTACTGAACATAGAACTTTAATCCTTGTTACACAAAAAATGAATATGCTTGATTTGACATCAAGAATAATTGTTATGAATCATGGTAAAAAAGTTTTAGATGGTAAAAAAGAGGATGTTATAAAAAAACTAGGGGTAATTAATGGCTAGTTTTAAAGAGATTAAAGAAGCTTTTTTTAATGATAATATTCCCAAAATAAAAAAAGATTTAAATAAACATGACCTTGAATATATGCAAAGTCTAAGCTCTGCACTAATACATAATAGACCTCAAAAACTTCATTGGGTTTTAGTTGCTTTTACTGTTACTATACTATTTTTTATAATTTGGGCATCTTTTGCTCAAATTGATGAGATAGCAAGAGGACAAGGGAAAGTAGTTCCTAGTGGACAAAATCAAATTCTTCAAAATCTTGAGGGTGGAGTTGTTTCAGAGATTTTAATAAAAGAGGGGGATTTTGTAAAAAAAGATCAAGTTTTATTAAAAATCAGTAATGAAAAATCTTCATCTAGTTTAAGCTCAAATAAAATAAAAATTTTATACTTAAAAGCACAAATAAAAAGACTAGAAGCAGAATTGTCAAATGAGATGTTTGAGTATGAAACTACAGATAATGATAATTTAAATGTATTTTTAGAAAATGAAAAAGAGTTATATTTAAGTAATATGAAACAATTAAACTCAAAAATACAAATACTAAAAGAACAATTAAAACAAAAACAGAGTGAATTAAAAGATGCAAGACAAAGAATAAAACACCAAAAGTTTTCAGTAGAAGCTATTGAAAAAGAAGTGAAAATGACTGAACCTATGGTAAAAAAAGGGATTAGGGCAGAAGTAGATTTTTTAAAATTACAAAGAGAATTTAGTGACTCAAAACAAAAACTACAAAGTGTAATATATTCTGTAAATAAGATAAAGTCAGAAATAGTAGAAATTGAGAAAAAAATAGAAGAAGCTAGTGAAATACATAAAGTAAAAACCCAAGAAAAATTAAATGAAATAACTACCTCTTTAAAAGATTTAGAAGCAAATACAGTTGCTTCAATTGATCAAGTATCAAGGGCAATAATTAAATCACCTTTAAATGGTATTGTACAAGCTTTACATGTGAATACTATTGGAGGAGCAATTAAACCTGCACAAGATTTAATTGAAATTGTTCCAACAGATTATAATCTAATTATTGAAGTTAAAATTTTGCCTTCAGATATTGCCTTTATATATCAAGGTCAAAAAGCTGTTGTAAAGTTTTCTGCTTATGATTTTTCTATTTATGGTGGATTAGATGGTCAAGTAATAAATATATCACCTGATACTATTACTGAAAAAGATGATAAAACATACTATCTAGTGAGAATAAAGACAGAAAAAAATTATATAGGCAAAGATGCTAAGAAAATGAAAATAATTCCTGGAATGGTAGCTGATGTAGATATTATTACAGGAAAAAAGACAATCTTAGATTATATCTTAAAACCAATACTTAAAACAAAGCAATATACCTTTACGGAAAGATAAAATGAAGTCAATATTTTTATTTAGCGATGATTTATTATTAATTGGCAGATGGTCAAAATTGATAAATGAAACCACACTTATGATTGATAATTTAAAAGACCTAAACCGTGTAAGTGATAGTATTATTATAATAAATACTTCTATAATTAAAAGTTTATCCGAAGATAAGTTTCAAAATATTATTGAAAATCAAAATGACATAATGGTTTTAGATAATACACCAAATCTTTTATCTGCAAAAAAGTTTTTAAATAAAGGTGTAAAAGCCTATGGAAATACTTTAATGACTAGTTCATATCTAAATTCATGTGTTGAAGCTCTTCAAAATAATTATATTTGGTTATTACCTGATATTTCTACAAAACTAATGAGTGAAATGATTAATTCCCAAAAAAATAATGATAGTGAAAAAACAAAATCTTTATTTGATATTTTAACTACAAAAGAAACACAAATTGCTGTTCTTTTAAAAGAAGGATATACAAATAATAAAATAAGTCAAGAGCTTAATATTTCAATAAATACAGTAAAGACACATATAAAACATATATATGAAAAACTTGATGTAAAGGATAGATTATCTTTTGCTTCTTTATTTACAAATTGATAAAAAACAAAAATATCACCCCCTTGGGTGATATACAAAAAAAATGAAAATAACTAATATATTAAGATAATAAATAATCTCATAAAAAGGAATTGTTGTGGCAACGAAAGCTGGTATTATAAAAAGTTTATCCGATGGAGTTTTTCATGTAAAAGATGAAAATGGAAATATAAAAGTATTAAAAGTTGGAGATACAGTTTTTGAGAATGACACTGTTTATGGTGATTCTTCAAACTCAACTTCTTCAAAAATAGAAATTGAATTATCAGGAAATGATGTAATAGTATTAAGTGAAGGTCAAAAACAGTTAATTGATGCTTCTTTAATTGAAACTGCATTTGGTACAGAAGAATTATATTTTACAAGAGAGGGATTAAATTTAAATCCAGAAGAATACAATGCTCAAGAAAATGTTGTAAGTGATTTAAGAGATGCTGAGTTTAAAGATGAAACATTAAAAACAGAAATTGAAAATGCTGATGGAGAAAATCAAGATAATGTAAATGCAGATGAGGATGTTACAGAAGAAAAAACATCAGAAGGTGAAGAAGATGCAGAAGATGAAACAACAGGAGAGGCACAATTCCAAGCAAGAGATGGAGATGCAACAAATGTTGCTAGTGATTTAAGAGATGCTACATTTAGAGCAAGAACACAAATTTTTATTGATAGAGAGATGTTTAAAAATGAATCAGAAGAGAGATTAAGTTTTGAAACAAATGATGATCCGTCAAATCCATTTGATCAAACAACATCTACGACTCCTACAACTCCATCTACTCCAGATAGACCATCTTCAGAATTAAGAGAAGATGAAGTTACTCCAGAAGAGCCTACTACTCCAACACCACCACCTACTTATGTTCCAGAGCCAGAAGAGCCAACACCTGAACCTGAGCCAGAAGAGCCGGAAGAACCAGAAGAGCCAACACCAGAGCCAGAACCAGAAGAGCCAGAAGAACCAACACCAGAGCCTGAGCCAGAAGAACCAGAAGAACCAGAAGAACCAGAAGAACCAGAAGAACCAGAAGAACCAGAAGAACCAGAAGAACCAGAAGAACCAACACCAGAGCCTGAGCCTGAGCCAGAAGAACCAGAACAGCCAGTTATTCCAAGAACAATAATAAAAATTGTTGCAGCTGATGAAAATGGTAATCCACTTAAAGATACAAATGGAAATTATATTGAAGTAAATAGTGCTCCAGAAGGTGGCAATGCTTACTATGTAGCACTTGCTTTTAAACCAAATACTACTGTTTTTAATGATAATTCTAAGCTTGATATTCAAGAGGGAACAGTTGATTTTACTTTTTCAGATGGTACAGCTACAAGAAACACAGAAGTGGATGCATTGGAAGGTACAAATGATTATAAACCACAAGATAAAATTACATCTATCACTTTAGGTACTGTAGTATCAATAGATGCACTTGATGATTATTTATCAGATAACGGAGAAGTTCTTACTGTAAAAATTACAAATTTTGTAGCAGCAGAAGATAGTCAATATGGTAGAACAACTATAAGTAATTCTAGTGTAACTACAACTATTACTGATAATCCTTCAAAAATAGATGAACTGGATACAAGTACAGAACCTGATGAACCGACAAATGGTTCATATGACCAAGATGATACTATATATGTTATTATTGAAGGACCATCAAGTGTTAAAGAGGGTGATACTACTACAGATTATACAGTAAAACTTGTAGATAAAGATGGTAATCCTGTTGTTGTAACAAAAGAAACAGATGTTACAGTAACTTTTACTAATGATACAACTGAAGATGGAGATACTGAATATAAAGAAAGTGATACTGTTACTGTAACAATTCCTGTAGATAGTTCATCAAATACATTTACAGTTGATACAATCGATGATATATACAAAGACAATGCAGAGGTATATAATTTAGAAATTACTGATGTTGAAAATACAAGTGAGTTTGAAAATATTAAGATAGGAGATAAAGATGGTAATTATAAAGATGTTGATACGACAATTTATGATAATACTACTCCTAATACAGAATCTGATACTGATTCTGTAAAAATTGTACTTGTAGCAGTACCATCAGAAACAACAACAATAGAAGATATTACAGATGCAGATGGAAAACTTATAATTACAAATACAAATATTACTTCTGAAGGTGGAAATTTATATTATATTCCAGTTGCTATCGATAGTGAAGGTAAACCACTATCAATTCAAGATGGAAAAGTTGATTTAACCTATGGAATTACAAGTGATACTTCTGATAGTGACGCTACAGTTGGATATGATTATGTTAATACAAAAACTGATGCTAATATAGGTGAAATATTTAGTGTAAAAACAAATATTGACACTAGTGGAGAAGTGAATGAAAACTTTACTGTAACAATTTCTAATCCACAAGGAACTTCTTATGAAACACCTATTGTAGATGATGCTAATAAAATGGTTACATCAACAATTGAAGATAGTGTTTATGTGAAGATAATACATAATGATGAACAAATTGAAGGAAATGATCTTACTCATACTCTTCAACTTGTAGATAAAAATGGTAATTCTATAGATGTAAATATTCCAACTGGTGAAAAACTTACTGTAACTTTAACATATAGTAGCGATGAAACTGAAAATGCTGATTATAGTACATCTCATACACAAAATGGTACAGTAACAGTTGAGTTTAGTAATACTACCAATAGCATTACTATTACAAATAGTACCATTGATGATTTTATTAGTGATAATGATGAAAGTTATATATTAACTATCACTGATTTTATTCAATCTTCTGGTAATCCTTATGATATTTTAGGAATAGATACACAAGATAGTGTAACAGGAAATATTTTAGATGGTGTAATTCTTGGCAATCCAACGAATGCACAAGTTGATGAAGATGATTTTGTTGTAACTAATCCAAATACAAAAATAGAAGCAACTGAATCTTTAGGTATTCAAAAACCAAATAATCCTGATAACAACTATACTTTATCTTTTGATGAAAATACAACAAAAGTTTATCAAGGAGATTTCACTAGTACTACAGATTATGGATTAGGAAATTTAAAAGCTGGTGGACAAACAGTTAATTATCAAACTATAGGTAACAAAATTATTGGATATGTAGGTTCTGATGTAGGTAATGGTGTAGTGGCAGATTCAGATAAAGTATTTGAAATAGTTTTAAATAAAAATAGTGATATTAGTAATGGTACAACTACAAAAGATAGTTATACATATACTCAATATAAAAATATTGACCATCCTATTGCAGGAGATTCATCAAACTCTATAAATGATGATGATTTAACATTTGAATTTGGTTTTAAGATTACAGATCAAGGGCAAACAAGTGATACAGTAAAATTTAAAGTAAAAGTAAATGACTCTTTACCTTATAATGAAACAAGAAATGTTGAAGTTAATGAAGATAACTCTTTAGATATTGTAATCTCTCCTGAAAACTTTAAAGATGGTGAAATTCAAGTTAGAGTAAATGGCGATGGTACAACTTATACAACACTAAATACTACTGATACTCAGACAATAAGAGTAACTGATCCAAATGATAGTAATATAGAGATTGGAACATTAACAAATAATGGTGATGGTACGGTAACTTTTACTCCAAATGCAGATTATAGTAATTATAGTGCAAAACCTTGGTTTGAATATGCAGTGAGTGATTTTGATGGAGATACAGCAGCAGGTAGAGTTAATATTGATGTTAAACCTGTTGCAGATGCTCCTTCAATTCCTGTATCAGATGTACTATCGTATGAAGATGCTTCAACTTATACTGATTCTAAAACAGGTAATAATGCTGAAGGTGGTAATAAAATTCCTTTAGATTTAAAAGCTCCAACTTTATCAAAAGATAGTGATAAAGATTATACATCTATAGATGATGGGGTAGAACAAACAGGTAGCACAGATCAAAATAGTAATAATACAGGAGACAATCCAGAAAGAAACGGAGAGATAACTCTAACATTTACAAATGGAAATAGTGTAACAGGTGCAAATGTATTTAAAGCAGATGGAACCAATTTAGCAACAATTAATTCAACTAATCAAGAGTTAAAAATTGTGATGGTTCAAACATCAGGCGGAACAGATATAGATTATACTTACCATCATGGAGATATTACAGCATCAAATCCAAGTGGTACTAATGTTTTATATCTTACAAAAACAGAGTATGAGGGATTACAAATTCAACATGCAGAAGATAATGATACAGATATTGATATCAATATAAGTGTAACATCTTATGAAGTAGATGATAGTGATAAACCTTTAGACACAAATACTTATGGAAGTCAAGTTGAAAATGAAACAACAGAAAGTATGACTGTTAAAATTAATCCAGTTACTGATACTTTTACATTGAACTGGGATGGAACAACTAACTCTCAAGTTGATTCCGTAGATACTGTAACAAAAACTATAGTATTTAATGATATTGTAGAAAATAATTCTAATCCTCAAAGTGGTACAGTATCTGAGACTTCTTTAGATTTAAAAGCATTATTAACTGCAACAAGTGGAACATCAAATGTAGGTAATACAGATTCTATTTTTGATTTAGATGGCTCAGAGGAGAGAAGTTATACTATTAGCTTAACAGAACAAGATGGAAAATCTCTTCCTGACTTTATCTATATTACTATTGGTAATAAAACTGATGTAAAAGTATACAAAGATGTTAATGATGAGTATACTTTAACATTTGATAAAAATGACAATAAAGTAGCTGATCCAGACTTCAGTATGAAATTTCCTGACTACTGGAGTGGGAAAGTGAGTGGAACTATTACATTATCATCAATAGATAAAGGTGTAGATAGTACTGATATAGCTGGAATAGAAGAGAGTGATAGTGTTAATTTTGAAGTTACAGTAACACCTACTCCAAATCTAGCAACTATCAAAGTAGAACAGTCAGTAGGATTTGAAGATGCAGGTAGGTCTAATGGAAATAGTTCAGATAGTCCAAGCGATACAATAGATGACATAGCTAATGCAATTCCTTTAAATATTAAAGTAAGTTCTGATGATGAAGATGGAAGTGAAAGCTTTAATGTAAAAATTGCTGATATTCCAACTGATGCAAAAATTTATTATGGAGGTGTAGAACAACCTATATCGAGTAATGAAATTACAATAAATAATTTTGATAATGATACACCATTAGTTATTATCCCAGTATATAATGATGATGCAGACTTTACCTTAAAAGTTGATGTTCAAACACAAGATGGTCTGGGTAATACAAGTGCATGGCAGACGAAAGATATAGATGTTGTTGTAAAAAATATTGCTGATGCACCAGTTGGAACTACATTAAATTCAGATATAAGTATATCAGAGGATTCACAACTTAATTTAAAAGATATTTATTTAGATTCAACTGCTCTTGATGCTTTAGATAGTACAGAAGAACTTACAGTTAAAATTGAATTAACAGCAGGCTTTATTATAGATTCTGGAAGTCCATATTATATAGAAAATGATCAATATGTTGTAAAAGCAAGTGATATAAAGGACGGGAAAATCAAAATAAATCTTCCAGAAAACTTTAGTGGAGATGCAAGTTTTGATTTAACTTATGTTACTACGGAAAAAGCAGGAGAGGGTGATAGTAAAACACATAATACTCAAACTGTAAACTTCTTTGTAGATCCAATTGCTGATGATTTATCTGTTTCAACATCTTCAACAATTTATGAAGATGTAGACGGAGGATCAAATAAGATAAATATTACTCCAAATTTAACAGATAATGATGGAAATGGTGTTGAAACAATAGATGCAGTTAAAATTTTAGCTAGTGATTTACCTCTTGGATTTAAATTGTATGCTGATTCAAATATGGCTACAGAACTTACTACAACAGATATAAGTGGCACAGACTATTATATTTTAACACAAGCACAATGGGAAAATGGTATTTATACTAAAAATACTACAACACATGATGCAGATAGTTCTGATAATTTTGATTTAACAGTTACTTATACAGTTACAGATACTAATGGAATTAAAACAGATACAAAAGACTTTACCCATACACATACAGTAAATGTACAAGCGGTTACAGATGCACCTAGTTTAGTTGTTGATAGTATTAATCCAAACTCAGGAGATGTAAGTATTTCAGGTTCAACAGTAACAGTTAATCAAGAAAATTCTGAATTTACTGTTACAGTAACAACATCAAGTGCTGATCAAGATAGTAGTGAAACTGTCCAAGAGATTGTTATTTCAGGTGTTCCTATGGGTGTTTCAATTGAAGGTGCGACATATTATGGATATAGTGGAAGTCAGCATAATGGTATCTGGGTTATTTCTAATCCAACTGATAATTCCTTAGATTTAGACGGTGCACTTGAGAGTATTAAGTTTATAGTAAATCAAGGTGCAAACTTTGAAAATAGAGATATTACAATTACAACATATACTCAAGATATTAATGCTGAAGTAAAAAGTGCATCACAGACTATAACAATAGAAAAAAATTACACTCCGGGAACAGAACCAGGAACACCTCCATTATTTGATTTAAGTGCAATCTCAGCAATTATTTATGAAGACAATAATGATGGTACAAATGATGTTATTTATAATTTAGGAAAGTCAATAGATGTAATAAATAGTGGTGGTACATCTAATTCAGGTGGTTATGCAGTTACAATTTCTGGTTTTCCAACAGGTGCAGTTGTTTCTGGTTATAGCTATTCTTATGAACAAAATGGGGAAACTTTCTATGTTGTAGCTGGAAATGGTAATGAAGCTGATATTGAAGCAGCCTTATCAAATGTGATAGTAACTCCACCAAATGATATGAATACTGGTGGAGATAAAGATGGGCAAATGACTTTTACTGCAACTATTTCTACTTATGATGGAGGAACTTTTAGAGAAGGAACAGAAATACTTAATTATGTAGAAAATATTATTCCTGTAACAGATAAAATGACTATAGATATTTCTGCAAATAATATTGATGAAGATGATACAACTCCTTTAACTATTACTTTATCAAATCCAAATGATGGAAGTAAAACAGAGCTTGTTGGAAATAGTATGACTATAAAAATAACTGAAACTTGGGTAGATGTTTCAACTGGTGGAGGCCTAAAAGGAACATTAACTGATACTTCAGGAAAGTACAATATTGTTGATAATAATGATGGTACATTTACAGTTACACCTATAGATGTTGCAGATAATTTTGTAGTTGATACTCCAATTAGTGGTTTAGTATATACTCCTGCATCTAATAGGGATGGTAATGTTAACTTTGAGGTAAGTGTTAAAAATATAGAAACAGGAAGTAGTGTTACTCTTGATTCATCTGAAATTAAAACTATTAGTGTAACTCCTGTAATAGATGTAGAGTTGAATGCACAAGTTGTTACAGCTGTTGGAACTGAAGATGTTTCTCAAGAAGGTTTAGCAAATCCAGTAAAACTTGAAATAACAGCTGGTACATTTGAGGATGGCTCAGAAACATTAGGGAATATTATTTTAGATGAAGTACCAAATAACTTTACAGTTTGGTATATTGATAATGGTTCTTTAGTAATGGCTACAAATATAGGAACTACAACTGGGACAGCTTTTGATTTAACACCAAATATTAGTGGAGATAATGATGTCTCAAGAAATAAATGGTTAATTCCAGCTTCAAGTGATGGTAATTTACCTGAAATATATGTTAATGCTCCAGAAAATTGGTCTGGCGAATTTGATTTTAAGGCTAAATTTACTGTAAGTGAAGAAAATCTAGCTACATCAGAAGCATTGGAAGTAAATGTAACAGGAAAAATTGATGCAGTTGCTGATGATATAACAATAGATCCAACAATGACCTTTGGAGAGGCATTTTCTTGGGTAGATTTAAATCTAAACGCTAATATGCAGGATGTAGATGGCAGTGAAACTATGAGTTTAGAATTAATCGGTTTAAATGAATCAGCACAATTTAGACTTGAAAATGGTACAGATTTAAGTTCAAATACAAGTTGGAATGGTACTAGTTGGACAATTGAAGGTATTACATTTGATGAGATTAATAATATTCAACTTTCTCATGATGAGTCAGTTAATAATGTAAATGTAAATGTGTGGACACAAGAAATAGACAAAAATGGAAATTCATTTACTCCAGAAGTTATTTCAAATCAAGTGTCTAGTTCTTTTGAATTAAATCTTTCAGAGGTTTCAGGTACATTTAAACTTGAAGAAGGAATGAGTTTAGACTTTGATAAAATCGATGATATTACTAGTGCAAAAAATTTAAATGAGATTGATTTAAGTGCAGCTGGTGCAAATGATTTACTAAATTTATCCTTAGAAGATGTGTTAAATATGACAGATAGTAGTAATGAGCTAAAAATATCAGGAACAAATGAAGATGAAGTTCAATTAAAAGGTAATTGGACAACTAGTACAGTAGAAGCAGGATATGATATTTATATAAATTCAGATGATTCTTCTGTAAAAGTAAAAGTTCAAACTGATATTTCAGATGGTATAACGAGTTAAAAAACCTAGTATATTCTAGGTTTTTTATAAAGTTTGAATTAATAATTTGGATACAATAGTTGAATGAAAATATTTATTATTATCCTATTTTTAGCTTTATCGTATTCTTCTGCTAGTTTTAGTAGTTCCTCTCTTATACAAAAAGTAGAGAAAAAATACAAGCGTTTTGCAAAAAATAGATTTGTAGCATTAGAGCGAACTATAAAAAGAGCGTCAAAAAAGAGCGAAGAGAAAAAGTTAGAGATAGTAAATGATTTCTTCAACTATGTACCCTATGGTGATGATAAAGATATTTATGGAGTAAGTGATTATTGGGCAAGTCCTTATGAGTTCTTAGCACGGGATAAAGGTGATTGTGAGGATTATGTTATTGCAAAATATCTTGTGTTAAAACATTTAGGTGTGTCTTCTAAAAAGATGTTTTTATCTTATGTTAGATTAAAAGGTTCAAAAGAAGCACATATGGTACTTTCTTATTTTAAAACACCTAATTCTGAACCTCTAATTTTAGATAGTGTAAATAAAAAAATATTCAAAGCATCAAAAAGAACTGATTTGACACCAATTTATAACTTCAATCCAAATATATTAAAAAATGGTAAGAAAACATCTGCTCATAAAAAATGGGATACATTAATGAAAAATTTTAGGGAGAATAAAATATGAGTCTATTTAGGCAAATTTCAATTTTACTATCAGTTATATTCATATTACTTTTTGTTCTAATTTTAACAATAAGTTTTAATCAAATAAAAGACTCTGCACAAAAATCACTATATGAAAATGTTCAAAATAGTGTATCTAATATTAGTCTTTCTATAACAAATGCTAAATTTGATGAGAGTACAATAAAAACAGTTTTAAATGCAAGTTTTGATAATGGAAATTATGAAAAAATTTTATTTAAAAATCTAGAAGAAAAGATTGTATATAAAAGAATAAAAAAAGAAGATACTGATGATAATGTGCCGACATGGTTTTTAAATTTTGTTAGTATAGATGAAATTTTCTCTTCATCAACAGTATCTCAGGGCTGGTCAATACTTGGTACACTTGAAGTTTATGCAAATAGAGATACACTTTATTTGCAATTATATAAAATATTTGTAAGTTTATCTTTTACTTTAGTTGCAATATTTATTTTTGTGTTATTAATAATTTCTTTTTTCTTTAAAACAATTTTAAAACCATTAATTATGATTAAAGAACAAAGTGATTGTGCTATGAATAATAATTTTATTTTTCAAGAAAAAATACCTTTTACTTTAGAGTTTAAATCATTAACTATCAGTATAAATAAAATGATTGAAAAAATACAAAATATGTTTCACCAAGCAAATGAAATTTTAAAAAGAAATAAAGAATTACTATATATAGATCAACTAACTAAACTATATAATAGAAATTATTTTATATTTAAAATAAGTGAATATTTAGATGAAAATAGTACAAATAATAGTGGATTTATTATCACCGTAGTATTAAACAAAATTGATTTATTAAATAAAAAAATTGGCTATGAAAGTGTAGATGAAGTAATTAAGTGTGTAACGAATTTTTTAAATCAAATTACGATGAATAATAACTCAAGTTTTAGTGCAAGAACAAAAGCAGGAGAATTTATTATTGTTTTACCTAGAGAAAATAAAGATAGAGTAATTAAATGGGCTGAAGAGTTATCTATAAATTTATCAGAAATTATGAAAAAAAACTATAATGAAAGTGATATAAAGTTTTCTATTGGCATTTGTTCATATAATAATCTAGATACAAATAGTAAGTTTTTAAGTAAAATTGACTTTACAATACTAAACTCAAAGATAAATAATACAAATAAAGAATATTATTTAAATGAAAAAGATATTTCAACATCTAAAAAAGATTTTAGGCAAATTATAAATTTTGCAAATAAAAATGATAGTTTCAATCTTTTATTTAGAAAAATAGTTGAGTTAAATACAAATAAGACAATATATAATACTATTAGTTTTGAAATTAAAACAGAAGATAAAAACTACGCTTATGGAGAATTTATCGCTTTAGTTATTGAACTTGATTTATTAGAAGAAGTTTATTTAAAGATTATAAAAAAAGTTTTAGATTTAAAATTGTCAGATGAAATAGTAACAATTCAAATTCCTAATAGGTTCATTGAAAATATGCCATTTGAGAAACTAAATAAAATGTTCAGTTCCACAAATAACTTTAAAAATATTATATTTGAATTAGAAGAGGAATCTTTTTTTAAAAACTATTTTAATTGTATTGTATTTGTTAATTTACTTAAAGATTATAAGTTTGACCTTGCTATTTTCAATTTTTTAGGAATCAGTCAAGACTACAACTATTTAAAACTTATTAAACCTAAATATATCAAAGTTAACAAAGAAATACTAGAGAGTGAAAATTTATATGCATTAAATATGATAAAAAACTCATTGAATATTGAATTAATAGCTACATCTGTTAATTTAGAGGAAGATATTAAATCTTTACAAGATAAAAATATTACTCTAATATCAGGTGAAGTAACTGAAAAGCTAAAAGATAAAAATTAGAATAAAGTAAAATTTATTCTAATTTATAACTACACAGTTTCTACCTTTTTCTTTTGCTTCATATAAAGCTTCATCTGCTCTATGAAGTAATGTTTTTATACTATCATCTTTTTGATATGTTGAAACTCCAAAGCTTGCTGTTTTCTTATCAATTACTGGAAAAGTGTGTTCTTCTATTTTTATTCTAATACTATTTGCTAAAGCTTTAATATCATCAATATTTATATAATTTATAATAATTAAAAACTCTTCTCCTCCCCATCTTCCAACAATGTCACTTTTTCTTATATTGTTTTTTAAAATCTTTGCAATTTCAATTAGTGTTGTATCTCCTACTTGATGTCCATATGTATCATTAACTTGTTTAAAATAATCCACATCAATCATTATTACCCCAAAGTTTTCATCATATCTTTTGGCTCTATCTATTTGAATCTCTATCTCTTCATCAAGTTTTATTCTATTGTATATATTAGTTAATTTATCAGTAACTGAAAGTTTTCGTAATTCTTTATTTTTTTCTTTTAATTCTTTTGTTCTTTCTTTTACTTTTAATTCTAGTTTATGTTGGTATTCATAGATTGATTCACTCATATTTAACAAAGAGTTAGATAATTCTTGGATTTCAAATACTCTACTATTTACTTTTTTCAAATCTGAATATTTTCTATTTTTTACCTTTTTACTCTCTTCAATTAATTTTAAAACTGGCTCAACAATTATTGATGCAAAATACCAAATGATTGGAAGTAAAACTAAAAATAGTATAACTGTAAAAATAATCATTAAATCAAAATATTTAGAATACTCTTTCATAACTTCATCTAAAGAAACAATCGAAACTAAATGGTTATATATATCATCATCTAGTTTTGAGTAGTTTATAATATAATCTTTTGAATTTATTGTATAAATAGATTTAGTGTTTATAGAGTTTTCTTTTATAAGTTTAGTTATTTTAGATATCAATTCTTTATTTGTTGTAGTTGTTGTAATCAATTCATTTGTTTTAGAAAAAATAAAACTATCCATAGTATTTAAAGAGTTCAATTTATCAATAGATTGGTTTAAATCTTTTAATAACACATCAAGTGCAAAGATTACATCATCGTTATATTTCTTTGCATAAGTCATTCCTATAGAATTAATATTTTTAAAAGAATAAGGAAGACTTTTTATTAGTTGACCTTCTTTATTAGAAGCTTTTTTAAACCAAGGTCTACTTGTAGCTAAATATGTATTTTCACTCTCTGATTCATCGATTTTTACTAAATTTTCATCATAACTAAGTATTTTTCTAATCTCTTTTTCTTTTCCATCTATATAGATTAGTAACCAACGTGATTTTAGAGATAAGGAATATTTTTTTCTAAGTGATTTGTCAATATCTAGATTTATTATTTCAAAAAAACTATTATCATTAAAAGCAAAGTAGGTTGAATATAAATTTTTATTTTTTTCTAAAATTTTTGTTAAAACATCGAGATATTGTTTTTTATTTTCAATAATTTGCTCAAAAGAGTTTAAATCCTCAAAAGAGATGCTAATTGCATCTATAAAAAAATCATTTTTTTTGTTTAAGACTTTTAAATTATTTTTTACTTCAGAAGAAGAAAGAACAAAATTGTCTTTTGTAATATCTAAAGAAAAATCTTTTATGAAAACTGTTTGAATATAAATCATAAATATAATAATTATTATAGAAAGAAATATAAATAGAGATAGTACAGTAAACCTAAAAGGGATATTTTTAAACATTTGAATCCTTGGATATTGATAAGAAGATTATATAGAATTATAATTATATTATAGCATTTACTTATTAATAAAAAATTATTTATTTAACTAATAAATTTTATAGTAAGAAAATAAAATATATCTTATATTATTTTAATTAAAAATAACCTTATTATAGATATAATTAATTAAAATTTATAAGAAGGGTTTAATATTATGAATTTGAAAACAATATTATTAGTATTTTTTACTTTATATACATTTATAAATGCTCAAGAAAATGATATAACTATAGGAATCGCTCCCCATTCTTCTACAAGAGTTATTCTTGAATCGCATCAAGACTTAAGATTGTTTCTTGAAAAACATTTTGATAGGCCAGTTAGAATTGTAACTGCAAAAAATTTTAGCGAGTTTTCAAAACGTTCAAATACGGGTACTTTTTATGATTTAGTTTTAACTTCTCCAAATCTTGCAGTACTTGCTCAAAAAATGGGAGATTACGAACCAATAATGACATACAAAAAAGGCTTGTCAACAATAATATTGTCAAAAGATAAAAATATATTAAAAAAAGAAAAATATCCTTTACATGTAATTGGTTTAGATCCTGTATCTTTCCCTACACTTGATGCGCAAAAATGGTTAGATGAACAAGGGTTTAATGAGGATGAAAAAATAAAATATACCTATACCAGTGCTACTGATAGTTCAATAGCCATTCTTCTAAATAATCATGCAGATATGATTATCATGTCTTTACCAAATTATCTAAAACTTTTAGATAATAAGATGAAAGATAAAGTTCATGTAATTTATCAAAGTGAACCTAAACCAAGTAGAGTTTATTTAGCAAAAGATAGAAATGGAATAACTCTTAATGAATGGAAAAAGGCACTAGATATATTTACAAAATCAAAAGAAGGGCAAAACCATTTAAAAAAGACTAGGCTAGAAGGTTTTAAAAAAATAGAGTCGAAAGATCTAGATGTTCTTAAACCTATTGTTGAAAAAACTATGAAAAGGTTATACAAGTAAGATGAGAATATCTTTATCCTATAAATGGGTAATCGCAAGTTTATTAATAGAAAGTTTAATGCTTACCTTAATGGTGATTAAAAATGTTGATCAACTTGAAGATAATCTATCCGTACAGACTCATATTAGACTTGATGAACAAAAAATTCTCTTACAAAGTGCCCTTGTTGCACCTATTGTTCAAATGGATTATGCAACAATTGATGCCATACTTAAAGAAACAAAAAAAATATCTACTATTGAATATCTTGCAGTTGTAGATAGTAGAAATAATTGTATATCATCTGTAGGATGGGAAGATTGTAAAAATTTACCCAGTCCAGAAAAAAATCCTTTTAGTAGTGAATCTTTAGAAGATGAAAGGTTTGATACTAGTATACCTATTGCTTTATCATCTCAAAATCTTGGAAAGGCATATTTAGGATTATCCACAAGGTTTTATGTACAAGCAAAAGAAGAGATGATTATAAGAAGTATAATAATAGCAATGGTTGAATTAATACTTTCAGCTTTTCTTCTTATAACTGTAAGTAAATGGATAATTAAAAACTTAGTTAAATTAACTCATACAGCAGATGCTATAGCCCATGGTGATTACTCTCAAAGAATAGATTTGGGAGATAGTAAAGAGACTTTTGAATTACAAAATTCATTTAATCTTATGGCTGAGAATATTGAAAAAAATATTGATAGTTTAAAGCTTTCAAATAAAAAAGAAAAGAAACTTTTTGAGAAATTAAAATCTCAACTTGAAAAAAATAATGAACAAGCCCAATTGATAAAACAGCAAACAAGAATGGCTGTAATTGGAGAGATGCTTAATAATATTGCACATCAATGGAGACAGCCTCTAAATGCTATTACAGTTCAATTAAGTAGTTTAAAACTAAAAAATGAATTAAATATTGTTGAAGAAAATGATATAAGTGATACTGCTGATAGTGTTATTAAATATGCAAAATATTTAAGTAATACTATTGATGATTTTAGAAATTTTATGAAAAGTAATCCAAGAAAAGAGAATTTTAGTATTAAAGAGAGTTTTCAAAAAGCTGTTGATATTGTAAGTGCTTCTTTAAAGAACAATTATATAAATTTGAAGCTTGAAGATACTGAGGATGATTTTTTTATAGATGGAATTAAAAATGAATTAACACAGGTTTTTATTAATCTACTTAACAACTCAAAAGATATTTTGTCGGAGAATAATATTAAACAAAAAGTTATTGAAGTTAAATTTTATAAAGACAATGAAGATATTATAATTACTATTCAAGATAATGCTGGTGGGATAAATGAGTCAATTATAGATAAAATTTTTGATCCATATTTTACAACAAAACACAAAAGCCAAGGTACAGGAATAGGATTGTATATGAGTACAAAAATTATAAATGAACATTTCAATGGTGAGATTATTGTCAAAAATGATGATATTGTGTTTGAGAATAATAGCTATAAAGGAGCTAAGTTTTTTATTGTTTTACCCACATAATGTATTTATTTGATTTTATCGAAAAAAGATTGTAAAATTATTCTCAGAGGTATTATTATGAATTTCTGGCATAAATTTAATAGATATTTTGATGGAAATACAAGTAAAATTATATGGATTCTTTTAGGCTTACAAACTCTTATTGTAGCTATTGTATCTTATCAGTAAAATTTTTTATTAGTTTATTTGATTCTATGATTTTAGATAACTTTATCTCTTTTTGTTCAATTAGATTATAAATTGTATCAACAATTGTTTTTAAATCATTTTTATCTAATTGATTTCCAAAAAGTAATATATTAACACCTGCATTTATAGATAATTTTATTCTTTCTCTTAAAGAATAATGTTCACTTATAGCTTTCATTTGCAAGTCATCACTTATAATTACACCTTTAAATTTTAATTTTTCTCTTAAAATTTTTGTATTTATTTTATAAGATAGTGTTGCAGGATATTCTTTATCAAGTTTTTTATTAAATACATGTGCTGTCATAATAAAATCAACCTTATTATCTTTTATCAATTGTTTGTAAGGGTTTAACTCCTTTTTTTTCCATGTATTTGTTATATCTACAAAACCTTTATGTGAATCAGCATTTGATGAACCATGTCCTGGAAAATGTTTGATTACAGAGCCAATACCATATCTATTTTGCTCTTCAATAAATACTGAAGCATATTTAACTACTTCTGATGGATCTTTAGAATAAGAACGTTCTAACTGCACTATAACTTTATTATTAGGGTTTATATTTAAATCTACAACAGGAGCAAAATTTAGATTTATTTTCATCTTTTTTAAATTGTATGCTAATTTTTGATATTCTTTTTTTGCTTGATTTATATCTTTAGAAGAGATATCTTTTGCACTAGGTGTAAGAAAAAAACCATTATTAGGATTTAATCTACTAACTTTCCCTCCCTCTTGGTCAATAGATATAAACATTTTATATTTTGAATAGTTTTGTATATTAGAATTTAGTTTTTTTAATTGATTAGGATTTAGTATATTTTTTTTCTTTTTAGTTTTATAATCTTTATTAAATAAGATCACACCACCTAAGTTATATTTATCTATATTTTCTTTTAAGCTTGAATTTAAAGTTTGGCCCTCAAAGCCTATTATGATTGTTCTTCCAATTAGTTTTTTAATCTCTTGTTCATTTAAATTATTTGCATTTAAACAAGAGAATAAAAGTAGTATTAGAGCAATGGTTTTAAATAACTGTACCATCTTCTAAGATTATTCTATTTCTTCCAGCTTCTTTTGCCTCATATAACAACATATCTGCTTTTTGTATAGTACTATCGTAGCTGCTGTGATTATTTCTAATAGATACCCCAGCAGAAAATGTTAAATGAATTTTTTGATTTTTATATACAAAACTATTTGCTTGTATTATTGATTTTATTCTTTTTAGATATTTTAATAATTCTCTTTTTAGATTAAAATGAACTACAGCAACAAACTCTTCTCCACCATATCTTGAAACCACATCTAAATCTCTTGTGTTTTTCCCTAAAATTTTTGCAAATGTAGAAAGAATAACATCACCTGCTTCGTGTCCATAAGTATCATTTATCTTTTTAAAGTGATCAATATCAAAAAATACAATTGCATATTGAGTATTGTTGCGTATAAAAGTATTTTCAATCTTTTTAATTGCTTCATCATAAGCTCTTCTTGTAAGAAGTCCTGTTAGATGATCTTTTATACTCTCTTCTCTAGTTTTTTCTAATTCTTCTTGTAACCTTTTAACTTGCTGTTCTAAAGTTTCAACTTCAGATTTCCCTGATGTTAATTTTTCACCTACATTATTCATCTCATCTTCAATAGATTTTGCTGCATCTATAAGTTTTGTTTGAAGAGATGTTAATGTTTTTATGTCAGGAGTTTGCATATCCATTGATTGGATTTCTGATTTGATATTTGATACATTTTCTGAGCCATTGCCACTACTTTGGATTGCATCATTAAAATACTGTCCCATAAGAGTTAACATTTTAGCTATTTCCGCAGTTTTT
Organism: Halarcobacter sp.; assembly: GCF_963675975.1. Lineage (NCBI taxonomy): Bacteria > Pseudomonadati > Campylobacterota > Epsilonproteobacteria > Campylobacterales > Arcobacteraceae > Halarcobacter > Halarcobacter sp. The sequence continues at coordinate 2,713,151 of NZ_OY780939.1, read as the reverse complement.
TGTTTTACAACTCTTTTATCTGCTTCAAATCTTTTAGTTATATAGTTTTGCATCTCTTTTTGAATATCTTCTTCAAACATTAAAGCTGGAGAATCACCAATTTTTATTGAAAACTTATTTCTCTCTTCATTTATATCTATACTGATTGAAGGAACAATTGATTGTTGAAAGATTTTAGCTAAAGAGCTTAAGTTATCTTTTGAAACTCTATTTAATAAGATTGGTATCAAGTCTTCAAAAGTTGTTATATCTTTTTTTTCTATCTCAATTTGTTCATTTTTGCTTAGTTTACTTACTAATTCTTTAAAAAGTTCACACTCTTGGATTGTTAGATTATGAACTTTTGAAAATTTGCAAAACTCTTTATGGTATTCATTTGGAGTTGCAGGAATACCTTTTTCATGAAGGCTTAGTATTGTATCTTTTACTACTTTTTGAACTTTGGATTCCATTTTTTAATCCTATTTATCCCAATAATTTTTTTGTCATTTCATTGATTCTTTTTCCATCAGCAACACCAGCAAATTTCTTACTTGCTTGTCCCATAACTTTACCTATATCTTTCATAGTTTGGGCATTTACAGCTGCAATAATCTCTTTTAGTCCAGCTTCTAATTCTTCATCACTAGCTTGAGCTGGTAGGTATTCTTTAAACACATCAATTTGTTCTTGCTCTTTTTGAACTAATTCATCTCTTGAAGCCTCTTTGTATTGTATTACAGCTTCTTCTCTTTGTTTTATACCCTTTTGAATAAGTTTTATCACATCTTGATCAGATAATTCTTTTCTTTCATCAACTTCAATTTGTTTAATCATAGTATTTATTGCTCTAATTGAATCTCTTTTTACAATATTCTTTTCTCTCATTGCAAGTTTTAAATCATCTTTTAGTTGTTGTTTTAAACTCATTCTTTTGTCCTTCTTATAATTTGTCTTTATTATATCTTATTACTAGTTAAAGCTTTCAACCATCTCTTCTAGTTCTAAAAATCTTTCTACTTTTTCTTCATATATTTTTTCTGTTTCCTCTAATTCTTTAGAAACAGCAACTATCCCTTTTTCTTCATAACAAGATGGTGTAGATAAACAAACATTTATTTGTTCAATCTTTTCTTCTAATTCTTCTATCTCTTTTGGTAAAGAATCATATTCTCTTTGGTCTTTGTATGAAAGTTTATTCTGTTTTTTTGGCTTGTTATCTTCTTTTGTTTGAGTTTTTTCTTTTTCAACCTCTAATTCAAAAGAGCTTAACTCTTTTATCTCTTTTTCAATTTCTAAATATTCAGTATATGGCTGAAAACTCTCTTCAACTATTCCTGCACCTTTAAAAACAAAAAGTTTTTTAGCAATCTTATCCACAAAGTATCTATCGTGGGATACAAATATCAATGCCCCTTGAAAGTTTTGTAAATACTCTTCTAAAATATTAATTGTAGGAATATCTAAGTCATTTGTTGGCTCATCAAGTATTAAACAATCAACTTTTTTAGTAAAAAGTAGGGCTAGGGCAACTCTATTTTTTTCTCCACCACTTAAAACACCTATTTTTTTCTCTAAATATTCCCTTGGAAAAAGGAAGTTTTTCAGATATCCAAATACATGCATATTTCTTCCATCATCTAAAACAACTCTATCTCCACCATTTGGACAGAATGTCTCCATGATGTTTTTATTATCATCTAGCATATCTCTTTGCTGGTCAAAATAGCCAATATTGAAATCACCCTTTTTAAACTCTCCACTATCAACTTTCATTTTTTCCATAAAGATTTTAAGAAGAGTAGATTTACCACTTCCATTTGGTCCAACAATTGCTATTGTATCTTTTTGTAAAATTCTTGAAGTAAAATCTTTAATAAGAAGTTTATCTCCTAGTGTTTTAGAGATTTTATCTAACTCATATAGCATCTTTTTTTTATTTTGTTGCTTCTCTTCACTGTTAAAAGATTTTTGTTCTCTTTGTAGTTCAACAGACATTTTTTTGATTAAAGCAGGGTTTGATTTTGCTTTCTTTTTTAAATCAAAGTATTCAGCTTTTCTTCTTTCATTTCTTTTTCTTCTAGCTGTAACACCTCTTTGCATCCAGTGAGCTTCTCTTTTAACAAGTCTTAAAAGGTTTTCATGCTCTTTTTGCATATTCTCAAGCATTTGTTCTTTTTGCTCTAAATACGAAGAATAACCACCATTAAATTTTTTTAAGGCACCACCTTCAACCTCTACAACTGATGTTGCAATATTATCAATAAAATATCTATCGTGAGAGATAAAAAGTAGGGTGAAGTTGTTTTTTAAAAGTAGAGATTCTAAAAACTCAACCATATAAACATCAAGATGGTTTGTAGGCTCATCAAGAAGTAAAATATCAGGTTTTTTAAGAAGTAACCCAGCAAGACTAACTCTTCTTTGCTCACCACCACTTAAAAGGTTTACATCTTTGTGTTCATATTGTTTTAGTTGAAACTCTTCTAAAACCCTTTCAATCATATTATCTAAGTCCCAAGCATTATGAAATTCGATATATGTTGCAAGTTCACTTTGTCTTTTTAAAAGCTCTTGGTTTTCATAATCTGTAATGATTTGATTAGTAATATTTTCATATTCAGTTTTTGCTGATTTTAATTCTGTTAGTTGGGCTTCTATTGCTTCTCTAACATTTATACCAGATTTAAATTTTGGTTGTTGGTCTAACATCTCTATTTTTACAGATTTATCAATAGAAATTTCACCATAATCAGGCTCAACTTCATTCATAATGATTTTAAATAAAGTTGATTTCCCTTGACCATTTTGACCAATTACAGCTATTCTTTGACCTTCTGTTAAAGTAAAATTAACATCTTTTAGAATAACTTTTATATCGTATTGTTTGCTTATGTTTTGTAAGTCTATTAGTGCCATTTTAAATATTGTAATCCTATATAAAGTTTTTAAATGTCATTGTTTAATAAATATAAATTATTATACAATAGAGCAAGTTTTAGATGATTCGTTTATCTCAAAATCATCATAGGGATCCATATGAATGTTTATAACCCAATCTTTTTTTGAGTTAATCATTTTTATTTTTTCTTCTATTCTATCGGTGATTCTATGAGCTTCCATTAGAGTTATTAAGCAGTCAAATACTAAGTGTACTTCTACAAATGTTTGGTTTCCTGCTTCTCTTGTTTTTAATAAGTGGTGAGTGTTTATTCTTTCTTCAGCTTCTATAATTTCAACTATATTTTCAACAATCTCTTCATCTACAGCTCTATCTAATAAAACTAAAATACCTTCTTGAATTAATTCATAAGCTGAATAGATGATAAAAATTGAAATTCCACCACCAACTACTACATCTATAAGCTCTATACCGGTGAAGTTAACAAGTACTAAAGAAACTAAAACAGCTATGTTTGTATATACGTCAGTTTTATAATGTAAAGCATCAGCTTTTATTACCATACTGTCTGTTTGTTTGGCAACTCTATTTAAAAATAAAACTAGTGCAATAGTGATAATCAATGAAATAATCATTACAGTAAGAGATATACCCAAGTATTGAGAAACTTCGCCTTTTATGGCTTTTTCAATAGCTTGATAAAGTAAGAATAAACCAGAAAGTGTAATTATGGTACCTTCTATAACAGAAGCTAGAGCTTCAATTTTTCCTCTACCATAATTAAATGTTTCATCTGCTGGTTTTTCAGAGTTGTTAATTGCAAAGTAATTAAATACTGAAACAAACATATCCAGTACCGAATCAATTGCAGAAGCCAAAACTGCAACTGATCCACTAGCAATACCAACTACTAATTTAATCAGGGTTAATAATGCGGCAACACTACTTGAGACTATCGTGGCTTTTTTTTGTGCTGTCATAATTTATTATTTTTCTATAAAATCTTTAATTCTTTTAATTCCCTCTTGAATACTTGCTAAATCTGTAGCAAAAGAGAATCTGAAATAACCTTCCATACCAAATGCAAGTCCAGGAACTACTGCAACACCTTTGTCTTCTAAAAGATCAGCTGCAAATTTCATTGAATCAGGAGTTACATCTTTAATATTTACGAAAAGATAGAATGCACCTTGTGGATTAAAACAAGATACCCCTTTTATTGCATTGAATGATTCAACAGCAATATCTCTTCTCTCTTCAAAAGCTTTTCTCATCATCTCAATATCAGCATCAGCATCACCTTCAAGTGCAGGGATCGCTGCATGTTGAGTGATTGAGTTTACATTTGAAGTTACTTGACCTTGTAATTTAATCATAGCTTTTACAATCTCAACTTTTGGAGTTGCTATATAACCAAATCTCCATCCAGTCATAGCTACAGCTTTACTTAATCCATTGATTGTAATTGTTCTTTGGTACATATCTTCACTTACACTAGCAGCTGCTGTGAACTCTTTCCCATCGTACATGATTTTTTCATACATCTCATCAGACCAAACAAGAATATCAGTTCCCTCTAATACTTTTCCAATAGCTAAAAGCTCTTCTTTTGAATATACAGCTCCAGTTGGGTTTGAAGGAGTATTTAGCATAATAGCTTTTGTTTTAGGTGTGATAGCTGCTTTTAATTGTTCAGCAGTCATTTTAAATTCTGTAGATTCATCCGTATCAATAAATACTGGAACACCATCAGAAAATTTTACTTGCTCTGGATATGTAACCCAATATGGAGCTGGAATGATAACTTCATCACCCTCTTCAATTAATAATTGACATAAGTTAAATAAAGAGTGTTTAGCACCATTACTAATCACTATTTGATTTAATTCATAAGTTAATCCATGGTCTTTTTTTAATTTATTAATAATTGCTTGCTTTGTTTCAGTGATACCCTCTACAGCGGTATATTTTGTAAACCCGTCTTTAATAGCCTTAATCGCAGCATTTTTAACGATTTCAGGAGTGTCAAAATCTGGTTCACCAGCACTAAAACTTAAAATGTCTTTACCTTGAGCTTTAAGTTCTCTACCTAAAGCAGTAATAGCCATTGTTACCGACGGAGATAAATTCTCCATTCTTTGCGCAATTTTCATTAGTTTTTTCCTCTAATAATTTTCAATATGTTAATATTATGAGACATAATATTTTTAGGATTTTATCTAAAAAATACTTAAGGATTAGTTTGAATTTTTTAACAAATATTAATAATAAAGAGGTCACTGTAGAATTAAATAAAAAAAGAGGCATGAAACATACCTACATGAGGTTAGTATCTTCAAGTATGATACGAATTAACTCAAATATTTATTTTACAGAAAATGATGCAAGAAACTTAATTGAGAAAAAGAAAAAATGGTTAGAAAAAAATCTACTACAATTGGAAAAAAATACTTTAAATAATGATGAATTTCTTTTTTTGGGAATTAAACACAAAAATTTTGATAATAGAAATCTAGATAGATTTTATAAATTAGAAGCACAAAAAATGATTCCCAAACTAGTAAATGAATATTCTGAACTAATGCAACTTTTTCCAACTGCAATAAAGTTTAGAAAAAATAAAAGAACTTGGGGAAGTTGCAATTATAAAAATGAACTAAACTTTAATACTCTGCTTATGAAGTTTCCAATCCCTTTAATAGAATATGTTGTAGTTCATGAATTAGCTCATATTAAACATAAAAATCATTCAAAAAGATTTTGGAATTGTGTGGAAGAGTATTGTCCAGATTATAAAGAAAAGATTAAAGAGTTTAAGAGTTTTTTATAATCTCTCTTATCTCTTCAAATTTTTTATGTAATTTTTCATCTTTTATATTATTCGCAAATATACCAAAAGATCGCTCTTGATAGTTGTTCTCTTGTATTATTGGTTTTTGTTTTTTTTCTATTTTATTTGTTACAAAAAACCTTACATCGTCGATATTTGCAATGTTTGACTTTTTTAATAAGTCATTTATCAAACTCTTGTTATACTCAAATTCCATTTTATAAACAGGATGAGTTAACACAAAAAAGAAGATTTGTTTCCTAATATAGGCGAATTTAACGCCTTTTTTCAATTTAGGCGGTAGTATTTCAATTATCTTTTGAATCGTTTCTTGTGTATTAATTCTTCTGAATTCAGGATTATTTTTAAGATGACAAAGTATTTCACTCAATTTTTTCATGTTGTTATTATAGCAGGAATTTTATTATCTTTAAGTGGATGTGGTTATAAAGCCCCTCCAACATATGTGCCAGATACTCAAGAAGTATCAAAATAATGGTTGTTTATGATTATATTATTATAGGTTCAGGTGTAGCTGGTTTAAATGCTGCACGATTAATACCTGATACAAAAAATGTATTAATCTTATGTAAAAAAGAACCTTGGGAATGCAATACCTTTTGGGCACAAGGTGGTATTGCAACAGCTGTTGATAAAGAAGATATTCCAGACCATATTAAAGATACTTTGGTTGCAGGAGTTTATCACAACAATAAAGATGCTGTAACAGTATTAAGTGAAAACTCTAGAAAAGCAATTGATAACTTAATAGAAGATGGAATGAATTTTGATCTAAATGATAAGGGTAAAATAGCCTTTACCAAAGAAGCAGCCCATAGTAGAAGTAGGATTCTTCATGCTGATGGTGATGCTACAGGTAGAATGATACACCTTTTTTTAATGGGAAAATTCCCCCACAAACTAGAAACTAATTGTGTAGTAAATGATTTACTTATGCAAGATGATATTTGTTATGGGGTTAAATATTTCATAAATGAAACAGAAGAAAAAGTAGCTTTTGCCCATAATACCATTATTGCTAGTGGTGGAGTTGGCTCAATATATAAGTACCATACAAATTCAACTGCAGTTGCAGGGGAAGTTCAAGGTATATGTGTTGAAAAAGGTTTAACTTTAAAAGATATGGAGATGATGCAATTTCATCCAACAGTATTTAAAGGAACTTCATTTGCTAGAAAAACTTTACTTAGTGAAGCTTTAAGAGGTGAGGGTGCTTATATTGTAGATGATAATGACCATAGATTTTTATTTGATTATCATAAAGATGGAGAACTAGCTCCAAGAGATGTTGTAAGTAGGTCAATCTTTGATTATCATAAAAAAACAGGCTCAAATATCTATTTATCTTTTGACAAATTTGAAAAGAAATGGTTTAGAAAAAGATTTCCAAATATATATGCTAACTTTGAAGACCTAGGTTATGATTTACCATTTGAAAAAGTACCAATCTCTCCAGCTTTTCACTATGCAATGGGTGGAATTGCAACTGATATTAATGCAAAAGTATTAAATACAAAAAATCTATATGCAGTAGGTGAAGCAGCTTGCACTGGAGTACATGGTGCAAACAGACTTGCTTCTAACTCTTTACTTGAAGGTTTGGTTTTTTCTAAACTTGCAGTAGAACACTCTTTAAAAGAGGATTTTAAAATCGATCACTCTAAGTATTTAAAAGAGATAAAAAAGTGTATTAGAAATAAAAGTATTGATAAACCAATAAAAGACAGAGTAAGAAAATTAATGTGGGAAAATGCGGCAATCGTAAGGGATTTTGACTCTTTGAAAAAAGCTTTATCTGAGATAGATGAGTTTTTGAAAGAAGATGTGGGAAGACTACTATATTTAAGGTTGCTTACGGCAAAATCTATTTTAAAAGCTGCAATTGACAGAAAAGAGTCTCTTGGAGCACACTTTATTAAGGAGTAAGAATGTTAAAGATTCTGATGGTATTATTATTATCATCTCTAGCTTTATTTGCAAGTGGCGGTGGCGCTGCTTCTGGGGAAGTTGCACCAGATTTAACTATGACTTGGGTTGGATTTGCGTGTTTATTTATTTTTGTAGTAGGTTACTACTTTGTGGCGGCAGAGGAAAAATATGAGATAGATAAGGCAAAGCCAGCTTTATTTATTGGTACATTTATGTTTATCTTAGTTGCGCTATATTATTCGTTAAATCATTTAGATATGGGATTAGTTCATACTCAAGCTCAACACTTAATTTTAGAAATTGCTGAAATTTTCTTCTTCTTATTTGTTGCAATGACGTATATTGAATCATTAATCCATATGAATGTATTTGATAAGCTTAAATACAACCTTGTTTCAAAAGGGTTTACTTATAGAAAACTTTTCTGGGTAACTGGTATTTTAGCATTCTTTATATCTCCAATTGCAGACAACTTAACAACTGCACTTATTCTTTCTACAGTATTAATTACAATTGAAAAAGAGAGAAGAGACTTCTTAGTTCCTGGTGCTATTAATATTGTTGTTGCAGCAAATGCAGGTGGTGCTTGGTCACCATTTGGAGATATTACTACACTTATGGCATGGACTGCTGGTAAAGGTGCATTTGGAGATTTCTTATTTTTATTCCCTGCATCAATTTTAGGATATCTAGCTACAGCTGTTTTATTATCTAAAGTTGTACCAAATGAAAAACCTACTTTTGACGCTTCTAAAGAAGTTGTTCCAGTGATGGCTGAAGGTGCAAAAGTTGTAATGGGACTTGGTGTATTTACTATTTTCTGTGCAGTTATGTCTCACCAAGTATTACATCTACCTGCAATGTGGGGTATGATGTTTGGTCTTTCTTTACTTAAAGTTTATTCTTATGGACTTAAAAGAAGACATGGTAAAGACCACTTTAATATCTTCCACTCAATGGCTAAAATTGAAAATAACACATTGATGTTCTTCTTTGGTATTTTAGCAGCAGTTGGTGCATTATACTTTATTGGATGGTTAGCATTAGCAGCAATCGTTTATGACCCATCAGTATTAGGACCAACATGGTCAAATATTGGAGTTGGTTTTTTATCAGCTATTGTTGATAACGTACCTGTAATGTCAGCAGTTCTTAAAGCAAATCCACCTATGGAACATGCTCAATGGATGCTTGTAACACTTACAGCTGGGGTTGGTGGTTCACTAATCTCATTTGGTTCAGCAGCTGGTGTTGGAGTTATGGGTAAACTTCATGGTATTTATACTTTTGGTTCACATATGAAATATGCTTGGACTATTTTAATTGGATATATTATCTCTTGTGCGATTTGGTATGTTCAATTTGAGATGTTTGGTATAGGTGCATAAGCTTAAATCACAATCTCAAAAGCCATTCAGTCTTAGACTGGATGGCTTTTTTTTTGCCCAATTTTCTTTTAAAAAGAATCCCATTAATTAATCGTCTTCAAATTCCTTTTTAGTTATAATCGCGGTACTTTTAAAAAATCAAAGGAATCATTTTAATGAAACATGTACCAATAGTTGTATTAGATTTTGGTAGTCAATATACACAAATCATTGCAAGAAAACTTAGAGAAGCTGGTGTTTATTCTGAGATTGTACCGTTTAGTGAGAGCATAGAAGATATTAAAGCTAGAACTCCAAAAGGTATTATCCTTTCAGGTGGACCAGCATCAGTATATGCAAAAGATGCTTATCACCCAGACAAAGAGATATTTGATTTAGGTCTTCCTATTTTAGGTATTTGTTATGGTATGCAACTTATTTCTCAATATTTTGGTGGGTCTGTTATTCCTGCAGATCATCACGAATATGGAAAAGCAAAACTTACATTTGAAAAAGAAAGCGATATTTTCAAAGACACTACAGATGGTCAAACTGTATGGATGTCTCATGGGGATAAAGTTGACAAATTAGCTGATGGTTTTGAAGTTATTGGAACAAGTGAAAACTCTCCTTTTGCAGCAATTGCAAATATGGATAGACTAATTTATGCTTTCCAATTCCACCCAGAAGTTTACCATTCAGAGCAAGGGAGCAAAATCCTTAAAAACTTCGCAAAATATATTTGTGGTTGTGAATCAACTTGGAATATGGGTTCTTTTGCTAAAGAACAAATCAAAAAAATCCAAGATCAAGTTGGAAATAAAAAAGTTCTTTGTGGTGTATCAGGAGGAGTTGATTCTTCTGTAGTTGCTACACTTTTAGCAGAAGCTATTGGTGACCAACTTATCCCAGTATTTGTTGACAACGGACTACTTAGAACAAACGAAAGAGAACAAGTTGAAGCTATGTTCAAAAGTAGAGGTGTAAACCTTATCACTTGTGATGCAAGTGAAACTTTCCTTTCAAGACTTGAAGGTGTTACTGACCCTGAGAGAAAAAGAAAAATCATCGGAGAAACTTTTATTGAAGTATTTGACGAAGAAGCAAAAAAACACGATGGAATTGAGTTCTTAGCTCAAGGTACACTTTATACAGATGTTATTGAATCAGTATCTGTAAAGGGACCATCAAAAACAATCAAATCTCACCACAATGTTGGTGGACTACCTGATTGGATGACATTTGAACTAATCGAGCCTTTAAGAGAAATCTTCAAAGATGAAGTTAGACTTTTAGGACTTGAATTAGGACTTCCAAAAGATATGATTGGAAGACATCCTTTCCCTGGACCAGGACTTGCTATCAGAGTTATGGGAGATGTAAATAAACCAGATTTAGAATTACTTAGAAAAGCTGATGTTATCATGCTAGATGTTTTACATGCAACTGGATTATATGATAAAACTTGGCAAGCATTTACAGTACTACTAAATGTAAAATCAGTAGGTGTTATGGGTGATAACAGAACTTATGATAACACAGTATGTGTTAGAATAGTTGAAGCAACAGATGGTATGACTGCAACATTTGCACATATCCCTCATGATGTATTAGAAACTATCTCTAGAAGAATCATCAACGAAGTTGATGGGATTAATAGAGTGGTTTATGATATCAGCTCAAAACCACCAGCAACAATAGAATGGGAATAAAAGCGATAGCTTTTATTCATCTTGCACTAGATTTAGGTTAGAAGTACTTTTAGCCACCAGCAACAATAGAGTGGGAATAATTTTTTTGCCGTAATTTCGGCGCATCTTTCACCGAATTCTAGCTTCGATGTACTTCTAGTACACCTTCGCTAGACTTCGGCAAAATCTACACCAAACTTCCGACAAAAACTTTTATTAAAGATTATAATTTTTTTAGATATTATTTTAAAAATAGGAGTTAAATAACTTAATATGATTAAAATATCTGAAAAAACAAGAAAGAATACTTTATATATTTCAATTATATGTTATTTTTTTACTTTGATTTCTATTGGATATTACTTTATGAATTTTGATGATTCATATTTTAAAATGATTTTATCAATTATTGAATTTTTAATTTTCCCTATTTGGTTTATTTTAATTATTTATCTGCAAAATAAGTACAGGAATATAAATAAGCTAGATTCATACTCATTTGATGTGATTAAATTTTTTAATAGTAAACCAAGATTATTAATTGTCATAACATTAATAACTTTAATGGTTTCTTTCTTTTCTTTTTTATTAGGGTTTATAAATAGTGCGAATGGGGTGCCGACTATTGAAAATGGACAATATATTTTAAGAAATCATTCTATTATTACACATATAACAAAAGAAGAGTTTTATGAACTTACTAGAATACAGAATATTGTTAGTTCATTTCATCTTTTAGCTTTTTATATTATACCTACATTACTTTTAGATAAAAAAGATTTAGGATTAAGATGATATGTATTCTATTATAAAATTAAGCTCTATATAATACCAGCCATTATTAAAGCCGAAAGTTTTCAATTTATTTTTGGAATTGCCTGATAATGTTTGAGGAAAGTAAAGTGATTAAATATCACACCAACTAAAATAAAATGGTACTAAAAAATACAAAGGTCATTATCCCACTTTCCCACATTTGAGAAGCCGAGTATTTATTTATAGTTTCGAAAAAGTTTTGTAACTGTATGAGCATAACAAATATGCTAGGAGCATATTTTTAGTTTTCTCAAAGAGAGTGCAAGCATAGGTTTTACTTTTTTCAATATATAATCCTGCTTGCAGGCAAAAAAGTGAATATTTAAAACTTGTCACTTATTATATCAAGTAGTTTTTTACCCATAATATCTCCTAAATTATAAAAATGTTATTTAAAGTTAAATTTTTCACTTTTAACATATATTGTGTATATTAAAGTTTTAAATATCTGTATAAAACATACGTAAAAATTATTATGTTTTGTAATCTTTTTTTATAAAAATCCTTAAAATGGACTCTGTTATAAATATATAATAAATAAGTAGATTTAAGTACTTTATTTATATAATGTATATTCAATAAATAGTTAGGTTAGATGAGGAAGCACAAAAAATGAGTTTTTTAAAGAGACTTGATGAACAATTAATTAGCAATAGATCCAACTTGTTTGGCCATGATGAGATATTTAATAATTGCAAAAAGATTATTGATTTAGTCCATAATCAAGATAATGAGTTAAAACTCTTGTTTGAAGAGCTTGATATTCGAAGTATTAATATTTTCCATGGTGAAACAGGAACTGGAAAGACAACATTATCTTATGAACTTGCCAAATATGTTTTAGAAAAATATGAAGTTGAAACTTATGAACTCAAAGCTCAAGAGATAATTACCGATAATCTAGGCAAAACACTTGGCAACTTCCATAAAGCTTATGAAGAAATAAATGATTTATGTTCAAAAGACAAAGGAATTGTCCTCCTTTTGATGAGTTTGACAGATTTTTAGTTAGTAGAGAAAATGACGATGAAGTGTCTGAGCTGAAAAGGGCATTAATCTCCCTCATGGATTTTTTTCAGTCTATATCTACAGATCATAAAATCACTATACTTGCAACTACCAATTACTTTGATACTTTAGAACCAGCTTTTAAGCGTAGGTTTTCATTTCATTACGAACTACTATGTAATAAAGAAATATTAGAAAAATATGTAGAAAGCTTGAATAGTAAGATTCCTCTTGAATTAAACTATGAGCTGCCAGAAGAGTATCTTGAAAACTCAAAAACTATTGCTGATCTGAAACGAGCTGTCAGGGAAGACTTGGTTAAATTACTTTTGGAAGGTAAAAAATAATGAGTATGACTTTAAGTGTAGTTGAATTCAAAAAAGAAAATGGTCAGTTACAAGCCAACTATATAAGCCACAGCAAAGATGTTATTGTTACAGAATATATAAATTCATTTATATCAGAAGAATACATTTCTGAATTTTCTGTATTTGAAGATGATGAAGAAGTGATTTATAGGGAGCTTGATTTAACTTCTGTAAAATCTTTATCACCAGAAGTAGACAAAAAAGAAGACAATTTATTAACTGAGTTGAAAAAAACATCTGGTAAAAGTATGCGTGATGAAATTCTGAATAATCTTCAAGATATTGTTTGCCTAAATAGATTGATAAAACAACTTTTACTAATGTTGTCAAATAAGTCTTGCATTGCAAAACTGATAATATCTTAGAATGGGATTAGCATGAACAAAGGTAGTATTTTGGAAGGCAAATCCCTTGAGGTTGGTGGATTAATGCAACAGGACACAGGAGGCGATATTGAACATCTCCGTAAAAAGACGACAAATCAACAAGATGATGGTGTAGATTATGAAAGAGTTATCAAACAAAATATGAACTATTTTGACTATTTGAGAAAAGCGAAGAGTGGAGAAAAAAATGGCTAAAAAAGGTTTGGTTTTAGGCCAAGACAAAAACTATACGGGAAAATTGCCAACAAAAGAGCTTGAAAAAGCAATTAATAAGTTAAAAGTGCGATACCAAGATCATTCAGATGATACGAAGGAAGTGATTGGTTTTGAAATAAATGGTGGTGAGGGCCTAACAAAATCAGGTTTAAAAAAAATGGATGAGTTTAAAGAATGGGCCAAAAAAAAAGGAATGGATGCAGAATATAACTCAAATAGGGACTTAGAAATAATCACGAAAATTCTAAGAAATCGTATAAGTAACAAAAATAAAAATTAACTTTTATATGCATTCTAAACAGTGGAGTGAATAAATTACCTGTAGCTTATTTATTTGCTTATTTTAAACGTTAGATATTAAAGGAAAAATAAATATGGCATTAACTAAGGTTGCAGTTTTTCTTCGCAAAGATTGGAAAGTGAATCGTTTTAGAAATGTAATCATTTCAACGTTTAATTCTTCTGATATATCAGAAATGATTTTATGTTCAGGATTTTTTCAAGAGAACAAATACTTTATTGCTAGTAATGATTTTAAAGGTGTTTGCTTACACAATCAAAAAACTCTTAAGCTAGTGGGAGTTTATGACTATAAATGGAGAACTGCATATTATGATTTTCATGATAATGTGATAAAAAACAATTGTTCCTCTTGTTTAAATGTTCAAAAATATAGAATACCAGGTATGCGTTGGCATGCAAAAATCATGATAGGCAAGAAAAAAGATGCACCTGTTATTGCAACAATTGGAAGTAGTAATATAACTGGTCGAGCATTTGGACTTAGCAAAAACTATAACTACGAAAGTGATGTGGTATTTTGGGATGATTCAATTGATAGTATTAACCAAGTAATTACTCGTTCAATTGAAGGAAATATTCAGAATTCGGATGAAGTTTTCATCTCAAATTATGATGAAGATGATTGGAGAAATGGTAGACAATCTTTAGATGAAAAAATTGTACAATTAGAAAAAGATATTTTTGATGTTGCTAAGCTTGCTGAGTAATATCTAACAAACCAGTGGAGCCAATAAATTACCCTGTGAGAAATTTATTAGCTCATTTTAAACGTTATGAGATTAATTTAAAGGACAATAAATACAATGACACAACAAGAATTCTTTTTTAATACACCAATTTACACACCTCTTAAAATTGAGTCAGTAACTTTACTAGACCTTACAAGTTCATCCAAAGAATTTGAAGGTTATAATCCATGGCAAAAAGTTGAATCAACTTTTGTAGTAGAAGAAGGAATTTATCCACCATTTATTAGAAATGGTGGATACGAAACAATTGAAGTGAGATGTAAAAGAACTGATAGTATATTTAAATATTATATACTATGGGTTCCAAAGGAACAAACTATTGTTAAAATTGGACAATATCCATCAATTGCAGACTTTCATATTTCAGAAATAAAACAATATAAAAAATTATTATCAACAGAAAAATTAAAAGAATTTACTCGTGCCATTGGCTTAGCAGCCAATGGTGTAGGAATTGGTTCATTTGTGTATTTAAGAAGAATATTTGAATATTTAATTGAGGATGCTTACACTATGTGTAAAAAGGATGGAACAGTTGATGAAGAAAATTATAAAAAATCAAGAATGGATCAGAAAATTGAACTATTATCTTCTCATTTACCTGACTTTTTAGTAGAACATAAATCTATGTATTCTATTTTAAGCAAAGGAATACATGAGTTAGATGAAAAAACTTGCTTAGCCCATTTTGATTCTTTAAGAGTTGGTATTGAAATTATTCTTGATGAAAAGTTAGAAGAATTAAAGAAAAAAGAAAAGATAGAGCAAGCTAAGAAAAAACTAATGAGCATACAGGTTTAATAATCATCTCATAACAAATCAGAGGAGCTAATAAATTACCCTGCGGGAAATTTATTAGCTCATTTCAAACGTTAAAAGGAAATTTATGTCAAAAGTAACATTGAAAGGCTATATTTTAGTTCCTGAATCAGAACTTGAATTAGTACAAAATGAGTTAGTAAACCATAGACGTCTTACTCTCGAAGAAGAAGGTTGTAATATGTTTAGTGTCATTCAAAGTTCGGAAAATTTTCTTCGTTTTGATGTTTATGAAGAATTTGCAGATAAAGCCTCTTTTGAGCAACATCAAAAAAGGGTTAAAAATTCTCATTGGGGTAAGGTAACAGTTAATGTTGAGCGTCACTATGAAATCTTTGAGTGAATATAGATTTAAAAAAATACTAAAGATAGTTTTACTATTTTATTCTTTTAGTTTATGGGGAGCAGATTTGATGAACAATAGAGTTATTTATATAAAAGTTAATGGCTATTTTTTGGAGGTTCAGCTTGAAAACAACTCTTCTGCAGATGCCTTAATTGATAAGTTACAAAGTGAAGATACTTCAATACATATGAAAGACTATGCCAATATGGAAAAAGTGGGTTCTTTGGGATATTCACTTGTAACTAATGACAAACCAATAGACACAGTTTCTGGTGATGTTATTTTATATCAAGGTAAATATTTTGTTATTTATTATGATAATAATTCTTGGAGTTTAACAAAACTAGGAAAAATAACAAATGTAAATAAACAAGAACTTAAGAAGATTCTTGGTGAAAAAGAAGTAGAAATAGTACTTTCTTTAAAGAAGGATTGAATATATTTAGTTAAAATGCTACAAAATTACACCCCTGAGGTAGAATCTCTGAGTTTCATGGTAATCTAAAAATTATAATTGGACGAGCTGAATATGATGAAGAAACAGAAACTGTTTATAATTTTGAACCATACGAAGAATTTAGAACTGGTAGATACATATAACAAATCAGAGGAGCCAATAAATTACCTTGCGGGCAATTCATCGGCTCATTTTAAACGTTATACTACAAGGTTAAATTATGAAACAATGTCCTAATTGTGGAAAGAAGTCAATTCCCCTTAAGTGGATTATTTTTAATAAATCATCTTCAGGGTCTTTTATCAAGTGTTTCCAATGCCCAGATTGTAATGAAAAAATCAAGAAAAATAAAAAGTTCATACTATAGAACTAGTATGGTTATTAATAATTGCTTTTTTTATAGATTATATTACAGATTCTTTATGGGTGGCAATTATTGGTACTATAATGACATTTATATTTTTAGAGTATGTTTTAGAATATTTATCACCATTAAGTGTAGCTGATGAATCATATTGTCGAGATGAAATGACTAAAATAGGAGCTATTTTGCGTTAGTTTTAATGGTATCTATTATAGGTTTTTTAATATATTATTTTATTGTTAGTCCATTTGTATTGAATACTTGATTTTGTTGTAAAAGTTAAAATACTAAAGAATAACAATCTATTAAAAAATTACTGATACTATTCTCTATACTATTATGTTTTCATTATTTAGGATTTTAAACTAATAGAATTATATTTTATAATCTATTTCCCATTTATTTTAGATTATATATTATAGTTTTATATAATCTTATATATTATTTTTGTATAATGTGTCAATAATAAATAGTTATGTTTAATATTAAAATAACTATTTTAGGAGTTACAACAAATAATGAATATAAAATCTAAAATTGAAGCACAACAAAGAGTTGACCAAATCAACCAATTTCAAAAAGAACTACAAATACTTGAAAAAGAAAATATTCTTACTCTTGACAAAACACAATATATCAATATAGAGGATTATCATAAAAGCCTTATTTCTAAGCTTATCTCAGCATTTGATATTGATTCAAATCATCAAAAAAAACAATTAAGTTTAGGGATGAAAATAGCATCGTTTTTAGGTGCTCTTGGTTTATCTGCAAGTGTATTTTTTCTTTTTTATCAATTTTGGGGTGTATTATCTATTACAATTCAAGTAATAATATTGGTAATAACACCAATTCTTGCTTTAACAGTAACTACATATCTTTCTAAAAAAGAGAAAACAAGCTATTTTTCGAAAATATTTGGATTACTCAGTTTTGTTTGTTTTGTACTTAATATTTCCATGCTTGGACAAATATTTAATATTACTCCATCTTCAAATGCTTTATTAATATGGTCAATATTTGCATTACTATTAGCTTACGCTATTAATGCTAGATTACTTCTAGCATTTGCAATTTTAAGTTTTTCTGCTTTTCTATCGGCAAAAATTGGAACATGGAGTGGTATGTATTGGATTGGGTTTGGAGAAAGACCCGAACATTTTTTACCAGTTGCTATTTTATTATTTTTTATTTCATTTATTAAACATCATCGTTATGATGGTTTTGATGTTATTTATAGAGTTTTTGGAATGATTATATTTTTTATTCCTGTATTGATTCTATCAAACTGGGGAATAGTAAGTTATTTAAATCTTCAAATAGATTATATTGAAACAATGTATCAACTGATTGGTTTTGGTATGAGCGCTTTGTTAATTTGGTTTGGAATAAAAAAGAGCTTAGTAGATGTAGTAAATACTGGGAATATATTTTTTACTATATTTTTATACACAAAGTTTTTTGATTGGTGGTGGGATTGGATGCCAAAGTATATTTTCTTTTTCATAATAGGCTTATCCGCACTAATTGTATTGTTAGTATTTAAAAAATTACGATTATCTGTTATTGAAAATGATGAAAAGGTATTATCATGAGATGTTTTTTTAATTCAAACAAGTTGTTTATTTTAGCTTTTGCTTTTATTATCATTTCAAATATTGTAATTTTATATGGAGTTTTTAATAATAGAATAGGATTACCTAGTTCAGAAGTATCTCTTACAGAACGTGAGTTAAAACTTCCATATCTAAACATAAATGAAAACAGTGCCATTTCGTTAAGACTTAATTTCAGAACTCTAAATAACTTTTCTTATACCAGTAAGAATGCCCTATGGCTTACAACACAAAAATTAAAAACTCTTGGTTTTTATATTGATAAAGATTTTAAAAAGAGTGATGGTTCACATTTTTTTGAAAGTGCTCAAAAAGAAGTGTTTATTGTTTTAGAATATGATGGTAAATCATATCAAGATTCATTAGCCCTTGCAAAAAATAGGGTTGTAGAAATACAAAAACTAAACTCTACAGAAAAAAAAGATCAACAAAAATTGAAACATGCAATAGAAGAATTAAAAAACGAACAATATAAATATTCTAGACTTTTTGCAATTGATGCAGATATTAATCCAGAAGTTTTAAAATCTAAATACCAAGATAAATCAAAATATATTATTACAAGAGGACTGATAAATGTTAGTCATACTAGCAAAGGAATTAGTGCTTATATTTTGGGTTTAATTATAAAGGAGATTTATATTCCACTTGAGTATAGTAATTTTCTTAAGTCATTACAATCAATAAGAAATTATAATAATAAAATAATCAAACCTAGGTATACAATTACACTAAAATATGGAACAAAATTTGAACCATACGTAACTTCTGTTAAGAAACTGAATTAAGTAGAAAAAAATTATAACTTAAAATATAAATAATTATATAGAAAAGGAGATACCAGATGAAAATAACACCTCTGAACTTAGAAAATACACTCCATAATCACATTCTAGAGATAGAATTTCCACTTTTATATATAAACAAATGATTAGTATAAAATGATGCTTAAATCTTTAGAAACAATTCTTCAGATTATGCTTTTATCTTAGGTATTAAATAATAAAAATAGCTGTTTTATATAAAAATAAAATTATAAATAATGTTATTAATTTTAAAATATTTTAGATATAATTTATTTATGGATAAAAATAAATTAGAAATTGAATATGAATATAATTTTTCTTATTTTTTCTTCATCATTCAAAATATTTTTATAGAATTAATCTTAATCTTTGTAGCAATTGATATGTTTGAGAAGAAGTTATCAAGTTATAAAGATTATTTTATATTCTTTTTTTTAGTATTGATTATTGTATTTATATTTCTTGAATATATAAAAAGTTTTTTCACTATGAAAGATATTGTATTTCTTGATGATAACATAGTAATTAATAGTAAGATTTTTAAATTAGAAGATATTGAATGTATAGATCGTACTGATAGAAATGCAACGAGAATAATACTGAAAGATAAATCAACTAATAAATATTTGGTTACAGTTTTTTTTGAAGGTTTGATTTCAGGAAATATGTTAAATATAAGTTACTATACATTCACAAAAATCTTTGAAAGTGAATTTAGTGGAGAACAAAATTTAGAAAAAAAGTTAAATGCAGTTAAAAATATTAATTTAGAACAAGAAAAAATAGAAAATGATATATTTGATAAGGGATGGTATTTATATTATTTATTTATGATAGTACCAGTTTCTATTATATTATATTTGATGGTATCATCTTCATAAAAAAATGAAAAAAAGGGAAAAAATGAATAGTCATATTAAATATTTAATTATATTTTTATGTTTAGTTTCAACATTAAATGGATTTGATAAAGGATCTCCTTTGATGAATGCAGTTGATCAACAAAATTTTGAAGAAATTGTCAATTTAGTAGAAAAAGGTGTAGATATTAATAAAAAAAATAAGTTAGGTTTCACTGCATTACTTTATGCAGTAGGTTGGGGAGATTTAAAAACAGTAAAATATTTAATTAATAAAGGTGCTTCATTAAAGAGTCGAGCGAATAGAGGTTTTGGAGTATTACATCGAGCAGCAATGAATAAAAATGAAGAGATTATTAAATACTTATTGGAAAATTATAGTTTTGATGTTAATGATAGAGGTAAGAGTTATTGTTCTCCACTTGATTTTTCTTTAAGAAATAATGCTTTGCAGAAAAATGGAACTTTAAATGCTACAAAATTACTTTTAAAATATGGTGCTAAAAAAAGTATTAATTGGAATTGTAATGGATATACACCTCTAATGATTTCAATTAAAAATAAAGAAGTAGTAGATTTACTAATTAATAATGGTGCAGATAAAACTATAAAAAATAAAGCAGGCTTTACTGCATATGATTTAGCAATAAGAGAAAATAATTCAAAAGATATAACTGAAATTTTAAAAATGAAAAATTATAAAAATGAAAGAAAAGATATATATTTTATAAAAAATTTAGTATGGGAATTGAAAAACAATAATAATAGATATGATAAATATTCTAAAAATGATGCAATTAATTATTGTAAAAATTTAGTTATTCAAAATTATAATAAATGGAGAATACCAACTGAACTTGAATATAAAACAATTTTAAGAGATGAACCTTATACTGGTTATATAATAGATGGTATAGATAAATATTATTTTAATCCAAAGAATTTTCCTAATATGGTTCCTTCTAGGTATTGGATTGTTTTTAAAGATATTTCTTTGGGATATCAATCTGTGTCACAAAATTTTACTCGTAAAATAGATGACAATAAGAAGTATTATATACGTTGTGTAACAGATAAAAAATGAGATAATATAAATTAGGAATTACACCCAGAGGATGAATCTCCACTTTAAAGAGCCTGTAAAGTAAACTGTGTAAATCACCAGTAAACTTTAAATCACTTAGTATATTTTTCCATAATCTCACTGAAGAATATACTAAGTTGAGGATAAATTTCACTCCAATTTCTAAGTTTAGTTCTAGTCCACTTTTCTTGAACCTCCTGTGTTGCTAAATATAATAGTTTAAATGCTGAATCAACTGTTGGAAAGGAGCCTTTAGATTTGATCTTTCTTTTAATATTTGAATTTAGTGATTCTATTGGGTTTGTTGTATAAATTAAAGTTTGAATAGCTTTTGGATATTTAAAAAATGTAGCAAGTTCTGTCCAATTATTTGTCCAAGATTGGGAAATGTGAGGATATTTTTTACCCCAAATATCATTAAATGAAGTCAAAGCTAATTGAGCATCTTCTTCTGTAGAAGCTTGATAAACTGTCTTTAAGTCTTTTGCTACAGCTTTTCTATCTTTCCAAGATACATATCTTAGTGAACTTCTAATCTGATGAACTATACACCTTTGAATCTCAGCTTTGGGATAAACTGCTTCAATGGCTTGGTTAAATCCATTTAAACCATCAATAGCAAATATAAGAACATCATCTACACCTCTGTTTTTAAGTTCGTTTAAAAGTGTTAGCCAATATTTACTAGATTCATTCTCTCCAATCCAAATACCTATAATCTCTTTCTTACCATCTAGTGTGATTCCAAGCATGATATAAGCAGCTATATTTTTAACAACTCTATCTACTCTTATTTTTAGAACTGTTGCATCCATAAAGATAATTGGGTAAATTGATTCTAATGGTCTGTTTTGCCACTCTTTAGCTTTTTCGATAATTGCACTTGTAATATTTGATATTGTTTGTTCTGATAGTTCATATCCATATAAATCATCTAAATGATGTTGTATATCCCTTACACTCATTCCTTTGGTATAAAGTGATAATATTAAATCTTCACTTCCTTTTAAAAGTCTCTCTCTTTTTTGTACTAGTTTTGGTTCAAATGTTCCATCTCTGTCTCTTGGCATGGATACATCAATCTCTCCATACTTTGACTTTAATGTTTTTTTATTATGTACATTTCTATAGTTTGGATTATCTGATTCTTTATGCTTTTCATAGCCAAGATGTGAAGTAAGTTCTTCTTGCGTTGCTGTTTGTAAAGCTTCTTTTAGTAATCCTTTAAATTCATCTAAAATACCATCTAATGATACTTCTTTACCTTCTTTTATTTGTCTTCTTAATTCTTCTTTGTTTAGTATTCCCATAATGTAAATCCTTTAAATAAATCTACTAGATAAATTCTATCTAATAAATTTATATTTTTGGATTTACACAGTTAGTTTTACACTACCACTTTAAATCAAATCTCTTCTTAAATTTTTAGAAACAGTATCTTTTAATTTTCTTGGTACTTTATATTTGTCTGCAAGTTTTTCAAACTCTTTAAATACTTCAATAGTTTTTTCAAGTATTTTTGTTGTTTGTTTCTCAGTCAAATCACAATATTTCCCAAATGTTATAATATCCTTTTTTGTAAAACTATCTTGTTTTTTATTAAGTCTTATTTGATGTACTTTTGTCCAAGTTCCAGTTGGGTCATAAGAGTAGGTCATATCAAAAGCGGGAGATAAACTCCAGTCCCCTTTTTTATTCATCAAAAATCCAAAGTTTTTTGTATGGTCATCTTGGTTTCTTCCAACTATATTAAAAACTGCTCTTTTAAAAACTTCCGTTATCTCTTCTTGTCCAAAGTTTAGTTGTCGTAAGTTTAAAACTAATTGTTCGTATGAGTATGCTCCTGTTGTATCTCTGTCGTAGTGAGATAATCCAGCCCAAGATATGTAGTGTAGTTTTGAGGTTTTTTTATTTTCTACAACTCTATCAAATCTTTTTATCATAAAATGAAAATCCTCATCTATTTCTATATATGAGGTTTCGGGAATATCTATTTCACATTTTTTAGCTAGTATAGAATATATATATTCAACTCTTGTCATACCTTTTGGGTCTTTTGAATCTCTATCTTGATTAGCGGATGAGTCAAATTTTAAAAGCCAGTAAGAGTAGTTTCCTTCATATACGTTTGTTCCATCTATGTATCTGTTTTCTTTATCTTCATCTTTTGCTATAAGTGCTTTGGCTCTTGCACCTCCTGCACTAGAACCAACTCTTATCAAGTCTAATACCTCTTTTTTTGTTTTGGAGTTTTTTAACTTATCATTTAAATTGTCTTTTTTTGAAATTACCAATTCTGCTAATTTGGCTAGTGTTGTTATATCTAAAGCTTGCATCCCTTTTTCAAAATCATCTTCAAATTCACAAGGATGATATTCTAGAGCACCTATACTTCTTTTACCTACATATAGCAATCTATCAAGAGTTGTTATCTCTTCTTGGGGGATTTTTTTCTCTGCCATGAACTGGTCTATTAGTTGATTTCCATATTTATCTGGTAAAGAGTCAGCGAAAACACCTGCAACTCCTTTAAAAGTTCTAAAACTTATATCTTCAAAATAAAACTTGTCAGGTGGATATTTCATCAATAAAGGTGAAGGGAAAATATTAGATCTCATAAAGTTTTCATCATATTCAAATTGTGCTATGTTTGAATCTTTTGGGTAACCTAAATATCCAATGGTTGTGCCCCATAATTTTACTTCAACAATCTTACTCATTTATCTTCTCCCCAAATAAAGTTTTCATTTGTATCTTTCTTAGTTTTGAATATTCTTTTAGGTTTTGTTTTTTTTTCTTTTTGTTTAATACTAAATTCCTCTTTGACTTCAAGTAGTTTTTGTAGTTTATCTAGCTCACCAAGACCTTTTAAAATTTTTATAAAATTTAATAGGTTTATATTTGAGCCACTTTTTAGTCTTTGGATAGCATCAATACTAACACCACCTTTTTTATGAACATCTTCATCTGAAAGTTTTTTATAA
This sequence comes from Halarcobacter sp., assembly GCF_963675975.1. Taxonomy (NCBI): domain Bacteria; kingdom Pseudomonadati; phylum Campylobacterota; class Epsilonproteobacteria; order Campylobacterales; family Arcobacteraceae; genus Halarcobacter; species Halarcobacter sp. The sequence goes on along the minus strand of NZ_OY780939.1, from coordinate 2,689,250 downwards.
AGTCTCAATTCCTCATAGTTTTTACCAAGCTCTTTTATAATATCTTCATTTGTTAATAAGTTAAAATCCATAAGAACTCCTTTTAAAATATTATATCATAATACTTTGTATTTATACTAAGTATTATCTTAAAAAATTAAAATACTTTGTATATATGCATATTAATAATACAAAATATAAGGTTAAATGGATAATCTTAACTTAATTTGTATATCTTTTGTATTGTTTTATTTAAAACTCCTCTTTATAAAATAAAAGCTACAATTCCACATAATTCAAAGGACAAGTTTTAATGCCAAATACTCACCAGCACTTCAAAATCTTCAAACCATACGGATGTTTAAGCCAGTTTAAACAAGAAAAGATGAAAAACAAAAGTTTATTGGGTGACTTTTATGATTTTCCTGAAAATACTATGGCTATTGGAAGATTAGACCATGATTCAGAAGGCTTATTATTGCTTACAACTGATGGTAAAGTTAGTAATAAAGTAACTAGCAAATCTATTGAAAAAGAGTATTATGTTCAAGTGGATGGTATTATCACTCAAGATGCTGTATCTAAACTACAAAAGGGTGTTGAGATTACAGTTAGTGGAAAAAGATATCAAACTCTTCCTTGTAATGCTTTTGCTATAGAAGGCGAACCAAATCTTCCAGCTCGTGGAAAAAATATTCGTCATCCAAAACATGGACCAACTTCTTGGGTTTCTATTACTGTTTGTGAAGGTAAAAAAAGACAAGTTAGAAAAATGACTGCTGCTGTTGGTTTTCCTACTTTAAGGCTTGTAAGAGTTCGAATTGGGGATATTCATCTAGATAGTTTGATGCCTGGGGAAGTGGCTTCAATACTTAGTATTGATGATGCAATAAATTAATTACACCATAGTATGTTATACTAAAATTAAATAGTAATAAAAAGGCAAAATACAATTTATGGTAGATATAAAAGATTTTGACTACATAAATGAAAAAGATAAAAAGCTAGTAAATCTTTTTATAGAGTCAAAAGATATAAAAAAATATATTCTTGGAATAAACAAATATACAAAAGCTATACAAAAACATATCTCTGTTGATGGTATTATAGATGATTTTACAAGGGTTCAAAAATCTAGAAAAAAAGAGATATTAGATATAAATGATATAGATAAAAACTCTATAGTTCTTTGGGTATCATGGGGAAGTCCTTTGGATGTTAAAGAGAAACTTGATTCTATGGGCATAGAAAATATAAGTTATTTAGCCTTTAATAGATATAGCTCACTTCCTCTTCCTTCTGCTCCTTTTATGGATGATTTTGAAGAGGACTTCAAGCAAAATAAAGACCAATATGAAAAGATTTTTAATCTACTAGAAGATGAAAAATCAAAAACCATTTTTAAAAAGGTTTTAAATTTTAAGATTACTGGCGATTATGGTTTTATGAAAGGCTTTACAAACAACCATGACGAACAATATTTCGATAAAGAGATTGTCCCAGATATAAAAAATATAAGTTTTGTAGATTGTGGTGGATATGTGGGAGATACTATCCCTAATATAATCACTAATTTCCCTGATTATAAAAATATATATTCAATAGAGCCAAATAAACTACATATAAATATTGCCAAAAGAAAATTTGCTGATACACCAAATATAGAGTTTATAGAATCTGGATTATCAAATAAAAAAATTATAGCTGAAGATAATATATCATCAAACAATTGCGATCACAATTATAATGCTCTAAATACTAATACCTTGGATAATATCATAAAAGAAAAAGTAGATTTTATAAAAATGGATATTGAAGGTGCAGAGCAAGATGCGATTGAGGGTGCAAAAGAGACTATAAAAAGATATAAACCTATTTTAGCTATTTGTATATATCATAAGGCAGAGGATTGGTATAAGATACCCCAAATGGTTTTATCCATTTATAGTGGCTATAAAATTTATATGAGGCATTATATGGAAGGGATATATGAAACTGTTCTTTATTTTATTCCAAAGTCTGATAATATAAAGTAAAGCAATGGAAAATTTAAAAACTCAATTCCTAGGATACCTAAACACACCTTCTTTATTTAAAAACTTAAATGGTCTAAATCAATTTGAACTAGATATAAAAGAAGTAAATGAGTTTGATTTTACTAAATTAGATATTTCTACTAATCTTCCTTTAGGAAAAAGAATAGAGCGTTTTTTTGAGTTTTATATAAATCAATCGCCAAACTATGAGTTAATAAAATCATATATCCAAATTATTCATGACAAAGAAACTCTTGGAGAGTTGGATTTTTTGCTTTTTGATAAAACAACACAAAAATATTTACATATAGAGCATATCTACAAATACTATCTTTATGATACCTCTTTTACAAATGAAATAGATAGATTTATTGGTCCAAATAGAGATGATTCTTTTGCTCAAAAATTAACAAAATTAAAAAAGAAGCAGCTTCCTTTACTCTATAAAGATGAGACTAAAAAGTATTTGTTTGATTTAAATGTTAATGCTTTTGAACAAAAGGTTTGTTTCAAAGGAAATATTTATGTTCCTTTAAACTTAGTAGGTAAAGAGATACCTATTATAAACAACGATTGTATAAAAGGTTTTTATCTAAGTTACAATGAGTTTTTAAAACAAGAAGATTTTAAAGAGTTTAAATACTTTTTGCCTTCAAGAGATGATTGGGTTAGAGATTGTTTTACAAACAATATTTGGAAATCTTTTGATGAAGTATTAACTGAAATAGAACTATTTTTAAATCATAAGAAATCCCCTCTTGTTTGGATGAAGAAACTAAAAGAGGATAAAAGCCAAAGCTTTTTTATAACTTGGTGGTAAAAAGCAATTTTATTCTATACACATAAAGTTTGATTTATCTATAATCTGATTTTAAAGGAATTAGATGGATATCAAAGGTATTTTATTAGCTTTTTTAGTTGTGTTGATTTGGGGAATTAACTTTCCCATAATAAAGTTTGGTTTAGAAGAACTGCCACCTATACTTTTTTCAGCACTTAGATTTTTGATTGTTGCTATTCCTGCTGTATTTTTTATCCCTTTTCCTAAAACTTCTATTTGGAATATTTTGGGTGTAGGTGTATTTTTAGGTGTTTTAAAATTTGGTTTTTTATTTTATGCAATGAATGCAGATGCTAGTGCTGGAATCTCATCTTTACTTTTACAAGCTCAGGTTATATTTACTATCATACTTAGTATTTTGATATACAAAGAGGTGATTACAAAGATACAAGCTATTGGAATTTTAGTTGCTACTATTGGTTTTTCATTTTTCTTTTTTACTGTAAACAACAGCATTACAACATTGGGTATTATACTTTTACTTTTTGCTGCATTTTTCTGGTCAATATCAAATATCATTATGAAAAGAATAAAAGGGGTAAATCTTTTACACTTTATGGTTTGGGTTTGTTTAGTACCACCTTTGCCTTTATTTCTTATGTCATACTTTTTTGAGTCAAAAGATACTCTAACAATACTTTTATCAACTACACAAAAAACATGGTTTTCTTTAGTTTATGTATCATATCTCTCTACCTTGATTGCTTTTGCTATTTGGGGATGGTTACTTAAAACTTATCAAGCTTCATTAGTAACACCTTTTGCACTTTTGATACCTATTGTTGGAATTTTTAGTTCATCTGTTTTATTGGGTGAAAAGCTTTCTTCAACGGAAATAATTGGAGCTATTCTTATTTTAAGTGGTCTATTTATTACAATATTTGCTAAAAAAATATTTAACAAAATTCGTAATAAATAGAATTCTTTTTTAGTTTATCTCTTTTTGTTTCTCTTCCATTTGATTCATAAGTTCACTATTTAATTCCATAGTTAAATAGTGGTCCATCATACTTGAATCTGCACCTGTTAGTGTTGGATTTGCTTCTAGGATTTTTAATACTGCATATGAGGCAAATGGGTCATGCTCTTTTTTTATTAAAAGTTTCTCCAACAATAAATCCATCTCTAATACTTCCAAATGCATAGACATAGTTTTGTATATCCAAGCCAAAACAATAATCTCCATAAAGTTAGTAGTAGGTTTAAATACTCTCATGTCATTTACTATTGTATGAAGTTTGATTTTTCCCAACATTTCTAAAATATCTGCATCTTTACTTGCATTTAATTTATATCCATCTTCACTAACTTCAATCTCACCTTCTTTTAGTACTTTATCTAATTTTACATCTTTATTTATCTTATAAGCCTCTTTGTACATATCTATAAAATCTTGCATATTTTCTCCCATTTTTGTACTTCTTATATGCAAATATAATACCACAGTTAAAAAATAGTTTTATCAAGCATTATGTTATAATTTAAACAATTAATTAAGTTTAGAGGTAAGTTTGAAAATATCATATCATCGCAGACGTAAAATGAAAACTAGAAGAATAGCCATAAAAGAACTACTTTCAAATGGTATTTCTGATCCAAAAGAGTTAGCAAAAGAGCTTAAAGTTACAGTTCCTACTATCAAAAGAGATTTAGACGCTATGAAAACTATGAGTGAAGAGGATTTTACTTTCCAAAAAAGACAAACTTCCCAAGAGATACTAGATAAAAAGGATGAAATTTTACGAATGCTTGATGATGAAGAGTACTATACAGACAATGGTGATATAAATATTAGTAAAATAATGCAAGAACTTAAAACAAGTAGATCTACTGTTATGTCTGTTTTAAATGGTGAATAAGATTTTACCTTTAGATTATAATCTTCTGTTACAATTTGTCTTTTTTATTTAAATATATCGTTTTTCTTTATTCCTCAAAATAGTACCTAAGTCTAATTTCTATAAAATAAATTCTCAATAAATAATCAATATTTATATAAACTAAAAAGAGGATATGATGAAAAACAGTAAAAATCTATTTATAATTTTATTATTAGTATTAACAATTGTTTGGTTTTTAGCTGATACTTTAGCTCCTGAGCCATTCACTTATTTTTCATTTCGTGCAGTATTTGTACAGTATAGTGGTGTGATAGCAATGTCACTTATGAGTGTAGCTATGTTGCTTGCCTTAAGACCAAAATTTATTGAGCCATACTTAGATGGGCTAGATAAAATGTATCGTCTTCATAAATGGCTTGGTATTACAGCTGCAATTTTTGCAATATCTCACTGGTGGATGGCACAAGGTACAAAATGGATGGTTGGCTGGGGCTGGTTAGAAAAACCAGTTAGAAAAGCAGGACAAGGAAGAGAATTAAGTGAAATTGAGAGTTTCTTTCGTAGTCAAAGAGGATTTGCAGAAAGTGTAGGAGAATGGGCATTTTATGGTGCAATTATCCTTATAGTTTTAGCTTTAATTAAATATTTCCCTTACCATTGGTTTGTAAAAACACATAAGTTAATTGCTATCTCATATTTAGTATTGGTTTACCATACTATTATACTTATGAAATTGGACTATTGGGTACAGCCTGTTGGTTGGATTATGGCTCTTTTACTACTTGGAGGAACTATCTCTGCAATATTAACTTTAACAGGAAAAATTGGAGCCTCTCGTAAAGCACAAGGAACTGTATCTAAGCTAAACTATTATCCTAATTTAAAAGTTTTAGAAACAACTATAACTATGGATGAAAACTGGAAAGGTCATGAAGCAGGGCAGTTTGCTTATGTAACTGTAGATAAAAGTGAAGGGGCACACCCTTATACTATTGCATCAGCATGGAATGATAAAAAAGAATTAGTTTTTATTACAAAAGCTTTAGGTGATCATACAAGTAGATTAAAAGATAAACTAAAAGAGGGTATGAATCTTACCGTTGAAGGTCCTTATGGATGTTTTGATTTTAAAGATGAACAAGAACATCAAATTTGGGTAGGTGCTGGTATTGGTATCACTCCTTTTATAGCTAAACTAAAACAAAGAAAACAATCGGCTAAAAATATAAGCGTTGACCTTTTTCATCCAACTGCTGAGTTTGAAGAGACTGCAATAGAGCAATTAAAAAAAGATGCAAAAGAAGCAGGTGTTAATATCCATATTTTAGTAAGTGGAAAAGACAAAAGATTATCAGCCGAACAAATACGTTCAGAGGTTTCTGCTTGGAAATCATCTAGTATTTGGTTTTGTGGTCCTCAAGGATTTGGTCAAACACTAAAAGAGGATTTTATTACAAATGGATTAGATGCTAAGCATTTTCATCAAGAAATCTTTCAAATGCGTTAGGATAGTATAAAGTTCTTTTAAGAGAATTTCCCTATTCTAATAAAGAACAAAATTATTTGGAAGTTAAGTAGGTAAGATATGACATTTTATAAAAATGAAAATGAACTAGATTTAGATATAGGGAATCGACACATTGTTATACAGCGCCGATATGAATTTATTGGTGCTTTTAATGACTTACTTATAGCAATTTGGTTTTTGGTAGGAAGTATTTTCTTTTTGAATGATTCTTTGATGGAGAGTGGAACTTGGTTGTTTATTGTTGGTAGTGCACAGTTTTTGATAAAACCTCTAATCAAAGTTATAAGTCTAATCCATGTAGCAAATATATATAATGCACAGTTTCCTAAAGATTCTGAAAAATCTATATAGCTATTAAGAGATTTCTTTATATAATAAATAAAAAGGAATTTTTTGTCATTTGATATATTTAACTTATCTTCAGAACTTACAAAAGCATTAGAAAAAAACAACTATAAAACACCAACTCTTATACAAACAAAAGTGATCCCTCTTGTAAAAACAAAACAAGATATTATGGCTCAGGCAAAAACTGGAAGTGGAAAAACAGCTAGTTTTGTTATTCCAATACTTGAAGCACTAAAAGAAAACAAAACACAAAAAAAAGCAAAGATAAAAGTTCTAGTCTTGGCTCCCACAAGAGAGTTAACTCTACAAATTGCCCAAACATTTTCAAATTTGAGTGAATATTTCCCAAAGCAGCTTAGTGTTGTATCTGTTATAGGTGGAGAGAAAATAGGGGAGCAGCTTTTAAAGATACAAAAAGGGTGTGATATAGTAGTTGCTACTTCTGGAAGACTACTAGATATCATAGGTAAAAAGCAGATTGATTTAAGCACTATTGAATATTTTGTTTTAGATGAAGCTGATAAGATGCTGGATTTAGGGTTTGTTCAAGAGCTTGATGAGATTTTAAAGATTATTCCAAAGCAAAGACAAAACCTATTATTTTCTGCAACATATTCTCAAAAGGTTATTGATATAGCTTCAAAGATAACTACTAAGGCTATAAAAATAGAAGTTGAAGATACAAGTACTCATGTTCAAGAGATAACTCAAAGGGCAATATTTGTAAAAAAAGAGGATAGAAGTGAACTTTTAAGATACCTAATAAAACAACACAACTTCAAATCAGTTTTAGTTTTTATGGCAAATAAAAGAGCAGCAGATAATATAGCAAATAAGTTTTTAAAAAAAGGCTACGAAGCAGAATCTTTCCATAGGGATCTAACCCAAGAGGAGAGAATTTTAACCCTTGATGACTTTAAAAATAAAAAAATAGATATTTTATTCTCTACTGATATTGCTTCAAGAGGTTTACATATTGATGATATAGATTGCGTTATCAATTTTGATTTGCCAAGAAGTACAGAAGATTATATCCATAGAATAGGAAGAACAGCAAGAGCAGGTAAAACTGGAACAGCAATATCTTTTTTAGACAATGAAAATCTAAATCACTTTAAACTAATAGAAAAAAGATATAAATTAGATATACCAAAAGAGCAAATAGATGGTTTTGATTTTACTTTGATAGAGCAAAAGAAACAAAAAGGCCCACAACCTGTAAAAGGGAAAAGAAAAAGTAAAAAAGATAAGTTAAGAGAGCAAGGACTAAGATAGTTATCTTGAAAAATCTACCAATATATGAAGTCTTAGATGAGATAAAAAATACTCTAGATACAAACTCTACACTGATACTTGAAGCTCCACCAGGAGCTGGGAAAAGTACAGTTGTTCCAGTTTCACTTCTAAAAGAATCTTGGCTAGAAGACAGAATAATTATAATGCTTGAACCAAGACGAGTAGCAGCCAGAATGGTTGCTTTACAAATGGCAAGACTATTAGGGGAAGAAGTAGGGCAAAGCGTAGGTTATCAAGTCAAAATGGAGAGTTGTTTTTCAAAAGAGACTAAACTTCTAGTTGTAACAGAAGCAATACTAGTGCGAAAACTTCAAAGCGACCAAGCTTTGGAAGATGTAGCTATGATAATCTTTGATGAGTTTCATGAAAGAAGTATCCATACAGATTTATCCCTTGCTTTATCTTTACAAGTTCAAGAGTTATTAAGGGAGGATTTAAAACTTCTTATTATGTCTGCAACTTTAAACTCAAATGCTTTAGAAACTCTTTTAGGAGAAGTTCCTGTTATAAGTTCCAAAGGTAGAAGCTATGAGGTGGAAGAGGTTTTTTTAGAAGCAAATATAAAACAGCCAGATTTCAAATCCATAAACACGCTTCTTTTAAATACTATTTTAAAAGCAATAAAAGAGGATGAAGGGGATATTTTAGTTTTTCTAGCTGGGGCTAAAGAGATAACTACTTTACAAAACTCTTTAGATGATGCTTTAAAAGATGAAGATATAAAGATTTTCCCTTTGTATTCAGCTTTGAGTAAATCGATGCAAGATAAAGCACTAAATCCATCAAACAAAAGAAAGATAATACTCTCAACAAATATAGCCCAAACCTCTTTAACTATAGAAGGGGTAAAAGTAGTAATAGACTCAGGATTAGAAAAACAATCTTTATATAACTATTCAAATGCAATGAATCATCTAAATCTTACCTTTATCTCAAAAGATAGTGCAGTTCAAAGGGCAGGGCGAGCAGGAAGAATAAGTTTAGGAAAGTGTTATAAACTTTGGCACAAGGGTAAAATACTACAAGAGTCAACAAAACCAGAGATTTTAAGAATAGATTTAAGCTCCTTTTTCCTTGATATTGCCCTTTGGGGTGTAGAGGATATCAGGGAGTTGAAGTTTTTAGATTATCCAAATAAAGAGGTGGGAAATAGCACTAAACTTATGCTTCAAGAGCTTAAGATGTTGGATAATAATTTTGAGATTACAACTATGGGTAAAAAAGCTTTAGGTCTTGGTGTTCATCCAAGATTTGCTTTTATGATATTAAAAGCAAATGAGTTAGCCTTTGGCTATGAAGCTTGCCTTTTAAGTGCCCAACTAAGTGAAAAAGATATCTTTAAAGGGATGTTTTCAAATTGTGATATATATTCAAGGTTTATCCATCTTTATGAGAAAGATTTGGATAGTTCTTATATCAAAAAGTTACAAGCAAATACTATTTTAAAACAAGCGCAGTTTTTTTATACCAAATTAAAAGCTTGTGAAGAGGTGAAAAAATCTAAAGAAAAAATAGATGAAGAGAGTTTAGCTATTTTACTTCTATTTGCATATCCTGATAGGCTAGCACGTCAAAGGGGCAAAAACGACAATAGATATAAACTAAGTAATGGCAAAGGGGCTATTTTAAATAGTGAGGATAATCTGTTTAATGAGGAGTTTCTTATAACGCCTGTTTTAAATGCTCAAAACAAAGACTCATATATAAATCTAGCTTTAAAAATATCATTAAAAACCATAGAAAAAGAGTTTGCTGATTATATACAAGTAAAAGAATCAATCACTTATAACAAAGATAATAAAAAGTTTGATATACGACAAATAAGCTACTTTTATGAGCTTGAACTATACTCAAAACCTGTATCCATAGATGATAAACACGATTTTTCTAAGCTATTTTTAGAGCTTATTAGAAGTGAAGGTTTGAGTGTTTTAACATGGAGTAAAAAAGCTATTGATTTAAAACAAAGGCTTGTTTTTATAAGTACACATCTGGATATAGAGTTGCCTGATTTTTCAGATGAGTATTTGTTGGATAGTTTAGAGGAGTGGTTAAGCCCTTATTTATCAAATATAAAAACTATAAAGGAGCTTGAAGCTTTAGATATCTATTCTATACTTTTAGGTACAATACCTTGGGATATGCAACAGCAAATAGATATCTTGGCACCCACACATATAAAAGTGCCTAGTGGTTCAAATATAAAGATTGATTACTCAAATTCTCAAACACCTATATTGGCTGTAAAGATTCAAGAGATGTTTGGACAAAGTGATACTCCAAAGATTTTAAACAATAGTTTTGCACTTCAAATACATCTTTTAAGTCCAGCATTAAGACCAATACAAATAACATACGATTTAAAAAGCTTTTGGGAAAACTCATATGATGAGGTGAAAAAAGAGCTTTTTTCTAAATACAAAAAACACTATTGGCCAGACAATCCTTTTGAAGCAATAGCTACAAATAAAACTAAAAAAAATATGAAATAATCATCTAGGAGAAACTATGAAAAAAGTTTATATAACAGATAAGATAACAAATCCAGATATAGAAAAAGAGGTTTTAGGGGACGAAATCTCACCTGAACTTCATGAAGGTATTGAAGTATTATTAGTTTGGCATAAAAAAATTACAAATGAATTTATAGACTCTTTGCCAAATCTAAAAGCGATGGTAAGATACGGCGTTGGATATGATGTATTCCAAGATTTAGAATATATCAAACAAAAAGGAATTTATGCTTCAAATACTCCTGATTATGGTACAGAAGAGGTTAGTGATACAGCTATTGCTATGATTATGAACATTGCACGAGGAATTACAAGATATGATTATCAGTGTAGAGAATACGAAGATGGCTCTTGGCAAACCAATACTTTAAAATATATCAAAAGAAATAGTGATTATAAAGTTGGTGTAATAGGAGCTGGAAGAATAGGGGGAAGTGTTATTTTAAAAGCAAATGCCCTTAGGTTTCAAACTTACTTTTATGACCCATACCTTTCAAGTGGTACAGAAAAGATGCTTGGAGCAAAAAGAGTTGATAGCTTAGATGAGCTTCTAAAAACTTGTGATATCATCTCTATAAACTGCCCTTTAAACTCTGATACAAATGGCATGGTAAATGAAGAGTTTATCTCAAAGATGAAAAAAGGTGCTTCTATAGTAAACACAGCACGAGGTGCTATAGTAAAAGATTTGGATGTATTTTATGAGCCTTTAAAAAGTGGTCAACTAAATTGTGTAAACCTTGATGTACTTCCAAGTGAACCACCAAAAGATGGACTTATGATAGATGCATGGAAAGCAAAAGAGAAATGGCTTGATGGAAGATTTTTGATAAATCCACACTCTGCATTTTATAGCGATAAAGCATATTTTGAGATGAGACAAAAAGCAGCTTTAAATGTAAAAAGGGTGCTAGATGGCTTAAAACCTATAAATATTGTAAATGGTTTAAAATAAGTGTCAGAAAAATTAAAATCAATAGACAAGGGTGTTTTATTTATGCTTATAAGTGCTTTATTTGGAGCACTTAATGGAGCAGTTGCTAAGTTCTTATCTCAAACTATGGATCCAATCGAGATAGTTTTTTATAGAAATCTTATAGGTGTATTTATTATACTTTTTAGTTTGAAGAAGTTTTCTGTTTCAGTTGATGTATCAAAGCTTCATTTACTTGTATTAAGAGGTCTATTTGGAGCTTTAGCTATGGTTTTGTTTTTTTATACAATTGCAACTATACCTTTAGGTGAGGCTGTTATATTAAATAAAACATCACCATTTTTTGTAACTATATTGGCTTATTATCTTATGAAAGAAACTATAAATCTAAAAACTTTTTTTGCCCTTATAATTGGATTTGCTGGAATACTTTTTATTATGAAACCTTTTGGTGTAGAGATTTCTCATGAGCATTTTTTAGGAGTATTGGGTGGTTTTTTTGCAGCAGCAGCTTATGCAACTATAAAAAAGATAAAAGATATCTATGACGCAAGATTGATAATGCTTTCTTTTATGGGTGTTGGTATGCTTATACCTTTAGTATTGTGTCTATTTACACCATATGCTAGTTTTCAGATGCATACACAAATTTGGGTTTGGGCATTAGTACTTTTAATGGCTGTAATCTCAACTGCCTCACAATGGTTTTTAACAAGAGCATATAGTATAAGTAAAGCAAGTATTATAGGCGTAGTTAGTTATACTAATATTCCATTTGCAATTGGATTTGGTGTTCTTTTAGGGGATGTATTTCCAGATATTTATACATTTATTGGTATTATTTTAATTGTAACTGGTGGTATTTTAGTTACAAAAAAATCATCAAAAAAGGTTTGATTTGATATGCAAGATTGTAGTAGTTTATATCAAAAGATTGGTGATGAGTTTCAATTAGGAAGATTAGTCTCTATCGAAACTATACAGATTTTATGGAGTGGATATGGGGAACTTGTTCGTGTAAAGTTTCCTAAAAATAGTATTATTATCAAACATATAAAACTTCCACAACCATCTTCTCATCCAAGAGGTTGGAATACTGATTTTTCCCACAAAAGAAAACTACACTCTTATCAAGTTGAAGTAAATTGGTATAAAAACTTTTCTAAAACAATAGATGAAAACTGTCGTATGCCACAAGGTCTTAAATGCTTTCAAACAAATGAAGAGTTTCTTATTGTAATGGAAGATTTAGCAAGTGTAGGATTTACTTCAGTTATCTCTTATGCTTATAAAACACACTTAAAAGCTTGTCTTTCTTGGTTGGCTAACTTTCATGGAAAATATATGGGAGTCAAATCTGATATTATTTGGGAAACTGGGACTTATTGGCACTTAGATACTAGACCAGATGAGTTTGAGTTATTAGAAGATAAACAACTAAAAGATTATGCAAAAACTATTGATAAAGTTTTACAAAATACAAAATATCAAACTATAGTTCATGGGGATGCTAAGTTAGCAAATTTTTGTTTTAACATACAAGGAACTTCATGTGCAGCTGTAGATTTTCAATACGTAGGACATGGCTGTGGGATGAAAGATATTGCTTATTTTATGAGTAGTGCAATAGATCCTGAAGCTTGTGAACAAAATGAAGAGTGGATTTTAGATACATATTTTGATGCTTTAGAACTTGCTTTAAAAAACTATAAAAAAGAGATTGATATTGAAAAGTTAGAAGAGGAGTGGAGACCTTTGTTTTCTGTGGCATGGGCTGATTTTCAAAGATTTTTAAAAGGTTGGAGTCCTAATCATTTTAAAATTAATGAGTATTCAGATGAACTTACAACAAAAGCCTTAGCTTACTTAAAAAATAAAAATTTACAAAAAGAGAAAATATGAAAATAGATATTCCAGGAAGAGAACCTTTTGAGTTAAAAAATATTGTATTTGATTACAATGGAACTATAGCAATAGATGGAAAACTAATCTTAGGTGTTAGTGAAAGTATAAACTCTTTGTCTAATGATTTTGATTTTTATGTTATTACAGCAGATACGTACGGTACAGTTGAAAAAGAACTTGAAAATACAAATTGCAAAGTGATAACCATAGGAAAGGATTCTCAAGATATATGTAAATTGGATTTTATAAAGCAATTAGGTTCAAATACAACTTTGAGTGTGGGAAATGGTAGAAATGATATGCTGATGTTAAAAGAATCTATTCTAGGAATTGCAATATTACAAGATGAAGGCTTGTGCACTCAAACTCTTTTGAATTCGGATATCTTAGTAAAATCTATTAAAGATGTTTTCTCATTTTTAGAAGATAAAAATAGACTAATAGCAACAATGAGAAACTAATAAATGAATTTTACTACAAACGACTATTGGGAAGAGGAGTTTGAAAACTATAGTGATAAAAATCTAGATAAGATATATTTTGATAATTGTATCTTTGTCAAGTGTGATTTTTCAAAAAGTGTTATTGAAAACTGTAAGTTTACCGAGTGTGAGTTTATAAATTGCGATTTATCACTAAGTAAATTAAAATCCTCAACATTTAATGACATAAAATTTAAAAACTCAAAACTAATAGGCATCTCATGGAGCTCTTGTGATGAGCCTTTTAATGTGGAGTTTAAAGCTTGTAATTTATCACAAAACTCTTTTCATCTTATGGATTTAAGAAGAATAAAATTTATTGATTCTTTGATAAAGGATACAGGCTTTGAAGAGTGTAATTTAGAAAATTCAGTTTTCGATGGATGTGATTTAGAACAAACTGTATTTATAAATAATAATCTAAAAAAATCAAATTTTGAAACTTCAAAAAACTATCTAATAGACCCAAAATACAACGATATACAAAAAGCACAATTCTCACTACCTGAGGCTTTAAGTTTCTTAAGCTTACTTCCTATAAAGATAAAATAATAATATATTGATTTCACTATTATAGGCTATTTAATATCATTTGCGATATTATTAAAATAATGAATAAATAAATTATTGAAAAGGATTATAAATGAATATTCTAATATTTTTATTAATTGGAGCTATTGCTGGATGGTTAGCTGGAAAAATCATGACAGGTGGCGGTTTTGGTATTGTTGGTAATATCGCAGTTGGGATTGTTGGTGCTATAGTTGGTGGTTTTGTATTTGGCTTAGTTGGAATAAAAAGTGTAGGATTTATAGGCTCTATCATTACTTCAACTGTAGGAGCAGTTTTATTACTATATGTAGTTAAAATAATAAAAAAGTAATATTTTGAATATTATTAAAGCAGATATAAAAGATGCTGAAAAAATATCTTTTATAATCAAAAAAGCAAATGAACAAGTTGCAAAAGAGTTTAATCTTAATATAGATAATTGTCCAAAGCATCCATCCTTTTGTACTAAAGATTGGGTTATCTCAGATTTTGAAAGAGATGAAGAGTATTTTTTATATAAAAAAGATGAAAATATTGTTGCTTGTGTTGCTTTTGAAAATCCAAAACCAGAAGTTGCATATTTAAATCGCTTGTCTGTACTTCCTTTACATCAAAAACAAAAGATAGGAGAAGAGTTAGTATCTTTTATTTTCAAATATGCAAAAACTAAAAACATAAAACGAGTTAGTATTGGTATTATTGCAAAACATGAAAAACTAAAAAATTGGTATTTAAAACTGGGCTTTGAAGAGGGAAGAAAAAGTAGTTTTGAACATCTTCCTTTTGAAGTTTTATATATGAATAAATATTTATAGTCTTAAAAATAAACTTTTCTATAGATTAAATAGATAAAATATCATTTTACATACAATAATGATAAAAGGACTATTATGTTGATTCGAGATGCAAATATCTCTGATTTTGATGAAATTACAAAAATATATAATTATTACATTGAAAATACTGTCATAACATTTGAAGAAGATTTAGTTTCAAAAGATGAGATGATAGAGCGCTTTGAAAAAATAAAAAATACAAAACTTCCTTGGATAGTAGCTCAAGTTGAAGGTAAGATAGTAGGCTATGCTTATGCTCATTTTTGGCATGACAGAAGTGCATACAGATTTACCGTTGAACCATCAGTTTATTTAAATCATCAATTTACAGGAAAAGGTGCAGGAAAAATACTATACAAACAATTAATTGAGCAATTAAAAGATTTAGGTATTAAAAATCTACTTAGTTTAATAACTGTGCCAAATGAAGCAAGTATTGGTTTACACAAAAAATTTGGTTTTGAAAAAGTTGGTCATCTACCTGATGTGGGATTTAAGTTTGAAAAGTGGTTATGTGTTGAATTTTGGCAGTTGAAAATATAATTAATAAGCAGCAAAATGCTGCTTATGGGTAAGATTATACAGCAGTTACGTTTTCTGCTTGTAGACCTTTGTCACTTTCTGCAATTTCGAAAGTTACTTTTTGTCCATCTTCTAGTGAAACTCTACCGTATCCTGATTTATTGATTTGTCTATAGTGTACAAATACATCTTTTCCACCATTTTCTTGTTCGATAAAACCGAAACCTTTTTCACTATTGAACCATTTTACAGTTCCATTTACTAATGTTGCCATTATTTTCCTTGTTTTGTTTATTGTGCCATATTGCTAAGGCGGGGTTAAAAATATAATATGAAGTGTTCTTTTTATATCCATTTTTATCGAAACGAGTAGTTATCAAAATAAAGCAGACTCAAAGATGCAACTTTTATCATCTTTTTGTATTAATAGTTTATCAAAATAAAATATAAAAAGCAAGTATATGTAATCAATATGTAAATTTTAATAAAAAAAATATACAAAAGCAAAAATATTTATTAATATTTTAAATTAGAATAATTTTTTGCTTTTTATAATATATTAAAATAGTAATGTTTCAAAAAATTTAAAGGAATGATATGGAATACAAAATTGCAGAAGCCTCTTTTGGACAAAGACCAGATGTACAAATTCCAAACCCTATGGTTTTAGCAGCTATTGGCGAGCAGGGTATGAGAGATTTGGTGGCTAGGCATTATGATTTATTAGCCCATAGTGAGATTAAAGATCTTTTCCCTAATACAAAAGAGGGATTAGATATGGCAAAAAAACATGCTGCAGATTTTTTTATTCAAATTTGTGGAGGACCTAAGTATTTCAATGAGAGTAGGGGTGCTCCTAGAATGGTAGCAAGACATATGCCTTTTGAAATTGATAGCAATGCAAGAATAATTTGGCTAGAAAAATATGCACAAGCTATAGAAGAAACTTCTTTAGATGAAGATTTAAAAAAATCTTTTTGGAATTATATTAATATATTTTCAATTTGGATGATTAATAAAGCATGATAAAACTCCTTTATTAGGAGTTTTAATCTATCGATTTTTTATTATTTTATAGTTTAGATAGTAGTTTATAGTTGGCATTAAGATTATAAAAATAACTCCCATAATCCAATAAAAAAACCATTGGCTAGCCATTCCTAAAAAGCCATCAAATTCATAATAATCCATCACTTCAAATATAAGAAAAAAAACGATTGTTGATTTTAGTGAAGTATCATTGCTAGGCAATATATTTTTTACTTCATGGTTTTTTAGTTTTAGTTTAAAAAATAAAAATACAAATATAAGAATAAATAAAATTGATAGGGAGATATATTCCTCTTTTATTATGTTTAGAGTTTCTTGTTCTCCAAAAAGATATAAATATATACAAATAATAAATATAAAAGTGATAGAGAATAGATAAATAGGTTTATTCAAACTTTTTCCTTGATTTAAAAATGAATTTTATCAAAAAATTTATTTAGTATTTATAATATATTATATAATATATACATGAAAATTATTTTGGGAAAATATTATGCAAATATTAAAATATGAGAAAATTGATGCTAGCTTTAAACCATGGAATGAAGAGTATTTTAATGTAGCTAATAGTTTAATAGAATTTATACAAAATGAAAGATTTAAAGTAATACATATAGGTTCGACTTCAGCAAAAGTTTCAGGAAAAGGTATAATAGATTTATCTTTATTATACGAGATGGATGAATTAAAAGATGCTATTAAATATATTAAGTCTCTTGGTTTTCAAGATCAAACAGGAAAAAAACTTTTTCCAAGAGAAAGACCAAGAAAAGATGGAATGGTTATATTTAATGATAAAAAATACAATATTCATATACATCTTATTTTAAATGGAAGTATTGAACATAGAAAACAAATAAAGTTTCGAGAATATATGCTTGAAAATCCCTGGGCTAGAAAAAAGTATGAAGAGTCCAAATTGGATATCCTAGAAAAAGGGATTACAGAGCAAGATGAATATGGAAAAGAAAAATCAGTTTTTGTAAAATCTGTAATTGACGAACTTGAAAATACAGAATAAAATTATTAGTTACAATTAAAACTTTATCCATGAAAGAGATAATATATTTAATACCAGATCTTATGACCGATAAAAAGATTGTGGAGTAGATTAATTCCACATTTAGAAGATATAAAGCAAAAAGCAGCATTAAATGCAAAACACCAACTAATATAGTAAATGGCTTATAAAAAGGAATATTATGAAACTAAAAATTGATATTGTAGATGCTTTTACAAATGAAGTATTCAAAGGAAATCAAGCTGCAGTTATTATTTTAAATGAATGGTTAGATGAAAGTTTAATGCAAAATATTGCAATGGAAAACAATCTTTCAGAAACTGCATTTTTAGTTCAAGATGAAAAAGAAGTATATCATATAAGATGGTTTTCTCCTTTAAGTGAGATTGATTTTTGTGGTCACGCAACTTTGGCTAGTTCATATGTTTTATTTAATGAGAATAAAGAGCTAAATAACTTGAAGTTTTTTGCTAAAGCAGTTGGAGAGTTTGAAGTAGAAAAAGTAAAAGATTTGATACAAATGAATTTTCCAAATAGAAAGCCAGAGCTTGAACTAGATATACCAAAAGAGTTAATAGAAGGTTTGTCAAAAAAACCAATAAAAGTTTATAAAAGTTCACAAGCATATTTTGCAATTTATGAAAAAGAAGATGAAGTTTTGGAAGTCTCATATAATAGTGAACTTTTGAAAAAACTTGCACCTTTAGATGTAGTGGTAACTGCACCATCAAATTGTAGTGATTATGATTTTGTTTCAAGATATTTTTGGCCAGCAAATGGTGGAATTGAAGATCCAGTTACAGGTTCTATTCATGCAGGGCTTGCACCTTTTTGGGCTGAAAAATTAGGAAAAAACAGTTTAATTGCACTTCAAGCTTCAAAAAGAACAGGTATTTTAAAATGTGAAGTAAAAGATGATAGAGTTTTTATCTCAGGAAAAGCTATTGGATATCTACAAGGATTTATTACAGTTTAGGAAGGGGACTAATGTCCTCTTCCTAACATCTCTGTTGCTTCAGTGATGATTAAAAACCCTTCGGGATCAGTTTCTTTTACCATCTTTCTTAGAACTTGAAGTTTTCCAACTTCTACAACTATAAGAATCATCTTTTTGTTTTCACCTTCAAAAAGACCATCCCCTTTTATGATTGTTCCTTTTGGTCCTAATTCTTCTCTTATTCTTATTTTTAACTCTTCTGTTTTATTTGTTACTAGATATACAACTTTTTTATTTAGTCTACCCGTTAAGATTGTATCAATTATTTTAGAGGTTACATAAATACTAATTACACTCCATAAAACTTTTGTTCTATCTTCAAAAATTACAAGTGATGAAAAGATTATGATTGAATCAATAGTAAGAATTACAGTTCCTGCTTTGATTTCTGTTTTAGCAGCAATAAGTCTAGCAATAATAGTAGAACCACCTGCACTTGAATCTCCTTTTATAACAAGAGATAAACCAATACCTACAAGAATACCTCCAAAAATAGAACCTAAAGGTGTATCTATTATAAAAGGCTGTATCTCAAATACTTTGTCAAAAAGGTCAATAAACAAAGAGATAAAGATAAGTGTAACTATTGTTCTGATAGCAAAAGATTTACCTAAAAATTTTCCACCAATCATTAGTAAAGGGAAGTTGATTAAAAGAATCAAAGAACCAATTGACAAAGGTGTAATGTAGTGAAGTAAAAGTGCAAGCCCCGCTGTACCACCTGTAATTAGTTGATTGGGTGAAAAAAATCCTACAACTGAAAATGCTAATGTAATTGAGCCAATTATAATCAAAATATAGTTTTTGAATTCATCTTTAGAAAAGATTGTAGTACTCATAAAAATCCTATAAAATATTTTTATGAAATTTTATCTATTTTAGTTTAATCAAAAATAGTTTTGAGAATAAAAAAATAATCATACATTTATTAAATAAGTCTATTCATAGGTCTTTTATGTATAATAACTGCTCAAAAAATAATCAAGTTGTAGAGAATGAAAGAGATAATATATTTAATACCAGGTCTTATGACCGACAAAAGATTGTGGAGTAGATTAATTCCACATTTAGAAGATGAATATGAACTGATACATTTTCCCATCCCATTAAGTGAAGATTTTGATGAGATTGTTGAGCACCTAGATAAAGAGATTGGCAATAAAAAGGTTAATATTTTAGGATTTTCTTTAGGTGGGTATATTGCTAGTTATTATACTTTGAAAAATCCAGATAAAATCAAAAGATTGTTTTTAGTTAGTTCAACACCTAGTTCAACTGAAGAAAAAGATATAGCTAGAAGAGAAAAAAAGCTACAAGAAGCAAGAGAGGATAACTTTTCACCTTTAAATTTGGAAAAGGCAAAAGAATTATTAGAAATAAAAGATGACGAAGAATTAATTCATATAGTTTCTTCAATGTTCAATGATTTAGGTAACAAAGCTTTTGTTCCTCAATTAGCAAGCACTTTAAAAAGGGAAGATTTATTTGATGATTTAGTTAAATTGAATATTCCTATTAGCTTATACTACAGTACTGAAGATAGACTTTTAAATCATACTTCAATAAATGAAATTTTACAAAAAGAGAATAATTTAAAAGTTATATCAAGAGAGGGAACTAGTCATAATATACCTTTGGAGTTTTCAAAAGAGTTGAGCATTCATATAAAAGATTGGATGTCTCATGAGTAAGTGTCTTTTATAAAGATTTATTATTATAAACCATAAAATATATGAAAAAAGAGAAAATATACTTACTTCCAGGACTTATGAATAATGAATTATTATGGGAAAAGATTGTTCAAATTTTAAAAGATAAATATGAATTTATATATCTTCCCATACCCTTAACAAAAGATTTTGATGATGCGGTAAATCATTTGGATAAATTTATAAAAGATGAAAAAATAAATCTTTTAGGTTTTTCGTTGGGCGCATACCTTTCTTCATATTATACTATTAAAAGAAAAGAGAAAATCAATAGAGTATTTTTAGTAGCAGGAACACCAAGTTCATTAAGTAAAACAGAAACAAGAAAAAGAGAGATTTTTTTAAAACAAATGGATAATTTCTCTTCAATAAATCTTTCCACAAAAAAAGTAAAACTATTATTAGAAGAGCAAAATCAAGAAGATAAGTATTTAATCAATCTTATTAAGAAAATGTTTAATAGTTTTAGTATTGAAGAGTATAAACTTCAACTAAGTACTACATTTCAAAGAGAAGATATATATAAAGAGTTGTTAGAAATGAATATTCCTATAAATTTTATTTTTAGCAAAAAAGATAGATTATTAAATCTAAAATCAATGGAAAAGATTGATAGCAGTTTAAAAAATGTAGTGTTAAAACCTTTAGAGGGTACTAGTCATATGATACCTTTAGAAAAAGCTGATATATTGGCAAAAGAGATTGAAAATTGGATGAATAGAAAAGTCTAGTTTCATATAGTGAAACAATAATTAATTAGTAGTTGTGATAAATTCATTATTAAAAGCGATTGATATAATATTTTTATAAATAATCAAGGAGTGAATATGTCAAAAAAAATATTAATTATTGCCGGTGATTTTGTTGAAGATTATGAACTTATGGTTCCTTTCCAATGTTTAAAAATGTTAGGGTATCAAGTTGATGTAATTTGTCCTGATAAAAAAGCTGGAGATCAAATTAAAACTGCAATTCATGATTTTGAAGGTGATCAAACATATACAGAGAAGCCAGGTCACAATTTTACTTTAAATGCTACATTTGATGAAATAGATGAAACAACATACGCTGCACTTGTAATACCTGGTGGTAGAGCACCTG
This sequence comes from Halarcobacter sp., assembly GCF_963675975.1. Lineage (NCBI taxonomy): Bacteria > Pseudomonadati > Campylobacterota > Epsilonproteobacteria > Campylobacterales > Arcobacteraceae > Halarcobacter > Halarcobacter sp. Next base: position 2,667,759 of record NZ_OY780939.1, on the reverse strand, counting down.
AATATATTAGATTAAATCAAAGAGTTTTAGATATTGTAAAAGATTTTAATGATAAAGATAAACCAATTGCATCAATCTGCCATGGAATTCAAGTTTTAGCTGCAGCTGATGTAATCAAGGATAAAACTTGTTCTTGTTATCCTGCTTGTGCACCAGAAGTAGATAGAAATGGTGGAGCGTGGGTCGATATTGGATTTGAATCTGCTTATGTAGATGGAAATCTAGTTACAGCAGCAGCTTGGCCAGCTCACCCAGAATGGCTTGCAAAATTTAATGAACTTTTATAAAACTTGTGCAAAACTAAACATTTAGTTTTGCATCAAGGATTTTTATGTCTCAACAGTTAAAATCACTATCAAAAGGTTTACAGGTTTATAAAGAGATTGTAAATTATGGAAAACCAATATCAGCCACACTTTTATGTGATAGATTATCAATAAATAAAAGTACTATGTCAAGGATACTTCAAACTTTAAAAGATGAAGAGTATATACTTTATTTAGATAATAGCAATGAAATTCTTCCAAAAAATTTAGAAAATATCGAATCTAAAAAAACTAGAATAGAACTACTTATTCAAAAAACTAAACCTTTGTTAGAAGAGATATATGAAGAAACTAAAGAGTGTTCATATCTTGGAATAATTGATAATAATAAACTTTTATATCTAAACCAAATAGATTATTCAAATAGAGAAATCAAAACTAGAAACAGTGTAGGTTTACAAGCTCCTTTACATACAAATGCTTTAGGTAAATCTATTTTAGCTTTTGGAAATTATAGTTTAGACAATTTAAAATTAGAACCTTATACAAACAATACTATAACTGATTTAAAGTCTTTTAAAAAAACTATAGATGAAGTTTTAATAAATGGATATTCTATAGACAATAGCGAATATCAAGATAATATGCGTTGTGTTGGAGTACCAATTTTTAACCATGAAAATATTTTAGTTGGTGCGGTAGGAATATCAGGTACAAAAGATAGACTCTCTTTTGAAAAATTAAATCAATTAGGTAAAGATATTATAGAAATAGTTGATAAATACAATATAAAATGTTAGAAGATTAATACTATTTTTTATTATAAATATAAGGATATTAAAATATAATAGAATAATAATAAAAAGGAGTATTTTATGAAAAAATATTTTATAGCTATTTTATTTCCTATATTTTTATGTTCTCAAACAATCTTGCGATTCTCTAGTGAAAATATGAATTTAAAACTTGAAAGAGTAATTAGTGAAAATGATGTAATTTGGGCATTGGATTTTATTTCAAAGGATGAGATTATTTTCGCAATGAAAAATGGAAATATTGCAACCTATAACTTAAAAAGTAGAGTAACAAAATATTTTAAAAATACTCCTTATGTAGTGAATAGAGGACAAGGAGGACTTCTAGATGTAGCAGTATCTCCAAACTTTAAAAGTGATCAAACAATATTTTTCACTTATGTAAAAGAGTATGGAAATGATATTGTAACAGCACTTGCAAAGGCAAAATACAGATACAATGATTTATATGAATGGAAAGATATATTAGTAACTAAATCTAATTCTGGCACATCAAGACACTTTGGAAGTAGAATAACTTTTGATGAAGAGGGACATCTTTTTTTTAGTGTTGGAGAAAGAGGTTATAGACCAAATGCTCAAGATTTAAGTAATCATGCAGGAACAATTATAAGATTAAATATTGATGGTACAATTCCTAAAGATAATCCTTTTATAAATCAATATGAAAAGTTACCTGAAATATATTCTTATGGACATAGAAATCCCCAAGGTATATTTTATGATAGACACAGAAAAACTATTTTTAGTAGTGAACATGGTCCTAGAGGTGGAGATGAAATAAATGTTATATACAAAGGTCAAAATTACGGCTGGCCTACTATATCTTATGGAAAAGAGTATTGGAACCCTTTATCAGTAGGGGAAGGTACTCACAAAGATGGAATGATGCAACCTATAAAGTATTATGATCCATCAATTGCTCCAAGCTCTTTAATAGTTTACAATGGAAATAAGTTTCCAGCTTTTAAAGGAGATATTTTTATTGGTGCTTTAAAACTAACCCACTTAAATAGGATAATCTTAGATAATAATTTTAATGTACTAAGAGAGGAAAGATTACTAAATGATTTAGATGAAAGAATAAGAGATGTAATAGAATCTCCCGATGGACTTATATATATCTCCACAGATAGTGGAAATATATATAGAATAGTTCCTAATTAACTATGTTGTAAATGTTTAGGAGTACATTTTTTAGTAATCATACAAGTAGGACAGAAGTTAGTAAGTCCTGCTATTAATGGAATAATTCCTAAATAAAACCAATAAATTCCTGTATAAATTCCTATACCAATTAACACAATCCCTAAAATAACTCTAAACTTTCTGCAAAAGTTTCTAAACTTGTCAAATTTATTCATAATATAACTTGCCTTTATAATTTTTTAGCAATTATATATTATTAAAACTTATTATAATTTTAAAAAATAAGTTAAGTAAAACTTATAATTCTATTTTGCACTGTTTATTTATTTTTATCTCTTCTAAAGATATGCTTGATTGATATACTAAAACTTCTACACCTTTTGATAAAACATCTTTAAAAGTTTGGGCATATTTTTTATCAATTTCATTTGCTATTCTAAAAGGTAAATCATCAGTTCTTTGAATAATATATAACATCACAGCTCTATGTCCTTGATTTACCATCTGGCAAAGTTCATTTAAATGTTTTTCTCCCCTTGAAGTCACCGCATCAGGGAAAGCTAACATCTCATCAATTCTAAGACTAACGCTTTTTATCTCCACAAAACATTTTTTATCATCATTTTCTAGAAGTATATCTATTCTACTGTTTTGGCCATATTTTTGTTCAGGTTTTAAAGAACTATATCCTTGAAGCTCTTTTATAGTTCCATCTTCAATGGCTTCTATTCCTAGTTTATTTGCAACACCCGTATTAGTGCAAATTAGATTTTCACCCATCTTTGTTAGCTCTAAAGTGTATTTTAATTTTCTTTTTGGATTATCATGAAAAGTAACCCATACATCACAGTTTGGTTCTATACAGCTTGTCATAGCTCCACTATTTGGAACATGCGCTGTTATCTCTTCACCATTTTCAAGTATAATATCAGCAAGAAACCTTTTATATCTTTTTATCAATTTTCCTTTGTATAATTTATCAAATTTCAAATTCTTCCTTTATTCTTTATTTATATAAACTGAATATAATTGCATTTTATTATATTACTAATTGGATTTTTATGAAACACACTATACATAGACCCCGAGATAAAAGTTTAGGATTGTTAGAATTAATCGCAATAGCCTTAGGTGGAATGGTTGGCGGTGGTATATTTACGATACTTGGAATTTCTGTTTCTATGATTGGAGTTTATACTCCAATTGCAATTATTATAGGTGGGTGTATTGCAGCTTTAGCAGCATATTCATATATAAAACTTGGACTTTACTACAAAGATGAAGGGGCTGCATATAGTTTTGTAAAAAAAACTTTTTCAAATTCAAGATTTATCGCTGCTTTGATTGGATGGTGGGTTGTATTTGGCTATGTAAGTACTTTATCACTTTATTCTTATACTTTTTCCTCTTATGCAATTAGTGGTTTTGATTTTAGTGATGAAGGTTTTATAAGAAAATTAGTTGCAGGGGCAATACTACTTGTTTTTACACTTATTAATATTTGGAGTGTAAAAGGTATGGGAAAATTAGAAGATATTATGGTTTATACTAAATTGGTAATCTTAGTGGTTATCTCTTTTGTTTTAATAAATAACAGCCAAACAACCATACCAAAACTAATTGAGGATAATACAGAGGTAACACTTTATGCAATTTTAATTGTTTCATCTATAACTTTTGTAGCTTATGAAGGTTTTGAGTTGATTATTAATGCAGTAGAAGAGATGGAAAATCCTCAAAAAAATATTCCTAGAGCAATATATAGTGCTATTGGTTTAGCTATTTTAATATATGTGGTTATAGCTATTGGTGCTATTTTAGCTATATCTTTTGATGACATCATTGCAAATAAAGAGTATGCTTTGGCTTCAGGTGCAAATAAAGTATTAGGGCATTGGGGAAATGACTTAGTAATTATTGGTGCTTTATTAGCAACAAGTAGTGCTATTAGTGGTACAGTGTTTGGTGCTTCAAGACAGATGTCTATTATTGCCCATGATGGTTTGATGCCGAAATTCTTAGCTAAAAGAGATGGAAATAAAATACCAACTAAAGCAATATGGACTATGGCTATATTGGCATTTTGTCTTATTTTAAGTGGTACCTTACAACTACTTTTAGAGTTTGGAAGTATAACTTTTCTAGTAGTCTCTTTGATAATTACCCTTTCAAATTTTAAGATTAGAAAAGAGACAAACTCTTCAACTGTTTTACTAAGTATTGCTATTTTTGTTTTGACTTTAGGCACAGGCTTTATTTTATATTATGAATTTTTAAATGAGATAAAACAGATGTTTTTTATTTTATTTATATACTTCTTACTTACTTTAGGGGCCTTATACTATTCTAAAAAATAAAATCATGGAATAAAAATTGCATAAACTCCTTCAACGAAGGAGAATGTGATGAAATCATTTGAGGAGAGTAAACATCTATTGAATCATGAGGAGATAGATACTTTACATAAAGAGTTTTTGGATATTTATAATAGTGTAGATAAAACAGACACAAATAGTTATATACAAAAACTTATTTCGCTTTTAGTACACAGTAAAATCCATTTTAAAATAGAAGAAGACTTAATGGATAAATACAATTATCCAAGAGCTAGGGAACACAAAGATGAACATAGAAAAGTTCTTGCAGAGATGGATTATTTTATTAAAAATGCAAACACAATTTTTGGTAAAAAGATGTTAAAAGCATATTTCAATGAAAAAATAGGAGACTGGTTTGATTTACATCTTTTAAGTATGGACAGTGATTTAACTGCATATTTAAAAAAAGGTGATAAATGGGCTTGTTAGAAGATAAAATCAAACAAGACTTGATGCAAAATATTTTTACGTCAAATTTAAAAACATTTGAGACAATCGACTCTAAATTTAAATTAAACAATGAAGATAAATCAAAAGTATTAGATTTGGTTTCAAAGTTTAATGAAGAGTTAAACAAACTATTAAAAAACGCCAAACTTTCATAGGAAGATAAATGATTACACCAGCAATTGGAACTTCAGAATTATATAAACAATTACAGGCACTACTAGAAGCAGATATCCCTTGCTTTATCCATGGAAGCCCAGGTATTGGAAAATCATATATTGTAAATGATATCGCCCAAAAGAGTGACTTGGAACTCATAGATGTAAGACTTTCTCAACTTGATGCAGTTGATTTAAGAGGGATACCAACTATTAGCAATGAGCAAACAAAATGGATGCCACCAATTTTCTTACCAAATGATGAAGACTCAAAAGGGATATTGTTTTTAGATGAGTTAAACTCAGCTCCACTATCAGTACAAGCTGCTATTTATCAACTAGTACTTGATAGAAAAATAGGAGAGTACACACTTCCTAAAGGTTGGAGAATAATTTGTGCTGGAAATAAAATAGATGATAAAGGGATTGTATTTAAACTTCCTAGTCCACTTATCAATAGAATGGTTCATATTGTACTTGAAGCAAAATATGATGACTTTAAAGTTTGGGCTATTAAAAATGAGATTCATCCATTTGTAATTGGATTTTTAGGATTTAGACCAGATTTATTAAGCTCAGAAGTTCCAGGTTCAACTGAAACAAATCCTGCTTTTTGTACACCTAGAGCTTGGAATATGCTTTCAAATATAATCCAGAAAAATGAAGAGATAAATCAACTTCACCCAATAATCTATGGTACAGTTGGATATGGAGCTGGAATAGAGTTTATCTCTTTTGTAAAAGTATATAAAACTCTACCAAATATCGATGCAATCCTTGAAGGGCAAAGTGAAGCAGTCCCTGAAGAGCCAAGTGCATTATATGCCCTATGTGCAGCTATTATAGAGAAGTACAAAGAGAGCCATCAGGCAGTAAATCTTTTTGAGTATGTAAAACACCTGCCAGTTGAGTTTAATGTGATGCTTATAAAAGACCTTATTGTAAAAGATGAGGATATAGCTGAACTAGAAGCATTTGATGCTTGGATGGAGCAATATGGTGAGTACATCATATGATGAGGTTTTTCAAAAAATTAGAATTAATTTTTTGTTTAACCATCCCTTTTTATCAGTATTAGCACTATCTATACCTACAATATACCAAGAGAATAAAAACTCTGCTTTCCAAACAAATGGTAGTGAGATACATATTGATTTAAAAAAGCTTGAAAGATATTCAAGTGAAGAGATAACTTACCTTTATGCTCATGCTTTATTGCATATAGTTTTAAAACACCCATATAGACAAAAAACTAGAGAGAAAAAGCTTTGGAATCAAGCTTGTGATTTGGTTGTAAATCTTATTATGTCAACTTTCTCAAATGTAGGTAATATGCCTGTTGATGAAGTATTAGATTTAGATTTAAAAGACAAGTGTGTTGAAGAGGTTTATGAGATTTTATATAAAGAGAATCAAGAAGAGGAAAACGAAGACTCAAGCAGTGAAGAGAAAAAAGAGCAAGAGATAAAAACAACCCCAAATGAAAAAGGGGATTTAAAAGCACATATCTATGATGAATCAAAAATGGATATAGAAGAGGTTAATGATGAGAAAACCAACGAAGGTGAGAGAGAAAAACTTGATGGTATCATAATCCAAGCTTTATCAATAGCTAAAAAGACTTCAAGAGAATATATTGGGATGCAAATAGAGATAGATACTCTAATCAAGCCTGAGATATCTTTACAAGATATGTTAAAAGAGTATCTTATCTCATCATTATTTGAAAAAACAACTACTTATGAAAGGCCAAATAAAAGGTTTATTCATAGTGGGCTTTATCTTCCAGGAAGTAAAAAAAGTGATGAGCTTATAGAGGTTTATATTGCCCTTGATAGTAGTTCTAGTGTAACACTTGATGAATACAAAAAGTTCTTAGGTGTAGTAAAAGACGTATGTGATGGTTTTTATGAGTACAAAGTAACTGTACTTCCTTTTGATTTAAAGGTAAAAGAGGAGCATATTATAAACTTTGATTCTTTTAATCCTTTGATTGAAGATGATTTGTTTATTCCTAAAAGTGATGGGGGAACAGACTTCGATGAGGTTCTTAGATACTTAAAAAAGTCAAGTGATATAAAAAGTGATAATCTTTTGATGGTTTTAACTGATGGTGAGTTTGACATAACTGAAGCTTTAGTTTGTACAACACTTTTTGTTGTAAGCGAAAAGAAAAATATTACGAGGTTTGAAAGATTTGGAAGAGTTATTCAATTTGACCTATAAAGATGAGGTCGAACTACTAAAAGATGAAGAGGATTTTGAAAGCTTAGGTGATGAAAAATATTTAAATCACGAAGATATGGAAGCAAGACTCTATTGGGCATTTTGTAGACCAAATGGCTCAAGGGAGGAACAAATAGCCGACAAAGAACCCCTAGTATCAATCATGGCTTTCAATCACTCCAAACTACCAGCACTAAAAAGATTTCAACTACTACATAATGATGTAATCCAAAACGATAATCTAAGAGTAAAAATAAGAAACAGAACAAGGATGCTTTTTAGAAGTTTAGTTGATGATGATTTTACTGAATTAAACAAAGTATTAGATTTAGTTCCAGTATTTTTACCTGTGGCAATAGATCAGTTAAAAACAGGAAGAAAGTGGAATGACATAGTTGCAGATGAAATAGAAGCAACAAAGTTTTTAGAAAAAGCAAAAGAGTTTATAGACGATAGTTTATTAGAAGCTTTATATTTCAAACTTCAAAGTTTTGAAGAATTTGACCATAGTGAGTTAAAAGAGTATTTGGAAAAGATTATAGGTATAAAAGAATCTGTTCATAAGATAATATTGGATTATTATCAAGAGAAAGCTATGGAGTGGATAGAGGATTGTGGGTTGCATATTTTGCAGAAGAAGGGGTTGGAGAAGTTAGTGGGGAAGTTAGGGTAGATGATTTTAAAACTTTAAGTGAGGTAAAGAATCTCACTTAAACTGTTGATTATATAGTAGTGTGTTCAATTAATTATCATATTTTTACTAACTTATATTCTTATAACTTTTATTAATTTCATTATCGAGGATAGTGAACATTTCGTTTTTATGTTTTTTTGCCTTATCTTCTGTCCATCCTTCATCATCAAATTTTGTCATTTCTTCCATAATTATTAGTTTTGGACTTTGATTAATAATACTGGGATAAGAATTAATTTTACCAACAGGTGGTAAATTAGAAAACTTCGAATTCCCCCAAACTGTTATTAAGGCTAAATTACCAAAACTGTTTAGATCATCTTGTTCCCAATATCTTATCTCTGTCGGATTTTGAGGATGAAAATGCTCAATAGAACTTCTAAATTGAAATTGCCAATCATCTTGTAGGGATACTACAATTTTTTTGTTATACAAAGAATAGCCATCTCGATAAATTAAATAATCTAGATAAGTAAATACAATTCGTTTTACTCCAAAACCACTACTATTTTGATAATTAGAATTTTTAACTTTCTTTTTACAATAATTTTCTAATAAGATTGTTATGTTAGTATCTTCTTTTTTTAATAAATTTGATAAAACTAATGTAATCCAATGCATAGTTTTCGGTGATGTATAAGTTATTCGTAAGCAAGATTGAAGGGTTCTTAGTCTTTTATTATCAATTACTTCATTTACTAAAGTTCCAACATATTTAGGTTTATCACTATTTTTTTTATTATCATGATATTTCTCTAAACGTTGTAATGACCATTTTCCTGTTTCTTTATAGTCTCTAGCAAATTCACGTTTTAATATATATTTATCAAATAAAACCCGACATTCTAATAATTTAAATATGAATTCTTTTGCTTTAGTAGGTGTTTCCCACGCCCATGATAGTTTTTTAAGAAAAAATTTATCATCAAGACTAGTTTCATCTTCAATTGATTTTTCGATAACTGCATTTACTTGCAATAAAAAGTTAGGAAATGAAATAGTTGACTCAAAGTGCTCATTTTCATATTCAAAATTTATGGAAGAATTATCTATTATTTTATTTTCCTTTAGAATATCATGTAATAATTTTTTATCCATTGATGTATCATCTATTGAAATTCTATTTTTTAATGAATCAAAATCAGAGATTGATTTATGAATACTACTCCAATCTTCAGTAAATATTTTTTTACGTACTTTAATGTCAAAATTCATTTGTACATAGGAATTTATATCTGAACATTTTTCCCAAATCATTGATGCAATTGTCTGATCATCTTTATTTTTAAGTGCATCTAATAATTTAGCTTTAGCTATTTCATGTAATTCTAATTGTTCTCCACGAGTATTCATAATTTCGAAGTAATGATTTAGATCAATATTTTGTGGAACTTGTACTAGAATGAGAAATACTTGTTTTAATTTCTGAAGAAAATTATCTTTATTAATTGTCTGATTTTTAAAATAATTTTCAATTATTTTAAATCCAGTTAAAATTTCTTGTGTTAATAATTCTTCACTTAAATAATTAATTTCAGATCCGATTGAAGAAAGAGTACGATTTGAGTTTTCACGTGCTTCAAATCGTAAAGATTCTTTTGGAAATTCAAGGCCTAAATATTTTTGAAGAAGATACAGTGTAGTTAATCGTTGTTGACCATCAATCACTTGATATAAATTATTATTTGCTTGGTTAACAATCAAATTTCCTAAGAAATAGCTTTTGTCATTATTATAAATAGAGCTTTCAATATCCTCAATCAACTGCTCAATTTGTACTTCAAGCCATGCATAATTACGCTGATAAATCGGTATAATATAGTTATTGTTAACAAAAATATCAGAGACAGGAATTATAATTAAATCATCTGTCATTTTTTCCATCCATTCCAGTCAAAGATAAATTCATATATTGCTTTGTACTTACTTTTATTATTTTTATGAATATCAGGCTTTGTAAGTAAAATCATTTTCAATTCTTCTGGGTCTGACATTTCATTTATTTTTGTAAACATATCAATCCCCAAATTTACTCTATCATGTTGGCCCTTTGCATATTTATTAATTGTTTGCTGATATACAGCATTCATCGTTAATCGTAATGAATAACACCATGAATAAAGTAAATGCATTACGTAAGAGCTTAAATTTTCAAGCCCAAATCTATCGGCATAGAATAATAAAGAGCATTCGTATAACTGTTTAATATAGATGTCACCTGAGCGTTTACTTGGAATTGTACTTTTTTCATGTAAATGATTGATTTGCTCCTGTATTTTCTCTAATAATTTTCCATAATGAAGTGAATAATTAAAAAATCTTCTTCCTGCAATTAAGGGTTGTGTTAATTGAAATTGATTAATGCAATTTGATGAAATTAATTCATTTACTCCATTTGAATTGATTTGTTCTATATATAAATTGCTAGCTTTGTGATATATAGAATAATTATAATTATTTGCCCCTTTTATCCCTTTAAAATAATTAATTTTACTTGAAGAATAACCAAGACCATCTTTTCTTTTATACCAATTTATTAATGGATACAGATAGTTTTTAAATAAATCATATAAATATTCTTGTTTAATATTTTCCCAACAATTAATAATTTTAATTTTTTCTTCTTCATTTTCATTTTTCATTTCTCTTAGATGGTAAGATTTTAGTAAATCATGAGGAGCAAGTTCTTTTCCTCGTGAATTTTGTGAATCAAAAAATTGAAATGCTTCTTGTTCTGTATTTGTGACTATCTTTACTATGGTACATTTCTTTAAAAGATATTCTTTAAATTTTTTGATTTTTCTTTCATCTATTTCCTTGATTCGTTTTGATAGAATTCTATAATTTAGAATAATTGCATTATTTGAAAGTTTGCTATATTTTTCTTTTAAAAGTTTTTGATTTATATTTCCTAACGAATAAAGAAGAATTGATAATGTAGTAAGCCTTTGTTGCCCATCAACAATATTATATTTTCCAGAATTTTCTTTATGTAAAATAATAGTCCCAATACGATATTCATCAATACCACTATTAAATGCTTCATATATATCAAAAAATAAAGTATTACAAGAGTTTATACTCCAACTATATGGTCTTTGATATGAAGGTAAAGTTAAATTTATTTTAAGTATATCTATTATTTTTGAAATTTCTAATTCATCTTTTAATAATGCCATTATTTATTTTACTCCTAATTATTTTATTTATGAAAATAGAGTCTGACACTTTTTTGATTTTATTGCATTGTGATATTCATTAGGTAAGTTGCAACTCAATTTCTTTTTAGTCTGTACCAATTGTTCTTTGAGAGGTTAATGGCACTGATTTCTCCTTATCTATAATGGTTAACTTGAGGAACAAGTAGGCAAAATGATTTGAACCTTTAATCTTTTATGTCTGTTTAATCAACACTTAAAAGTTTGTAATTTCAGCATTTTACACTTGATTCTTCAATCCTACTTTTAAATTTAGTTTACAAAATATTAGTTTAAAATCGCAAGTATACTCTCGTTTTTCTTTCCAATGATTTGTTAGACACCTTTTATCTTTAAAACTATCAATGTAGTAATAATTGCAGTTGTTATTGTCCAAATTATATTTGTAACTCTTTTTTTTAATTGACCTCGTTTACTTTTTTCTCTTAATTCATCCAAAAGTTTATGTCCAGAAGTTGTTAAAGAAATTTGTTTTAACTCCAAATAATCTTCTTTATCCTCATTTTTGTATTCAATCTATTCTGTTTTTATATAACCTTCATCTTCAAGTTGATTTAAAATAAATAATATACTCCAATGTTCATCTTTATTTTTATGATTATCTGCAAATTTAACATATCCTTTATGATACCAATGTGCCATTTCAAGATATCCTTGAATAGAATCAAACCCTAATGCAGTATGCATATCTTTTGGAAAATATCGTGTACTATAAAAATCTTTCATATTATTTATTTTCCTTTTTAAAATTGCTATTTTCAACACGATGTCTAACTATTTATTGAATGTACATTATATAAATGAAATACTTAAATCCACTTATTTATTATATATTGTAGTAAGAGGTTATTTTGGTATATTTATTAAAAAACATCAAAACTATTTGATATTCTCCAAAATAAGATTTTTCTAGTTACTTATTTATTGGAAAAAGTAAAATAAAAAGCAACCCACAGAGTTTTGAAGGCAAAAAAGAATTACAAATGTGTAGAGAACTTTAACTTCAATAACGTGTCTGGTTGCTTTTTCTCAAAGAGAGTGTAGGCATTTTAAAATATATTTATTTCTCAAAAACCTTTTTCTGTACTTTATATATTACATTATTTTTTTGTTTCTTACAACAACTGTTTTTGCTAATTTGTCATGCCAACCTTGTTTTCTTTTATCAAAGCCTACCCAAATAATTCCTATAAAAAGTGGAATCATTGCTATAAAATAACCTAAGTATCTCACAATGGCTTGTCCAACAGATAATGCTTGTCCATCTTCTGAATTAAGAACTTTTAATTTAAGAATCATTTTCCCTGGAGTTGCAGATTTATAAAGCCAAAATAATATTACAGCAAGAGCTGGCAAAACATAGTTTATTAAAAAATCTGCTGGTCCCATTATAAAAGATTCATTTTCCCACATTGAATCACCATAAATCATCATAGTTATTGGTAGTGTTAACATTGCTAATATAATTGTATCAATTATTGATGCTGCAACCCTTACCCAAAAACCTGCATATTCATATTCTTCCATTACTTATGTCTCCTTTATGTAACTATTAATTATCTAATATATTATATATAAATAATATTTAAAATTATATTATGTTTTTCTAATAAGATAGTAAAAATTATATGATGTTATGTAAAATAGTATCTGACACTTTTTTGATTAATCTCTTCGTATCTTTTAGAAGATACCGTACCATACTTCCCATAAATAAAATAAATACCTGTATTAAGGCAAGTAAACTTGATAAAGTAACTCCTAGCCATATAACAATATTCTTACCGTGTTTTTTGATATGAAAGTTTCCATAGATTATACTTAATGTCAAAAATATAATAACAGTTAATGCCATCAATATAAAATTGACTTGTATATTATCAATCCACTCACTTTTCCAATTAAAGAATATCACTCCACTTAGAAAAGACATTGTAAAAGGTATAAATTCTGAAATTTTTTTGTTCATATTCTATTTCTTATACATAACGTTGGACTTTAAAAACAAGGTTACAAGTCCACTTGATTGTTTCAGTTTTCATTTTAGCTTTTTGTTCTAAAAAGTTTAAATTATCCGCAGTATACTTTTGTTTTTTCTTTACAAGGTTTTGTTATACTACTTAACTACTTTCGGACAATTATCCAGTCTTGTATCACATATGAATACATTTTGTAGATATTTCATCGATGCAATAACTTCTTCTTTTGTAGGACTGTATGAAAAAGCTTTTTGTACAACATAAAAACTATCATTTCCTTTAATAGCTTTGAAATATGTAAATTCTTCTTTATTTGTCATTTTATTTTTTTTACAATATGCCATAAATAGTGCATATTCATAACCATTTTCTTTCCCATCTGGTAAAAATTTTGTATAGTTGTCTTGACAACTTTTCTTCCATGAAGAATTCATATATTGAATATACTCTTTTGCTGATAAGTTAATATTTCTATGATAAATATTAGTTGTAATCATTTGTGACCAATTTTGTACAGTTTCACCTTTAGGAATAAACTCAATTAAACTAATATGAGTTTTCTTATTATAATCTTTAAATCCAAGTTTAAAACCTTTCGGTATCCCTTGCATTAAATTTTCATCTTTTAAGTTTTGACCAAAAACTGATATTGCAAAAATTAAAAGTAAAAGTATTGATTTTCTATTCATATTTTCCTCTCCGTATAACTATTAATTGAATATATATTATATAAATAAAGTACTTAAATATAGTTATTTATTATATTTTTAAAAGAGTTTATTTTATATTGATACTTAGCACTTTAATATAAATAATGTATGTTAAAAGTAAAAAATTACTTGATATAATGACTCATTGTATTTTTTAGTATCATTTTATTTAAACTGGTGTGAAACTGACGATTATTATAAAAGTTTAATTTATTGGCTCCACTGTTTTGTTAGTTTTATGGTCAATTTTTACTTTGTTAACAATAGAACCAAAGAATGACTTATAACCTTCAACTATAGCTTGGTCTTTCAATTTGATTTTTTTATAGGCTCCTTGTGATACACAAGCTATTGTTGATATGTCTTTATTTTTTAATTCAATTTTGAAAGTGCATGGAGATTGATAAGCACCTATATTCTTATTTACCACTACAAACTTTTCTTTAAAAGGTTGCTCAATTAGTTTATGCATCAAAAAAGCCGTAGGATAGATGAGTGAAAAATGCAATAATCCAAAAAATATCATAATCACACCAGCATATCCAAAAAATGAGCTGACTGAATCTATCATATACTTAATATTTCTATTCTTTATATTGATCCATAAAAATATAGAAAAAAGAAAAACTATAAAAATTTCAATAATTAATACAATATGATTAAAGTTTTCTCTCAATCTAAAATCTGTAATATAATAAATAATAAATGAAAACAATGAATACAGAATAATTAAGTAAAATATTTTTATTGCCATTTTTTCTCTTTTTATAGACTAACGTTTGAAATGAGCCCATAAGTTAGTGCAGGGTAATTTTACTGGCTTCACTGATTTGAAATGTGAGTGAAAATTAAATCCCAGTGGAGTGTAGTTTATTATCACTTAAATCCTTTTTCTAAACTATATAGCAATAATAGATAAATTTTAAAAAAATTGTACTAAAAACTAATAAAAATAAAATAGCTATAAATGAATAAACAATAAAACTAAACACATTCAATTTTCTGTAAATAACTGATTGATTAGGGTTTTTAGGATTGTAATAAATTTCAACTTTTTTTGTTTCGACCCAATTCCCAAAATCAAAATTAGGCTTATGATATCTAGAACTACTGTTAGGATCTAATTTATATTCAAACTTTTCATTTTCAAAGGATAATCTATTCCCTTTATAGATAGTTCCATTAACTTTAAAACTATAATTAATTTTTGGATGCCAAACATTATAACCGTTCATTATTGAATAAACAAACCTCACCTCTGAAATGTAAATATCATTAATATTTGCAATAATTTTAATCCATGATTTACTTATAAAATAAAAGTATATTGGAATAAAACTTTTAATCAATAAATACACACCTGACAATATAAATAAAGATAAAAGTATATAGAAAGGAGCTTTTCTTGTCTCGTATTCTAAACAAAATTCAGAAATGTTATTTAATACTATAGAAAATAAAAATACTGAGCCAAGTATTGCAAAAAAACTTTTAATTGAAAAAGGAAAACCTCTTACACCTCTATTTTTAATCATTGTTTTATAAAATTCATTATTTAAAAAATTAAGCATATCTTTTTGCATAAAGTCCCTCTAATATATATCAAATTTTGTAAAATTTAGTTTTCTAAAATTAAGATAACATTTAAAATGAGCAATCAAAAAGCCGCCCGCGAGTTTTTGATTGATCTCCTTTGATTTGTTAGGTTTCATATATTCTGCTTCTTTCTTGACTTATATCAATTAATGTTAAATTGGTACATGCAGCTGAGACCAAATTATTGAATATAAATTGTCCAATTTCGGCAATACCTGTAATTATTATTACAAGCGTCAAAACTCATTATTCCATTAAGCAATAGAAGAGTAAGTAAGTATGCTTAATGTCAAACTTCATATCAATAGAAAAAATGCAAATATTACGACGAGTATTTTAATTAAGCCTTCTACCAACCCTGCCGGGCCACTTGCGTAAATAATAGATCTCCCTCGAGATATAATCAATAACAAAATTATACTGATCATATTGTAAATTAATAAAATTCTTATTTTGTGTTTCTCAAATAACTGCACGATTATTATCATAACTATTTATTGAATGTATATTATATAAATAAAGTACTTAAATCCAATTATTTATTATTTATTATAGTAAGAGTATATTTAGCTATATTTATTCAAAAACATCAAAAAATAGAATATCTTTAAATAAAGTTGTATCTTTTTGCATTTTAATTAATTCTTTATACTCAAAAACCTTTTTAAATCAACAAATAAAAAATAAAAAATCTATTTTTTCTTCACCTCTACACCATTATAAGCCAACACCTTTTGAACATACCTCTTATCCCTCATACCCACAAGTATTCTTGTAACAAACTCTTGCTCTTCTAAGTATTTTAAAGCATATAAATCTATAGGCTCTTTTATCTCTAACTCTTCACTAACTTTTTTAGAGATTTTTGATTTTACATTGTTTTTATAACCATCTAAAAAGTTATCAACTAGTTGGAAATATATAGGGTCTAGTTGGATTGTATTTACAATATACGGGATAACTTGATACTCAACTATATCATCCACATCTCCTGCCCATCTGTATTCATTTTCTATACCTAGAAGTTGTTCTAAAGCTTCTTGGAAAGCATCATTTGGTATCTCTCTTACTTGACTTAAAAGAGTGTCATAATTGATACACTCACTATAACTTGCAAGTCTTATCATATCATCTTTATAAATAGCATTTAGGGGTCTGTTTACATGAACTTCTAGACCATTTTCGTGTGCCCATTTGGCTGCATTGATTCCATCGTGTTCAAACATATTCATAGGAAGTTGTATTACTTTAAAGTTATGGTTTTCTCCTGCTAACTCTTTTGCGTAACCAATTAGATGTTTATATTCTAAAAAGTGAATATCACTTCTTTTTTTTGAAAATGAGTTTGAACTGATACCATAAGCTTTTATTTTCCCATCTTTTACTCTTTGTTCAAGTAGGGCAAAAGCATTTTTGATTCTTACTTGCATGATTTTGTGATGGTGTAAAATCTGCTCTTCACTCATACCTGCTTTAATCTCTTTCATCAGGTAATACTCTGGATTGTGAAGTAAATAAACATCAATATAGTCTGTTTTTAGTCTTTTTAAACTATTGTGAATCTCTTGGTCTATAAACGATTGAGAGATTGAGTGATAACAATCTTGGTCGTATTTAACCAACTCATCAATCTCATATCCATTTTGAGCTTGTTTTAAAAGTTCACCTTGTATGTAACCACCTTTAGTAACAATTGTAAAATCTTCTCTATTTCTATTTTCTAACATTTGTCCTATTAAAATCTCTGCTTCACCATGCATATAGTTTGAAGAGGTATCAATATGTGTGATACCATTGTCAAGTGCAAATGCTAGAGCTTCTTTATGTAGGGGATTTTGATATGTTGTTCTGTAAGTTCCAAATGAATATTTTGATAGCATAATTAACCTTTTTATAATTCGAAAGGGTATTATATACAATTTCTATACCACTATCAATAAAAGGTATGATTATTGCATATACAATTTTATGGAAGAAAATTATGATTTAAACGTATACGATAGGTTTCTTGGTGATTTTAAAGAGGATGGAAACCATTGGGATAAAATAGAGAAAAGAACAGCTACACTTTTTCAAGTATTGATTGATGGAGACTTAAAAGAGTTGGTTTTTGTTTTGAAACATTATCCAAAATATGTAAATTTAGTTTGTGACCATTTTAGGTATCTATATAATTATTCAGCACAAGATGCAGACCTTTATGCAGCGTCGAAGTTATTAGATATGAGTGAAGGTTACCAGCCAAAACAATTTGTTAGAAATTTGGTTAGAAAACTAAAAAAAATAGATGAATATGATATCTCTAAATTAAAACTTTTTTTAGATGAATTATTAAAAAATCAAGAAAAAATTCATCCTATTATTTTAGGATATTATAAAATGGAGATAGAGAACAATATCTCAAACAACAATTATCATAAGTTACAAGTAAAAGTTATAGAAAAATCTCTTGTTAAACTTATCGTTGAGACAAGTTTTGATTTTACAGCTAGTGATAGAGATGCAAATTTAGATATACCCTATATGGATTAAGGAGCAAAAATGTTTTATGTAAAAAAGAGTATTACATTTTATGAAAAACCCGGATGTGCAGGTAATAAAAAACAAAAAGAGCTATTAATGGCAAATGGCATTGAGTTTGAAGTAAAATCGATGCTTTCAACAAACTGGGATACTACTACACTGAATAGTTTTTTTGAGGGCTTAGAAAAAAATCAGATAATAAATCAATTTGCCCCGCAAGTTAAAAGTGGCGAGATAAATATAGAAAAGTATTCAAAAGATGAGTTAGTAGAACTTATGATAAAAGAACCAATTCTTATAAAAAGACCACTTATCCAAGTTGATGATACAAAAATATGTGGTTTTGACATTCCTAAATTAAACAGTGCCTTAAATCAAGAGTTAGATACTAAAAAAGAGATTGGTACTTGTCAAAGCAGTGATTCATGCACAAGTGTTTAGTAGAGATTTGTGAAGAGTTTGAGACTTTAAAAGGGTTTTTAAAATCTCCAACTAAAGAGCAAGAGGAAACAGTAAATAAACTATTTGCTCAATTTATGGAGTGTTTTCCTACAATAAAAGAGGAAAAACTAGAATATCCCCATGAGTTTGTTGAGGATGTTAGACTTTATAATGAAGGAATTGAAATAGTTCATAAAAAATTTGAAGATATACAAATACGTTACTTGATGTTAAGTGATTTTTACGATTTTGTTAGACTAACACACAAATACAAAAAGGTTTAACTTCCAAAAAAGGTATAAATTATATAATAAAATAAAAAGTGAGATAATTTATGCCTAAATTTTTTAAAGACTTCATCATAATAGGAGCAGTTATTGTTTCTATTTTATCAATACTAAATTTATACTTTTTATGGTTAGCTTTAATCTTTTTATTCTTGGTTGTATTAGGATTCTATGATTTAAAACAAACAAAGCACTCTTTGTGGAGAAACTTTCCAGTTTTAGGTCGTATGAGATGGGTTTTAGAAGAATTAAGACCACCTATTAGGCAATATTTTATCGAATCAGACATTGATGGTGTTCCTATAAACAGACAACAAAGAGGTGTAGTTTACAGAAGATCAAAACGTGTCCAAAGTACAATCCCTTTTGGTACAAAATTAGATGTTTATGAACCAGGATACGAATGGATAGGCCACTCATTAAAAGCTATAAAAGCTTCGACTTTAGAGCAAAATCCAAGGGTAATGATTGGTTCAAAAGATTGTAAAAAACCTTATGCCTCTTCACTTCTAAATATATCTGCTATGAGTTTTGGTGCTTTGAGTGCAAATGCAGTATTAGCTTTAGGGCATGGAGCAAAAATAGGTGATTTTGCTTTAAATACAGGTGAGGGTGGATTAAGTCGTTATCATCTTACTACAAACTGTGATTTAATCTGGCAAATAGGTACTGGATATTTTGGATGTAGAGATGAAAATGGAAACTTCCATGAAGAAAAATTTACCCAAAAAGCAAATAATGAAAATGTAAAAATGATAGAGCTAAAACTTTCACAAGGTGCAAAACCTGGACATGGAGGTATACTTCCAGCTAATAAAAATACACCAGAAATTGCAGAAGATAGAGGTGTTCAGGCACATACAAGAGTTGATTCTCCTCCTACACATACAAGTTTTTCTACACCTGAGGGGTTAATAAAATTTATCAAAAAACTAAGGGATTTAAGTGGTGGAAAACCAGTTGGCTTTAAATTAAGTGTTGGAAGAAAAGAGGAGTTTATAGATATTTGTAAAGCAATGGTGAGTTTGGATATTAAACCTGATTTTATCACTGTTGATGGAGGTGAGGGTGGTACTGGTGCTGCTCCTTTAGAATATACAAATTCTGTAGGTATGCCATTAAGAGAAGCTTTGGTTTTTGTTATTGATTGTTTAGTTGGTTTTGGATTAAAAGATGATATAAAAGTAGTTGCTTCTGGAAAAGTTCTAAATGGTATGGATATAACAAAAGCTTTAGCTCTTGGGGCAGATTTATGTGCAAGTGCTAGGGGTATGATGTTGTCTTTAGGGTGTATTCAATCCCTACAATGCAACAAAAATACTTGCCCAACAGGTGTAGCAACACAAGATAAAAGATTAACTAGAGGTTTAGTTGTAGAAGATAAAAAACAAAGGGTAGCAAATTTTCATGAGTTGACAGTTGAAAGTTTTATTGAGATACTTGCATCTGCTGGGTTAGATAAGCCATCTAAACTAAATAGAACACATATTTTTAGAAGATTAGATGAAACTAAATATAAAAGATATGATGAAATATTTACACCTATGAAAGCTGGAGATTTATTAACAGAGCCTTATCCAAAAGAGTACGAAAGATTTATGAATTAGGGAACAGTTCTTGCATTCTCAAAAGTAATATTATTTACAAGGAAATAAAATGGCAACTCCTATTGAGTTTATTAAAGAGAATGAATTAGCGTGGCAACCTTCTTTTCAAGGTGATTTAAGTGATGGTACTTATGGATATAGAGGGGCTTTAATTATTGAACCTGGTAAACAAATCTCTCCAGATAGAAAATTACCTCCAAAAATTCAAGCGAAGCAAGTTATTATGATAACTGAGGGTGAAACAATCAAATTTTTTGCTGCTGAATTAGAAAGCTTTCATGCATTAGCTCCAATGATGGAAAAATACAAAGGTTTCTTCGTAGCTGGTGGTTTATATTTATTATATGTTACTGACTTAGAAAAAGCGGGTACTTTTGAGTATGAAGGTGTAAAATTCACTGCAATTCCACTTGATGAGAGTTCTGTATGGAATGAGCTATTAGATTTAGCTGATTTAGATAAAAGTGATATGAAAGCACTTAAAAAACAAGAAGAAAAAATCGAAGCTGTATATGATGAATTATCTTCTAGTGATATAGAAGAGGAATCAAAAACTTATGAAGAGATGTTAACTTTTGTAGGAGAAAGTTCTAAACAACTTATGGGAGCAGTTTAATAGTTTAATATTAAACTAGCAGTAATTAAACTATAATTCCACTATGGAAAATAGTTTAATTACAGAATATGGATATAAAAACTTTGTTAAAGAGTTTAAAAATCTTGCCCAAATTGAAAAACCTTATTGGGTAAAAGAGAAAGAGATAGCTGCACAACATGGTGACAGAAGTGAAAATGCAGAATATATCTCAGCTAAAGAACAGATTCGAAATATTGATAAAAGACTTAGATTTTTAGAAAAAATTATCAATAATACAAAAGTAATAGAAACTACAAAAATCCCCCATGATAAAGTTAATTTTGGTTCAAAAGTTATTCTAGAAAATTTAGATACAGAACAAACAAAAGAGTATATTATTGTTGGTACTTTTGAAACAAATCCTTCAAACAATTTTATATCAAATATTTCACCCCTTGGTAGAGTATTGCTTGGGAAAAAAGTTGGTGATGAGTTTGAGTTTGAAATCAACAATGAAACAGTAGAATATGAAGTTTTAAAAGTAGAGATGTACAATTTTGAATAAAATAGAAAAATTAAATCAAATAATAGAAAAAAATTTAGAATATAAAACAAAAGAGTTTAAAAGAGTTTTTCATGGAAGAGGGAACTTTTATAACTTTTATGAATCACTTACTGTAGATAGTATCGACACTATTCTTCTTATATGTTTTTATAAAGAGTATGAAGATGAAAAAGAGCTAATTGAACTTTTTAATAATATATTTAAAGCATACAATTTCAAAACTTTAGTAATCCAAAAACGCTATTTAGATAAACAACCCCATGAAATATTACAAGGGAAATTAGAAGAAAAAAACTATATTTATGAAAATGGTTTAAAGTTTAGCATCAATTTTGATAATAGAAATTTAGGGCTTTTCCCTGATATGAAAATAGGTAGAGAGTATATAAAAGAGATATCAAAAGATAAAAATGTATTAAATCTTTTTTCTTATACTTGTGCTTTTTCTGTATATGCTCTTGCTGGTGGTGCAAAACAAGTTGTAAATGTTGATATGGCAAAAGGTGCTTTATCAACAGGAAGAGAAAACCATCATCTAAATAATTTGGATACAAAAAAAGTAAAGTTTTTACCTTTTAATATTTTAAAATCATGGAGCAAAATAAAAAAATTTGCACCATATGATGTGATAATAATTGACCCACCTTCTTTTCAAAAAGGAAGTTTTGCTGCAACTAAAGATTATGAGAAGATAATTAGAAGGTTAAATGAGTTAGCAAGTGATGATTGTGTTGTATTATCTTGTTTAAATGCTCCTGAACTTGATACAACTTTTATAAAAAATATATTTGAAGAAAATGCTTTGGATTTTAAATTTGTAAAAAGATTAGATAATCTGGAAAATTTCCCTTCAAATGATGATGAAAAGAGTTTAAAAAATTTGATATTTAAAAAGGAAAATAATGGTTGATTCAAGAGTTTGTCCTTTTTGTAAAGAAGAAAATAAATGTGAAGCTCATATCCCAAATAATGACTGCTGGTGTAATCATATTAAGGTTCCCCTTGAGTTAAGAGAGTTAATACCCACTGAGTTTAGGATGAAAGCATGTATTTGTAAAAATTGTGTAATGCTTTTTAAAGAAGATAAAGAATTGTTTTTAAAAAAATACTCTAAATAATCTTGAGTATAATTTTTAAATTTTCTTTTTTAGCTGATTATTATTAAAATTTAATAAAATCGCGAATTAATTTATATTGTAGGATTGTAGATGATTGAGAAAAATCGTTGGTTGATGGCTTTAGCTGCTGTTGGTGTACATATTTGTATTGGTTCTGTTTATGCATGGAGTGTATATGTTAAACCTATTCAAGAACAATTATCTTGGAGTTTAACTGATGTAACTATCTCTTTTAGTATTGCAATATTCTTTTTAGGATTATCTGCTGCACTTATGGGGAAATTTGTTGAAAAAAATGGACCAAGAGTTGCTGCTTTAATAGCTGCTTCACTTTTTGGTTTAGGAACAATTGGTTCAGGTCTTGCAATAATGATGGAATCAAAACTTCTTTTATACTTTTTTTATGGAGTATTAGGTGGTTGTGGATTAGGAATAGGATATATTTCTCCTGTATCAACACTTGTTAGATGGTTTCCTGATAAAAGAGGTATGGCTACTGGTTTGGCTATTATGGGATTTGGTTTTGCATCTGCAATTTGGGGACCTACAATCAAAATCCTAATCGAAAAAGTTGGGATTGCAAGTACCTTTTTTATCTTAGGTATTATCTATTTTGTAGTAATGTTTTTATCTGCTTTATATCTTCAAAAACCAGAAGAGGGTTATATGCCTAAAAAGTTTAAGAAAAAAGTAGAAGAGGGTAAAAAGAAAATAAAAGAAGATTTAGCTAATTTAAGTCTAAAAGAAGCTATAAAAACACCAAGATTTTATGGACTTTGGATTATGTTATTTATTAATATCACTTGTGGTATCGCAATTATTGGTGTAGCATCTCCACTTTTACAAGAGGTTGTTGGTATTTCAGCTATTGCTGCAGCTGCAGCTGTTGGACTTATGGGAATATTTAATGGTGCAGGAAGAATTCTTTGGGCATCTATTTCTGATATTATAACTAGACCTGCTGTTTATGTAATCTTTTTTGCAACACAAATTGTAGCTTTTTATATGTTACCTTCAATTACTGAGATTGTATTATTTCAGTTTGTTTTATATTTTATTATGACTTGTTATGGGGGAGGATTTGCTTCAATCCCTGCATATATTGGTGATATTTTTGGAACAAAAGAGTTAGGTGCTATTCATGGATATATTTTAACAGCTTGGGCTGCAGCTGGACTTGTTGGACCTTTAATTATCTCTATTGTAAAAGATATGACAGGAAGTTATGCTCAAACATTATATGTATTTGCAGGATTTTTTATAATAGCATTAATTGTATCAATTCTAATGATTTTTAATATCAAAAAAATCAAAAAAGAGAATATATAAAAGCCTAGCTTTTATATATTTCTAACATCAATAAAAGAGCCACTTTCAAACTCATTGGCTCTTTTTACTACATTATCTAATCTCATAGCCGCATCAAGAGGTTGTTGAATCTCTCCACTTTTTAATATTTTTGCTGATGTAAAAATAGAATCATCCACATCAAATCTTATTACATCAGTCATAGGTGTTTCAATAACACCTGGAGCAACTGCTAAAATTTTTGTTTCTAACATCTCTTTAGAATATAGGTTTATTAGCATATTTAGTGTTGCTTTTGATAAAGAATATGCTCCCCAACCTTTAGAACCATTTTTAGCTGCCCCAGATGAGATAGCAATTATATTACTCACTTTTTGTTGTGATAAGATATCAAGAAGTTCTTTATTTGCAAATACATTAATATCCAAAGCCTTTTTTATATCATCTACTGCTTGATGTTTCATCTCTTTTATATCACCTAATATTCCAGCATTTAGATATACAATTTCAATTTCACCAATTTCATCTATAAATGGTGTAAGTTTAGTACCAATAGAATCTAATTTTGATAAATCAAATTCTTTGAAAATAAAGTTTTTATTATCTATATTTGGTTTATTTCTACTAATACCATAAACCGCAAAATCATTATCAAGATAGTATTGAGTTAAGGCTAAACCTAAACCTGAACTACAACCTGTAATTAGTATATTTTTTTTCATTATCGAAGCTCCCAATCATATTTTTTATCATCTTTAATTTTTGAAAAGTAAAGTTCTCCCGAATCTCTCCAAGCATCTAAAACAATACTTTCATCAAATTTGTTTCTATGTGTTGTTACTGCAAGACTTGTATGTTCAAAGTATTCCCCTGGACTAGAAACGATTTTGATTAGTTTAAAACTTTTATATTTTTTTGTATTTAAATATTTTAATAAATCATTTGCATAGTGGTAACATAAACCTCTGTCTTTTATTTTTAAATTAATAAGTAAATTATGAAAAAGTGCAGGCTTAACAACTTCATATTTTTGAGCTAAATATTTTGAATAAGTTACCGTATCAAAAGCAAGACTACGGGCTTCTTCTTTATCTATATACTCATTTAAGGAGTTAATTTCTGAAGTAAGCATATCAATTTTTGTTTTTGTTATATTTATATTAGATATATTTGTTTGTGTATTTTTTACACTACAACCTAAAAAAAACGTTAGAGATATGATTAATATAATATAATGTTTCATTTTTGACTATAGATTCCTTTAATATACATTATATTTTTATTTGTTTAAATTATACTTTACAAATAGCAATACTTTAGATATAATCAGTAAACTAGGGATGTAAAGAAGAAAGTTTTAACAAATTGCAACATTTAAAAATAACAGACGAAATAAAAAATTTAGACATATCAAATATTGAAGAGAATCTTTTTTTCTATAAGTATTCATCAAAAAATATAAAACCACTTTTAAAATCTGGAACACACGATATATCAGTAGAAAATATGGCTGCATATAACAGTTTCAAGGGTGAAGTTTATGAAAATATTATTTATGAATTTTTATTAGATTATGCCTCAAAAAATGACTCAATTACTCAATTTGTACTAAAAGGACCACACCAAAATAAAATTGATAAATTTTATAAAACAGGTTTGATGATAGATAGAAGTTTACAAATTGTTTACAAATCAAATTATAAAGATATTAGTGAGTTTGATGCTCTATTTTTTACCGAAGATGCTTTATATTTTGTTGAGATGAGTACATCCAAAAAAACAGTAAGTTTAAATAAAAGATTAGATAAGAAGTATGCACTTTTAAAAGTGCTTTTTCCAAACATCCATATTAGAGCCCTTATAGTTCTGACAGAAGGTACTGTAGGTTTAAAAAGATTTCCATCTTTTTGTACTATTTGGATTACAAAAGATTTAGAAGATGATGAATTATTAAAAAAGTTAGTTTTTAATAGAAAGAAAAATGGTTTTGTAACTAAGTATAAAGATAAAAAATATATTGAAGCTTATACAATAGAACATTCAAAGTTTATCTATTTTCAAACTTTAGAATGGATTTTGAAAAGATGCAGAGTAAAAAATCAAAACTTTATTAATATAAATTTTTTCAAAAATAAAAAGCTATCTTTATATTTTGATATTTATACTAAACTTTATATAGGTTTTATGGATGTTGATGAATTTTTATCTCTTGTACCTTCATATAGTGATTATATAGAAAGTATTTTTATTACAATTGAGAAAATAAATTCAAAAGAGTTTGATATTGTTTATTATGTTAAAAATCAAAATGGAAAACTAAGACGTGTTAGACTTACTAAAAAAGAGATATCTATAAAAGAAAAAGAGCTTGATGGCTTTACAAATGCAGAAGTTAGGTTTATGAAATATTTAAAAGAGGAAAAATACTATTTAAATAAAAATCAAGTCTCTGCTATTAAAGAAAAAATAGAAGTATTAAAACCTTAATAAATTTCTTGATTATATAGAATTCTTTCTTGTATTTTATCTAAATTATATATATCATTTCTAAATTGAATTATCCCATTATCATCAATCCATGAGGTTAAATATACAATATGCACGGGTATTTTTTTATCTAATTCAATATCAACTCTATCTTTTTCTTTTAATATCTCTTCTGATTTATTTAAATCTATTTTTGTTTCTTCTTCGGCAATTGCTTTTAATAGCTCTTTTGGTTTTGATAATCTAATGCAACCATGGGAAAAGGCTCTATTTGTTTCATTAAAAAGGTTTTTATATGGTGTGTCATGTAGATATACAGAGTATCTATTTGGAAATAAAAATTTAATTCTTCCGAGGGGATTTTTATCTCCAGGGATTTGTATAAATCTCATTGGTGCATATTCGTCATCTGCCATAATTTCATTATTTAAGAAAATGCTCCAATCTATTCCAGAATTTTCATAAATAGTTGAATCATGATCCCAGTTTTCATGTATATTTATATCTTCTTCTTGGAGATAATTAGGGTTTTGTACTAGATTTGGGATAATCTCTTTTTGCACTATACTTTGAGGTATTCTCCAATATGGATTTAAGATTATTTCTGACAATCTATGGCTAAAAACAGGAGTAGGATGTTTTTTATCTCCTACAATTACTTCCATTTCCAAAATTTTATTATTATCTGAGTACATTTTCATACTAAAGTCTGCGATATTTACAATTATATATTTTTCTCCAAGATCTCTTGGCATCCATCTCATTCTTTCAAGATTCATTCTCATAGTATTAATTTGTTCTTGTATAGGTTTGTTTAGTGCATTGATAGTTTTTTTACCAATAATTCCATCTGACTCTAAACCATTATGTTTTTGGAATTTTTTTATATTTAGATAAAGTGTTTCATCAAAAAGCTTTTCACAATCATCATTTAAATCAGAAGTTAAATTAATAGATGAAGTGTTTTTATCAATTTTTACTACCTCAAGATTTTCTTCATTTTTACAGTCAAAATTTATGTTTATATAATCATCTTCTTGTAATCTTTTTTTTAAAAGAGCAATCTCTGGATAATAGTTTCCTTTTTTTAATGTTCTTTTTAAATTTGGAATTTTTGTATAACCACCATCTTTTAACAGTTTTTCAAGTTGTAATATTTTATTTGATAAAATTTTTGCTTTTGGAAATGTATAGTCAACTTTAGAAAATGCCACATTTATATCATCATTTTTAACAGCTTCATATAATAGCTTTCTAATATTTTTTCTTGGAAAATATTTTTCCCAATAATATATAATCTCTTCTTCATCTTTAATCTTTTCAAGTTCAGCTTGGAATTTTTCCCAATCAATTGCACCTCTTGATAAAAGTAACATATATTTATGATAAACAGATATTAGTTTGTTATCTAATTTTATTAGATTTTCACTTGTAGGATTTAGTTCTGTTTCATCTATTAAACTGCTTATATTAGTTATATCAAAGTATGAATTTAATTGAGGTTTTAACACTTGATCGTTTTTAATTGAATCAATCAATGTATAAGCTATAGGTTTTATACTAAATAAATCTACAAAAAAAGGATTATAGTCATGATTTTTATAATATTTTTTAAGAAGATACTCACTGATAAACAATTTATTTTTGTGTTTAAGTGATTTTTTTATTGTATTTATTTGCTCAAATTTTGTATCTATTCTTTCACTTAAGTCAATTTTAACTAAATTTAAATCAATAGTATCATTGGCATTGATATAAATAAATACAAAAAATAAAATAAAAAATCTTTGCATATAATAAAAATCCTAATTTTTTATGATTATATAAAAAAATAATAACAATTTGCTAAAAATATTTAAAAAATGTAAAAAAAATGTATTTAACTTAAATAAAGATTAAAATTAAGATAAAATTAAGAAATGTATTAATATAATTAGTAAATAAATTTAGAAAGGAATTGCTATGAGTACGGTAAATACAGAAAACTATTACAATGCCTACAAAGCTAGTGATTTGATTAATAATGAATTTTCTAATGATAAATCTAAAAATAATAATGTTTTAGATGAAAATAAAACAATGGCTGAAAACAAAATACATAGTTCTGCTGTTCAAGTTTCAATATCTATGGAGAGTTTAAAAGTATATTTAAATATAAAAAGTGC
The DNA here is from genome assembly GCF_963675975.1 of Halarcobacter sp. NCBI lineage: Bacteria > Pseudomonadati > Campylobacterota > Epsilonproteobacteria > Campylobacterales > Arcobacteraceae > Halarcobacter > Halarcobacter sp. The sequence goes on along the minus strand of NZ_OY780939.1, from coordinate 2,639,045 downwards.
AGAGTTTAGTCAAACAAATACAAATGCGCAAAGTGCATTGTTAAATATGATTAACAATAGTGACATATATGATTTTTTATCAGGAAAAGATTTAGAAAATGGTTTTAGTCTTTCATCTATTGGATATGAAGGAAAACCAATTACTGAATTAAATCCAGAAGAAGCAAAAGAATTAGTGGAAGATGAAGGATTTTTTAGTATTAATGAAACTTCTGACAGAGTTAGCTCTTTTGTTATTGGATTAGCTGGAAATGATCTTGAAGCTTTAAAAGAAGCAAGAGCTGGTGTAGTAACTGGTTTTGAAGAAGCTGAAAAAATGTGGGGTGGAGAATTACCTGAAATTTCATATAAAACACAAGAAAGAACTCTTAGTTTAATTGATAAAAAAATTGACGAACTATCACAAACTGACCTAGAAAAAAAAGTAGAAGAAGATAAGTAAAACTTCTCTACTCTCTTACAATAAAATAAATCATAACTTAAATAATTAATAACTATCTGTATAAAACAATACAAAAATATACATTTAATATACAGTTTATCAACATTTGTACAGTTTTCTTTTATATTCTATTAAGTTAAATTTGTACATAATAGTTGATACAAAATTACATATTAAGTGTAAAAAAATTTAAATGGAGTTGCAAATTAATTCTGAAAAAAATAAAAAATTAATTGTTAAGAATGTTTTTAAAGTTTTTGGTGATGAACCCAAGAAAGCTTTAAAAATGCTAGACAGTGGAAAAAGTAAAGATGAAATCTTTAAAAAAACTGGTATGACTATTGGTGTTCAAGATGCTAGTTTTGAAATATATGAAGGTGAAATCTTTGTTATAATGGGACTTTCAGGTTCAGGAAAGTCAACATTAGTTAGGTTACTGAATCGTCTTATAGAGCCAACTTCTGGCAAAATTTACATTGATGAAACGGATGTTACAAATTTAAGTGATAAAGAGCTTATAGATATTAGACGAAAAAAGATATCTATGGTTTTTCAATCTTTTGCATTGATGCCCCATATGAATATTCTAGATAATGTATCTTTTGGTTTAGAGTTAAGTGGGGTTGATAAAGAGAGTAGATATGAAGCTGCACAAGCTGCATTGGAGCAAGTGGGATTAAAAAATCACGGCTTATCTTATCCTGATGAGTTAAGTGGAGGTATGCAACAAAGAGTAGGTCTTGCAAGAGCTTTAGCAAATAATCCAGATATTATGCTAATGGATGAAGCTTTTTCAGCACTTGATCCTCTTATTAGAACTGAAATGCAAGATGAACTTTTAGAGTTGCAAAGTAATTCAAAAAGAACTATTGTTTTTATCTCCCATGATTTAGACGAAGCTATTAGAATAGGTGATAGAATAGCTATTATGCAAAATGGAGAGATTTCTCAAATAGGAACACCTGAGGATATTATCAATAATCCTGCTAATGATTATATTAAGTCATTTTTTAAAGGTGTTGATGTGACATCTGTTCTAAATGCTTCACATATAGCTAAAAAAGTTCGTTCTACAATTGTAAATAAAGAAGGAACAGGTGTAAAAACTGCTTTACAATATATTTCTGATTTTGATGATGATTATGCATATTTTGTTGAAAAAAGTGGTAAATATATTGGATTGTTAACTTTAGATTCTTTAAAAGAGCAAAAAAAATTAGGTGGTACTATTCATGATGCTATAATCGATGAAAAGCCAATTGATGAGAACTTACAAATTTCCGAGTTTATTACAGATATTGCTGAACATGTATATCCTACAGCAGTTATTGATGAAAAAGGTAAATATAAAGGAACAATCTCTAAAAGTAGATTATTAAAAGTATTTGATGAAGGAGTAGAACATGAGTAGTGATCCATGGGGAAATGCTTCTACAGCACAAGAAAATAAAGAATCATCTGTAGATTGGTCAAATACAACACCTGCAGATGTGGATGATTCAAAGAGTTTTGATATTTTTCATCCCTTTGATGATTCAATTATTCCATTTGACCAATGGACAAATGATGGTATTGATTGGTTAGTGACAAATTTTAGAGATCTGTTTTTAGCTGCAAAAGCACCTATTGATATAGTATTAACATCTATTCAAGATTTCTTGTTATATTTGTCTCCTTATGTAGTAATTATATTTTTTGTTTTGATGGCATTACAATTTTCAACAAAAAAATTAGCAGTAGGAACTTTTGTTTCATTCCTAATTATAGGATTTATTGGTGCTTGGGAAGAGTCTATGATTACATTAGCCTTAGTAATTACAGCAGTTCTCTTTTCTATTATAATAGGATTACCTCTTGGAATCTGGACTGCAAAAAGTGATAGAGCTGATAAAATAATTAGACCAATATTAGATGCAATGCAGACAACACCAGCCTTTGTATATCTTATTCCAATTGTAATGTTATTTGGAATTGGAAATGTTCCTGGGGTTATTGTAACTATTATTTTTGCTTTACCCCCATTGATTAGACTTACAAACCTTGGAATTCGACAAGTTCCTGAAGATTTGATTGAAGCTTCTAGATCTTTTGGAGCTAGTTCTAGACAGATGTTATGGAAGGTTCAGATTCCTGTTGCTATGCCTACAATTATGGCGGGTATAAATCAAACTCTTATGTTAGCTTTGTCTATGGTTGTTATTGCCTCAATGATTGCTGTTGGAGGTTTAGGTCAAATGGTACTAAGAGGTATTGGACGACTTGATATTGGTCTTGCAGCCGTTGGTGGTTTAGGTATTGTTCTTTTAGCTGTAATTTTAGATAGATTAACTCAGGCTATGGGACAAAAAGAAAAAAGTATTAAAAACAAATGGTATGAAAAAGGACCAGTTGGATTAATTTATAAAACATTAAAAAAGGAGAAATAATAATGTTAAATAAAAAATTTATTATTGGTGCTTTAGCATCGATACTTGTATCAACTTCACTATTTGCTACAAAAATTACTGCAGTTAAAACTTCAATTGCAGAAGAATCGTTTCAAATGAAGATTGTTGTACAACTATTAGAAAAGATGGGGTATGAAGTAGAGACTACAAATGATGTATCTTATGATATTGCATATCAAACTATTGCAAACAATGCAAAAAGTGATGATGTATATTTTATGGCAGCAGGTTGGGATCCACTACATAATGGAAAAATTGAAGCTTTAGGAAAAGATAAATTTGCTAAATTTTCTGAATATATTTCAGGTTGTGCCCAAGGTTATCTAATAGATAAAAAAACTGCAGATAAATATAATATTAAATATATTAATGATTTAAAAGATCCAAAAATTGCAAAACTTTTTGATCTTAACAATGATGGAAAAGCAGACTTAACAGGTTGTAATGCAGGTTGGGGATGTGAAAAAGTTATAGAGCATCAATTAGACGCGTTTGATTTAAGAGGTACAATTCAACATAATCAAGGTGAGTATTCAGCTCTTATTGCTGATACAATTGCAAACTATAAAACGGGTAAACCAATTTTATATTATACTTGGACTCCATATTGGGTAAGTGGGAAATTAATTCCTGGTAAAGATGTAGTATTTTTACAAGTTACACACTCAGCTAACCCAAATCAGTCATCTACAAAATTGTCAAATGGTGCAGATTATGGTTTTGCTGTAAATTCACAAAAAATTGTTGCAAATGCAAGTGTAAAAAAATATAAAGACATTTCAAAACTTTTTGATATAGTTAAACTTGACGTAAATGATGTAAGTGGTCAAAATATGCTTATGACAAATGGTCAGAAAAAAGAAAAAGATATTGATAGACACGTTAAAATGTGGATTGAAAAAAATCAAGATAAAGTAAATTCTTGGATAAAAGAAGCAAAAGCTGCTAAATAGATTTAAGAAGAGATAATCTCTTCTTAAATTAAATTTATTTCCCTTTTATAAGCTTTTTATGAAGTGTTTTTAATGCTGCATCAGCAATATTTTGTGACACACCAATATGAAAAGATATTTTTGAAGGACTCATATCAAACATCTCAAATGTAATATTGTTATCTTTAAGTGCAGTAATTGCATCTACAAGAGCAAAGGCATTCTCTTTTAATCCAATACCCACAAGAGTAATTATAGATAAGTTATATGTTACAGTTATTCTATTTGTTTTTAATCTTTTTTCAATTTGTCTTCTTAGATTGTTTATATTACCTTTTAAGTCTTCTTGGTCAACTAAAATAGCAATATCATCTTTATCTGTAGGATAATGATAAGTATTTACATGATACTCTTCAAATATTCTTAATAACTCTGCTGTAAATCCAATCTCATCGCCTAACATATTTTTTTGTATATGAATAGAAGCCATATTATCTAGCTTAGCGATACCTACAAGGTCTTCCATAGGTACTCTTTCATTTAAAATCATAGTACCTTTATCTAAAGGATTGTTTGTATTTCTAATATTGATTGGTATTTTACTTTTTTTACAGTTTAACATTGCATTAAAGTGAAATACATTAAAACCTTTTGAACTTAATAATCTAATCTCTTTGAAAGTAAGTCTAGGAATCACATTTGCATCATTTATTATACGTGGGTCAACTTCATATACACCATTTGTATCTGTCCAGTTTTCGTATAAGTCTGCATCTAATGCATAAGCTATCTCTCCACCTGTTAAGTCAGAACCACCTCTACTCATAACAGCTATTTCATTGTTTTTTGTAACTCCATAAAAACCAGGGACAATATATATTTCATCTTCTTTAAATGAGAAACTACTTTCAATATTTTTATATGATTCTCTCTCTATTCTTCCATCGCAGAAGTTTTCATTTAAAATAAATTTAAAATCTTCTGGAAGTTTTAGTTTAGAGTTTAATCCACTAATTTTAAAATATTCATTAATTATTTTTGCATTATAGTGTTCCCCACGTGATAAGAAAAATGCTTCTTTTTTAACTCCAGATAAATTTTTATTATCTAAATCAGCTTTTAAATCTTTCAATATACTAGTTTTTTCTATTTTTAAATCATCACAAAGTTTTTTAAATTTATTAATAATTACATCATAACTTTGTTTAGGATTGATATGAACTTTTTGTTCAAAAAAATGGTTACCATTTGTTGCTAGATTTAAAAGGTGATCTGTAATCTTTTCATCATAAGTTTCATCTCTTCCTGGAGCTGATACTACAACAACTCTTCTTTTTTTATCATCTTTTACAATATTAAAAACTTTTTTAATCTGGGATGGGTCTTTTACTGAACTACCTCCAAATTTACAAACTTTAATATCCATTATTTTTCCTTTTTATTTTTTGAATGTTTTTATTTTTGATTGATTTATAACTTTTATAAGTTTTATATGTAGATTTTTTTAAAAAGTTTGTCATTTTTATATATATACATCTCTTTAGTATTTATTGCAATTTTATCTATTATATGAACATCTATTTTTTTCCTATTTTTAAAAAAAAGTTCAGATGTTTTTTTTGCAATTTTAATTGAAGAGTCATCACTTAATTCCAATATAAGTGAATTGTCATTTAAAACAACTTTTTGATTGATAATTTTGAATCTTCTAAAAGAGTGGATATATTTGATAAATTCAAATTTATCCTCTCTTGTAGTTAATAAATAATTAGCTATATAAATATACTTCATATTCTAATCTTCTAAAGGGTATACTCCATTTTCATCATGGTTCTCAGTTCCTTTAATTGGAGGATTGAATACACAAATTAATCTCATATCTTCACTTCCACCATATAAATTATGGTCATCATGTTCATTTAGTGCATACATAACACCATCATAAATATCATGAACTTTTCCAGTTTTTAAATCTTCTATCTTCCCATTACCAGCTACACAATAAACAGCTTCTAAATGGTTTTGGTAGTGAATATGTGTTTTAGTATTTGCTTTTATTATAGTTTCATGGAAAGAAAATCCCATATTATCATCTTTTAAAAGCATTCTTCTACTACTCCATTGACCTTCATGTGCATGTACTTCTTTTTGCGAACCTATAATATCTTTTATATCTCTTACTATCATCTTTTAAAACTCCTCTGTTAATTTTTCTTTTTTATCTTTTAGTAATTTTTCAATTGCTGTTTCAAATCTATTTAAACCTTCAACCAATGTATCTTCATCAATAATTAGCGGAGGTAAAAATTTTACAATTTGATCTTCACTTCCGCATGTTTCAACAATTAGTTTTTCTTCAAATGAGTATTGAGATATATCTGAAGCTACTGAATTATCCCCTTTGATATCAAAACCATAGGCTAATCCTCTACCTCTTACTTCAACTTCTAAATCATCTTTGAATTTTTGTGCAATCTCTTCAAGTCTACTTTTTAGGATTTTCTCTTTATATTTTACTGCATTTGATAGATCATCATTGTTCCAATACTTCTCAATTGCAACTTTTGCAGCAACGAAAGCTAAATTGTTACCTCTAAATGTACCTGTATGTTCACCTGGCTTCCATTGGTCTAAATCAGATTTTAGTAATACAATAGCCATTGGAAGTCCCCCTCCAATAGATTTTGAAATTGTTACAATATCTGGATTGATACCTGCAAATTCAAATGAGAAAAACTCACCACTTCTACCATTTCCAACTTGAATATCATCAATAATTAATAAAATATCATATTCTCTACAAATTGATTCAAGCTCTTGAAGCCACTCTTTTGAAGCTACATTGATACCACCTTCACCTTGTATAGTTTCAACTATAACAGCAGCAGGAATATCAAGACCACTACTACTATCTTCTAAGAACTTTCTAAAGAAGGCCATAGTATTCATATCTCCAAAATATCCATCAAAAGGCATAAAACTAGCATTTGTTCTACTTATATAACTTTCGTCTCTGTAGTCATTATTTCCTGTTACAGAAGATGACCCTTGAGTTAGACCATGAAAACCATTTGTAAAAGATACAACATTACTTCGTCCTTTTACAAGTCTTGCAAGTTTAAGAGCAGTCTCTACTGCATTTGTACCTGTTGGTCCTGTAAATTGTATTTTATAATCTAAGTTTCTTGGTACTAAAATGGTGTCATTAAAAGTTTGAAGAAAATCTTTTTTAGCAGATGTAGCCATATCTAAACCATGTACAACTCCATCTTTTTTAATATAATCTATTAATGCTTCTTGAATATGTTCATTATTATGTCCATAGTTTAAAGTACCAGCTCCTGCAAAAAAGTCTATATACTCTTCACCTTGTTCATTTGTTAATGTAGCACCTTTAGAAGTCTCAAATATAGTAGGGAAACTTCTAATATATCCTCTTACTTCAGACTCTAAATTTTCAAATATTCTCATTATTTTTCCTTTTGTTTTTTAATTGGCCCAATCTCATATAAAGTTTCTTCTTCATGAGCATCAATGAAATCTTCTTTTTTGAAAAACTTTTTACTTTTCATTTGTGTATTTAACTTTTTAGCAAGTTTTTCAAACATTCTAATAGAAGATTTGTTATCAGGTGAAACTGTAGTATGTATATAGTTAACATCACTATTTACTTTTCTTTTTAAAGTATTAGTAATTAGTTTGTTAGCTAAACCTAAACCTCTAAAGTTTTCATCTATTGCAACTTGCCAAATAAATAGTGCATTTTCATTATTTGGAATTTTGTATCCAGATACAAAACCTACTACTTTATCATCACAAAGTGCGATTGAACAACACTCTTTGAAGTGAGTAGATTGTAATAAATATAGGTATTCGGAGTTTAAATCCAAATTACTACAACTCTTAACTAGCTGAAAGATTTTTTTTGAAAACTCTTTTTTCGGTTTTCTAATATATATCTTTTTGTCAGACAAAATTAATCCTTTTTCATTTTTTATGTTAAATAATTACACTGAATATGTAATTGTTTAACATATGTTGTGTGAAAATATAACGTAATAAACTTTACTAAAGCTTAAAGTAGTTGTAATTAAAATGTAATATTTTTGTTAAAAATGTGTGTAATGTACGTGCTTGTAGTAGCTATAGTTAGTTTATGAAAATATGGAAATTTATAAGTTTTGAATTTGTAGTATTATTTATAGGTAAGATTTTAAATCTTACCTAAAGTTTTGCTTTATACTATTTGATAGCCTCTGTGTCTAACAGTATTAATAAAATTTTCTTCAAAAGTATTTTGAATACCTTTTCTAATAATATTTATATTTACTTCAACAACGTTTCTAACAACCCATTCTGGATCATCCCATAAAACATCTAGAAGTTCTTCTTTTGAAATTGCAGATCTATGTCTATTTTTTATTAAGTATTCTAATATACTAAACGGTTTTCCATTGATAACAAGTTTATTATTCTTATTATCAGAGATAGATCTTTCCTCTTTGTTTATTAGATACTTGTCTTTGAAAATATATTGGTTTTCAAAATTTTCTCTATGAATTGATTTCATCTTTGCAAGAAGTAAATCATTTGGTATAGAGCCCTTAAGTACATCAATCGCACCTTTTTTTAGTAGTTCTAATTCTTCTTCCTTACTTATTTCATCTACTAAGAAAATTACTGCTGTTTGTCGAGGATTAACATATTTAAGTATTTGTTTAAGATACTTAGTGTTGTTGTGTTTTACTAATATTATATTGTAATATCTAACTTCACTATGATATATTGCATCATCAATTTCTGATACATCATCACAAATGTATAGTTCATTTTCAATAATATAATCTAAAACTTCTTTGTTAATATTTAATGATAAAAGACGCATTTATTATTAAAACCCTTTATACTGAGAATTTAAATCAAGTTAGAGGAATAAATTCAACACCTAAAAGTGAAAAATTTACGTAAATGATGTATACTTATATCATAAAATTCTTATAAAAATCTTAGTTTAAGCTATTTTATACATTTAATTAATAAAAAATTTATTATAATTACGAAAAAAAAGGAATGACTTGGCTTTATTAGATAACAATAAAGATGTTTTACCATTAAGTAGTATAGCAGAACTACTTACTGCTAAAGCTAGAACACTAAAAATGTATGAAGATAAAGGATTACTACCTTATAAAAAAGAAGTAAAAAAATTGTATTCAATTAATGATGTAAAAATTATATCTTTTGTACATTATTTGGCAAGTGTAAAAAAGATAAATGCAAATGGTATTAAATATATTACAGAAATGTTAGAGAGTAATATGGATGAAAAAAATAGAAAAGAGTTTTTAGATATTGTTGAAAAAAGGATGGAAAAACTATCTGGAGTAGAAGTAAAAGATGTAGAAGTTATTTAGTAACTTCTACTTTTTATTTATTATGCCCTTTTTGATTCTCTCTTTGAATTAATTCATCAAAGTTTTCACCACCAATATTATATGCTTCTCCAAAGCCAAATATAGCTTCTCCATAATAAGGAGAAAATTCAAAAAAAGAAAAATCTTTCATAGTTTTTAACATTTTCATAGTTGAACCATGTTTATCTTCAAACTGTTTTGCTAGAGATTCAAATCTTTCTTTATCTCTTTTTAATTTTTTGACCTTACATTGTAATACAACACGCTTTCTTCCAAAAATATTATCACATAAAGATTCATCTTCAATGAAAAATAAAGAGGCTAGGGGGTTTAATTCTAAATTATGATAATGTTTTGCCATTGAACTTATATATACATAGTATTTACTTTTATTTTTTATAAATGGTGCATAACTTGTAAATGGAGCAGTGTTTTCATCAAGTGTAGAGATTGTAGTACTTTTAAATTTATCAATATAATCTTTTAGCATTTATGTGTCCTTTAGTTTAATACACAATTGTACATAAAAAAATATTTTTTTGATTAATTTTTTTTTGTTAAGTGATAAGTTTAAGTTGAGTAAAAAGTAGAGAAAAGAGAGATTAATCTCTTTGTTTTAATCCTCTTTCTCTTCTTTTTGCTTTCATTTTATTTAGTGCTAATCTTCTCATATCAGCTGTTGTATCAGATTCATCCATGATTTCTAATCCAAGAAGAGTTTCAATACAATCTTCTAAAGTTATGATACCTTCTGTTTGGTCATAATTATCAAGAACAATAAACATATGTTCTTTCTTTTGGATAAATTTATTTAATGCTTTTCCTACAGGAATATTTTCATTTAAAGTAAACACTGGTTTCATAATTGATTCAAGTGTTGCACTACTATCTCTAACTGCTTGTTTGAAAAGTTTTTTTGTTAAAACAATACCAATTATATTATCAATTGTATCTTCATAAACAGGTACTCTTGAAAACTTAAAAGTTCTTTTATCATCAAGAATATCTTTAATTGTAGTATTTTTTTCAACTGCATACATTACAGATCTTGGAGTTAAAATATCTTTTATTTTAATCTCATGTAATGTTAGAGTATTTTCTATAATATCAGATTCTAAATCTCCAATAACACCTTCCTCTTCACTAAGTAGAGTTGTATGGATTAATTCCTCTCTTGATAAAGTTTCACTACTATCTTTACCTTTGATTTTTTTTGTAACAAATTGAGTAACTAAAATAATTGGGTAAGTAATGAAAACACAAACTCTAATTATTCTTGCAGAGATTGGTGCTAATTCTTTCCAAAATACAGCTCCAATTGTTTTTGGGATAATTTCTGCAAAAAATAAAATTGCAAATGTTAATATAATTGAAATAACCATTACTAGTGTTTTATCGCCTTCAAATACATTTTGAGCTTGAACCCCAATTGCTGTTGCACCTAAAGTGTTGGCAATAGTATTTAAAATAAGTATTGAAGCTATCGATTTATCAATATCTGTTTTTAAATCTTTAAGAAGTTTACCAGTAGCTGGTGTTTTTTCTTCAATTACAGATATATAAGTATAGTTTGTTGATAGAATAACAGATTCTAAAACGGAACATAAGAACGATGTGCCTATTACAATGATAAAAAGAAATATTAAAAATTCCATTTTTTATCCTCTTTATATAAACTGCACCTCTGGGAACTATCTTCCAATAAGACTCCTTTTTTAAAAATTAATAGCTAATAATAGCAAAAAATATATAAAAATTAATTTTTTTTTGACAAAATATTAAAAAATTTTGTATAATATTTTTAAGAATCCTATAAGGAGGTTATTATGGAATATGGATTAATACCAACAATTAATCAATATGCTGATAATAATGAGTTGTTAATTCAACAAGTACAACCTTCGAATGAGATTGCAAAACTAAGTAATGGTAACGAAGCAAAACAATTAGCTAGAGATGCATTTTTAAAAGGTATTGATGAAGTTTCAGATTCTTCAGAAGTATCTAAAACAAATGAGGTTTCTTCTGCTAAAGTTTCGCAATATCAAGAAGTTGTATTAACAAATCTGAATTTTGGTTTTAACGATGCTTCAAGAGATTTTTATGTAAAAGCAGTTCGTGGAGAAGCTGAAAACCAATATCCAACAGATGACATGATGAGATTAAAAGCTTATTATTTGGCACAGGAACAAGCTCAAGCAGCTACTTCTGAATAAAGTTTTTACTTTTTTATTGTAGAGTTAATCTTCAGAAGTAGTTCTTTTGCTTCTATATATTTTTCTATGTTTTCTAAATTGGCAATATTAAGATAATGCTCATATTTTTCAAATACTTTCCAAACTTTTTCATAACTTGTTGGTCTTTTTTTTATAAAAAATAGTGCTAAAGCTGTAGCACCATTTATTAATCCTTGTATGGCTTTTTCTTCAGGTTTTAAACCTTTTTTTCTATAAAATCGCCAATCATCCTCTAAAATCTCATGGGCTTGGACATATTTACCTTGTTTTACAACCTCAATAAACTCTTCAATTTTTGTCAATTTTTGTTTATCTCTTTATCTAAATAGTAACCTGTATATGAAGCACTTTTTTTATAGTTTTTAGCTAATTGTTCAGGTGTACCTTCATCAACTATTTTACCACCTTTACTTCCACCTTCAGGTCCTATATCTATAACCCAATCTGAGTTTTTAATAATATCAAGATTGTGTTCAATTACAAGTACTGAGTTTCCAACTTCAACTAAGTGGTGCAATACTTTTGTTAATCTATCAACATCTGCAAAGTGAAGACCAGTTGTTGGCTCATCAAGAACATATAAAGTGTTTCCTGTGTCTTTTTTACTTAACTCTTTACTTAGTTTTATTCTTTGGGCTTCACCACCTGAAAGTGTTACTGCATTTTGTCCTAAAGTAATATATCCAAGTCCTACATCTGATAGTGTTTGAAGTTTTGCTTTTATTTTAGGCACTTTTGTAAAGAATTCTAAAGCTTCATCTACACTCATATTAAGTACATCAGAGATGTTTTTACCTTTATATAGGATTTCAAGAGTTTGGGCATTATATCTTGTACCTTGACAATCATCACATTTAACCATAATATCTGGTAAAAAGTGCATCTCAATTTTTATTTCACCTTCACCTTGACACTTCTCACATCTTCCACCTTTTACATTAAAAGAGAATCTACCAATTTTATAACCTCTTAGTTGTGCCTCTTTTGTTTTTGTAAAAAGTGTTCTAATCTCATCCATTAATCCTGTATATGTTGCAGGGTTACTTCTAGGAGTTCTTCCAATAGGACTTTGATCTAAATATATAACTTTGTCAAGTTTTTCTAAACCTTCAATACTTACACCATCAACTTTTTTAACTCTTTTTGCATGGTTTAAAAGCTCTTTTGCCACAGGTAAAAGTGTTTGTAAAATAAGTGATGATTTACCACTACCTGAAACACCAGTAATAGAAACAAGGTTTTTAAGTGGAATTTTTACATCAAGGTTTTTGATATTGTTTATATTTACATTTTGAATCTCAATAAACTCTTCTTGAGGTCTGTTGTGAACATAATCTATTTTTTTATCACCATTTACATATTTAGCTGTCAGTGTTTTTGCTTTATGCATCTCATCTAAAGTTCCAGCAAATACAATCTCTCCACCATATTTTCCAGCTTTTGGTCCAATATCAACTACAAAATCTGCTGCTTCAATAGTCTCTTTGTCGTGTTCAACAACAATAACACTGTTACCTTTTTCTTGTAAAGCTTTTAGTGTTTTAATAAGTTTGTTTGTATCCCTTTCATGTAATCCAATTGATGGTTCATCTAATACATACATAACCCCTGTAAGTCCTGAACCAATTTGTGAAGCTACACGGATTCTTTGTGCTTCTCCACCAGAAATTGTTCTTGCATCTCTTCCTAAAGTAATATATCCAAGACCAACATCATTTAAAAAGAAGATTCTTTCTTTAATCTCTTTTAAAATAGGAGCTGAAATCATCTTTTCTTGCTCATTAAAGTATTCAAAGTTTTTTTCATCTTGGAAAAAGGCATGGGCTTCTTCGATGGGTTTATTGATAATATCTGAGATGGTTTTTTGTGCTACAAAAACACTTTGAGAAGAGGGCTTTAATCTGTTTCCATTACAATCAGAACAGATTTTTTCAGTCATAAACTCAGCCATATCTTTTTCATCTTTTATCATATCATAGGCAATTTTTACAACACCTTCCCATTTTCTTGTAAGTCTATGTTTTTTCCAAGTAAATTTTGCTTCTTCTATACCACCATGTAAAACCGATTTTTGTTGGTGAGCTGGTAACTCTTTAAAAGGAATAGTAATATCTATTGAAGCTGCCTCACAGTAGGCAATTAACATTTTAAAATAATATCCTTTATTGAAACCATAAATGATTTTAATGGCACCATCTTCAAGTGGTAACTCTTCATTTACTACTTTTTTCATATCTAAAGCATATCTTATTCCTAATCCATCACATGAAGGACAAGCACCTTTAGGTGAGTTAAAAGAGAAAGATAAAGGCTCTAATGGTTCAAAAGAGATTTTACAATCAAAACATGCCATATGTTCAGAGTAGTGGATATGTTTCTCACAACCAACCTCTTGATTGTTCATAACTTCAACTTCTAATTCTCCAAAGCTTTCTTTTAAACCTTTTTCAACATCTTGTGCAATTCTATCTCTATTTTCATCTTTTACAACAACTCTATCTATTACAACTTTTATTGTATGCATTTGAGTTTTTGAAAGTTCAATATCTTCATCAAGCCTTACCATAACTCCATCAATCATGGCTCTTACGTAACCTTTTCCTCTAAGACTTTCAAGTAAGTCAGCAAAGGTTCCTTTTTTTCTATTTACTAATGGAGCTAAGATTACAATTTTAGAATTTTCAGGCAAAGATAATACTTGTTCAATTACATCAGAGGCACTCATTTGAGAGATTGGTTGTCCACATTTGTGACAGTGTTGATTACCAACTCTTGCATATAAAAGTCTAAAGTAGTCATATACTTCAGTAATAGTTCCAACTGTAGACCTTGGATTTTTAGAAGTAGTTTTTTGATCAATTGCAATGGCAGGTGTTAAACCTTCAATTCTTTCTACATCAGGTTTTCCTACTTTGTCTAAGAATTGTCTAGCATAAGCTGAAAGTGATTCTATATATCTTCTTTGCCCCTCTGCATATAAAGTATCAAAAGCGAGTGTTGATTTACCAGACCCTGAAAGTCCAGTAAATACAACAAGTTTATTTTTTGGTATCTCTAAATTAATATTTTTTAAGTTATTTTCTTTTGCGTTATATATTTTGATTGTATCTTGCATAATATTCCATCTTCACTAAAATTAAGGGTGCATTATACCAAATAAAAATGAAACTAAATATATATAAAATATTAGTTTATAAAATTGTAGTGTTCTTTAATATTATCTATTTATTATATTAATCACATTATTTTTTATTTTATCTATATTTTTTAGTTTTGTATCAATCCCTTCAAAAATATTAAAACTTAATAATTCCATACCACAAAAGTTTATAATTTGCTCTTTCCACATATTTTTAAGTCTTCTATTTGCACCTGTTATTGCGTAATAAAATTTTGGAGCACCTGTAGTTGTGAATACTGTAACTTTTTTATTTTTTAGAAGTCCAACAGGTCTAGAGTTTTCATATTTATATGCGAAATTCGTAGAAAAATTCCAATCTATCCAGTTTTTTAATATAGCTGGAATTGAACCCCACCAATATGGAAATACAAATATTATTTCATCAGCTTTAGAAATCTTTTCTTGATAATATGTTTTCTCTTTTGTCTGTTTGTCTTCTAAGCTATAAAATCCTTGTTGATATTCTGATTTATATAAATCTATAAATTCTACATCATTTTTTTTTGACATCTCATCTTTTATAAGAGATGCAATGTAGTGGTTTAATGATTTATCATTTGGATGAGCTAATACTATTAATATATTCTTCATAAGTGTCCTTTTAGAATTAAGTTAACAATGTTAACATATTATGTTAACATTGTCAACATTTTAAAAAAAACTTATGGTATAATATCTTCATGAAAAGAAGTACTAGTTTGAATAAATCATCAAAATATCACCATGGAAATCTAAAAGAAGAGATGTTGCAACTATCTTTAGAGACTATTTCAAAAGAAGGAATAGAGGTTTTAACCTTAAAGTTTTTAGGTGATAAACTTGGTACTTCAAGAAGTGCAATATATAGACACTTTTCTTCAAAACACGATTTAATACAAAATGTAATCGCTTATGGATTTAATCTTTTTGAAGAAGCCTTGATTCCTACTTTAAATAAAACAAATGGAACAGTATTGGAAAGATTATATTCTATGGGTGATTCTTATTTAAACTTTGCAATAAAAAATCAAAATTTGTATAGGGTTTTATTTGGAGAGAAATATCAAGATATAAGAGAAACTACTTGTACTCTTGCCAATGAAAATATTGAAGATAGTTTTACACTTTTAATAATGTTATTAGAAGAGGGGAAAGAGAAAGAGATTTTAAAAATAGAAAACTCTTTTTTACAAGCTCAAACTATTCATGCTTTAATTCATGGCATAGCAATCTTATATATAGATGGACATATTAACATTAAAAAAAATATAAAAGAGTTGTATAAAATCTCTTTTGATTCATTAATTAATGGAATAAAAAAGTAAAGGGTTTATATATTTGGATATTGTAAATAGTTTTGAAATAGAAGGTGAAGTTTTTTATTTTTATGATTTAAAAAAAGTGTTTAGTAGTAATAAAAGATTAAAAAATCTTCCTATTGTTTTAAAAATCTTATTAGAATCAAATTTAAGAAAAGCTACTAGTGAAGAGCAGTTTAATAATATCATTAATATTTTTGAAAATAGAAGAGGTGATAAAATTAACTTTTATCCTTCAAGATTAGTCTTAGAAGAGTTCAGTGAACTTCCAATATTTATCGATTTAGCAGTTTTAAGAGATAAAGTTAATCTTTTGGGTGCGGATGTAAAGAAAGTAAATCCTCAAATATTAATAGATTTAATTATTGATAATAGTTTTTTAGAAGTAGAGGATAAATCTTTAAAAGATAAAGAGATAAATCTAGTTGAAGAAAAATATCACTTTATAAAATGGGCCTCAAAGAATTTTACAAACTTAAGAATAATTCCTCCTGGTTCTGGGATATGTAATCAAGTAAATTTAGAGTTTCTTTCAACTATTTTACATGTTGAAAGAAAAGAAAACAAGTTTTTTTTATATCCCGAAACTATATTAGGTACAGATAGCCATGCAACAATGATAAATTCATTGGGTGTACTTGGTTTTAGAATTGATAGTATAGAATCACAGCTTGCTATTTTAGGTTTACCTATTAAAATAGATTTTCCCAAAGTTATTGGTATTAATATATTCGGCAAACTTAATAATGCTGTAACTTCATCTGATTTGATAACATATCTAATTGAAAAACTAAAAGCTTCAAATATAAACGGTGAATTAGTAGAGTTTTTTGGTGAAGGTTTAGAATATTTGACTTTAGAAGATAGATCTTTCATATCAGTAGCAGCACCTAAATATAATGCTTCATGTTCATATTTTGCAATAGATAACAAAACAATTAGATATTTTAATAAAACAAGAGGCAATGAGGATTATGGAAAATTAATCAAAAGTTATTTAGAGAATCAAGAACTTTTTTTCAGTAATGAAAATCTGGATTATGATAAAACTATTGAGTTTGATTTATCATCTGTTTATCCAAATATAAAAGATAAAAAAAATTTAAATGAGTGTTTGACAAGTTTAAAAAGTTTTCCATTAATGAAAAAGGGAGATTTTTTAAAAGATGGTGATATTGTTTTATCTATACTTATTACGTCTAAACTTAGTCTTCATCACTTAATTCACTCTTTACTACTTGCAAAAAAAGCTGTCGAATTAGGAATAAAAGTTAAAAAAAATATAAATGCTAAATTTGTAATTGATACAAATATAAAAAAAGAGCATTTGGAGAGTTTAGATTTAATTAAATATATTGATGAACTAGGTTTTGAAATCTTATATGATAATTATATTTTTAATACAAATGAAATAGATGAGGATATAAAAAAAGATATATTAAAAAACAACCTAAATTTATGCTCTATAAGTTCACAGAATATAGATTTTTTGAAAAACAGTAGTAACTTAATAAAATCAAATTATATTACTTCTTCTTCATTGGTAGTATTTTTTTCTTTGGTTGGAAATGTAAAATTTGATTTTGAAAATGATATTATAGAGATTATTGATAATAAAGCAGTTTATCTTAAAGATATATGGCCAACAAATAGGGAAGTTGTGTCTTATCTTGGAAAAGTTGATTATACTTTATATAAAGAGATTTATAAAGATATCTATAAAGGTAATGAATTTTGGCAAAACTTAGATGTTGAGTTAAGTGGTGTATATAATTGGAATCCTTCTTCTACATATATACAAGCTTTACAAATAATAAGTGAAAGAGATGCTAAACATAATTTTGAAATAGAAGATGCTGAAATTTTATCCTTATTTGGTGATTATATCTCTACAGAGCAAATTTTGCCTTCTAAAAATATATCTTTATATTCACCTACAGCTAGATATCTAGAAGAAAAAGGTGTAAAATCATTTGAGTATAATGATTTTGAAAGTCGATGTGGAAATTTTGAAGTTATGATAAGAAACCTTTTTGATACAAGTTCAATTAAGAATTTAATGATATCAAAAGAGGGTGCTTATACAATAGATTATGAAAATAGTGAGATTGTTCCAATTTTTGAAAAAGCCTTAAAATCAAAAAGCAAAAATATTTCACAAATTATAATTGCTGGAAAAGAGTTTGGAAAAGGGAAAACAAAATATTGGGCAATAAGAGCTTTAAAAATTATTGGAGTAGAAGTTATACTTGCAAAATCTTTTGATGAAAAATATAGAAAGCACTTGATTAATTTTGGTATTTTACCTTTAGAGTTTATAGATGATGATATTGAATCTTTAAAATTAAAAGGTGATGAAAAATTTACAATTACAAGTGAGAATATAAAAGAAAAATCTATTCTTGATGCAACTATAAAAAAAGGAAATATTGATATCTCAATAGAGTTAAAATGTAGATTGGATAATTTTGAAGAGATAAAGCACTACAAAGAGGGTGGAGTTTTAAATCTTTTATTTAAAAATATTTTAAATGATTCTTTATAATATTGTTTTATAAACCATAGTACATAAAATTATTAGATTCATTACTAGTATAGATTTTTTATAATTTTTAGCTCCTGTAGTATTTTTAGTTTTTATCCCAAAAAATACACCTACAAGTGATGCTAAACCTATAATTAAACCTTCATGAAAAGGCATCTGTCCAGTTATAGTTAAAGATGTAAATCCTGCAAGAGAAGAGAAAATTACAAAAAATAAACTTAAACTTGTAGCTGATTTTAAAGGATATTTCATAAAGCTAACTAATATAGGTATAAGCATAATTGCTCCTCCTACACCAATACTCATAGCAATCACTCCTACAACAAAACCAACTAAGATTAAAACTAGTTTACTATGGTGTTTTACCTCTTGATTATGTTCAGCAGGTGATACAAATATTTTAATTATAGAGAAGATAATTATTACAATAAAAACATATTGTAAAAAAATATCAGAAACTAAGGAGTGGATAAAACTATTTAAAAGTCCACCTAAAGAACCACCAATACCTAGTATTATCCCATCTTTAAATATATGTTTTGCTTTTTTAGAGTTTAGAAAAGATCCATAAATAGAACTAAATACCATTTGCATAATAGATATAGCAATTGCTTCTTTCATAGCAAACCCTGCGATAACTAAAATGGGAGTTAAAACTGTTCCTCCTCCTAATCCAAAGAAACCAGAAACAAAACCAGCTGTTAACCCAAATAGTATTAGTTCAAAAGTCATTATTTTTCTATTGAGTTCATCGCACTAATAAATTTTTTGTAAATACATTCCAAATCATGGTCTTCATTTGCTAAATCAATTCCATCATGATCTCTTACTGCATGTTCAAGTAAGGCAACTCTTTTTAATAAATACTCGAACATCTCTTTATTGATATCTGGAAGATCACTGTGGTCAAGTCTTCCATTTTTGTCATCTCTTTTAATCACTTTTGCTGGAACACCAACAGCCGTAGAGTTTTTAGGTACATCACAAATAACTACAGAGTTTGCTCCAATTTTACCATTTTTTCCAATGATTATATTTCCTAAAACCTTTGCTCCACTTCCTATTACTGAGTTAGCTCTAATTGTAGGGTGTCTTTTCCCTTTATCTAAGCTAACACCTCCAAGTGTTACACCTTGATAGATTAAAACATCATCTTCAATAATTGCTGTTGCTCCAATAACAACACCAATAGCATGGTCAATAAAAACTCTTCTTCCAATAGTTGCAGCTGGATGAATATCTGTTTTTGTAAATAAAGAACTAATACCAACTAAAGCCCTTGATAGTTTTATCCAACCTTTATTGTAAAGTTTATTTGCAATTCTATGATTAATTATTGCCCAAACACCTGGGTAATTAAAAAAAAGTTCAAAGCTTGAATCTAAAGCTGGGTCGTTTAGTTTTGGTACAGTAAAATCTTCTTTTATTTGTTTCCAAAGACCTAACTCTTTTTGTTCCTCTAAAATTTTTTCTTTTATCTTTTGATGTATATCTTTTTCATCATTCATATCTAACTCCATGTTGTCTTTAGATAACTGTTATCGTGTAAATATTTTTTTAGTATTTTATATGTTTTGTCATCTAAATTTGTTTTTAATACCTCTTTTAAATTTTTAGTATCATGATCTATATCTTCTAAAATATCAATAATTTTTTGTGATTCTAATATTTTTTCAAGTTTTAATTTTCCATCTTCAAAAACTACATTAATCTCAGTAGGGTGAGAAAAAAGGTTATGTCTCATACCCAAAATATCTTGATATGCTCCAACATGGAAGAAACCTAAATAGTATTCTTCTAATTTTAGATTTACATCATGTAGATAAAGTGGTTTTTCTGGATTAAACCCAATCTCACCGTCACTATCACAAGTAATATCCCAAAGTGAAGCACTTCTTGTTGGTTTTTTATCTAGATGTGTAATAGGCATCATAGGAAACTCTTGTTTAATACCCCAAAAATCAGGCAATGATTGAAATATAGAAAAATTAACTAAATATTTTTCTTGAATTTTATTGTCTATTCTTTTTAACTCTTTATAATCATCAACTTCTAAAAACCAGATTGCTTTTTTGATAATAAGGTTATTTAATATCTCAGCATTACTTCTATCTTCTAAATCAATATAACCTAAATCAAATAGTTTTAATAAAGATTCTAAGTGATCAATACTATCATGCATATATTCCAGTGCTGTTTTAGAATTCATATCATTATATAAATCTCTTAACTCTTCAATTAAAGGTGGGTTTTTTTCTTTTAATCTTAAATGTTCAGCATCATATTCAGCTGTAAACAGTTCTAATACAGGAGTAATTAGTACAGTAGAACTAGCACTTATAAATCTTCCTGATTCAGTGAAAATATTAGGCTCTTCAACACCTTTTTGTTTGGCAATATTTTTAAGGGTAAATATAACATCATTTGCAAACTCTTGAAGATGGTATTGTGCAGTTCTATGAAATTGAGAGTATTCAACTGCTAAACCTCCACCAATATTTATTGCAGATAAATTTACAGCCCCTAAGTTTTTTAGTTCAGCATAAATATGTCCTGATTCTTTTAAGGCATTTTTTAAAGGTTTAATTGTTTCCATTGATGAACCAATATGGAAATGTATCATTGTAAGAATATCTACTAAGTTATTCTCTTCTAACATCTCAAAAGCCTCAAGAATCTCTGTAGAACTTAATCCAAATTTAGCATCAATTCCACCAGATTTTGCCCAAGCTCCTCCACCTGAATTAAATAGTCTTACTCTAAGTCCTACATTTGGAGTAGGAAGAGATGTTTCTTTTTCAACTTCAATTATTGTTTCAAGCTCATTTAGACCTTCAATTATAATTGTAATATCATGTCCCATTTTTTTAGCAATAAAACCTAAATGGATCATCTCTTTATCTTTAAATCCATTTACTGTAATTGGCGCACCAATTTTATTATATGTCATTGCTAAGAAAAGTTCAGCCTTACTTCCTGCTTCTAAACCATAATTGTATTTTTCTCCAGCTTTCACAAGGGGTAATACAAAATTTGGAAGTTGATTAACTTTTAGAGGGAAAACAGCATTAAATTTTCCTTTATAATCATACTCTTTTATTGCATTTGAATATAAGCTATACAATTTATCTATCTGTTTTTCTATTAGATGTGGGAATCTAAAAAGTAAAGGTCCTTTGTAATCTTTTTCTCTAATATCTTTTACCATATCTATTAGTGAAGGTTTAGATGCATAGTTTAACTTTACTACTCCATCTTCAATTATAAAATTACCATCTGCCCAGATATTAATACCATAATTTTCCAAAATTAAAAATCCTCAAGTTTTATAGTTTTATCTTCTTTTGTTTTTAAATCTTTGATAAAGATTGTTCCATCTTTAATCTCATTTTCACCAATTAGTGCAACTATATTTGCACCTTGTTTTTCTGCAAGATTAAAGTGTTTTCCAAATCCTCTAACAGAATATTCAATAAATGTTTTAGAATCTTTTCTTTTTTTGCTTGCAATTTTTGTTAAAATATTTAATGCATCTTCACATAATGCTCCAAGATAAATTACATCTTTTTCATCTTCTTGCATTTTAACTAATTCAAGTAACCGTTCGATTCCAATTGCAAATCCTATTCCAGGTGTTACTCTTCCACCTAAGAATTCAACAAGTCTATCATATCTTCCACCACCTGCGATTGCACTTTGAGCACCAATCTCATTTGATGTAAACTCAAATGCAGTTTGAGAATAGTAATCTAAACCTCTAACAAGGTTTGTATTAATCTCATATTCTACATCATTGAAATCTAAAATCTCTTTTAATTTTTCAAAGTCAGTATCACATTTTTCACAAAGATTATTTGTGATTTTTGGAGCATTGTATAATAGTTTTTGACAGTTTTCATTTTTACAATCTAAAACTCTGATTGGATTTGTCTCAATCCTTCTATTACAGTCTTCACAAAGATCTTCTTTTATATCTGTTAAATAGTTAACCAGCTTTTCTCTATACGCAGGCATACAGTTTTGATCACCTAATGAATTTAGTTCAAGTTTGAATCCTATTTTGAAAAAATCTAGAATATCTTTTATCATCATAATGATATTTGCATCTTCATAAACAGAGCTTACACCAAATACTTCACAACCAAATTGGTGGAACTCTCTTAGTCTTCCTTTTTGAGGTCTCTCATATCTAAACATTGGTCCATAATAGTACCATCTGTAAGTTCCTCCAGCTCTATCAAATTTATTTTCAACAAAGCTTCTTACCACACCTGCTGTACCTTCAGGTCTTAAACATACGTCATTTTCACCTTTATCAATAAATTGATACATCTCTTTATTTACAATATCAGAACTCTCACCAACTGATCTTTTAAAAAGTGCAGTTTCTTCTAAAATAGGAGTTTCTATATATGTAAATCCATAATTTTTTGCAATTCTTGATGCATTTTCTACAAAATATGTAAATAACTCACTATCACTACCTAATATATCGTTCATTCCTCTTAAGCTTTGAATATTAGCCATTAATAAAATCCTCAATCTTTTTTGAAATCTCTTCTATGCTTAAACTAGCATCTATAAAAATATAATTTAAATTTAATTGTTTAATTGTTCTTTTCATTCTATCTTGTATATCTAGTAGATAATCAATACCCCTAGACTCTATAGAATCGTTTGTTTTACCTTCTAATCGTTTTGTTAATTCCTCTTTAGATAATTCTAATAAGATAACATGTGATGGTAAAGTGTTTGATGTTGCTATAAGATTTAGTGTAGTTACTATCTCTATAGGCATATTGGATGCATAAGCTATACCACTTATAACACTTCTATCACTAATTACTATTTTATATTCATTAGGTTTTATAACCTCTTCAATATGTTCTGCTCTATCTGCAAGAAAAAGAAACATCTCTGCAACTTTACTCTTTGCTTCACCATTTAAAGCCATAGCTCTTAGTTTAAGCCCAATCTCTGTACCACCTGGTTCTTTTGTAAAAATTGCCTCTTTGTGGTTTTCTTTTAGTATATCAAGCTGTGTTGATTTCCCTGCTGTATCTATACCTTCAATTACTACATACATTC
This sequence comes from Halarcobacter sp., assembly GCF_963675975.1. Classification (NCBI taxonomy): domain Bacteria; kingdom Pseudomonadati; phylum Campylobacterota; class Epsilonproteobacteria; order Campylobacterales; family Arcobacteraceae; genus Halarcobacter; species Halarcobacter sp. The sequence goes on along the minus strand of NZ_OY780939.1, from coordinate 2,615,461 downwards.
TAATACCTTCTGTGGAACTAAGTGTTCAAATTTCCCATTAAATCGAATAATTTCTCTTACAATTGTAGATGAAACAAAAGCATTTTCTAATGTAGGCATTAGATAAAGTGTTTCAAGTTTTTTATTTATTGATGAGTTTGCATATCCCATTTGTAGTTCATATTCAAAATCTGATACAGCTCTTAGACCTCTTATAATCGTATTTATTTTAAGTTCACTTGCTAAATCAACTAATAAAGTATCAAATCCAATAACTTTTACTTTTGGCATATCTTTTGTAGCTGCTTGGGCAAATGCTACCCTTTGTTCGTGTGTAAACATAGGACTTTTCATTTCACTTTTTGCAACTGCTATAATCACTTCATCAAAAATATATGTAGCTCTTTTGACAATGTCCATATGACCGTTAGTTATGGGATCAAAAGTACCACTATATATTGCTTTTCTATAAGTTGTTGTATTATCGTTAACCTGCATATCTATTTCCATCTTTCATATAAATTATGCTCAATTCTAAGTAAATCATACCATTTACCAATCATAAAGTCTTCCATTAACTCTAATGAGTTTTGTTTTGAATAGTACGCCAAAACAGGAGGCGCAATTATTACTCCTAGTTGAGAAAGCTTATGCATGTTTTCAAGTGCAATGGTTGAAAAAGGCATCTCTCTTGGGGCAAGTACTATTTCTCTTTTCTCTTTTAACATTACAGTAAAAGCTCTTGTGATTAGATTATCTGAAATACCAACAGAGCATTTTGCTAAAGTATTCATAGAACAAGGTAGTATTATCATCTTATCAGTTTTAAATGAACCCGAAGAAATAGGAGCTTCAATCTGATTTTCTTTAAATATATGAATCTTTTCATTTTCTTTGAAAAGTTTTGTAATATCAATACCTTCTTCAAGCTTTAGTGCTTTTTTAGCACTTTTTGATAAAACAGCAAACACTTCAATACTTTCTGGTAAGTTTTGGATAAATTTAAGTCCAAGTTTTGCACCACTAGCACCGGTTATAGCTACAACTAATTTCACTTTCAAAACCTTCATTAGTTTTTATTAAGAGTTAGATATTAGCCAAAAATCCCTTTATTTTCAAAAGTCAAAAAAAACTAATAAAAAAATTATAAAATTTCTTATAAATTTAATCAAAATTTAAGAAAAGTGTAAGTTGGAAAGGTATATCATTTTGTATAATAAAAAACTATATATAAGTAAACATATTGTATGATATTTATATATAAATTTATAATTTTGTTAAAGGAATAAAGATGTCTAAAATTTTCAGTTTTGTAAGAGTTAATAATAATAATGAGTCGTATACTAAAACCCAAAAGAAAGGTTTGTCTGACTATAAAAGTAGAAACAATATTTCAGTTTACAAGGAGATTGAGATAGTAATTGATACTCCAGATGATGAAAAAAATATGTTGGATTTTTTAAAAAGTTGTGAATCTTCATCTACACTTTTAGTTTATAATTTAAATGTTTTTGGAAGAACAATAGAAACTATTTTAGAGATTGTTAGATTTTTACTTTCTAATAAAATTAGAATAATTGTAGTAAAACAAAATCTTGACTTAGTAGATGATAAAGATATGTTAACTCAAATGATTTTAGGTGTAATATCTATGACTGTTAATTTAGAAAAAGATTTAATGAGCTTAAGAACAAAAGAAGCACTTACTGCTAAAAAATTAAAAGGTGAAAGTTTAGGTAAGCCAAAAGGTACTATTCAAAAATCTAAATTTGATAAACAAAGAGATAAAATAGAAGAGTTATTAGCAGTAGGTTTATCTGTTAGAAAAATTGCTAAACTTTTAGGTTATAATAATCATATTGGATTAAATAACTATGTTAAAAAAAGAAATATTAGACATAACTTGCCAAACACTTTAGATATAGCAAGTTAAAACAATAAAAAAAGAGAGTAGCTATGTTTGCAATATACAGTAACAATGGACTTAGTTTTAGAAGTACAGTAGACAATCTTTATAGTATGTCAAATGTTGATTCTGTTGCAAAGGTTAGAAACAATATAAATGAGGGTCTGCCTAAAGATCATTCAACAAAACCTAAAAAAAGACTTTATGAAAATGATAAAGTTGAAGAAGCTACTCAAATCTATAGAAATATTGCAAATATTGATACCTCTGAGCAAATATTTCATGTAAAAGATTTAATGACAAGAGAAGTTATTGTATTAAATCAAGATAATACTCTTCAAGAAGCTTATAATCTTATGGAAGAAAAAGAGATAAGACAAATTCCTATTATAGATACAAATGAAGATGGAAAAATAATTGCTATGGTAAATCAAAAGCATATTTTAAATTCAATACTAAATGATTTAGAATATGTAAATGCAACTTTAAGAAGACCACTTTCTAGTTTTGATTTAGGAGAAGTTATTGCAGCAGATCCAATAACTGATATTAGAAGAGTTGCAAAAGTAATGGTTGATTTTAGTTTAACTGCAATTCCAATTGTTGATCAAGATGATAATCTTTTAGGAATAGTTTCAAGGGCAAATATTTTAAAAGCAGTTGCAAATACTCCCCCTTTACAAATCTGGAGTTAGAAGATTTATTTATATTTATAAAAGCTTTAATTATAAATTTTTTTTATATAATTCGCCATGAATAAAATTTATGGATTATTATTATGTATTGCTGTTGCTATAATTGCAACAGTGTTGTCAGGTTATATACCTGTGGGTTCTGTTGCTATTGCTATTATTTTAGGTGCTATTTTAGGAAATAGTATCACTATACCTTCAAAATTTTCTCATGGTATCACATTTGCAGAAAAATCACTTCTTTCTTTTTCTATCGCTTTAATGGGAATAAATTTAGATTTTAATGTACTAAAAGCATTAGGGGCAAATACAATTCTTATAATTGTAATCTCTTTAATTGCTACAATATTTTTTGCTTTATATGTATCAAAAAAACAAAACTTTGATAAAAAATTAGGATTGATTTTAGGTATTGGAAATGCTGTTTGTGGTAGTGCCGCTATTGCAGCAACTAAAGATATTGTTAAATTGAACAAAGAAAAGTCTGCTTTAGCAATTGCGATTGTAAATTTATTGGGTACAGCTGGACTTTTTATTTTGCCTTTTATTGGAATGTTATTAGGTTTTAATGATGTTGAATTAGGTATTTTATTAGGTAATACACTACAATCAGTAGGGCATGCTGTTGCAGCAGGGTTTGGTGTAAATGAAACTGTAGGACAGAGTGCAACAATTGTTAAGATGGGAAGAATCCTACTTTTGACCCCTGTAATTATTTGGTTAATATTTTTTGTTTCAAAGAATAATACAAAAAATACTCTTAGTTCAAAAAGGTTTAAAATGCCTATATTCATATTGGGATTTATCTTTTTTTCAATTATAGCAACAACTCAGATTTTGCCACAAAATATAATAGATTATATATCTTTACTTTCTAAAATATCTTTACTTTTGGCAATGAGTGCCATAGGATTAAAAATTAGTTTTAAAGCTATTAAAGAGAGTGGTTGGGATGCTTTAGTTTTAGCTGGATATATATTTAAATTTCAAATATTGCTTTCAATTGTTTTAATAGCTATATTTTAATATACTGTTTTTCTACAAAAAAATAAATGGAAAAATATGACAAAAAAAGTAAAAATTGAATCTTTATATGAAAAATTGGTAAATGAAGAAGATGCCAGAGTTTGTAAAGCAATAGATGAAAGTGCTTGTAAAGTAGTTCCAGGTAATTTTTTTATTACCATTATAAGTTACTTTTTTAATAAACTAGCAGATTCTGTTGCTAATGCAAAAGTTGTTTTACCTTGGATAATGGAAAGTTTAAATGTTCCAATTTTTTTAATATCTTTTTTAGTTCCAATAAGAGAATCGGGTTCTTTATTACCCCAACTAGCTATAGCTGCATATATAAGAAAAATGCCCATACGAAAAAATATTTGGGTATTGGGAAGTTTTGGACAAGCTTTATGTATGATAGGTATTGCTATAGTTGCACTTACTTTAGAGGGACTTACAGCAGGTTATGCGATTATAGGTTTATTGATACTTTTTAGTTTAGCAAGAGGTTTAAGTTCAGTTGCTGCAAAAGATGTTGTGGGAAAAACAATTCCTAAAACTAGAAGAGGTGCTTTAAATGGTTTGTCAGCAAGTGCTGCTGGTATTTTAGTAATAGCTCTTGGTATATACTTTTTAATAAATGGTGAGAAACCATTTTCCCCTTCTAATTTTGCAGTTTTATTAAGTTTAGCTGGTCTTTTTTGGATAATAGCAGGTATTGTATACAGTCGTATTAAAGAGTTTGAAGGGGAAACTGATGGAGGAGGAAATGCAGCTGTTGTTGCTTTTCAAAAATTATCTATTTTAAAAACGGATAAAAACTTTAGACTTTTTGTAATAACTAGGGCATTGTTTTTATGTTCAGTATTAAGTGCTCCTTTTTATGTTGTTTTAGCACAAAAAAATTCAGATTCAAATACTTATTTACTTGGATTATTTATTTTATCAAGTGGAATGGCTAGTTTATTTTCAGCTCCAATTTGGGGTAAGTTTTCTGATGTTTCAAGTAGAAAAGTTATGATATATGGAGCTTTGATTTGTAGTATTTTAGGTATATTTATTTTTTTTATGGATATATTTTTCCCATCTTTATTTTCAATAATTTGGGTAATGCCTATTTTATATTTTGTTCTTAGTATTGGATATCAAGGTATTCGTATAGGAAGAAAAACATATTTGGTTGATTTAGCAGAAGGAAATAAAAGAACTGATTATGTAGCTGTTAGTAATACTCTAATTGGAATTGTTTTACTTTTTAGTGGATTAATTGGAACATTAAGTAGTATTATTAGTTTAGCAGGAGTTATTTTATTTTTATCTATTCTAGGAGTAATTGGTATTGTACTTGCTTACAATTTACCAGAAATTGAATAATTTTTTATATCAGCTAACAAATAATTAATAGATATATTTTATAATACTTTCAAGATATATAAATGTACGGAGAGTATATTGAGAGCTTTAAGAGTATTAGTTTTAAAAGATTATGGTACCTCTATTATAAGAATTATTAATATTTTAGAAAAAAATAGTTTTGATTTAAATATTTGTGAGACAACAAATGAGTTTTTAGAATATACTTATTATAATCATTATGATTTATATATTATAGATATTGATGATAAAAACATCTCTAGATTTAAGTTTATTAAACTTCTAAATGAATATAAAGATAAAACAATGAAGCTTGTTATTGCTAAAAGACCTAATATAATGAAAGCTTCATTTCTTTATGGTTGTGATGAATGTATTGTTAAAAGTATAGATGAGAGTGAATTACTTTTAAGAATAAAGGCATTAATTAGAAGAGAATATAAAGTTCATTCAGATTTAATCAATATTTCAAATAATATAGTTTATGACATCTTTAGAAAAAAAATTTTAAAAAATAAATCAGAAATATTTATAGGTCAAAAATCTCTTCAAATAATAGCTTATCTTCTAAAATACAGAGGTTTTTTTGTAAGTTCTAAAAATTTAGAAAATGGTGTATATCCTGCTAATTCAAATAATAAAAATGGTTCAATTAGATTTCATATTCATAAAATAAGACAAATTATTGGAGAAGATATAATCATATCAAATAGAACAAGTGGTTATAAGATAAATATACAATAGTTCTTTGGGTCATTTTAAAGTAGTTTAGGAGTATAACTCATTCAGTAAATTAGTAGGAGGAGACTGATTGAGCTAGGATATGGATTTATCTTTAAAATGACCGTTAATCAAATTGTAAGATTAGATTGTTAATTTTCTGTTTGATTAAAAAACCAATTATGTTTTTTTAAGCTAACTCTAATCTTAGACCTTAATACTCACTTCAAATACTTTATTGTAAAATACTCAACTTTTAAAAATTGGAGATCTAATGAAAGTATTATTAATTAAAGATGTAAAAGGTACTGGTAAAGCAGGAGACGTAAAAGATGTTAAAGATGGATATGGTAAAAATTTTTTAATAGCAAAAGGTTTTGCTCTTCATGCAACTGAAGAAGTTTTAGCAAATTATGCAGAAGAACAAAAGATAAAAGCAGCTCAAGAAGCAAAAGAGATAGCAGAAGCTAATGAATTAGCAGAAAAATTAAATGCAACTAAACTTACAATCAAACATAAAGTTGGAGCAAATGGACATTTAATTGGTTCAGTAACTAATAAAGAGATTAGTGAATCTTTACAAGAAGAGTTTAATATAGATATTGATAAAAAAGCTATTACATTAAAAGATAAAATAAAAGCTACAGGAATTTTTGAAGTAGATTGTAAATTAGGGCATGGAGTTCATGCTACACTAAAAGTAGATATAATTGGAGAATAATTAATGTTTGAAGCAACAACGATACTTGCATATAAAGGTCAAGGCGAAGCTGTAATAGGTGGAGATGGTCAAGTTACTTTTGGAAATGCAGTTTTAAAAGGAAATGCAACTAAGATTAGAAAACTATATAAAGATCAAATTTTAGCTGGTTTTGCAGGTAGTACAGCTGATGCTTTTAACCTTTTTGATATGTTTGAAGGACACTTAGAATCATCTAAAGGTGATTTATTAAAAGCTGTGGTTGCTTTTTCAAAAGAGTGGAGAAAAGATAAGGTTCTAAGAAGATTAGAGGCGATGATGATTGTATTAAATAAAGAAAATATTTTTATTCTTTCTGGAACTGGTGATGTTGTTGAACCTGAAGATGGAAGTATAGCCTCAATTGGTAGTGGTGGTAATTTTGCTATTTCTGCTGCTAGAGCTTTAGCTAAACATTCTGATTTAAAACCTGTTGATTTAGTAAAAGAGTCACTTATGATTGCAGGTGAACTTTGTATTTATACAAATCAAAATATTAAAATATTAGAGATAGAGGATTAATATATAATGGAATTAACACCAAAACAGATTGTATCTTATTTAGATGATTATATTATTGGTCAAAATGATGCTAAAAAAACAATCGCTCTTGCTTTAAGAAATAGATTTAGAAGAATGAATGTGTCTCCTGAGTTAAGAGAAGAGATTATGCCTAAAAATATCCTTATGATAGGAAGCACTGGTGTAGGTAAAACTGAAATAGCAAGAAGACTTGCAAAAATGATGGGATTACCATTTATTAAAGTTGAAGCATCAAAATATACTGAGGTTGGTTTTGTTGGTCGAGATGTTGAATCTATGATTAGAGATTTAGTTTTTGAATCAATTAACTTAGTTACAAGAGAGTTTGAAGAAAAAATAAAAGATAAAATTGATGATGAGATTAATAAACAGATAATTGAAAAACTAGTTCCACCTCTACCAGATGGTGCTACTGAAAGTGCAAGAGAATCTTTTATAAAAACATATAATAAAATGGAAGAAAAACTACTTTCAGGGGAACTAGATGAAAGAGTTATTGAAATTGAAGTTCCTAAAAAAACCCATGTAGAGATTATCGATTCATCAATGCCTATGGATATGACTTCTATGCAAGAAAGCCTAAATAAAATGTTAGGTGGATTAAATAAAGAAAAGATTAAAAAAGAAGTTAAAATCAAAGATGCAAAAGTTCTTTTAAAAGAAGTAGCTGGAGATAAACTTTTAGACCAAGAGGCTATTAAAATCGAAGCTATAAAAAGAGCAGAGAATGGTGGAATAATCTTTTTAGATGAAATTGATAAAATTGCTACGGGAACGAAGTCTCAAAATCAAGACCCAAGTAAAGAGGGTGTTCAAAGAGATTTATTACCAATTGTTGAAGGAAGTTCTGTTCATACAAAATTTGGACAAATCAAAACTGATCATATTTTATTTATAGCTGCAGGTGCATTTCATGTTTCTAAACCATCTGATTTATTACCTGAACTTCAAGGAAGATTCCCTTTAAGAGTAGAATTAGATAATTTAGATGAAGAATCATTATATAAAATATTAACAAATACAAAAAACTCTTTATTGAGACAATATCAAGCATTATTAAAAGTTGAAGATGTAGAGTTAGAATTTACTGATGATGCGATTAGAGCTTTTGCTAAATATTCTGTAAGTGCAAATGAAAAGACTGAAGATATTGGTGCTAGAAGACTTCATACTGTAATTGAAAAAGTGATAGAAGATATCTCTTATGAAGCTGATGAAAGAGCTGGTGAAAAAGTTATTATTACAAAAGAATTAGTTGAAGAAAAACTTGATGACATTGTAGATAATGAAGATACAGCAAGATATATTCTATAAAAAAATACAGTTTAAAACTGTTATTATTTTTTTTTAGATAAAATTTATGAAATAACAACAGGGAGATAGAGATGACATTAGTAACTTTTTGTGATATAGATGATTCTGTAATCGATTCAAAGCATACAATAGAACATTTTCAAAGTGGGTGTTCAGGTGAAGCACAAATTGCAATTTTAGATATTAATTCAATATTTGATTTTGAAGAGAATAAACATGAAGCTTGTACTGACAAGTTTGCAACTATAGCTATAGTTGAAGATGATAGCGATTATGATGCTTTTAAAAATTTTGGTATAGATGCTTGGATTAAAGCTGAAGACTTTTCAGATGTTAATGAGCTTCTAAATCTAATTGAAAAAAGGTTTTTCTCATAATTATTGATACACACTGTCATTTAGACAATAAACAATATTACGAAGATATAGATGAAGTTATAAAAAGAGCATTAGAACATGGTGTTAAAGGCTTTTTAATACCAGGTGCTGATTATGATGATTTACCTCAAGCTATAAAATTAGCAGAAAAATATGATGAGGTATATTTTGCAGTTGGAACTCATCCTTATGATATGGAACAATATGATGAGAGAGTATTAGAAAAATATGTTAATCATCCTAAATGTATTGCTATTGGTGAATGTGGGTTAGATTACTTTAGACTCCCTGAAGATGAAGCTGAAAAAGAATATACTAAAAATAAACAAAAAGAGGTTTTTAGAGCTCAAATTGAGTTTGCAAAAAAAGTAAATAAACCTCTAATTGTACATATTAGAGAAGCATCTAATGATTCAAGAGAAATACTTATTGAACATAATGCCAAAGAAGTAGGTGGAGTATTACACTGTTTTAATGCTAGTGAACATTTACTCCCCCTAGCAGAGCATAATTTTTATTTTGGAATAGGTGGGGTTTTAACTTTTAAAAATGCAAAAAAACTTGTAGAGATATTACCTAAAATTCCAAAAGAAAAAATTATTATTGAAACTGATGGACCATATTTAACTCCTCATCCTCATAGAGGGAAAAGAAATGAACCTTTTTATACTACATTTGTTGCAGATAAAATTTCAGAGTTATTGCATATGGAAAGACAAGAGGTTGAAGATCTTACTACAAACAATGCAAAAACCTTATTTAAGCAGTTTTCTAAAATTATTTAGATAAAATATTACCTATTTTAAGAAATAGGATAGAATTTGAGGAAAATATTATTTGTTCTTTTAATTTTCTCTGCTTATTTAAATGCGACACTTACGGGTTCAAATTTTACACAAAGAGATTTACAAATATTAGAGGATTTGGATATAAATCCATCTTTTATTACAGATTATAAACTGCAAGAAGTGTATGAGAGATTACAAAACAAAACAAGTTTAGACCATTATATACGAAAAATGGAAGATGCTTCTATTTTTATACCAAGAATAAAAGAGATTTTAAGAGAAGAATCAATTCCTGATTCATTTTTATATATGGCTATGGCTGAATCAAACTTTACAATTGATGCAAGATCAAATGCAAGAGCAACAGGGCTTTGGCAATTTATGTATGCAACAGGTAAAAGATATGGACTTAATAGCAATATGTACGTTGATGAGAGAATGGATTTAGTAAAATCAACTGTAGCAGCAACAAAATATTTAAAAGCATTACATAAAAGATTTGGAAAATGGTACTTAGCTGCAATTGCATATAATTGTGGAGAGGGAAGAGTTGTTGAAGCATTAACAAGAGCAATACTTGACCTTTATGTTCAAAAACATCCAGAATTAAAAAATAGTAAAAAAATAAGAGAGTATAGAAAAGTAGTTAGAGATTATCAACAAAGAAGAGTTAGATTTTATAGTTTAAGAGATGTTTATAGAGAGGTTCAAAAATATGATATTGAACCTGAGTTAGAATATCTTCTAAGAGAACAAAAAAATCTTGGTAGACAATATTTGCCAAGAGAGAGTAGAAGATATATTAGAAAAATTATCTCATTGGGAATGATCAATTCCAAAAATTTTATTAAAGAGTATGAAAATTCACATCTATTAAATATGGGAATTTCAAAAACAATTGCAACTGTTCCTGTAAAAGGTGGTTTACATCTTAGAAATATTGCAAAAGTTATTGATATGTCTTATAGTGAGCTATTAGATTTAAATAAACATATTAAACAATCAATAATCCCACCTTCTAAAAACTATTATTCAATCAATATCCCATATGATAAATTGACACTATTTAACAAAAACAGTAGTTTAATTGAAGATACAAAATATGCAATTCATGTGGTAAGACGTGGAGATACATTGTATGGGATATCAAGAAAATATAAAGTGCCTTTAAAACTTATTAAAACACATAACCATTTAAAAACTTCAAGATTATCTATAAAACAAAAGATTGTTCTACCTATACCAAGTGATATGTTGGGAAAAGTTGATTTTACAACTTTTAGTGATAGAAAAACAGTTAAAAAATATATAGTTAAAAATGGAGATTCTTTATATTCTATAGCAAAGAAATATAAAATTAATGTAAAAAAACTTATGAGAGATAATAAGCTAAAAACTACACTTTTAAGAATAGGAGATAGTATTGTTATTAGATAAATATAAATTACCACTTACGATTGTTTCTTTATCTTCAATTATTTTTTTTAGTGGATGTTCAGAAAAAAGCAGAACTATAAGTTACTATACAGGAAATAATTCTTCAAAAACTTATAAAGATATTCCAAAAGAAAAGATTAGAAACTCTAAAGCGATGCATAGAGCAACTATGAGGCCATACCAAATAGCAGGGAAATGGTATTATCCAACTTTAGCAAAAGTAGGTGATGTTCAAAGGGGAATTGCTTCATGGTATGGTCCAAACTTTCATGCTAAAAAAACTTCAAATGGTGAAGTTTATAATATGTATGCAATGACAGCTGCACATAAAACACTACCAATGAATACAATGGTTAAAGTAGATAATTTAGATAATGGAAAATCAACAATTGTTAGAATCAATGACAGAGGACCTTTTGTTAGTGGAAGAATAATTGACTTATCAAATAAAGCTGCCCATGAAGTAGATATGGTGGGAAAAGGTACTGCTAATGTAAAAGTTACAGTTTTAGGTTTCCATGCCAAAATTGCAAAAACAAAACAGGAAAAAGCTGAAACTGCTACTGTTGGTAAGTATTATGTTCAAGTTGGTGCATTTAGAAGATTAGAGGGTGCTGAGATTACAAAAAGAAAATTTGAAATGATACTTGAAGATAGGTATAATGTAGTTATAAAAGAGGGTGTTTATTTAGAACAACCAATTAACCGTGTATGGGTTTCAGGTTTCAGATCAGAAGAAGAAGCGAGAGACTTTAAAAAGAATAATGATCTTAATAGTGCAATGATAATTGCTGAATAGGAAAAAGAATGACAGAATTTAGTAGAAAGACAAAAGAAACAGATATTTTCTGCAAAGTTGATATTGATGGGTGTGGTAACTCAAAAATAGACACTGGAGTTGGTTTTTTTGATCATATGCTTGAAGCTTTATCTAAACATAGTGGTATAGATATTGAGTTAACTTGTAAAGGTGATTTACATATAGATGCTCATCACAGTGTTGAGGATTGTGGTATTGTTTTAGGAAAAGCTTTAAAAGATGAAATTTTTCCTATTAAAAATGTTGAGAGATATGGTAATGCAACAGTCGTTATGGATGAAGCTGCAACAACTTGTGCTTTAGATTTATCAAACAGACCTTTTTTGGTTTATGAAGTAAATATTACTGGAAAAGTTGGAGAGTTTGATGTTGAGTTAGCAGAAGAATTTTTCCATGCATTAGTTATGAATTCAGGAATTACTTGTCATATTATAAATGATAGAGGTAGAAATAAACACCATATTTTAGAAGCTAGTTTCAAAGCTTTTGCAGTTGCTTTAAGAAGAGCAATGGTAATAAATGAAAAACTTGGAGTACCTAGTACTAAAGGTGTTTTATGATTGAATTAATTGTTCTGGATGTTGATGGTACATTAACTGATGGAGGAATAACTTATACAAATAGTGGAGAAGAGTTAAAAACATTTGATGTGTCAGATGGTTTAGCTATTGCAACATGGACAAAAAAGCTTAATAAAAATGCTGCAATTATTACAGGGCGTAAATCTTTAATAGTTGAAAAAAGAGCAAAAGAGTTAGGTATAAAGCATCTTTATCAAGGTGTTCACAACAAAGATGAAATTTTAGAAAATATTTTAAAAGAAGAAAATATTTCTTGGGCTCAAGTTGCAGCTATTGGTGATGATTTAAATGATTATAAAATGTTGAAAAAAGCAGGGTTATCATTCACTCCTTTAAATGGTTCAAATTATGTTAAAGAGATAGTTAATGTAGTTTGTAATGCATCTGGTGGGAAAGGTGCAGTAAGAGAAATGATTGAATTTATAATTAAAGAAGATGGTATTGAAGAGGATTTTATTAAAGCATGGTTATAAGAATATTTGTATTTGTTCTTCTTAGTTTATCAATAACAGGTTATTTTATGCCTGTAGAACAAAGATCTAAAAGGAATACTAATGAAGATAGACCTTTATTAACCTTTGTTGATTCAACCATGTATACTTTAAATACTAATAGTATGAATAGAATAATTTTTACTAAAGAAGCTATAAGATATAAAGATAGAGATTTAATGTATGATGGTTCTTTAATGCTTAAAAGTATTGATAATGATAAACAAGAGATTACAGATACATTATTAGCTGATTTAATTATAAAAAGAGAGAATAATTTTAAATTTATAAATAATGTTCAATTTACAAGAAATAACTATATGACATTAAATACTGATGAATTATTATATAATGCAGAAACAAAAATAGCAACAAACACTTTACCCTTTGAGGGAACTTATTTTAATAATTACTTAGAGGGTGAAAATATGTATTTAGATTTAAATAAGTATTATATGAATGCTTTAAAAACACATTTTGAAATTGATATAGAGAAAAAAGGAAATTAATAATATGAAATTTTTATTCGTAGTTTTTATGTTAACTACTATGCTTTTTGCAGAAACTGAAAAACTAATAATAGATGCTAACCATTTTGAAACAAACGATGCTACTGGATTAACAATATTTACAGGTAATGTAAAACTTTTAAAAGTAAAAGATAAATTAAATTCTCAAAAATTAGAAATATATATGACACCTAATAGTAAAGGAAAAGCAAAACAACCTATAAAATATGTGGCAACTGGAAATGTAAGTTTTGAGATACATTCTAATGGTAAGATTTATAATGGAAAAGGGAAAAAAGTAATTTATAATCCAAATACACAAGAGTATACTGTTATTGGAAATGGCTATATTAAAGAACAAATTGAGCAAAGAGAACTTATTGGTGAAAAAATTTATATTAATCAATTAACAGGAAATGCAAGAGTAGTTGGAAAAGAAGATCAACCTGTTAGATTTATTTTAAATATTGATAGTGGAGCAGATAAGTAATGAAAATTGTAGATGCAAAATTTTTAACTTCAGCTCAAAGTATAGTTGATTCACCAAGTCCAGATAGAGCAGAAGTGGCTTTTTTAGGTAGAAGTAATGTTGGGAAATCATCATTATTAAACACTTTAACAAATAGAAAAGGTTTAGCAAAATCTTCTTCAACTCCTGGTAAAACTCAATTGATAAATTATTTTGAAATTAAATTTAAAACCCAAAATGAAGAGTTACCTTATATTTATGCAAGATTTGTTGATTTACCTGGATTTGGATATGCCAGAGTATCAAAAAGTCTTAAAAAAGAGTGGAATAAAAATCTAACTGGATATTTAGAACAAAGACCGTGTTTACAAATTTTTGTTCATCTAATAGATGCAAGGCATCCCGAACTTGACATTGATAAAAACGTGGATGAATTTTTAGGATCAATTAAAAGAGGGGATCAAATTATAATTCATGCTTTTACAAAAATTGATAAATTAAAACAAAATGATTTACAAAAACTTAAAAGAGCGTACCCACAAGGTATATTTGTGTCTAACCTTAAAAAAAGAGGTTTAGATCAACTACAAAATGCAATAACAGGATATCTTTTTGGAAATTAATTTTTTTAAACCAGATGTAACGCATATTAAAGAGATGCAAGAGTTAGTACAAGAAGAGGTTGATAAAGGTATTATTCTTCTTAGAACAGAAGATGAAATGGCTAATACAATCAGATCTTATACAGTAGTTGAAGTTGATGGGAAAATAGCTGGATTTACAGCTTTACATATACATTCTATTAGATTATCTGAAGTTAGAAGTTTAGTTGTTTCTGAAAAATATAGAGGTTTGAAACTTGGTAAAAAACTTGTTGAAGCCTGTATTCGTGAGGGAAGAAAACTAGGTTTACAACAAATCTTATCACTTACTTATAAAAAAGGTTTTTTTGAAAGTTTAGGTTTTTATGAAATTGAAAAAGATAAGATACCAGAACATAAAATTTGGGCTGATTGTATAAGGTGTAAACATTTTCCTATCTGTGAAGAGATAGCAATGGTTTATGACTTATAAGGTTACCTTTTAAAAGGTAACCTTTTTTATTTTAAAATAGATTTTATCTGATTTTTTATAATCACTGGAACAAAAAACATTGATACTACATAAGAGATTAGTGTTCCTCCAATTAAAGCAACTCCCAATCCACCAAATACAGCATCTGTAGCTAAAAGAGAAGAAGCAAAAACCATTGTAAGTACTGTAAGTATAATAGGTTTTGATCTTGTAGCTGTTGCTTTTGCTATTGCTTCATTTATTGATAAACCTTTCTCTTCAACTAATTGTTTTGTGAAATCAATAATAAGAGTTGAATTTCTTGAATTTATACCTATTAAACCAATAAATCCTATTAAAGAAGTTGCTGTTAGATAAAAAGTGTCTGTTGTTATTAAATCCATTATAATATGAGCAAAAATTACTCCAATGATAGAGATAAAGCTTGCTAATACAATTCCTCCTGAAACAGCAAAGTTTTTATAATAAACAACCATCAAAAAGAATATTAATACTAAAGCAATTATAAATGCTCCACCTAAATCTATAAAAGTATCAATTGTAACTTTCAATTCACCATCCCAAACAAGTTTAAAAGTTTCATTTGTATTTTTGTCTTTAAATTCAAGGTTTAAAAGGTTTGAACGTGTTACCTCATAGTTTGTATTAAAATTGTTTAAAAACTCATCTCTTGCGTCTAATAATGGATATATTTGACTATCTTTATCTGTTTCAGCAATTACATTTATCATAGGGTTTAAATTTTTTGCTGTAAGGGTTGGTTCTTTTATAGTTTTTCTAACTTCAATTAACTCTGTTAATGGAATAGTAAAGCCATTTTTATTTACAAGTTTTAAGGTTGATAATTTATTTAAAATAGCCTCTTTTTTATTTGAATCAAATAATCTTTGATTATCAAGTCTTAAAAATATTGGCACTTGACTTTGCGAATCTTTTTCATTTACAACTGATAATACAACTCCTTCATAAGCTATGTAGATTATATTTTTTACTTGTTCAAGTGATAATCCACTTTTTATTATCTTATTATTATCTAATATAATCTCATATTTATCATATATATCATCAGCCATAATATCTATATCTACAAGAGTTTTTTGATTATTAAGTACTTTAGCTACCTCTGTTGCAAGTTTTTTTCTACTCTCAAAAGAGTTTCCACCATATATTTCAGCTACTATAGAAGCTAATACAGGAGGGCCTGCTGGTAATTCAATCAGTTTTATATTTGCATCATATTTTGAACAATCTTGAAGTTCATCTCTTATAGAACTTACAAAGTTGTAGCTTGTAATATCCCTATCTTTTTTGATATTTACCATTATTTCAGCTTGAGATTGTTTATCTTTTAAAGCACTTTGTTTAACCAATGCAGCAAAATCAAGAGGTTGTCCTTCCCCTACAAATACAGAAACATCAGTTACTAAATCTTTTGAGATAAGTTTTTTTGAAATACATCCTGTAACCTCTTTTGTTTCACTTACTGATGAACCATCTTTTAAGTCAACATATACTGAAAAAGTATCAGAGTCTTTACTAGGTAACATCTTTGCTTTTACAATCTCTGTTGGAAATGTTGCAACGCTTAACGTAAATAATACTAAGGTTATTAAATACACCATTAAAGTTTTTTTAGGGCTTTGAAGTATCTCATATATAAATTTTTCTAGTTTCATCTTTAAGCCTTACAAAAATTTTTTAACTAAATATGGTGTAAATATATATGCAACTACTAAAGAAACAACCAATGCTATAGGTACAAAAATAGGAAGAGGGTGCATAAATTGTCCCATCATTCCTCCCACAAAAAACATAGGAAAAAAAGTCATAATAATTGCAATTGTTGCTATATTTGTAGCATTTCCAATCTCATTTGTAGCATCTATAGATAAAGTTTTAATATCAGTTTTACCTTTATCTTCTTTTTTGTGTCTTACTATATTTTCAATTACAATAATAGCTGCATCAACTAACATTCCTAAACTTACTATTAAAGCAAAAAGTGTAATTCTATTTATAGTCTCTTCCATTAAAAAACCTATAAATAGTGTTAAAGATAATATCATTGGAACTAATAAAGATACTATCATTGCTTCTTTAAAACCTAAAGAAAAGATAAGTAAGATTGCAATAATAAGTATAGAGATCAAAAGGTTTTGTACAAGGGAATTTACAGCATTATTTGCTGTATATCCATCATCTCTTGTAATAACATATTTAATACCTTTTTCATTTAGTTCATCTTTTATGGATGAAATATATTCAAAAATATTTTCGTTTATTGTTACAGAGTTGGCACCTTTTAGTTTTGATATTGTTAAGGTAACTTGCTCTATAGCCTTATCTTTTGTATCTTTCTTATATAGTAGGGCTTCTTTTTTATTTTGTTTGTCATAACTTCTTGAGATAGTAGCTATATCTTTTAAAAGAATAGGGGTGTTATAGTTATATGAGATTATTATGTTTTCTAAATCCTCTTTTGATTCTATTGCATTTTTAATACTAAGAACTGTTAAGTTTTTATTATTGTTATCTGAATTGATATTTGGAGTTGTAAGAGATAAAGCTTTTATTTGACTTGCTATTTGCCCTAAAGATAGATTATATGCTGCAATTTTATTGGCATTTACTTCAATATTATATTGCTCCTTTTTTTCACCTTTTAAATCTACTAAGGCTACTTTTTCTATTTTATTTATCTCATAGGCTACTTTACTTATTTCATTATAAAGTTTAGTTTGAGAAACACTATCATCTTTTGTAAAAAAAGCAATAGTTGCTATAGGTATATCTGTATCTATGTCCATAGTTTTTATAATAGGACTCATAGCACCCTTTGGCATATTATCCATATTTCTCATCACTTGGTCATAGAGTTTTAAATTTGATTCCTCTTTATCTTCTCCAATATAATATTGTACTTGTACAATCCCCATTGAATCTTTTGCATATGAATATATATGTTCTACACCTTTTATTTCACGAATCTTTTTCTCTAAAGGTTCAATGATTACTTTTTTGATTTCACTAGGTCTTGCTCCTGGAAGTGCAACAATTACCGCACCACCACTTACTTTTATTTGTGGATTTTCTTCTCTAGGCATAAACTCCAGTGATATAAAGCCTAACATAAGTATAAAAATACTTAAGATAAAAGTTAATGGATGGTCTATAAATATTTTTGCAAGTTTTCCTGCTATATTTAATTGATTATTCATTATTATCCAATATCAAGTTGATTTTACTATACATCCCTGGATAGATATGTTTATCTTTTTTATCAAAAGAGATTTTAATAGTAAAAGAGTGGGTCATATTTTGAACGTTTGGAATTATTGATGCTATTTTACCCTTTGATTGTAAGTTTATTGATTCTATAAATATATCAACCTCTTGACCAATTTTTATTTTCCCTAAATTGCTTTCATTTATATCTGTTTTGATTTTTAAACTATCTAAATCTGATAAAATCATCGCAGGTGCGCTTGGCATTGCCATTTCACCACTTTTAATGCTTTTTTTGATTATAAGACCAGCATTTGGAGCTCTTATTTTTAAGTATCTATATTGATAGTTTACCTCTTTTAATTTAGCTTGTGCAATAGAGATCATATTTTTTATATTTTTTAGTTTTAACTCTAATTGTTCTAAATCATATTTAGGAATTAAGTCTTTTTCATATAATCTTTTATATCTTTGATAGTTAGTTTCTACATTATCTAAATTGTTTTGTTGTATTTGAAGATTTAATAGGGCCTCTTGTTTGTTACTATCAATATTTGAAGAGTCTATTTCATAAAGTAAATCACCTTTTTTTACAAAGTCACCTTCATTTACATATACTTTTTTGATAAATCCCATGTATCTACTAGTAATGATTTTTTCATTATCAGAAATAACTGTACCACTAAGTTCTAGTGCCCATAGATTTGTTATACTTAAAAAAAGTAATACTAAAAATAAAATTGATTTTTTCATATTTTTTCCTCTATTTTCTCAGACTTTGACCAGAAACAATATTTACTCTTGCAAGAGCTAGAGATAATTCATAATTAGCCATGATTAGTGATGCTTCATTTTCTCTATAAATTGCCTCTTGTTTTAAAAGTTCAGTCATTGGTATTAATTGGTTTTTATACATTAGTTTTGATTGTTCTAGAACTTCAGAAGCCAATTCTTTAGCTTCTTGTTTCTCTTTAAATGCTTTTCTTTTTGCTTTTAAGTTTAGTAATGTTTTTTCAACTTCTAGTTTAATTGCATCTTTTAATTGATTTAAATTTATAGCAGTTTTATTTAACATTATCTGGCTTTTTTGTTTTTGTACACTTCTATTATTATCAAAAAGTGTAAATTTTATTCCTAACATTCCCATATAGTAATCTTTTTCACTATCAAAACTTATTTTATCATCATTAAATCCATATTCTAAGTATGAATATACATTTGGATAATAAGAAGAGTTAGAAACTTCAACATTTTTTTGCATACTTATTTCTTGTTGTTTTAACATTTTTAAATCATCTCTTTTATCTACAGCTTCTTTGTAAAGAGATTTAAAATTATAATCTTTTGCTTTTATTATTTCTAAATTTTCTACATCAGTTATATTATCTTGGGAAGTTAGAAATTTTAGATAAGCAAGTGCAATATTAAATTTATTTTGAGCTTCTGTAAGTTTACTTTGTACATTTAGTTCATGAACTCTTGCTTGTTTTGTATCAATTTTAGTTACTAAACCCTCTTTGTAAAACTCATTTGCAGAAGTTACAAAAAGCTTTACAGATTCTTTGGCTTTTTTTGTAGCTTTAATAAACTCTTTTGCTACAACTGCTGCATTGTAGGCTTTTAAAACTTCAAATTCTAAGGATTTTTTATCAAGGTTTAGTTTTAATTGTTGAGC
Organism: Halarcobacter sp.; assembly: GCF_963675975.1. Classification (NCBI taxonomy): domain Bacteria; kingdom Pseudomonadati; phylum Campylobacterota; class Epsilonproteobacteria; order Campylobacterales; family Arcobacteraceae; genus Halarcobacter; species Halarcobacter sp. The sequence goes on along the minus strand of NZ_OY780939.1, from coordinate 2,595,749 downwards.
TTTTTTTGCAATTTTCATCATATCTTCTTGATTTTTCAATTTAAATCCCGTAAAAATTGGTAATTCAAAAGTTACTTTTGTATTAAAATTGTTTCTTACTTCAGGATAGTTTAGATTTTTTGGTTCAACATTTAAAGCAGATACGCCTGTAAATTCTGAAGCTCCAAAATCATTAAATGTAGCTTCTCTTGATGAAAGTTTATTATTAAATACATAGCCTGAATGGTTTGTCCTAGACATTTCATGCTTTAATTCTAATTTTCCATATGAGTAAGATTTTACACTTTCTATATCTAGATTAGATTTTTTAATATTTAATTCTTGGTTTTTAAGTTCAAGGTTATTTTCAAGGGTTAAATCAATAACTTTTTTGTAGTTTACACTTTGTGAAAACAGGTAAGTGTTTACTAATAATAAATATAAGATAACTTTATACATCGCCCATCCTATGGTCTTTTTATATGGGATTATACAAAAAAATATTTAATTTTTCTAATAAAAGAATTATTAATTTATATTATCTTCCTTTTTTTTAGTTAAGTAGGCTAAAAGTAACACTACAAAAACTATTACTGTAAAAGATATTGCCTCATTTATGATATTTTCCATTTATTACTCACTTTTCTATTTTTCTATTTTATAAAAAAAGATATAATAATGCAATTTATTTAAAGGATTTATATGTATTGTAATTGTTCAGATAATTTTGCATCAACTGAAATACCAAAAACAAAAGGTGCAAATATCTCAGTTCTTACTCCCAAAGAGGATAAGGATTTTATAGTTAGAAGAATAGTTTTATCAGATGGTGGATTTATGCCAAATCATAAAAATAAGATTCAACATCAACAATTTGTATTAAGTGGCGAAGCAAAGGTTTTAATAGGAGATAAAGAGTATCATGCAAAAAAAGGTGATTTTTTATATATTCCTGCTGGTGTAGAGCATTTTTATGAAGCCTGTTATAATCAAGATTATGAGTTTTTATGCATGATTACAACAAAAGATGATGAGATAGAATTTATAGACTGATTCAAAAGAATCAGTCTATTAAAAATTTTCCCATTCATCATCATTTGATTTAGTAGCTTTTATTGTTTTAGAATCTTGATTCTTTTCTATTTTTTTTGCTACATTATTTGTAGTGTTTTTTGTAAGTGTTCTAGCTTTTACTTCCTCTTTACCAACGAACTCTTTTTTATCTGCATCAATTAATATCTCTTTTGCTATATTTTCTGTTTGTACAGCTATATCTTTTGTTTGCATTGCAATACTTGCATTTTCTTGGGTTTGTTTGTCTAAGCTATTAATTGCACTATTAATTTGTTCAATACCTGATTGTTGCTCTTTTGATGCACTTTCTATGTCTTTAATTAAATCAAGTGTTTTTGAAATATTATTTTTTAAGTCACTATAGCCATGAATCATCCTAGTAGCTATCTCTTTTCCATCATTGGCTTTAGTTGTTGCATTTTCAACTAAATCTTTTATCTCTCTTGCAGCTTCAGCAGATCTTGCAGCTAAGTTTCTTACTTCTTGAGCAACAACAGCAAAACCTTTTCCAGCTTCTCCTGCAGTTGCAGCTTCTACAGCTGCATTAAGAGAAAGGATGTTTGTTTGAAATGCAATTTGATCAATTACACTAATAGCATCACTAATAGCATTTACTTGTTCATTTATCTTATCCATTGATTCAGTTGTTTCATTTGCTAATGTATTTCCTTCATTTGCAGATGTTGTTAACTCATTGGCATAACTAGCCATTGTAATTATATTATTTGTATTACTAGTAATATTTGAAGAAATTTCTTCTAAAGCTGCAGCTGTTTCTTCTAATCTTGAAGCTGCATCATTTGATGATAAACTTAATATATCAACATTATCTAATAAAAGTTTTGCACTCTGTTCTAAAGTTAATCCTGTAGCTTTACTTTCAACTAGCATATGAGTTATAAGTTCCGCTACTTCTCTAAGAGCTACAGCAATTTTCCCATTATCATCTTTTACTTGGTCTTTAAAATTTAGTTCTCCAAAACTTAATAAAACATTTAAGATTTTATTTGTACTTCCTGCAATATTACCTTGAAGATTTTCTAACATTTCATTAAAACTTTTTCTTAATGCTTCTAAGCTTTCATTTTCAACTTTATTTTCAAATCTATTAAATAAATAACCTTTTTTTATCTCTTCAACCATATTTGATACTTCTTGTAAGAATTTTTTATCTTCTTCTATATTTTTTTGAGTTCTTATAATATTATGATTAATAACTTTTGCCATTGTTGAGATTTCATCATCATTTTTATCTTCTAAAAGAGTAACTTCATTTGTTTCTTTATTTAAATACTTAAAGAAATCATTAAGTCCTTCTTGTAATTTATTTAATGAAACAGAAATTTTTGAAATAAGAAGATAAAACATTACTATAATAAAAACAGCAATGATAATTCCTGTAATAATAGTCCCTGACTCTGTCTCAAATAATGAATCATACATCTCTTGTGTTTTTAATTCATTTTCTTTTAAATGTTCATTTATCCACATATCAAGTTTAGAAGATAGTTTTTCAGCAAATGGATCTAACTTTTCCATCATTTTATTACCTTCTTCTGGTCCAAATTTGATATAAGCATTAGCCATATCTACTCCAATTTTATAAAATGAAGTGAAATCATTTTTAAATTGTTTTAAACTTTCTATCATCTCTGGTTCACCAAACTCTTTATGCTCTTTTAAAAGTTTGTCCAAAGTTGCCAAACCATGCTTATAATATTTTTCAGCTTCAACAAATCCATCATCATAGCCCTCATATGCACGTGTTGCAGATATATCTGTAAGCCATTGTTGTACTTGTATTACATTTCTTTGTAATACAAAAAAGTTAGTGATTTGTGTCACGATTTCATCTTGTTGTTCGTGGATTGTTTCGTCCATTTCATATATTTTTTTGATTACAACAGATAAATTGATTATATAAATAAGTACTAGTACACTAGCAGTAAATATTAATAATTTTTTTATGGATAATTTTGACATGTAGTTTTTTGCCTTTAAAGTTGGATTTTACGTTATTATTATATCTTTAAAAGTATGAATAAAAGTTTAATTTTTTTAATAAATAATTTTAATTCTTTTTATTTTTTTAGTTTTTATAAGGTATATTTATGTTATTGATTTGATATTATCTTTGTTTGTATTTTATACTGAAATATCAATTAAGATTGTTTAGATACAATCCTTTTTTTTAAAGGAATTATATGTGTAAATATATATTAGGAATGATAATTGCTCTAATATTAAATGGATGTGTAGTAGGAGATGCTGTAGCTTTACCTTTTAGAGTAACTGGGGCAGTTGTAAATGTTGTTACCCCTGATGTTGTAGGTGATTCAATATCTACTACAGGAGACGCCATAGATACTTCAATCCCTTTTTAAATCAAGTTATTTAAAGGATTGGGCCAGATTTCCTATTATTAAAGCCCAACCATCAATTACAATAAAAAAGATGATTTTAATAGGCAAGGATATCATTACAGGTGGTAGCATCATCATACCTAAAGACATTAGAATTGAAGCAACAATAATATCAATTACTAAAAATGGTAAAAAGATTAAAAATCCAATCTCAAATGCAGTTTTTAATTCACTTACAATAAATGCAGGCATTAATAAAGTTAATGGCACAGCATCAATATTTTTAGGGTTTTCTTCGTTTTTAATTCTATAAAAAAGTGCTAAATCTTTTTCTCTTGTGTTTTTTATCATAAACTCTTTAAAGGGTTTAATTCCTCTTTCAAAAGCAACTTCATATCCAATTGTTTCATCCATATATGGTTTTACAGCATCATCCCATGATTTTTTTGCATAAGGTTCCATAATAAAAATTGTAAGTATAAGAGATAAAGAGATAATAATTTGATTTGGAGGTGTAGTTTGTAAACCCATAGCTTGTCTTAATAATGAAAATACAATTATAAGTCTTGTGAAACTTGTAATCATCAAAAGAAGAGTAGGGGCTAGTACTAAAAGTATAAGTATTATAGCTATATTTATTGTTCTTACAAACTGTGCAGGTTCTTCTAAGGCAGCCACTGAAAGGTTGATTACGGGCACTTGCTCTTCTGCTGCAAATAATGAAATTGTAAAAATTAATAATGTAATGATTATTCTCAACTATAGTCCTTAGCTAAACTTGGGTGAATAATATCAAAAATATTATTAATATGCTATAATGCCGCTTTTTTTTAAGGAACGCAATGGATTATAAACAGAGTTTAAACTCTTCTCTTAGAAGTGCTTGGATTATTATAAAATTAGTTATCCCAATTTATATATTTGCAGAAGTTTTATATTATTACAATATTTTGTCATATATTTCATTTTTAGTAGAACCATTAACAACTTTTTTAGATTTACCTAAAGAAGCAGCACTAAGTATCTTAAGTGGAGTTTTTTTAAATCTATATGCAGCAATTGCTTTTGCAGCTCCTTTGGATTTAACTGCAAAAGAGTGGACAATTTTAGGTGTATTTTTAGGAATCTGTCATTCCTTGATTGTTGAAACTGCTGTTATGAAAAAAATAGGTTTACCAAATGGCTATTCTATTTTATTAAGAGTTATTGGTGGAGTTATTGTGGCATTTTTAGTTACATTTTTACCAAATGAACTATTTAATAGTGATGTTTCAAATGCAATAGTTGAGAAAAAAGAGTATGTAAATCTATTAGATGTATTAGTAAAATCTTTGATAGGTTCAATTAAATTAACTATAGAAATTATAATTTTAATCTCTTTAATTATCCTTTTTATGGATTATGTTAAAAGTAGGGCATTTATTAAAAAATTTGAAAAAAACTTATCTAGAAATTTTTCAATTTTTGTTGGTGTTATTTTAGGTATAACTTATGGGGCAGGAATTTTAATTAAAGAAGCTAAAAGTAGTAGTTTAACTAAAAGAGATATCTTTTTTATAGGAACTTTTTTAATGATTTGTCATGCTATTATTGAAGATACTTTGCTTTTTGTGATTTTCAATGCAAATCTATATATAATAGTTGTATTTAGAGTTATTGCAGCGATTATTTTTAGTATATTTTTATTAAAACTATATGATAGAAGAGTTATTTAATTTTTAATATAACCTAACTCTTCTAATTTATTATATATTTTACTTACTACATGACCTGCTGCACTACCACCATGACCACCATGTTCAACTAGAACTGTTACTACATATTGGGGATTTTTATATGGTCCGTAAGTTGTTAGCCATGCATGAGACCTATGGTAATATTTAAGTTCACTCTCTTTCATTCTAACTTTTTCAGATTGTGGGATTGTAACAACTTGTGCTGTACCTGTTTTACCAGCTAAAGGGATATTTGATTCTCTTACATGGTAGTAGGCTGTACCTTTTGGCCGATTCATTACTTCATACATACCTTGTCTTATTAGTTTCATTGAATCTTTATTATATTCAATCTCTTTAGGCTCTTCATAATTTAGTTTTGAAAAGTGTGGTTTAGGTAGCTTTCCTGTTGCTAGAAAAGCTGTGTATCTAGCAATTTGCATTGGTGTAACAGTCATATAACCTTGACCTATTGAAGCATTTATTGTGTCACCTATATACCAAGGTTGATTATATTTTTTTTCTTTCCAATCTTTATTTGGATTTGTGGCATAGAATTCATTTTCTAAATCAACTCCTGTTTCTTCTCCTATTCCATAACTTCTTAATGATTTAGAGATTTTATTAATCCCCACAAGAAGACTTCCTTTGTAAAAAAAAGTATCACAACTCTCTTTTATAGCTTTTACAAACCCAACTTTTCCATGACCTGTAGGTTTCCAGTCCCTAAATTTTCTATTTCCTATTTGGATAAAACCATTATCATAAATCTCATAATCAGGTTTTATCCCATTATCAAGAAAAGATAAGGCTATTCCCATTTTCATAACCGAACCAGGAGGATAAAGCCCATTTATAAGTTTATTGGTAAAAGGATGGTTAAAATCGTTTTTCATCTCATTCCAAGCATCAATTGATATACCGTCAACAAAAATGTTATTATCAAACTCAGGATATGATCCAGCAGATAACAATTCACCATTTCTTGCATCCATTACAATTATTGCTCCACTATCATCTCCAAATATCTCTTGAATATATTTTTGTAGTTCAATATCAACAGAGATTGTTAAATCATTATCAGATGAAGGATCTTTTTCAGCTAATACTTCAATCTCTTTATTTAAAGCATTAACTTTTACTGTTTTTTCTCCAAGTTTCCCTTGCAACTCTTTGTTGTAGTATTTTTCTAAACCATTTTTACCAATAATTCCACTATGTTTTGAAAATTCATTATTTTGTATATCTATTTTTGAAGCTCTTCCTACATACCCAATAATATGCGAAGCGTTTCTTCCTTCTGGATAAACTCTTTTTACTTCTGATTTTATTTCAATATCATCATTTGAATTAAACAGGGTATATTTATCAAAAAACTCTTCATAAGGAATAAACTCAACAATTTTTACAAAATCATGTTTATAATTAGAATCTAATTTTTTATACTCTTTATATAAACTCTCTTTTGAATATTTGGGAAAGTTTTCGTTTATTAAAGTAACAAGTTCATCTAAAATATGTTTTTTCTTATATGATCTTAAATGGGGTCTGATATTTATTGAAAAACCCAATTTATTCATAGCTAAAGGTACACCATTTCTATCTTTGATTATTCCTCTATTAGGAACTTTATATATCTTTTTTATGTAGTTTCTTTTTGATAACTCTTCATAATAAGTATTTGATTTGATACTTAAAAAATAAACTCTTGATAGAAGTGTAATTAGTATGATAAAGATAATTATAAATATTAAGTTTAATCTTTTCAAATAAACACTCCAAATATTATGAAATCAATAACTAAGTTTACCAATAAAGTGTAGTTTATTTGTGGAGTTAAATCATTATTTAATGACCACATAATATAAATACCTAAATAAAATACTGCCATATAAATATATGAATTAAATGAATTAAAACTTAATGTCCTTTTTATATATGGAGCTATAAATACATATACAAAGGTAGCTAATAAAGATAATGAAAATATTTTGAATCCATTATTTAATTCAATAAAACAAAAAGTTATAATTACAAACATAAGAGAATAGTTATATCTTCTTTTTAAACAAACAAAAAATGCCATAAATAGTACACCTAGAAATAATATAGGAAAAAAATAAATTGATGAGATTATATTACTTAGTATCACAAATATACAGAATGTTATTATGAAAAGTGGATTATCAAGATTGTTGATTCTCATTTATGGCCAGTTCTTATTTTTTTATGGATTATATTATAATTGTACTTATAAAAGTATCAATATTATTTGAAGGTTTCTTCTCTTTTTTTTCTTTCAATTTTAGTTAAATCATAAATAAAAGCAAATATCTCAGATACAGCTTTGTACATAGAATCAGGAATCTCTTTATCAATATCTATTGCAGATAAAAGTTCTATTAAGTCTTCATCTTTTTTAATAGGAACTTCATTATCTTCTGCAATTTTTATTATGTTTGTTGCTACACTTCCTGTCCCTTTAGCTACAACCTTAGGAGCATTATCTGTTTCAATATCATAACCAAGTGCAACAGCTTTTTTTAAATTGTTTTTTTCCATATTAAACCTTAATATTCAATCCTGTATCAAAACCTTGATTTTGTCCATATGGATTATTATTACTAACTTTTTTGATCTCTTCTTGCTCTTTATTTTTTTTCATATCTATTATATTTATATTTGTTGGTACTAAATTTACTGAATTTAATGCTTGTTTTAATTTTGTTAGGTTTTCTCTAAAAGTTTTTTTAAAATACTCTTTTGAAACATAAACAGTTATATCTATTTTATTTTTATCATATAAAGCTAAAAGTAATTGGGTTTGCCCTAACTCTTTTAAAGATAAATTTATCTCACAAAAAAACTTATCTTCATTTATTTTTTTCATTGAGATTGTACCATCATCCAACATATCCCAAATAAATGGAAGATACACATTATTGCTATTTGATGTAATTGATAAAAGTTGATGATATTCAACTTGTGTAACTAATCTATCAACATTTTTGAGTAAGTCTTGTGAAGTTGGATCACTTTTTGTTTGTAATTCGGCTTGCATTTGTAAAAGTACAGTTTTTATATCATTTTGTAGATTATTTTGAGAAAGATTTTTATCTGGCAACTGCATTTGTTGTAAGATATTATGACTTATACTTTCTAGTTTTTCTATATTTTTAAAAATAGTATTGTGTAGATTTAGATTCTCAGGATTTGACGATAGATTAACAATACTCTCTTTTAGATTTACTATTAAGTTGTTAATATTTGAGGCAAAATTGCTTTGAAAATTGTTTGGCAAATTATTTTGTAAACTATTTTTTATATCTACTGGAATTTCAATTTTAGAAAATAGATTTTGAATATTTAATAATCTGTCAATTATTTGATTTATAGCTTTATTATCACTATTTGGAATATTTGAAAGTTCATTTTTGAGGTTTAAAAGGGTTTGTTGAATATTGTTTGTTAGATTTGATTTATCAACTTGAATATTTTGATTTTGTAAAACTTTATTTTCTAAAGTTGTTATCTCATCACTTTGGTTTTTTAACATCCCTACAAGTTTTTCAATATTTCCACTTAAATTTGTAAGATTTTTATTCTCTATCTGATTTGTAAGTTGAGTTAATAAATTTTTTACTTCAATTTGTGCAGTATCTTTTGTAAATAAGTCTTTAGTTTGAATAAGTGAATCAATCTGTTTTAGTAGAGTATCTTTATTTGGTATATTATTATTTGATTGAATTTCAGCTCTTAATTGAAAAAGTGTATCAAGGGTTTTTGATAATACATTTTCTTTAGTTTGTAAAAGTGCTTGATTTGTATTTTGAACATTCGATAAGTTTTGATTAGTATTTGTGTTTTGTGTATTTGTTAAATTCTGAGTATTTGCCAAATTTTGACTTGTTTGTGTTGGTGTATTTTGAGTACTAACTTTAAAATTTTCCAGTTTTGATTCTATTAACTGTGCATCTGAAGTTATGTTTTTTAAATTATTTGTTAAAGTTAATAGATTATTTAATTGTGTATTATTTAATCCTTTTGATAGTTGTTGTAGGCCATTTATTAAAGTTTTTAAATCATTTCCCAATTGTTGGGCGGTATTATTGGCTGAACCATTTTGCAACATTTTATCTATTAGGTTTGATAAGTTTTTACTCTCTAATGTTGGGATATCTTTTAATACACTTTTTATTTGATTTAGTAGAGTTTCTAAATTTTTGGGTAAATTTGAATTACCTTTAGTTTGCTCTAAAGCTTTTGCTTCTAAAAATACACCAGATCTATTTATTAGTTCTTTTAAACTATTAGAATCTAGGTTTGTTATATCTTTTAAGAAATTTTCCAATAAAGGTTTATATTTTTGTAAAGATGGATCATCTAATTGTTTTAGTAAATTATTTATATTTTTTGAAAAGTTTGCCAAGTCTTTAAAAAGATTTGAGTTTTTTAACAAGTTTTCAATTGTTGATAGATTCTTGTCTCCAGTTTTTAAATCTGTAAAAAGGTTTTTTAATATATCTCCAACGGTAGTTGTGCCTTTATTTAGGCTTTCTAAGGTTTTTGCATCTGCATCTTTTAATACATCTTTTAAAACTTTATTCTCATTTGGTAATAATATATTTAATAAGTTATTGTTATTTGATACTATCATACTTTAGAGTATAACATAAAATAATGGATTATTAATTGACAACAAATTCTATTTTTTGTAAAATCATTCAATTTTATAAAGGGGTCTTATGGTTTTTGAAGTAGTAGTACCCATTGATGGATGTGAAGAAGAAACAGAATTTGAATTAATGAAGCTAGATGATTTCTTTTCTGTAATCACTGGAGTGGAGACAGGAGTGACTCTAAGATTGATGAGTTTTGGGGCATTAAAATCATTAGCCTTTGAATTTCCAGATGATTTTAAAGAAAAACTTGATATTCAAAATTTAGAAGAGTTATCTATTTTTTATATATTTGTATTACAATCTCAAGTTTCAGAATCTTCAATGAATATTTTTTCTCCAATAATTATAAATAATAGATCTCTAAAAATGGGACAAATCCATCTTAATTTAGAAGAATTAGGGCTAGAAAGTCTAAATAATATATTACCAAAATTTTAATTTTTAAAGGTTTTTAATGAGCAAAATAACTATTTTACATAATCCTAGATGTTCAAAATCTAGAAATGCTTTGGCATATTTAGAAGAGAAAGGATTAGAGTTAAATGTTGTTAAATATTTAGTTGATACTCCAACAAAAGAGGAACTAAAAAGAATAATAGAGATGTTAAATATTACTCCAAGAGAGTTAATGAGAACAAAAGAGGATGTTTATAAAGAGCTAAATTTAAAAGATGCAACATCTAATGAAGTTTTAATCGATGCAATGCTTGCAAATCCAAAGTTAATAGAAAGACCAGTTGTTATTAAAGATGATAAAGCTGTTATTGCAAGACCTTTAGAAAATATTGATAAGATACTTTAATATGCACGATAAGCAATTAAGAATAAGGTATATTAGGGTTTTAGAAAAGTTTTTTACAAGAACAGTTTCTTTATTAAAACTTGAAGATTTTGATAAAGACCTATTTAAAGAAAGAACCTTGAAAAACTATGAGGATATAAAAAGGGTAAAATCAATTGAGTTAAATTCAAAATATTTAACTGAATTGATAGCTTTTATTAATAAAACACTTCAATATATAGAAAATCATACAGAAACTTTTGAAGATGAAAGATCAACACTTTTAAAAGATGCAAATCTTCTTCAAAAAGAGAAAAATAAAAGCTCTTATAAAAAAGACAAACATAAAAAATCTAAATTTGATGATGGTTATTAATGGAAAATGACCAAGAGCAAGAGAAACTTTTTAATCTAAGTGGAGTATTAAAAAAGGTTCTTTATACAAATGATGAAACAAAATATGTAATTGCAATTTTAGAAAACAATCAAAAAATATGTGGTACTTACTTTGATACTGATATTGAAAAATTAGTAGGTGAAGAGATCCTTTTAAAAGGGGATTGGACTACCCACAAAAAATATGGAGTGCAATTTCAATTTCAAACTTTAGAATTAAAAGAAGCAGAGATATTTTTCTTCTTAACTAAAATAGTAAAAGGTGTAGGTAAAAAATTTGCCCATGAATTACTTGAAGAATATAGTGAAGATGAATTAGTTGAGATATTAAATGAAAGACCAGGTGAGCTTTTAAAGTTTAAAGGGATAAAAGAAAAGAAACTTGATAAGATAGTTTCATCTTGGAATAAATTTAAACACTTAAGAGAATTAGGCTCATTTCTTTCAAAATTTGGTGTTACTTCAAATCTTATAAATAAAATCTATTCCCATTTTAGTGAAGTTGATGATTTAATAGGAAAAATTAAAAAAAATCCATATATGCTTATACATATAAAAGGTATTGGTTTTAAAAGAGCTGATGAGATAGCAAAAGCTTTAGGAATAGACCCTAAATCTGAGTTTAGAATAAATGCTTGTATAAACTACACTTTGAGGGAGTTTTGTGATAACAACGGAAACTCTTCAATAGATAAGTCTCATCTATATAAGCTTTTAGATGAAGCTTTAAATTTTAGAGATGAAGATATTTTATATGAAAACTCTATTACTAAAATGTTAGTTGAAGAGGATATTTTTCAAACCCAAGAAAATAGATTGGCTCCTTCTATGCTTTATTATGCAGAGCGAAGAATTTTAGAGTTCTTCCAAAGAAGAAAAGATGAAAAAAATAAAAAAATAGTTGCCAATTTTGATGAATATATAAAAAAGAAAGAATCAAGTCTAGGGTTTGAATTAAGTGAAGAGCAGAAAAAAGCCGTAGAGATTATAAATGAAGGAAGTAATACTCTTTTTCTAATAGGTTATGCAGGAACAGGTAAATCAACTTCGAGTAGGGCAGTTTTACAATTACTTGAAGAGGTAGTTTCTTATGATGATATTATAACTATTGCATTAAGTGGTATCGCTAGTCAAAGAATCTCTGATACAACAGGATATAATAGTTCAACTATTCAATCTTTATTTGTAAAATTTGAAGATAAAGAGTTTTTCCCACATAGAGTAATACTTTTAGATGAAGCTTCAATGGTAAACTCTGTGATGTTTTATAATCTTATAAAAAAGATTTCAGATGATGCTGTTTTTATAATTGTTGGGGATGATGGACAGTTGCCAGCAATTGGAGCAGGGAATATTTTAGCTGATGCTATAAAATATGAATTAGCACCGATTTGTAAATTAACAAAAATATATAGACAAAGTGAAAATCAAGCAATTGCAGTAATTGCAAACGATATTAGACAAGGAAATATTCCTGAGTATTCTAAAAATTATGATGATTTTAAATTTATTAATGTATCTATAAACAATTATTATGCAGTAAAAAACAGTTTAAAACAAACAGAGTTTTCAAATGTTAGGGCACAAATTAGTGAAAATATATTAAATACTGTATTAAATATCTCAACACATTATATACAAAAATATTATGATTATATAAAACAAAAAGATATTTCTAAAGCTTTAACACTTTTTCAAGTTATTACACCTATGAAAGCAGGTCCTTTAGGAGTTGAAAATTTGAATATGCAACTTCAAACACTTTTTAATCATTCTAAGGGAAAAGCTTACAAATCAAAACTATATGAGTTTAAAATGAGTGATAAAGTTATTCATATAAAAAATGAAAATATGAAAGCTCAAACTATGCAAATGTATAAGGCTAATTCGACAGAATACTTAGAAAAAAGGGTATTTAACGGGCAATTAGGACTTATAATCAAATTAGATTTTGAAGAAAACAAATGCATAGTTTTATATCCAAATGATGATATGGTAGTATTTTATGATTTTGATGACTTAAGTTCTTTATTATCTTTGGCATATTGTTTAACTATCCATAAAACGCAAGGGATGGAGTATGAAAATGCACTTATTCCTATGAGTTTTTCTCACTATATAATGCATAATACAAAGCTTTTATATACAGCAATTACAAGGGCAAAGGATATGTGTTTTATTGTTGGAGAAGAGGATGCTTTTAAAAGTGCATGTAAAAGAATAGAAACAACTAGGCGTGAGTCTGTAATAAATGATCTATTATCGAAAAAAAATTAGTTTCCCTTTACCTCTTTAAAAGCAACTTTTGAGTAATATAGGCGAAATTTAAAAAAGGGTTATAATTTATGATAAGTTGGATGCAAAGACATAAAAAATGGCTTGTAATAACTATTTGGATAAGTACAATAGCGTTTGTAGGAGCAGGTTTTGTTGGCTGGGGCTCTTATGATTATGGTTCAAAAGGTGGAGCTGTAGCTGTTGTAGGAGATAGAGAAGTAAGTGTTGATGAATATCAAAGAGAATATTCATCTTTATATGATCAATATGCAAAAATTTTTGGTGAACAGTTTAATCAAGAGATGGCTGATAAATTAAACTTAAGACAAGTTGCATACAATATGGCTATACAAAAAAATCTTATTTTATCTTTTGCTGATGAATTAGGACTTGCAGTAACAGATGAAGAGGTTGCAAAAGAGCTTGTTAAGATACCAGGATTTATAAAAGATGGTAAGTTTGACAAAGATACATACATAAAAGTTTTAAATCAAAATAGAACAAATCCAACAAAATTTGAAGCTTCATTAAAAAGAGATTTATTATTACAAAAAGTGGAAAAAATATTTAGTATTGAAGCTCAAAAAAATGAGATTGAAAACTTAAATAAACTTTTATTTTCTGAAGATGATATAAATATTGAAATTTTAAGTTTAGATGATGTAAATATTGAGATTACTGATGAAAAAATTAAAAACTACTGGGAAGCAAACAAAGATAACTATAAATCACAACCAGCAGTTAAATTAGAGATTGATGAAATCGCTTTGACAACTAATACTTTTTCTGATGATGAAATCTCTAGTCATTATAATAAGTTTAAAACAGATTTTATTAAAGAAGATGGAAAACTTAAAACTTTAGATGAAGCAAAAGAAGATGTTGTAACAGCTTTAAATGAAAAAGCTACAAAAAGAGTTGCTTTAAAAAAATATTTAAAACTTAAAAAAGATGAAGAGAAGTTTGAACAAACTTTAGAGATGGTTGAAGCAAACTTACCTTACGGTGAAGAAAACAATGCAGAGATTTTAAATGCAGTTCCTGGTGATGTTTTAAAACCATTTATTTATAATGGTAAATATCTAATTGTAAAAGTTGTAAATAAAGTTCCTCCAAAAACTTTATCTTTTGAAGATGCTAAAGATATGGCTAAAGTTGATTATGAAAAAGTTACTAGAGGAATAGAACTTGAAAAACTTGCAACAAGTAAATTAAAAGATTTTGAAGGAACTCATGTAGGTTTTGTTTCAAGAAATTCATTTAATAAAATTGAAGGTCTTAATGCAAATGATGCTTTAACATTTTTAAATAAACTTTTTTCAACTACTGAAAAAGTAGGTAAAATAACTCTTGCTGATAAAATTGTACTTTACAGAATAAATGATTCAAAATTAGCTTCATATGATGAAACTAAAGATGAAGCAGTTAAAAGCACAATGGATAAACTATTAAATCAAGAGTTAATGAATAATTTAGTAAAAAATTTAGAGAATAGATATGAAGTGCAATCTTCAATAAATTTTGAGGAGTAATTTTGAACAAGACTCTTTTAGCAATTGATATTGGTTCATCGAATATTACTGCTGTAATTGCTAGAAATAATCTAGATTATAAGATTAATATTTTAGGGACAGGTTCATATAAAAGTGATGGTATAAACAAAGGAGTTATCTCAAATATTGAGTTAGCTTCTAAGTCTATAAAAGAAGCAGTTTCACTTGCAAGGAAAAATACAACTGAGCAGATTGAATCTACTGTGGTATCAATTTCAGGTTCATATACAAAGGGACTTAGAAGCTCAGGAAGTGTAAATATTCCAAATGGATTAATTACCGAGAATGAGATTAATCAAGTTATGCAAATGGCATTATACAATGCTACAATAATCCCTGAATATGAAGTGGTACATGTAATACCAATATTTTTTAAAATAGATGATTCAGCTGATGTAGAAAATCCATTAAATATGAATGGTTCTAGACTTGAAGTATCTGTTTATGTAGTGACTGCAAAAAAGACAGCTCTTACAAATATAAAATCTGCATTTAAAATGGCAAATTTAACAGTAAATAATTTTGTTTTAAACTCATATGCAACTGCAATCTCAATTTTAGATGAACAGCAAAGAAAGTTTGGTGCAACTGTAATAAATATGGGTTCTACAACTACAGAATTTGCATGTTATAAAGGTTCTTCTTTAATCTATAATGGATTTATTCCTGTTGGATCAAATCATATTACAAATGACCTATCAGTTATGCTTCACACTCCACCAATCGCAGCAGAAAAGATAAAAACGGAGTATGGAGATTTATTAAAATCAGATGAAGAATTAGCAAATAAAAAAGTAAGAACACCAAGAATTGGTGATGAAAAAAACTCTTCAGAGGTTTCTTTAGAATATGTACAAACAATTATTCATGCAAGAGTTGAAGAGGTTTTAACTTTAATAAAAAATAATTTAGGAAAAAGTGGGATTCATGAAAGCCTAGGAACAGGTATCGTGATTACTGGTGGAATGAGTAAATTAGTAGGGGTTAAAGAGTTAGCAACATTGATTTTTGATAACTTACCTGTTAAAATTTCTAATCCAATTAATATAAAAAATGGATATATGAGTTTTGATGACCCTAAAATGGCTACTATTGTAGGTTTATTACTTTACTCTTTAGAAACAAATAGAAATTTTGAACTTGATTCAAATAAAAATTTAATTAGAAAAATAAAAAATGTTGAGCAAGCAGCAACAAAAGCACAACCAGAAGAATTTGCTGAGTCTATACGTGCTGCTGATATCCAAAAAACTGTTTTAAATAATAAAAATAAAGATGTCAGTGAAGAAGATGATTCTAAATTATTACCAACTCTAACAAAAAAGGATAAGAACACTGGCGTTAAAAAATTGTGGAATGCAATTACGGAGTGGTTCTAATGAACGAAAATTTATTTAATGTGGATGATATAAAAGTGGAAATGCCTAGTAAAACTCTTTCGGATAATATAGCTAAAATTTCAGTAATTGGAGTTGGTGGTGGTGGTTGTAATATGATCAACCACATGATAAATGAGGGAACTCATAAGATAGACTTAATTGCTGCAAATACAGATTTACAGGTATTAAGAATATCAAAAGCACCAAAGAAAATTCAACTTGGATTAAAGCTAACAAAAGGACTTGGTGCAGGAATGAAACCAGAAATTGGTAGAGATTCTGCTGTTGAAAGTTATGAAGATATTAAAGATTCATTAAAAGGTGCTGATATTGTATTTATTGCTGCTGGACTTGGTGGTGGTACTGGTACAGGAGCTGCTGCAATTATAGCTAAAGCTGCAAAAGAGATTGGTGCTTTAACTGTTTCTGTTGTAACAAAACCATTTACATGGGAAGGTAAAAAAAGAGCAGGGTTGGCAAATCTTGGTCTTGAAGAGATTAAAAAAATATCTGATTCTATAATTGTTGTGCCAAACGACAGGTTATTAGAGATTATTGATGAAAATGTTGGTATGAAAGATGCTTTCAAAATCATTGATAATATTCTTTACCAAGCAGTAAATGGTA
The DNA here is from genome assembly GCF_963675975.1 of Halarcobacter sp. Lineage (NCBI taxonomy): Bacteria > Pseudomonadati > Campylobacterota > Epsilonproteobacteria > Campylobacterales > Arcobacteraceae > Halarcobacter > Halarcobacter sp. The sequence goes on along the minus strand of NZ_OY780939.1, from coordinate 2,578,923 downwards.
TGACTGAAGTTATTTTAAATCCTGGAAATTCAGATATTAATACTGACTTTGCTGATGTTAAAACTATTATGCAACATAAAGGTATGGCATTAATGGGTATTGGTAAAGCAAAAGGGGAAAATGCAGCACAAAAAGCTTTAGAGGATGCTATTGATTCACCACTACTTGACAAAGTTTCATTAAGTGGTGCAAAAGGTATTCTTATTCATTTTAATACTCACCCTCAAGTTTCATTATTTGCTATTAATGATGTTATGTCTAAAATTCACGAAACTATTGATTCAAATGCTGAGATTATATTTGGTACAACTTCAGATAGTACACTTGAAACAGATGAAGTTAAAATTACAATAGTAGCTACTGGTTTTGAATCTAAAAATGATACACCTTTTGAAACCAAACCTGTAGAGGAAGACAAATCTAAAAAAGTTTCACCTGATGATGAAAACTATTTAGATATTCCACCTTTAATGAGAGATTATAAAGTCCAATATCAATTGGCATAAAAGAGTAGTTTTAAACTACTCTTCAAAAATTACTACATCATAAGAGCTTTTTTTAATCACCAAGGCTTTAGAGTTTGGTACTAGTCCAAATTTATTTATGTCTTTTAGTTTCTTTTTATGTACTTCAACTTCCTCTTCCAAAAGAGTAATTTTTTCATTTAATTGTAAAATTAAATCAACTCCAGCTAAATTTATACCTAATTCTCTAGTCAAAGTTAAAACATATTTTATATGATCTATATCTTTTTGAGAGTAAAGTCTTATTTTTCCATTAGTTCGAGAGGGTTTAATTAAGCCCTCTCTTTCATATTGTCTTAGTGTTTGAGGATGGATATTTAAAATCTCAGCAACTGCAGAGATTAAATATACTGGTTCATTATATGCATTTGTATCCATAGTCAATCCTTTTAAATTGTTTCAGGAAGTTTCTCTTTTAATACTTCAATTAAATCTTCATCTAAACTATCTACTTTAGGTAAAACTATATTTGCTTTTAAATATAAGTCCCCTTTTACTCCAGCTTTTCTATCTAATACACCTAGCTCTTTAACTCTAAATCTTTGATTTTGTTTAGTGTTTTCAGGCACCTTTAAAGTTATAGTTTTGTGTATTGTTTTAATTTCAACTTTACCTCCAAATAGAGCAGTTTTTAAAGGTACATCAAAAGATTTAGTTAATGTTGAACCTTCTCTTTCATATTCAGGACTAGTTGCAACATTAACTTTAATAATCAAATCACCCCTTTGTCCTTGATAAGATTTACCTTTGCCTTTTGCTCTTATTTTTTGCCCATTTGAAATACCTTCAGGTATCTTTATATCAAATGAATCATTATTTAAAGAGATATGTTGTTTACCTCCAAGTACTGATACGTCAAAAGGTATTGTTATTTGAGCTTGTGTATCAAGGTCTGGTTCACCAAAACCTTGATTTCCAAAACCATTAAATCCACTAAAACCACCTTGAGAGAATCCAGATGAACCAAATCCTCCTCCAGCACCAAACATTTGTCTTAATATCTCATCTAAATCAACACCAGATCCTTGACCTCTTGCAAAGTCATGGAAGTTTTGACCACCAAACATTGAATCACCAAACTGATCATATTGTTGCTTTTTCTCAGCATCACTAAGAACTTCATAGGCAGCATTTATCTCTTTAAATTTTTCTTCTGCCTGAGGGTCTTTATTTACATCAGGGTGATATTTTCTTGCTAATTTTCTATAAGCTTTTTTTATTTCATCTGCAGAAGCACCTTCAGATACTTCTAGCGTTTCATATAAACTTTTTGACATTTTTAAATCCTAATAATTTATTCTATTTTAAATCTTATTTTAGCATAAACTTGAGTCAAAGTCAATCAAGTTGAAAATTTACCTTAGCACTTATGACTCAATTCTATGATAAAACAATTATAATTACTATTTTAAGAGACTTTAAACAGTTTTTTGCAATTATATTAGTATGTTTGAAAAAGATGAATGGACACAGCAAGAGCTTTATAAATATACTAAAGAGTTGGAACAAGAGGGTATTAATGTAGTTTTAGTTGATACAATATTAAAACCACTTGATAATATTGAAACAATGACATATAATCCCTATGAGATGTCACAAATGCCTGAAAATACAGTTTTTGTATTTTATTGTGATACAGGTAAAACTACAAAAGAAAGATTAAACTTCTATAGGAAAAAATTACCAAATCATAAGTGCGTTAGCTTAAGGGGTGGAAGAGGGTATTGGAGACCCAATTATCAACTTTTAAATGATATTTAGAAAAGAAAAAGTTCTATAGTAATAATATTTGAAAAGCCTTTTTTAGATAAAATATCCAATTAATTAAATAGATTGGATAAAAATGTTAAAAGAGTATGAATATATTATAGTAGGAGCTGGTATTGCAGGATGTAGTACAGCTTATTTTTTGTCTAAACACAGTGATTCAATTTTACTTTTAGATAGAAACTGTGATTTAGCTCAAGGAGCTAGTGGTGCTGCTGGCGCTTTTCTTTCTCCACTTTTAGGTAAGCCAAATAAGTTTAAAGATTTAGTAACTAAAGCTATAAAATTCTCTACACAGTTTTATTTAGAAAATACTCCAAAAGAAATTACAAATTGTGGAGTTGTTAGAATACCTAAAAACCAAGAAGATGAAAAGAAGTTTCAATCTTACAAACCTTATATGGATTTTGAGTATGAGCAAATGGAGGGCGGGTATTATTTTGATATAGGTTCACAAGTAAACTCTTATAATATCTGTAAAGTTTTGGCAAAAGATGTTGAAAAGCTTTTTAAATATGAAGCTAAAGATATTGAAAAAAAAGATGGTTTTTGGATTATAAACAATGAATTAAAAGCAAAAAATCTAATCTTAACAACTGGTGCAGATATTTCCTTGATTGGGGAAGATTATTTTAATATAAGAGCTGTATGGGGACAAAAAATAGATATTTATACTTCTACTCAAACAACAAAAAACTATCATAAAGAGTGTTCTTTATCCCACTCAACATTTATAGAAGAAAAAAATAATTATCTTACATCTATTGGAGCTACACACCATAGAATAGATGAAGATTTAAATATCTGTAATCATTGTTTAAACTCTTTTAAAAATGAAAGTTCATATAGTAAACAAAGAGCCAATGAAGATTGTGAAAAGTTAATATCACTTGCAAATGATATCAAAAAATTAGATGATGTAGAGGTTTGTGATATTAAAATAGGACCTAGAGCATCTAGTTTAGATTATTTTCCTATGGTTGGGCAACTTATAGATTCTAAAACTACAATTGACAAATATCCACATTTGGTAAATGGATCACACGTAAAAGATGAAATGTTATCAAAATATGATAATTTGTATGTGCTAAATGGAGTAGGGGGAAGAGGTTATGTTCTATCACCTTTTCTAGCAAAGCAATTGGTTGATAATATCTTAGATAAAAATGAATTAGAAGATGAGATTAAAGTTCATAGAATGTTTAAGAGATGGGTAAAAAAATCTAAAATAACTAAATAATATATAGTTTTTATTATTTATTTATATTAAAGTTTTTATTAATAAAAAGTTAACTTTCATAAGATAAAATATTCCACAAATTTAAATAGAGGAAAATTATGGCAAACTTATTAAAAATAGTATTTTTAGGTATAGTTGGATTTGGTTTACTAGTTTATTTTACAGCTGAAAAACCCAAACAAATTGTGGCAGATGACAATGTATTAAATATTGTTAAATATGATTCTTTACCTGCAAAATATGAGTTGGTAGGAAAAGATAACGAAATAAAAAAAGAATCATTATTTGAGAAAAATAAAAAATATTTAATTATAGTAGGAAATCATGATTCATTAGCAGTCGTGAAAGATTTGTCTAAACTATATAAATTGAATATTCCTTATGTAATGGTTGCAAATATTTCAGCAGCACCATGGTTTGTTAAAAAGATGTTTATCCCTGGTAAACTTGAAGAATTGAATGAAGGAACAAATATTCCAATGATATTTGATATGGATGGAAATATGGCAAAAGCTTTAAATGTTACCGATAATTCAAAAACAAAATTTTTCGCATATCTTTTAACAGAAGTTGGAACAGTAACAAAAATATACGAGGGTAGTGTAAAAGAGGGTGCTTTAGATGGTACAATGTCTAAAGAAGAGATAGAAAATACTTTAAAACCTTTATACGAACTTTTACAAAAACAGTAGAATTTTAATTCTACTGTTACTTTTGATTAAAAAATATACACTAAAATATTATATCGATAGCAATTATCAAATACCTTTAAGAGAACTTTGTTATAATTAAATTTTAAGGATTTAAAATGAGTAAAAACGATATTGCACTAAAAGAAGATTTATCAAAACTATTAATTTACAGTGTCGATGATGATGCAAAATTTGAGTATTTATTACTAAATGGAGCAAATATAAATTATCAAACAACTAATGGCTGGTCCGCAATGTTTCAAGCTATTATATCTAAGAAAAATACTAGATTAAAAAATATTATAGATTTGGGAGCTGATGTTAACCAAAGGGATAAAAGTACAAAAAACGCACTTTTTTGGGCGATTTATTCAGGTAATATTACTGCATTTAATCTATTATTATCAAAAGGGATAAGTTTAAATGTATTTTTAAAAGATAAACTTCATGCCCTACATTATAGTGTTTATAAAGGAAGACTTGATTTCGTTAAGTCTTTAATTAAAAATAGAGCTGTTGATATAAATTTATGTGATCATCTTGAAGCAAATCCTTTTTTATACGCTGTATTATATAAACATAAAAATTTAATAGATTTTTTTTCAAAAAACAAAGCAGATAGATACAAACAGGATATATTTGGAAACAGTGCATATTCATTATCTAAAGAATATGGAATAAAAATCTAAATAGGACAAAAATTGTCTTAAATAAAAAATTAACATATATCTCTTATTTTTCATTAAAGAAAAAGGAGTAAGATTACTATGTAATTTAAATTTACGAAAGGATTAAATATGAAACACGAATTAATGAAATTACCTTACGAGATGGATGCTTTAGAACCATATATGTCAAAAGAGACTTTAGAGTTTCACTATGGAAAACACCATCAAACATATGTAACAAAATTGAATGGATTAATTGAAGGTACAAAATTCGAAGATTCTTCATTAGAAGATATTATTAAAAATTCAGAAGGTGGTGTATTTAATAATTCAGCACAAGTTTTTAACCACGATTTCTTCTGGAATGGATTAGTTCCTGGTGGTTCAATAATTCCACAAGAAGTTGAAACTGCATTAACTGAAGCTTTTGGTTCTGTAGAGAAATTTAAAGAAGATTTTACAAATACAGCAGTAAACCATTTTGGTTCAGGTTGGGCTTGGTTAGTTAAAGATATTACAGGAAAATTAGAAATTGTAGCAACACCAAACGCTGCAACACCTATAACTGAAGGTTTAACTCCACTATTAACATGTGATGTATGGGAACATGCATATTACATTGATACTAGAAATGCTAGACCAAAATATTTAGAAAATTTTTGGAATCTTGTTAACTGGGATTTTGTAGCTAAAAATTTAGCTAAATAATAAAAAAGAGGTTTTCCTCTTTTTTATTTAATAAAGATTAGAAGAATCTCTCTTCTAATACATCAACTAGTGATTTTACAGAGGCTATTGAGTTAGCAAATTGTTTCTTTTGATTTTCATCAAGTTTTAATTCCATAATTTTTTCAACACCTTTATTTCCAAGCATTACAGGAACTCCAGCTACAATATTTTCATAACCATATTCACCATCTAACATAACTGCACAAGGGTAGATTTTCTTTTTATTATCTAATATTGCTTCAACCATAAGTGAAGTAGCATGAGCTGGTGCATAGTATGCTGAACCTGTTTCAAGAAGTTTTACAATTTGAAGGCCACCATTTTTAGTTTTTTCAACAATCTCTTCTATCTCTTTTTCTTCTAAAATTTCAGTAATTGCAACTCCTGCAACTGTTGAATGTTTAGGTAATGGAACCATATCATCCCCATGACCACCCATAACAGAAGATTCAATTTGTCCCGCACCAAAACCAACTTTTTCTAATATAAAGTGGCTCATTCTTGCACTATCTAAAATACCTGCCATACCTACAACTTGCTCTTTTTTAAATCCTGAAGTTTTAATAGCAGTATAAACCATAGCATCTAGTGGGTTTGATACAATAACTATAATTGCATTGGGTGCATAGTTTTTTATGTCTTCAATTACACTTTTCATGATTTTTGCATTTGTTAGTAATAAGTCATCTCTACTCATACCTGGTTTTCTTGGAATTCCAGCAGTAATAACAACAACATCACAATCTTTTAAATCTTCACCTGATTTTGCTGGATGAACCACTGTATGTGATTTTGCAGCATTTGCTGATTGTGAAATATCTAAAGCCATAGCTTCTACAATATTTTCTCTAATATCTTTAAGTACTATAGAGGAACATATACCTTTGTGAGCTAATGTATAAGCAAGGGTAGAACCCACATTTCCTACACCTATTATTCCTACTTTTTTATTAATCAAAATATAACCTTTATTTTTAATATATTTTAATTATATCAAAAAAATTTTAGTATAATTAAAATAATTGTATATTTTTTATAAAAAAAAAGGTAAGGTGTTACCCTTACCTTTTTTTATTTTTTCTAATCAATTATGCAATAATTGAATTTAATGTTGCAGATGGTCTCATAGCAGTTGATGTTTTTTCATCATCTGGTAAATAGTATCCACCCATATCTACTGCTGTTCCATGTGGAGCTACTAATTCAGACATAATTTTTTCTTCATTTTCAGTCATTGCTTTTGCAATTGGTTCAAACTCTGCTTTTAAATCAGCATCATCATTTTGTGCAGCTAATTCTTGTGCCCAATATAAGCTTAAATAGAAGTGAGAACCTCTATTATCGATACCACCTAATTTTCTTGATGGAGATTTATCATTTAAAAGGAAAGTTCCAGTTGCTTTATCTAAAGTTGTAGCAAGAACTTGAGCTTTTTTATTGTCTTGTGTATTTGCTAAATGCTCTAATGAAGCAGCTAAAGCCATAAATTCACCTAATGAATCCCATCTTAAGTAGTTTTCTTCTTGGAATTGTTGAACGTGTTTAGGAGCAGAACCACCAGCACCAGTTTCAAATAATCCTCCACCTTTCATTAATGGAACGATTGAAAGCATTTTTGCAGATGTTCCTAGTTCTAAGATTGGGAAAAGGTCAGTGTTATAATCTCTAAATACGTTACCTGTTACAGAAATAGTATCTAAACCTTTTCTCATTCTGTCAAGAGAATATTGAATAGCATCATCAGGAGCCATGATAGAGATCTCTAAACCAGTTAAGTCATACTCTTTTAAGTACTCTTCAACTTTAGCAATCATTTGTGCATCATGACCTCTATTTTTATCTAACCAGAATACTGCTGGAGTATTTGATAATTTTGCTCTGTTTACTGCAAGTTTAACCCAATCTTTGATTGGTGCATCTTTAGTTTGACACATTCTAAAAATATCTCCACCATCAACATCTAAACTAAATACAGCTTCACCAGCTTCATTTGTTACAACAATTTTACCATCTGCTGGAGCTTGGAAAGTTTTATCGTGTGAACCATACTCTTCAGCTTTTTTAGCCATAAGACCTACATTTGGAACAGAACCCATAGTTTTTGGATCTAATGCACCATTTTTCTTACAATCCTCAATAACTACTTGGTAAGTTGTAGCATAACATCTATCTGGAATCATTGCTAAAGTATCTTCTTCTTTATCTTCAGCATTCCACATTTTACCACCACCTTTAATCATAGCTGGCATAGATGCATCAATAATAACATCTGATGGTACATGTAAGTTTGTAATCCCTTTAGCAGAATTTACCATTGCAAGTCTTGGTTGTTTTGCATAAATTGCAGCAATATCAGCTTCAATTTCAGCTTTTTTATCTGCATCTAAAGTCTCAAGTTTAGAGTATAAGTCACCTAAACCATTATTGAAGTTTACACCTAATTCATCAAATAATGCATTATGTTTTTCAATTAATTCTTTGAAGAATACTTTTACTGCAAATCCAAACATAATTGGATCAGATACTTTCATCATAGTAGCTTTAAGGTGTAATGATAATAATACATCTCTTTCTTTAGCTTCATCAATAGATTTTTGATAAAACTCTTGTAATGCTTTTGAAGACATTTTTGTTGCATCTACAACTTCACCTGCTTCTAAAGGTAAAGAAGCTTTTAATACAGTTTCAGCTCCATTTGCATCAACAAAAGAGATTTTGAAATTATCTTCTTTATCTAAAGTTGTAGAAACTTCAGAACCAAAGAAATCATCTGCGTCCATATGTACAACATCTGTTTTAGAAGTGCTTTTCCATTCTCCCATTCTATGTGGGTTGTTTTTTGCATAGTTTTTAACAGCTCCTGGAGCTCTTCTGTCTGAGTTTCCTTCTCTAAGCACTGGGTTTACAGCAGATCCTAAAATTTTTGCATATCTTGCACTTATTTCGTCTGACTCATCATAATTAGGTACATTAAAACCTTTTGATTGTAATTCAGCAATTGCAGCTTTTAATTGTGGAATTGAAGCTGAAATATTTGGTAACTTAATAATGTTACAAGATGGGTCTTGTGTCATTTCACCTAATTCTGCCAATGCATCACCAATTTTTTGGTCTTCTTTTAAGTTCTCAGGGAAGTTCGCTAAAATTCTTCCTGCAAGTGAGATATCTTTTGTTACCATTTCAATACCAGAGCTTTTTGTAAATGCTTTGATAATAGGTAGAAAAGAGTATGTTGCTAATGCTGGTGCTTCATCAACTTTTGTATAAATGATTTTTGACATGTCTATTCCTAAGTATTAAATTTTGAATAGTGTTATAATAGCAGTATTTGAGTTTATGATAATTGAATTTTTTATAATAATTAGTTACAAAAAGATTACTGTTTCAATATTTCACATTAAATTACTGAACATTATTCCATAAATCTTTAATTGAACTAGGCTTTTGCTTAGAAACGTCCGTATCCATAATCTTTTTAGCTTGTTTATCAATTTTTGTAACTTTTTCTTTAACTTTTGTGTAACTTTTCTTAACACCTCTATTTGCATTGATATTATTTACATGTTTAGTATATGAATTAGAAAATTTGTGAAGACCTGTTTTATTATCTTTTACAAAATATAAGTAATCACTTTTTACTGGGAATATTGCAGCTTTTATGGCATTTAAGCTAACAGCACAAATTGGGCTTGCTGGCAAACCTTTATTTTTATATGTGTTATATGAAGATGTGTCTTCTTTTATTCTAGTTGCTGTAACTTTTACATGGGAATACTTACCATAATTTAATGTACCATCCATTTGTAAAGCCATTCTTTTTCGTAATCTGTTATAAATTACACTTGAAACCAAAGGCATCTCATCTACATTTGCTGCTTCTTTTTGAATTATTGATGCAATTGTTAAATAAAAATACCATTTCTTTTTATCATAATATCCAAATATTTTTCTTGAAAACTCTTCATATTGCTTATTTGTATGGGAAAATAGATAAAACAAAAGATGGTCTTCTTTCATCCCATAAGGTAAAGAATATGTCTCTGCTAAAATATTTCCATCTTCTTTATACGCATGTTGTTTATAGATTTTTTGAAGCTTTTCTATTGATAGATTAAATTTTTCGGCTAATTGTTCTAAAAATATATATGAAGTTTCACCTGGAATTAAAGTGATTGTTTTTAATGCAGCTTTAGATTTAGTGATTTTATAAAGGAAATCACCTTTTGTCATATATTGTGTTTTTAAATCTATCCAACCATTTTGAGGATAGCCAAAACTTCGTACAACAAGTTTATCTAGTGTATTAGTTTCATAACCATTTTTATTTAAATGAGTTATAATACTATTAGTACTACCTTTAGGAATATATATTACTTTTGTTGAACTTACTGGAATATTTAAATAAAAAAGTACTGCAATCGTTGCGATAAGGAATAATTCGATTATGTTAAAAACTGTTAAAGTTATAAGTTTATTTTTTTTAATATTTTTCATTCTATTAGGATTTTCTCTTTTTTCTGGTATTAAAATTGATTCATTTACATTGGGAAATTTTTCAGTTTCGAAATTCTATTTAAAATTGGATAAAAAACTTATTTTAGAAGCCAAAAAAGTAAAAATAAATTTGAAAAATGATGAAAATAGTGATTCTTTTGAAGATACTTTGAATTTGATATCAAATCTAGATTATGTTTTAAATATATTTGAAAAAATAAGTTTAGAGAATTTATATATAGGTGATAACCACGTAACAATCTTTTTAGATCAAAACCAATTATATGTAGATAATAAATATATAAATATCTCATCCGAGATAAATTCAAATAATAATTTTATTAATTTAAATATTAATTCCATTTATTTTAAAGATAATTCATTAACTTTATTTGGTGATGTAAAAATTGACTTAGAGAAAAATATAGCAAGTTTTTTTGGAAAATATATTTATAAATATATAGAAGGTGATATTAACACAAAATTATCAAATGATATTTTTGATTTTTATTTAAGTGCTGATAAACAAGTTGATTCTTTAGTATTTTTAAAAGATTTTTTTAGACTTGATAAAATAGCTGAAGCTTGGATGTATAATAATGTTGAAGGGAAAATAAAATTAAACTATTTACTTGGTAAAATAGATTTAAAAAATAAAAAACCAATAATTGATTCAATAAAAGGTCAAGCTGTAATTGATAATGCAAAAATTAGATTTCACAAAGATGCTAAAACAGTAGATACTCCAAAATTAGTCATAAACTATGAAAATAATACACTCTCTTTTGACCTTGAAAAACCTATGTATGATCAAAGTAAATTATATGGAAGTAGGGTGTTTATTACAGATTTGACAAGCTTAAAAAAAGGTGTTGTTCATGTTGATTTAAAATCAGACTCAATACTAAATAAAGATATTTTAGAGATATTGAATGCTTATAAAATATCTTTGCCTGTTAAACAATTTAGTGGTGAATTAAGTTCAAAACTATTATTGGAAATACCTTATTTAGCTTCAAAAGAGATGCATGCCTTTGGTGAGTTTAAAGCACAAAATGCAATTTTTAGATTAGGTTCTTTTGAATTTTTTGCAAATAAAGCAGATGTTGTTTTAAAAGATAATTTAGTAACAATAAATAAAGCTCATGTACAACATAAAGATATGTTAGATGCAAATTTAAAGTTAACTATTGATACTAAAAATAAAACAGCTAGTGGTAGTACCGATATAAATAGTTTTGAAATAAAAAAAGATGATGAAAATATATTTTCTTTAAAAGATTTTAATACCGATATAAGTATAGATTTTAACAATAATACAATTCTAAATATTGATAAATTAAATACTCAATTAAACATAAATGATGAAAGTGTAGATATTAATATTCCTGAACTACAAAAAATATATACTTATTCTGATTTATTACAAAAAACTAAAATAAATGATGGAAAATTAAGAGTAAGTATTATCGATGAAAAAAATATAAATTTTGATATTGATGCTAAGAATCTTAATTTTCCTTTTGAAAAAAATGGTAAAAAAATAAAAGAATTAAATGCTACAGGTGTTATAAAAAATAATACTACTTTTATAAAAACTGCTGATAGTGGTATTAATATTATATTAAAAGAGAATAATCCTACTTTAATTAAGTTAAATGATATTGATATAGTTTTATCAGATAAAGAGCTTAGTAGTTCAAGCTCATATCCTAATATAGATTTAGAGTTGAAAAATTCTACTATTGTTCTAGATAAAGAGCACAAATATGATACTTCATGGTTGAATCTGAGTATTCGAAATTCGAATATTAAATTTAATGGTGAAGTTTTTAATTTAGATTTTCCTATTTCAAAAAATGGTAAAAAAATTACAAATTTAGAATTGCTTGGTGAGTTTAAAAACAAACACTTAAAACTTCAAACTATAGATAAAAAAATATCTTTGGATTATAATTTAGAAGATGAAAAAATTAAAATGAATGTTTCTTCTTATGATGTTATTTATAATACTGATGAAAATTCAGAGAGTGAAAGTACAATCTCTTATGATATAAAAGGTATAGATTCAAATATAATAATAAATAAAGAACATATAGCTAAAGCAAATTCTTATAATTTTAAGTTTCAAAATGATAGTTCTGAAATAGAACTTAAACATCAAATGACGAGGTTTTATTATAAAAAAGATGTTGATGGTAATATACATTTTGATGCACAAAATATGAATGATTCTTTTTTAAATGCATTATTAGGGAAAAAGTTAATAGAAGATGGTAATGTTAATTTAACTGCAAGTGGAAAAAATGATAAGGTAACAGGTTATGCTAATTTAAAAGGAACAAAGATTGTTGATTTAGCAATTTTAAATAATCTAATTATTTTAATAAATACTTCTCCTGCAATTATTAATCCCTTTTTAGCAATCCCTTCAGTAGTTGGAATGGCAACAAATGGTGGATTTAACTTAAATGGTTATAGAATTGTAGAGGGTAGGGTTGATTTTACTTATGATTTCAAGAATAAATATTTAAATATGGATCATATAAATACAAAAGGAAATGGTATTGATTTTGAAGGTAATATGGTAATTGATTTTCTAACTTCTACTGTAGACGCAAAACTAAAACTTATATTTTTTAAAGATTATTCAAAATTAGTAGGTTATATACCTGTTGTAAATTATGTTCTTTTAGGGGAAGAAAAAAGGGTTGATACAGAAGTTGTTATATCTGGTACTTTAGATGAACCAAAATATAAAACAAATCTGGTAAATGAGAGTGTAAATGCACCAGTTAATTTTATGAAAAGACTTATTAATACTCCAATAGATTTAATCAAATCTATTGGAAATGGTGAAGATAAAAAAGAGAAATAGTTATTCGTTTCTTAATACATCTATCACATCAATATTTGTTGCTTTTTTTGCTGGATAATAAGAAGAAAGAAAAACAATAATAATAGCACCTATAACAATTGATACAAAATCAAGAGTTGATAGGTCTAATGGTAATTTTGATGTACCATAAACATCAGCAGGTAGTGAAATTATCTCAAAGGTATCTAATAACCACATCCCTATAAAACCAAGAATTATACCACTTAAGATACCTGAAAAACCAATAATTGTACCAAGTTTTAAGAAAATAGATTTAATCTCTTTTGTTGTCGCCCCCATTGATAAAAGTAGGGCAATCTCTTTTCTTCTACTCATAACTGTCATAAGAAGAGAAGAGATGATGTTTAAAGAAGCAACAAGTATAATAAGCATTAATACAATAAACAGGGCTCTTTTTTCCATCTCCATAGCTGCAAAGAAGTTTCCATTTTGTTGCCACCAACCAACAATTCCAACTCCGTAAGATAATAAATAATCATCTAATTTTTTTATATCATTCATGGCATTTTCAGAATAAACATGTATACCATCAAAGGTATTTTTATCTTTACGTAATAAAGTTTGTAAAGCTTCTATAGAGGTATAAACATATGCTTTATCATAAGCGTGTAATCCAGATTCAAATGAGTTTTTAAAAGTAAATCTCTTCATTTTAGGAAGCATAGATAAACCAGTTGGATTTAAAGAGGTAAAATATAATGTAACTTTATCCCCTTGTTGAACATAAAGATTCTCTTCTATCCCTTTACCTATTATGATGTCATATTTATTTAATTTTTGGTTTTGTGCAGCTTTTTTATAAATAGAGTTTATTTTTGATTCATCTTCAGCATTTACACCAAAAATAATTCCACCATTCATATTCTCACCACTTTGTAGAATCACTTGTGAACTTAAATAGGGTGAAAATTTTAAATTTGGGAAATCATTTCTTAAATTTTGAAGTAGTTTTTTATCAACACTATTTTGAAATTTTGGATATATTGATAAGGGATAGTTCATTGTAAAAAGTTTACTTTCAAACTCTTTTGCTGTACCATTCATAATAGCCATTGATATAATTAATACCATCACACCAATTGCTACACCAAGAAATGCCAAAATGGCACTTATTGATATAAAAGGATTTTTTTTGTCAAATCTTAAGTATTTTTTGACAATAAAGTTTACTAATTTTTTATTCAAATTAGTTTCCTGCTGCTAAACCTCTTTTAGGTCCACTTTTTCCACAACATTGTTTATATTTTTTTCCTGATCCACAAGGGCAAGGCTCATTTCTAGCTATTTTTTTATCATCTTGTGCAATTTTTTCTTGTTCAAAATTTGTAACTAAATTTTCAGTTGCCTCTTCCATTTTTTCTTTCATTCTTTCTAAAGCTTCTTGTTCTTTTTGGGCATCTTCTTTACTTTGAAGTTGAACAGTAAATAAAACTTTGATGATTTCTAGTTTTATTGTACTTACAAGCTCAACAAACATATTGTATGATTCTTTTTTATATTCTACTAATGGATCTTTTTGGTTATATCCTCTAAGACCAATACCTGTTTTAAGTGTATCCATTGCATATAAGTGCTCTCTCCAAGCATTATCAAGGATTTGTAAATATAATACTCTTTCTATTTCACTTTTTTGCTCAGGTGCAGCAATACTCATTTTTTGTTCATACACATCTTTAATAATTGAAACAAGTTTCTCTTCTAATTCATGGAATGTATCAGTTTTAATATCATCTAATTCAACAATTAAATTAAGCTCTTCTTTGAATTTTGTAATGATATATTCATAATTGTAATCTTCTGAAGGCATACCATCAATAATCTCTGCATCTGCAAGTAAATTTGCAATATAGTCATATCTATGTTCATCTAATTTAGATGTGATGTCATATTCTGGATTTAATAAATCATTTCTAAAGTTGTAGATTACTTTTCTTTGTTGATTTGCAACATCATCATATTCAAGAAGGTGTTTTCTACTTTCGAAGTGCATTGTTTCTACTTTTTTCTGAGCATTTTCTACTGCTCTAGTTACCATTTTAGATTCAATATGTTCACCCTCTTCAATACCAATTCTCTCCATGATACCTTTTATTTTATCACTTCCAAAAATTCTTAATAGATTATCTTCTAATGATAAATAAAATTGAGATTCACCAATATCACCTTGTCTACCTGATCTTCCCCTTAGCTGATTATCAATTCTTCTTGATTCGTGTCTTTCTGTACCGATAATTGCCAAACCACCAAGTTCAAGTGTTTCTTTTGTAAGTTTAATATCAACACCACGACCCGCCATATTTGTAGCAATTGTAACTGCACCTTTTTGACCTGCATCAGAGATTATTTTTCCCTCTTTTTCATGTTGTTTTGCATTTAAAACTGTATGAGGAACTTTTAATTTGGTTAATAATTTATTTAAGTGTTCCGATTTTTCAATTGAGGCAGTACCTACAAGTACAGGCTGACCTTTTTCATGGTATTCTTTGATTTTTTTACTTACAGCGTCGAATTTTTCTCTTTCACTTTTAAAAATCAAGTCATTTCTATCTATTCTTTGTACTGGTACATTAGTTGGTATAGAAACAACATCTAAGTTATAGATTTCTGCAAATTCTGTAGCTTCAGTTTGAGCTGTACCTGTCATACCAGCAAGTTTATCATACATTCTAAAATAGTTTTGGAATGTAATATCTGCTAAAGTTTGTGATTCATCTTGGATAGTTACACCCTCTTTAGCTTCTAAAGCTTGATGTAGTCCTTCACTAAATCTTCTACCTTCACTAAGTCTACCTGTGAATTCATCTACAATAATTACTTCATTGTCTTTTACAACATAATCTACATCTTTTTCAAAAATATAGTTTGCTTTTAAAGCTTGGTCTAAATGGTGAGAAAGAATAGCATTTTCTAAAGAATAAAGGTTATCAACTTCAAATAATTGTTCAGCTTTTTCTATACCTTTTTCTGTGATTAATACAGCTCTATTTTTTTCATCAACTGTAAAATCTCCAGTTGAATAAGGTTTTTCATCGGCAGATTTTGGCTGAATTAATTCACCTTTTTCCAAAGACATAGCAATTTCATTTGCTCTTACATAGTTTGCACTTTTATGGTTTGTTGGTCCAGATATGATTAGTGGTGTTCTTGCTTCATCAATTAAAATTGAGTCAACTTCATCAACAATAACAAAGAAATGTTCTCTTTGAACTTTTTCTGATAAATCGTATCCCATATTGTCTCTTAGATAATCAAAACCAAATTCATTGTTAGTTCCATATGTGATATCAGCTGCATATTGCTCTCTTCTTAAACCATCATCTCTAATTTCACCAACAATTGCACCAACTGTAAATCCAAGGAAATTATATAAAGGCTCTAATTCAGTAGCATCTCTTTTTGCTAAGTAATCATTTACAGTAACAACATGAACACCTTTTCCAGACATAGCATTTAGTACAACAGGAAGAGTGGCAACTAGAGTTTTACCTTCCCCAGTTTTCATCTCTGCTATTCTACCTTCATTTAAAACCATACCACCAATTAATTGAACATCATAATGTCTCATATTTAAGACTCTTTTACTAGCTTCTCTAGTAATTGCAAAAGAATCAAATAATACATCGTTTAATTGTTTTTCACCATTTTGTACTTCATCTTTTAGCTTACTAAAAACATCTTGTAGCTCTTCATCACTTAGTGATTCATAATTTTTTTCTAAAGCTGTTATCTGTTCAGCTTTTTTTCTATATTTCTTTACTTCTCTATCATTAGATGTACCAAAAATTTTTGAAAATATATTAACCATAAAACAAATTCCTTTTATACCAAATGATTCACTATTGATTTACTTTAATTTGGTATTAGTTATAATCGCAAGATTATATAAAAAATAAGGTTAAAGAATGTTTTATCGTATGTTTCTTTTTTGTGTACTACTTTTGATACCAGCTTGGGCAAATATTGATTTTGAGAAAATAAAAACTTTTAAAGCAGATTTTGTACAAACAATAACTAATGAATCAGGAAAAGAAATTATTTACAAAGGGAAAATATTTGTAAAGAATTCTGGAAAAGTTTTATGGAAATATATTGAACCAATAAAAAAAGATGTTTATATTATAGGTCAAAATGTAATTATTGATGAACCAGAACTTGAACAAGCTATTTTTACATCATTAGAAAAAAGTATTGATATCTTACAACTTATTAAAGATGCAAAAAAATTAAGAGAAAATCTTTATGAAGCTCAACTTTATGACAATATATATTATATAGAGGTAATAGATAATAGTGTTAAACAAATATTTTTTAAAGATGAATTATCAAATAAAGTTTTAATTGAGTTTCATAACAATGTAGAAAATATAGATATAGATGATTCTATATTTATTTTTACCGCTCCTGACTATTATGATGTGATTGAAAAGTAATTTTTAGTTTATTTTCAATATAATACGCTTTTAGGTACATCAGACAATAGCTTGTTTTACAAGAGGAAAGTCTGGGCTGCAGTGAAGTATGGTTCCATCTAACGGATGGCTAGAGTAATCTAAGGGACAGTGCAACAGAGAGTAGACCGCCAAAATTATCTATTTAGATAGTTAAAGACTATTTAAGTAGATAATTTTGGTAAGGGTGAAACGGTAGAGTAAGAGCCTACCAGCATTTTGAGCAATCTTAATGGCTATGTAAACCCAACCAGCAGCAAGAAGAGCGTGGTAATAAACTTCACATACTTGTTCTTCGCAGGATTGTTAAAGTAATTTAACAGCTAGATAAATTATTGTCAAATACATAACCCAGCTTACAGATGTGCCTAATTTCTTTTTAAATTTCTTTTTCTTTATAATCTTATTTTCTAACTCTCTACTTATTATATATATTAGTAATTTTTAAATCTAAAAAAATTATTTTTTTATTAAATCTAAAAAAAATTAATTTGTAAAGTAATTAAATAATAAGAGTAAATTACAAAAATCTTATTATATATATAAGTATAAAAGTACAATATGTTAGTTATACTTAAATAATTTAATCAATATTAATATTTAAAAATTTCAATTTATTACATAAAAATTACATAATATAAATGATAGTCGATATCATATGTTGAGTTTTTAAAAGCCTAAAATTAGGTAAATTTAAAATTTATTATTAGAGTTTTTTAGTAATAAATGATAAATAATTGAATAATCATTCAAAAAATGTCAAAAAGTCCAATCTAAACTACAAAAAATCCATTTTAATTTTTTTTATTAGTTGTTAAAATTAAGTCAATATTAATTAAAGGATATGAAATGAAAACTTTCGCAAAAATTATTTTATCTGTTGCAGTGTGTTCATCACTAGCAAATGCAGATAGAATTCAACATCAGTTTGAACCACCTAAAGATACTTCTGAATTTAATGGAGTTGAAGTAGATTGGGATGTAGATTTAACTTTTACATATCAAGGATTAGATCAAAATTATGGATCTGATATTAAAAGTGGACTTGCATTACCAACTGCAAACTTAGATTTAAATGCAAAAATTATGAGTGGTTTTAATGTAAAACTTGAAACTATGTTATCTTCTCACCACCACCACGAAACGTATGTAAAAGGTGGATATGCAACAATGGATAATCTTGATTGGATATCTAAAGATTTTGCAAAAGGTTTTATGGACAAATCAACTATCAAAGTTGGGGTAAATGATTTAAACTATGGTGATTATCACTTTAGAAGAACAGATAATGCAGATGTAATGAGAAATCCTTTTATTAACAATATGGGTGTAGAAGGATATATGCAAGCTGGATTTATTGAGTTAACATATAGAATGCCTTCTATAAACACACTTTTTGTAGCTGGGGTATCAAATGGTGAGGTTAACCCAGATGATGTTACAGCAGGAAATGGTAAAGGTGCATATTCATATTATGCAAAACTAGCTTATGATAATCAAATCTCAGATGATACAAGATTTAGAATATCTCAATCTGCTTTTACAGTAAATAATACTACAAAAAATAGATTGTATATGGGTGATAAAGCAGGTAATGTTCCAAGAAAAGTATTTAATGCTATAGATAATACTTATAACAGTCCTGCTGATAGAGATAGTTTTGGTGCAGTATGGAATGCAATGGCAGGATACAATGATTTAACATCAACTATGACAAATGTATTTTACAAATATAAAGATACTGAATTTTTTGGATTAGTAGAGTATGCAGATGGTAAACAAATATATGGTGCATCTTCAGTTCCTTTAGCAAATGCAATTGATATGGAAATGCTTCATTATTCAGCAGAAGTTGTTCAAAGATTTGGTGCAGATAAATATTATGTTGCTGCAAGATATGAAAAAGCAGAATTAGAAAAAGATGGTCTTGCACAAGATGCAAAATTAACTCAATATCAAATTGCTGCAGGTATGTTCTTATCTAAAACAGCAATGATGAAAATTGAATACATCAAACAAGAAAGAGATCATGTTCATGCAGGACAAGATAATGTTAAATTTGATGGCTTAATGATTTCAGCAGCATTAAGCTTTTAAGGAGATTAATTATGAAAAAGTTATTAATTGGATTGTTTTTAGTTAGTGGACTTCTTTTCGGAAATGGTTCAATAAAAATTGATGGAACATCTACTTTACATGATTGGGAGATGGTTTCACAAACACTAGATACAGTTTTTGAAGATGATGGTTCAAAAATTACTAAACTTAATGTAGCAGTTAAAATTGATACTTTAAAAAGTGGTGATGAAGGGCTTGATGAAAAAGCTTATGAAACATTAAAAATTGATAGAGAAAACTATATTAGATTTGAACTAAATGAGGTTGATTTTGAAGCAGGTCTAATTAAAGGTGTATTTAAAGTTTTAGATAAAGAGCAAAAAGCAGAATTAAAACCTGAAATTTTAACTCTAAATCAAGTAAAAGGTAGCTTCAAAGTTAAAATGACTGACTTTGGACTAGAAATTCCATCTGTAATGTTTGGCGCGATAACTGCAGGTGATGAAGTAACAGTAAGTTACGATATTAATAAATAAAACATACTTGGCATAACTTGTGCCAAGTATAATGGTTAGGAAGTCCCAAATATAAATTAAATACAACATAAAATACTTTCATTTGTTTCTTTTTGTAAGTCAGTATTTATTTTTAACTTGATAGTCTTTAATTGACTATAAAGTTAATATTTAGTTATAATTATTATAAGATAAAATTAATTAAAGGTTAGTGATGAGTCAAAATGTAGGTTTTCATAAAGAGATTACTATGAAAGATAATACAGATGAGAATACATTTTTTATTATTGAAATAGAAAATAATCCTGAAAAAAATGGTAATTTAGTTACTCAACCTATATATAGACACCCTTTTTATGAGATGTTAATTATTTTAGAAGGTACTTGTACGATGGAAGTAGATTTCAGAGAACATACTCTTACTAAAGGTTCATTATGTTTTTTCTCTCCCTTACAAATACATCATCCAAAAAGTGTTTCGGAATACTACAAATGTATATTAGTTAGATTTTATCCAAATATTTTTGATAATTCAGAATTTTTAAAAAAGATTGAAGTTTTTGATTATGATTTTGTTGCATTAAAAGATGAGTATTTTGAAAAAGCTAATAAATTATTGAAAGATTTAATTCATGAAAATAAAAGTGAATTGGATTTTAAAGAGACTGTATTAGGAAATCTTTTAAAATGTTTTATCATTAATGCCCACAGAGCAATACCTCAAACAGATTATAAAAAAAGTTTTGAAGATACATTTTCAAAATTAAATTTTTTGATTGTTGAAAACAAATTTAAAATTGCAAAACCTAGTGATTATGCAAAAGAACTAAAGGTTTCAGCTAGATCTTTAAATGAGATAGTAAAAAAACATACAGGAATATCTACTGGAGAAGATATACGTTCTAAAACTATATTTGAAGCACAAAGACTACTTCGTTATACAACTTTAACAATAAAAGAGATTGCTTATGAATTAGGGTTTAGTGATGTTGCTTATTTTAGTAGGTTTTTTAAAAAATCATCAGATATATCAGCTATTCAATATAGAGAAAATTTCGAAAAAACTAATTAATATAAAAAAATAATTTTTTTATATATGCTTTTAAACCCCAATATAAAGTACTTTTATTAACAAAATAATTTATTAGATAAAATTCCAAGCTTAAATTAAAAAATGGAATCTTATGTTAATAAAAAAAATCTCAATAATTACAAGTTTGTTCATTCTTAGTACTACTTGTTATAGTGGAAACGAAACAATAAATAGTTTTTCAAAATCTAAAAAACTATTAAAAAAAATATACGCAGAACATCAAATAACTTTTTACTCTTCTTGTAAGTACAATTATAAAAATAAGAATAATATGATAGATAGAAAAAGTTGTGGATATAGCCCCAGAAATGAATATACAAAAAGTGGTAAGAAAAATATCAGAGCAAGAAGAATAGAGTGGGAACATATAATACCAGCAGAAAATTTTGGTAGACAGTTTACTTGCTGGAGAGAGGGTGATGAAGCTTGCGTGAAGACAAGTGGAAAACATTATAAAGGTAGAAGATGCTGTTCTAAAGTGAATAAAAAATTTAAAAGGATGGAAGCAGATTTACATAATTTAGTTCCTGCAATTGGTGAACTAAATGCAGATAGGTCAAATTTTAGATATGGTATTTTAGAAGGTGAAAAAAGAAATTATGGAGTAAATATAGATTTTGAAGTAGATAAAAAACTTCGAGTTACTGAACCTAAAGAGAGTATTAGAGGTGACATTGCACGAGTTTATTTTTATTTTGAAAAAGAATATGGAATGAAAATATCAAAAAAAGATAAAAAAATATTTGAAGTATGGAATAATTTAGACCCTGTAGATGAATGGGAAAAAATAAAAAATGAAAAAGTATTTAAAATACAAGGTAACCGAAATGAATTTATAAAATAATAGAAAGTTAGCTTTAGCTAACTTTACTATTAAAATCCAGCAGAATAACCTCTACTAGAGTGACTTTTAATTAGACCATAATAAGTTTTATCTCTAATTTGTTTAATCATATTTCTTAATGTAAAAATAGAAGTATTTTTATCTTTCCATGCATTCTTCTTAATTACATCAACATCAACTATAGTTCCTCTACTTTTTAATATAGTATTAAATATAGACATTTGAGTTTTTGTTAAACCAACATCTTGATTTTTTCTATCAAATACTTTTTTTAATACTTTATCGTAATAAAAACCTTTACCTAAATCAATTCTACTATCAATTTGTTGATTTAAAATCTCTTTTAATGTATCTTCAACTGATAAGTTAAATTCTTTTGATTTACTTTTTAGAAATCTTTCCATCTCTTTAGTTAAGTCTATTGTTAAAATATTACTACTCATGTTATATCTCACTTTTTTTATTTTGATTATAACACATTATGTTATGATAAAACTTAAAAATGAGACATTTTTGAGACAAATCTTATCAAATTTTAATAAATAATTAAAATTTAACTTTTTGATTATTAAATATGCTGATTCCACATATTTAAAAAATCACTTCGATTATATATTTTTGCACCCAAATCTATCTTGTATTGAAGCTGTGGATGACCTAGATTCCAGAGCTTGTAGCCATTATTATTTAAATAATCATTTAATAATACAAGTTGTAATTTACCCCAATTGTTATATTTTTTTTCACGATTTGTAAATCCTGTCAAAGATGTGTACGTTTTTCCAATTTTATAGCCAATTTCTCCTGAAATTAGCTTTTTTGTTTCTTTTTCACACACTTCAACTGTCATAAGCTTAAAATCTTTATCTAATTTATTATTTTTTATATTTTTAAGTATTGTAATATACTCTGGTTTTAGCCAAGAATCTTCATGATAAGTATTTATGTTATTAATAATTTCATCAAATCGATTATTTATACTGAATTCATATTGCTTCGCATTTAATAGTTTTTTTATCTTCTTATTGATTTTTATATCTTTGAAATCTAAAACTGCATATTCAAATTGAATTTCAGGTAAAAGTACAAACTGATTCTTTTTTGTATGAAATGATGTTGTGATAAATCCACATCTTGCAGCTTTTATATAAAACTCAACAGAACAGTCTTCTGTCCAATAGTAATTTTCATTCATATTCGCATATATTTCATGTTCTAATATATGCTTGTTATTTAAATCTTCAAGTGTTAGATAGTAAATGATTTTTAATCCTTTATATCAATTGATTTTTTATAAACTCTAAATAGTGTCCCTCTTCATCTTCTAATTCTTGATGAGTTCCTCTTTGGACAATTTTACCGTCATCTAGTACGTAAATCATATTTGCATTTTTTACTGTACTTAGTCTATGGGCAATTGTAATTACAGTTTTATCTTCTAATATTGGTTTTAGGTCATTAAATAGTTTTGCTTCTGTGTGTACATCCAAAGCAGAAGTTGACTCATCAAAAATAACAATAGCTGGATTTGCAATTATCATTCTTGCTATTGATAGTCTTTGTCTTTGTCCCCCACTAAGTCTGATACCATGTCTTCCTACTATTGTATCTAGTCTCTCAGCCATATTATCAACACTATCTTTTAATTGTGCTATTTCAAGTGCTTTTAGTATCTCTTCATCTTCAATATTATTTTTACCCATAGTAATATTAAATCTAAGTGTGTTGTTAAATAAAATAGGCATTTGTAAAACTAAAAAAATATTTTCTCTTAATGAATGTTTATCAATGTTTTCTATACTTATATTATTGTATTGTATATTTCCCTGATTTTTTGTATAAAACCCTGCAATAATTTGTGCAAGTGTAGTTTTACCACTTCCACTAGCTCCTATAAGAGCTACTTTATCTTTATTTTTTATTTCTAAAGAGATATCTTTTAGTATCATTTTATCTTCATTATATGAGAAGTTTAAATTATCTATTTCTATTTTAATTCCATTAATACTTTTTTCTAATTTTTCACTACCACTATATTCTATTGATAAATCAAGTATTTTATTTATTCTTTTTATTGCAGCACTTGCAGTTGTATAAGAGTATTGCATTGATAAAATATCTTGTACAGGAGTCATGATAAACCAGATATACCCAAACATTGCAAACATCATACCAATTGATAAGTCAGAGTAGGCAACCATTACAAGTCCACTAGCTCTTAATATTTCAAAAGCTATAAGAAAGATAGTAAAAGAAAACCTTTCATATGCGACACTTTTATAGCTATAGTCATTTGAAGTTTCTTTTATTTTTTCAGCTTTTTGTATAGCATCATCAAAAAAGTATGACTCTTTGTTACTAGCTTTTATTTGTCCAAATAACTCTAATGATTCACCAATATTATCTTGAAACTCTTCAATTGCTTGGTTTTCAATCTTTTTTAAAGTTCCAACTTGTTTTGAGATCTTTTTTGACAATATCATTATAATAGGCTGAATAAATAAAATCATTAATCCTAAAATTGGATGAATAGCAATCATTACTATTGAAACTGCAATTAAAGTTAATATTGAAGCTATAAATTTACTAGCACTTGTAACAATAAAATTATCAAGAGTATTTACATCTGTTATTAGGTTTGCAGCAATTGCACCACTTCCTATACTTTCATATTCATTCATTGAAACATTTTTTAAATGAGTAAGTAACTTTTCTCTTATTTTATAAGTTACAAATTTTGAGATTGAAGTAAATATTTTTGTATTTATTACCATAGTAATAAAATGTATAAATCTTAGAAAGATTACAGATATAGTAACTATAGCAATATAGTAAAAAGTATCTCCTATACCTATATAATCATTAATAGTATTAACAAAAAAATCAGGTTTATCTAATAATACTTCATCCACCAATGCAGGAAGCATTAAAGGTATTGGTACGCTAAGTAAAATAGCTAGTATAGTAACAAATTGACCTAAAATTAAGCTCTTTTTATTTTTTAATAAAAGTCTCCATATATATTTTAGATCAATTTTCTCTTTTAGTCTGGACAATTTTATTTACTCAATTTTTCACAAATATCTACTTTCATTCCTTCATGATATTTGCAGTTCATTCCACATTGATAATCTCCCACTGTTTCTAGCTTAAGATTTTTTAGTTCTGCTAATGAGCTTTTTCTGCACTCTTCTATTGTTTTAAATACACCATGTTTTTTACTTCTTTTAGTATTATTTTTGTCTGGGTATATTAATGAAGTCCATTCTTGTTCTGAACTACTTTGTCCAAAACAACCAGCTAAAACAAAAATACTTAAAATTGAAATTAAAATAGCTTTTTTCATATTCTCTCTTTATTTTTTTAAGATTTTATTATAAATCAAATTTATTCATTATAAAACTTGAGACGATTTACTTTTTTTCTACAATTTTATGTTATCATTACAAAAATTATTTATTAAAAGTGACTAGCCAAGATGAAAAGAATTATAACTACTTTTTTATTTTTTATATTAACTATTCCTTTATATGCTGTAGATTATTCTGAGATGAGTACTCAAGAACTAATTGAAATAATGGGTTATGTAGAGAAAAAAAACCTTAACAAATTTAATAAAGAGTTAAAAAGTAGAGTTCCTACAATGAATACACAAGAGAAAGAAAAATATAAAAAAAATCTAAAAAAGTTAGAGAAATAAGATGAAAACTAGACTTTTGCTTTTGGAAGATGATTTAACTCTTAGTGAAACAGTTATTGACTATTTTGAGGAACAAGGTTTTGAAGTTAAAGCTGTATATGATGGGGAAGAAGCCCAAGAGATTATATATGAAGAAAAATTTGATATTTTTTTATTAGATGTAAACGTACCTTTATTAAATGGTTTTGAATTATTAAAAAAAATAAGAGAAGAGGGGAATACTACTCCTGCTATATTTATAACTTCACTAAACTCTATGAACTCATTAGAAGAGGGCTTTGATAGCGGTTGTGATGATTATATTAGAAAACCCTTTGAATTAAAAGAGTTATTGTTAAGAGTTCAAACAATAGTAAAAAGAGAATTTTCTAAAAATAAAGAAGCAAAAGTTCAAATAGATGAAAATATTATATTTGATACATCATCAAATGAACTTACAAAAGATGGTGAAGTTGTGCAGTTAAACTTCAAAGAACAAAAATTATTGAAGTTTTTTTTACAAAATAGTGATGAACTTTTAGTTCATGATAGGATTTATGATTATGTTTGGGATTATGATGAACAATATAGTGATAACTCTTTACGTACATATATAAAAAACTTGAGAAAAGTTTTAGGAAAAGATAGAATTGTTAGTCTTAAAAAGCTTGGATATAGATTTAACTCAAAGTGAGAAAAAAACACTTTTAGGGTTTTTATCTTTATACTCATTTTTTACTATTGTAATCTTATTTTTTATCTCATTTTTATATTTCTCATTTCAAAAAGATTTAATGTTACAACAAAAGAGAATCTTAATGCAAGAGTATGCAAACGATTTTGTATTTAGACTAAAAGATTTACATGTTAACTTTGATAAATATAAATATTATCCAAGGGATGAGAAGTTTAATTCAGCTATTTATGATAGTGATAGAAAGCTTATTTTTTCAACTTTAGAATCAAATAAAGTACATTTGGATGATGTAGCATATACTTCAGCTGGGAAAATTCACTTTATAGAAGAACCTGAATCGTACTATTTAGGAGCAAAATATGTGGTGCTTGAGATTCCTGATGATGAACAATGGTTAGTTTTACTTGAAAAAGAGATTACTTTATTTGTTTTGATTGCTTTTTTCTTTATGACTCTATTGGGATATTTTCTTTTAAAGATCTTTTTAAAACCTATGAGAGATGCTTTACATCTTTTAGATAGATTTATAAAAGATACTACCCATGAGTTAAATACGCCAGTAAGTGCTATAATCTCAAATGTAGAGATGATAGATATTCCATCACTTGATGAAAAGTTAGCAAAAAAGATTAAAAGAATAGATATTGGAGCAAAAACTATATCTAATATATATGAAGATTTAACATTTTTAACTTTAGACAATAAAATTATATCTCAAAATGAAATTTTAGATTTATCCATAATATTAAAACAAAGAGTTGAGTATTTTAAAACTTTAGCCGAAGTAAAAAAAATAGAGTTTATCTTAGATATCAAAAAAGATATTACTATTTTTTGTGATAAGAAAAAGTTAGCAAAACTTATTGATAATTTTTTATCAAATGCAATAAAATACAATAAAGTTAAAGGAAAAATTCTAGTTTCTTTATCTGAAAATCATATGTGTATTGAGGATACAGGAAAAGGTATGTCTCAAGAACAAATTGAAAATCTTTTTCAAAGATATGTCAGATTTGATAATAGTGTAGGGGGATTTGGAATAGGTTTAAATATTGTTTCTCTTATCGCAAAAGAGTATAACTTTAAAATAGATGTAATTTCAAAATTAGGCGAGGGCACAAAAATGGAAATACGATGGTAAAAATCATATTAATAGTTACAGTTTTTTTTAATTTACTTTTTGCAGATGTATATGAAAACAATTGTTTAAAATGTCACAATAAACTACCTGTGTCAATAGATAAATATTTTTATAGATATTTACTTAAATATAGTAGTGAAAGAGAAGTAAAAAGGGCAATGGCTACATATTTAAAAAATCCAACACACGATACAACTATTATGCCACAAGCCTTTATAAATAGATTTGGAGTAAAAAAGAAAACAAAACTTTCTGATAAAGAATTAAAAAAAGCCTTAGATATATATTGGGAAAAATACAAAGTATTTGGAAAACTAAAATAACAATATATTATCATTCACAATCAATTCACAATTAGATTTTATACTTCTTATATAAAAATTAAGGAGTAAAAAATGAAACTAACAAAAACTTTAGCAGCAATGGCAATCTTAGGAGTAACATCTCTTTTCGCAGCAGATGGTGCAACATTATTTAAAGCATGTGCAACATGTCATGGTGCAAATGCAGAAAAATCAGCATTAAATAAATCTCAAATTATTAAAGGTTGGGATGCAGCAAAAATTGAAGCAGCTTTACATGGTTATAAAGATGGTTCATATGGTGGAGCAATGAAAGGTGTAATGAAAGGTCAAGTAGCAAGATTATCTGATGCAGATATCAAAGCGCTTGCAGGATATATTTCAGCAATGAAATAATAACTGACATAAGAGCAGTTTAAAAGGATTTATCATGATTAAATTAAACAATATATCAAGTATTTTGAAAAAAACTTTTTTAGCTGGAGTTCTTTTAGCTTCAGCAGCATATGCAGGAAGTGATAGATATCACGATTTTGCTAGGGTTACATATTCTGAACCAATTTATGAATATGTATATGAAAATGTACCTAATCAAGTTTGTGAACAAGTAAGATATAAAGTAAGAGATAATTATGATAATAGATATTACTCTTCAGGATATGATGATAGCTTAGGTGTAGATACTTTGATTGGTACAGCGGCAGGTGCAGTACTTGGTAGTCAAATTGGAAAAGGCAATGGTAGAGTTGCTGCACAAATAGTTGGTGGATTATTAGGTGCAAAAGTTGCACATGAAGTAAGAAACAATTATAAACCTACTTCATATAATAATAGAAATTATAGATATGAAACAAAAACTGAGTGTTATGATAGACCTCAAAGAGTAGAAAGAAAAATGTTAACTGGATACAAAAACTATTTTGTATACAATGGAGTTAAACATTTTAAAATAACTAATAGACCTATAAAAAAGGTTAGAATTAGTCATTCAATTAATTTTTAAACCTAAGTTTCAAACTTAGGTTTAATTATGTTAATAATCTATTTACAACATTTTGATTAATATTATTAGACTGCGCAGCTGCATAAGCACCTACTTGAGCTAAAATATTTTGTTTACTAAAATTTGCAACCTCTTGTGCATAATCAACATCTTGAATAGTTGAAGTGGCACTAGTTGTTTCAGTGTATTGAGTCATTAAACTACTCATTGAACTTTGTAATTGATTTTGAGTTGAACCTAAATCTGATCTATAAGAATTTACTGTATCAATTGCAGAATCAATTGTATCTAAAAAACTTCTTGCTGTTGATGCATCAAATGTTGATGAATCTTGATTTAATAAATCTTCAAGTCCAAGACCTTCTGTATTAGATTGAACTGAATCTGTATCAATTAAATCCTCAGAGCTTTCTCCAGCTTGAAATTGTAACACTTCTGATCCCGATGTATCACTTTGTGAATTTTGTAGTAGAGTTTGACCATTATAGTTTGTACTACTAGCAATATTATTTAGACTTTTTAATAAATCTTGTGTTTCATTTAATAATGCTTGTCTACCTTCATCAGAAGTTGTATCTGTTGATGCTTGTAAAAGATTTCCTCTTATTTGGTCTAATATACCTGATTGTTCACCTAATGCTTGATCGCCAATTTGAACAGCTGCAATTGCATTTGATGTGTTTTCAACAGCTTGTGCTACACCTGAACTATCAGCTTTTAATTCTGTTGCTATAGCTAATGCAGCTGGATTTTCAGCAGCAGATGTTTGCGTACCTGCTGAAATTCTATCCAACGATTTATTTAAATTTACATATACCGATGAATCATATTGTTGTACATTATTTCCTATTTGCATTTTGAACTCCTTTCTTAGAGCATTTATTAAATTTTATTATTTTCTTTTTTAAAAAATTATTAAATAGAAATATTAGTTTTATTTATGAGGATTTGAATCTAAATTTCACTTATTATTTAGATTTATATAGTAATTTCTACTATATTTTTTTTAAATAGTATTTTCGTTATTTTTTTAAATTGATATATAACAATAAAAGAGAAAATTCTCTTTTATTGATTTTATTTCATAGGTTTAGCTTCAACCCAAATAACAGCATCTTGACTTAGCTCTTTACCTTTGTATTCTTTGTCAGAACCTGCCCCTAGTGCACAAAATCCCCAAAAACCTGCTTTTGGAATTGAGAAAGTAAATTCACCATCTTTATTTGCTTTTATACCTATTGTTACAAAGGAATCTTGTGGTGCTTCAATATTATTTGGTCCCATGGCGTTGTTTTTCATATCTGGTGTATTATTTATATATTCTACTTCTATTTCAGCAAATGGTACTGGTTTTCCATTAGATTTTACAATTCCTGTAAAACTTCCATGTTCCCAGATTGAATAAGGTTTTGTTAATGGCACAATCTCTGCTTTTAATCCTAACTCTGTATCCCAATCTGTTGGAGTACCTGCTACATTGATTACTGTTTTTGTAATTTGCTGGATATATATCCCTTCACCTTTTTCATAATATGGTGTTGGTACCATTACAAACATGTGGTCACCCATTCTTCTAGCTTTATATGATGATTCAAAAGCTTTCCCTGAGTTATGTTTTCCTTTCCAAGTAATTGGTTTTAATGTATCTTTTAAATCTTTCTTTTTTTCTTTATTGATTACATAAAACTCTTCTACTCCTGCCATATCCATAGTATGCTCATCTGCAAATGGGTGGGTAAATACATGTTTAAACACAATTGTTTTCCCTTTTTCTAAGGTTGTATTTGGTGTATATACCATTTGAAAATGTGCTAAAGCACTTGTTGCCAAAACTGTTGCTACTGTTAATCCTATTATTGTCTTCTTCATTTTCTTCTCCTTAAATTACTAAGTAGATAAATAATAATTTTAAGCTTACTTAATATTATTATTTTTATCTATTTGACAAAAGATAAAACTATTCAGTAATATCTGAACCTTTTACATGAACTTGATGCCCTTCACCTGAATCAAATACAGCTGTATAACTTCCTGAAGGTTTTTTAAAAGTAACCTCACTATCTTCATTCATTTTTGCGTTATAGATGATTTTTTCATCTTGTAAAATATGAAATTTTACACCACTTGCGCTACTACCATCGGAAAAACCACCTTCGCAAGTAATTGTTCCATCACCATTATCAAAACAACTCATAATTGCTGTATGAGCAAACATTGAACTTGCAACAAATGCAAGACCTAATAAAATTTTTTTCATCTTTTATCTCCTTTATTTTAAGATTGAATTTATTTATTAATTTTGGGTTTTAATCCACCCTTCCAATTTATATTTTTATTTGGGAATAAACCTATGAATAGAGCAATCACGACTATTGTTATATAAAAATAGGTCATTGCATCAAGTCCACTCCAAGCAAAATTAAGCCCTAGCGTAAATACTAAAGATGACATCATGAGTCCTAAAAATACTGGGAAAAATATTGCAAATAACATCCACTTGTAGCTATTTGTTTGCATTTTTACAACAATCATTGTTGCAATACAAGGTGGTGTTAGAACCATAAAAATAATAATCGCAACGGCATGTAGAGGAGTATAACCACTATTTAGTGCCATTGCTTCTTCAGCTCTCATGTTATCTGCTTTATTGTTTTCATATAAACTTCCTAATGTTGCTACTGCACTTTCTCTTGCAGCAAAAGAACTTAAAAATGCAACATTTATTTTCCAATCAAAGCCTGCATATTGAGTTAATGGTTCAATAGATCTTCCAGCCATACCAAGGATAGAGTTTTCAACTTTGTCATTTTTCATATTTCTTAGAATTCTTTTTCTTTTTTTAGATAATTTTCTTAGTTCTCTATTGATAAGTTTTGCATCTTTGTCTTTCCCTGTCTTAATATATTTATACATTGAAGCACTCATTTGTTTATAGTCTTCATCAACAGAGCTAGAACCTGACATTTTTTTTGCTCTATATCCATCATAAAAATTTAATAGTGCTGATACTTCTTCTTTGGTATCGACTTCTTCATAATATTTTGAATTTTTTACTTTTTTATCAAATGCAGTTAAAGCTTTATTTGCATCTACGTCATATTTAGCTTTTGCTTCATCACTTAAACCTGGAAATTGAAGCATAGCAAAAAGTATAATTGCAACTGCGAGTACTATTGTTACAACTTTTTTGATATATAACCAAACTCTTTGTGATGATCTAATTATTACACCTTTGAATGTTGGCATATGATAAGGTGGAAGCTCCATTAAAAATGGAGCAGTTTCTCTTGTTTTTAAAATTGTAGATGTTATAAGTTTTGATACAATCATTGCAATAAAAAGTGTAATAGTTGATATAAAAAACATCATTAAAGCCATGTCAGGTTTAAAAAAAGCACCTAGAATAAGAGTATAGAAAGGAACTTTTGCTAAGCAGTTCATATAAGGAACAGCAAAAATTGTTGCCATTCTTGCTCTTTCATCCGCAATTCCTTTCGTTGACATTACTCCAGGAACTGCACATCCTCCTACCATTGCTCCACCTAATACTAAAGGTAAAGTTGATTGACCATGTAGACCAAATCTTTTAAATACTCTATCTAAGATAAAAGCCATACGAGGCATATACCCCACATCTTCCATAATTGCAATTAAAGCAAAAAGGATAAAGAAAATTGGAATATAATTCATCAAGGCATTTGCACTATTTACCATCCATACTGCAAAGTCAGTTATTAGTGGGACATCAGTAAAGTTTGCTTCGGGAGCTATATCTATTACGAAATTTTTTATACTTGCTAGAATTGGCCATGTATAATCTGTTAGTTTATAACCCCATACAATTGATATTTGATAAACCATAAACATCAAAAATATTAAAATAGGAATAGCTAAGAATCTATTTAAAATTATTTTATCTACTTTATCTGTTAGGGTTAGTTCACCTTTATGTTTTTCATTAATAGCCTTATGGTGGATTATATCAGCAGAGTCATATCTAACTGATGCTAAAAAAGAAACTGTATCTTTATCATATTTTTTATGGAAAGTATCAATTTGTGTTTTAGAAAACTCTTCTAAGTCAGGAAACTCATTTTTTAATCTATCTATAATAGGTTGGTCACCCTCTAAAGCTTTTATGGCAAGCCATCTTTTACTTTGATTTAAATCTATTTTTTCAAGTTTGTCTTCAATATTTTTTATATGTGGTTCAAGCTCTTCATAGTTTATTTTAAACTCTTCATACTCATTCTTAAAAGACGCCGTATGAACAATATTTTTCATTATCTCTTTAGCACCTATACCTTTTGCACCACTTGCTTCTACAACTGGGCAATTAAGCATTTGTGAGATTTTTTTTGAATCAATTTCTATATCTCTTCTTTTTGCAACATCCATCATGTTTAAAATTACTACAACAGGAAGACCTATTTCTAATAGTTGGAAAGTTAAATAAAGATTTCTTTTTATGTTAGAAGCATCTATTACATTTACAATAATATCTGGATTTTCATCTATTATAAAATCTTTTGCAACCCTTTCCTCTAAAGAGTAAGAACTAAAAGAATATGTACCTGGTAAATCAACCATTTCAATTCTATTATCTTCATAAGTAAAAAAACCAGTTTTTTTATCTACTGTTACTCCTGGATAATTTGCAATATGTTGTTCTATTCCACTTACTAGGTTAAAAATTGTAGATTTACCACAATTTGGCTGTCCAGCAAGTGCTACTTTTATTTTATTCATTAATTTTCCTCTACTTCTATAAGTTCAGCTTCACTTTTTCTAACTGTTAAATGGTAATTGTGAAGTTTTAATTCCATGGGATCAAAAAGTGGAGCTTCTCTAATAACTTCTATTTCAACTTTATTTACAAAACCCATATCTAAAAGTTTATGTAAAAGTTTTCCTTTTGCATTTAACTTTGTTATTTTGGCTTTTTGCCCTTTATTTAAGTGTGCCAAAGTTCTCATTTTTGCATTCATTCTATACTCCTTTTTATTCAAAAACTTCTTCATCCAATTTTTTAAAATTTTTATCAAATACAACAGAATAATAATTATTGTCGTTGTTGTATCTGACTAAATAATATTTTGGATTTTTTATAAATAGAAGTTTCATTGTTTTATAATCAAAATTTTTAAGTTCTATTTTTTTGAATTTTAGTGTTTGATAATCAATAATATAAAAATTACTATTGCCATCTATTGCATATCCTGCTAGATTTCTTTTTTTATTTTCACTAATTTTTATAAATTTAAGATTTATATTTTCTGGATACTTTATTTGATTTAAATAAAGTATATCGTCATATCTATTTAATCTAAAAAGTTTATTATCCGAATCTAAAATAAAATATCCTAAGTCAAAAGGTTTCATATTTGTAGGTTTTCCCCAAACATTTTTTATTGGAAATTTAATATTTTTTGTAAGTGGCAAGTTAATTAAATCTTCTATTAAATGTTTATGATTAGGATTTTCATATTCATCATTTTCGTTATGGTCAAGTTCATAAATATTGATAGTATTATTTTCAAATGAAAGCATCTCTTCTGGAAACCTAATCATTCCGATATCACTTTTTGGATTTAAAAGTGGATAGATTTGAACCTCTTGAGGTTTTAATAAAGTTGGGTTATAAGAAAAACTTAGTCTTGAATCTTTGATTGTTTTTTTATCATAAACTTTTCCATCTATATTTAAAGGTAATTTCCCTTGTATGTCTAAATCTCTCCAATAAACAAAAGGTAAATATGATTTATATGTATTCATATCAAAAGTTTTTTTACCTTTTATACCGTATTCAAATTGATGTTCACCAAAATTTTTTTGGTAAACAAACTCTTTTAAAATAGGTGAATAAAAGATATAATATTTATTAAAATCTTGTTTGTATTTTTTTATATAAAGATTGTATGAAAAGATACTAACAATAGCTATTGAAATTATAGAAAAAAACTTAAAAATAAAGCTTTTTAATCTTTGTTCTTTTATAGTATAAAAGCTATCTAAAACTGAAAAAAGCATCACAATGGCTATTAATATCCAAACTAAATCAAGGTTTGAAAATATAGTTTTATGAAATACAAATATAAAAACTATTGAAAATATAAGTTTTATGATACTAATTATAGAGTTTTTTTCAATTATGGCACTGCTAACACCTAAATAAATTATAATAGAACCTAAAAAATAAAAACATATATCTTTTAAAGCTACCAATAAAATTTCAACTGGGTAATAGTTTGAAATAATATATAAAAGAGCAACTGTAACAATAGAACTTAAAATAAAAATATAAAAAATACCAATAAATAGGTGTAAAAAAAGAGATTTAACCATTGATATTGGAAGATTAGTTATAATTTTTATTCTATTTCTAACTCTTTCTGGAATAAATTGAAAAATAGAGATTGAAAGTCCAATAAAATAAAATAAATAAGACAAAGATTCATAAGGTTTTTGTGCTAATGTAGCAAATCGATACCACATCATAGATTCAGGTTCAACAGTAGAAAATAAAAAATCCAAATTATGCCAAAAATTCGTAACTATGCCTATAGAGATTATAAATAAGGTTAAGACAATA
Organism: Halarcobacter sp.; assembly: GCF_963675975.1. Lineage (NCBI taxonomy): Bacteria > Pseudomonadati > Campylobacterota > Epsilonproteobacteria > Campylobacterales > Arcobacteraceae > Halarcobacter > Halarcobacter sp. The sequence goes on along the minus strand of NZ_OY780939.1, from coordinate 2,543,538 downwards.
AATCTAATTTTTAACCATTCTTTTTTTATAATAGATTTAATCATTTCAATATTTTCCAACAAAGCCCAAAAATTTTTCTTCAAAATCTGTTTGAATTTCTTTAAGTTCTTCTATGTTTTCAAAGGTATACAGTTTCTTTTCACCTTTATATTCTTCTATTCTATGTACTTTTGATTCTGGTATTTTTTCATTATTTAGTCTATAGCATTTAAAGTTTTTAATAAAATTATTCATTGTATCTTGATGAATAACACCACCTTTTTGTACAATTGCCATTTCATCAATAAGCCCAACTAAATCACCCATAACATGAGAAGTTATTAGTACAGTTTTATTTTTATCTTTTACATAATCTTTTAAATAATCAATAAACAATCTTCTATATCCAGCATCTAAACCCATTGAATAATCATCTAAAATCAATAGTTTTGCATCTTGGGCGAAAATTGTTCCTAAAACAACTTGAGATTTTTGTCCAAAGGATAAAGTAGAAAGTTTTTGCTTATAATCTAAATTCATTAAATCTACAAGTTCATAAAAAATATTTTTATTCCAATTTTTATAAAATGGGGCAAAAAAAGCTTCAATCTCTTTAATTGTCATATAATCATATGCAACAAATCCCTCATGAAGTAGAGCTATTTTTTCTTTTGTTGTAGTTGATAGATTATGAGAAGTTTCGCCAAAGATTAAACATCTTCCTTTTTTGGGAGTTATGTATCCCATAAGTATATTTATTAGTGTTGATTTTCCAACACCATTTTTCCCAAGAATTCCATATATCGAACCCTCTTTAATATTTAAATTTAAATTTTCATAGATAATTTTTGTACCATAAGAATGATACAGATTTTTTATTTCAATTAGATTCATTTTTTTTCAGAAGGACAGTCTTTACTTCCACAATTGCAACCATTATTTTTGAATGTTTTTTTATAAAAATAATATGCTGAAAATAAAGCAATTAATATTAAAAATACCTCTTCCATAATTTTCCTTTTTTGATGTGTAATTTATAATCAATATGATAATCATTATTAACTTTGTGTGAGCTTAAAATTATGAATATTTATATTACTTTAAAAATTTAATTAGTATTTAAGTTAAAATAAAATTTTTGTAGCTAATTAATAAGTCTATTTTCTATCAGTAATAAATAAAATAATCTTTTTTGATAATGATATAATTAATCATAGTAAATGATAAAGGATAGATATGTATGAAAAGATAGAAGAGCAATTTGCAAGTGACAATTATTCACAAATTTGTCCTGAAGTACTTGAAAAAATAATAGAATCAAATAATGATTATGCTCCAGCTTATGGAAATGACTATTATACAAAATATGCTGCAGATAAATTAAGAGAATTGTTTGAAATAGATTGTGAAGTTTTTTTTGTATTTAATGGAACTGCTGCAAATTCTTTAAGTTTGGCATCTTTATGTAACTCTTATCATAGTATTATTTGTAGTGATGTCGCACATATAGAAACAGATGAATGTGGTGCTCCAGAATTTTTTTCAAATGGAGCAAAACTACTTGTGGGTAATTCGAATAATGGAAAATTAACTCCTGAAGAGATAAGTCATTTTGCAACAAAAAGAGATGATATTCATTATCCTAAGCCAAAAGTTATATCTATAACACAATCGACTGAATTAGGTACAGTTTATACAATAGAAGAGTTAAAAGCTATAAAAGAAGTTGCAAATAAATATAATCTGTATATTCAAATGGATGGAGCAAGATTTGCCAATGCAGTTGCTAGTTTAGATTGTAAACCTGCTGATATTACTTGGAAAGTAGGAGTTGATGTATTATGCTTTTCAGGAACAAAAAATGGTATGGCTATGGGTGAAGTTGTTATATTCTTTAATAAAGATTTAGCAGAAGATTTTGACTATAGATGTAAACAAGCAGGGCAATTAGCTTCTAAAATGAGATTTATTTCAGCCCAGTGGATTGGATTATTGGAAAATGATTTGTGGAGAAAAAATGCAGAACATGCAAATGCTATGGCTAAATATTTTGAAAAAAGAATAAAAGAGATTGATAATATAAGTATAAAATTCCCCGTAGAATCAAATAGTGTATTTGTAGAAATGACTGAGGATATGGTAACTAAATTAAGAACTAAGAAATGGCTATTTTATAGTTTTATTGGTTTAGGTGGTGGAAGATTTGTATTTTCCTGGAATACAACAAAAGAAAGAATTGATAAAATTATCGAAGATATATTAGGAAAATAATATATTATTTAATTCTTTATATAAAGTTTTTTGTCTACTTATTGTATTATTTAATAATAAAATTTAAGGTAGTAAATGAATAATAATAAAATTTTATTAGTAGATACAGAAAATAACACTATTGAAAAAATAAGTTTACTTATTAATGAGTTTACAGAGTTTGAATTAGTGGTTAATGACAATTATATAGAATTAATAGAAGAATATAGTGCAAATAAGTATAAATATATTATTATTGAACATAATTGTGAAAATTCTAATAAATTCATAAATCATATTTTTACTGTTAATCCTTCTCAGAAAGTTATATTGATAAGTGATAGTATTAATTGTCCTATTGATTGTGATACTTGTCTTTCTACTCTTAAATTTGTTCGATTGTTAAAACCTGTTGATCTAAAAGCTGTATTAGATTATATAAATTTATCAAATGAATTTATCTGTCCAAACAGATTTAGATTCGATTCAATAGATACAGTAGATAAATTTTTTGATTTTATTAATTTAGAATCAAATATATATTTTACAAAAAAAGAGATTATTGAAAATCAATTAATTATAACTGCTAAAGATCCAGATGATAAATTAAGAATTGATGAATTAGAAAAAATTAAAGAGAATATAAATCTAAAATATTTTGAATATGAATTTAAAGAAAATAATTCACTTGCTATAAAATCAAAAATATATTAAGTGGTACCCGTGGTCGGACTCGAACCGACAAGACCGTGAAGTCATCGGATTTTGAATCCGACGTGTTTACCAGTTTCACCACACGGGCACTTAAAAATAGGACAGAATTATACTGAATAATTCTTAATAAGTTATTTAATTTAGAGTAAAAAAAAGGGAAACCCGAAGGTTTCCCTTTTAAGAGATAAAAAAGAAGTAATTATTTAGCAACCGCTTCTTTTAAAGCTTTTCCAACTTTGAATTTTGCAACAGTTGTAGCTGGAACTTTAACAGTTTTGTCTGTTCCAGGAACTTTTGCAGTTCTCTCAGCTCTATCAGCTGTACTAAAAGTACCGAATCCGATGAAACTAACAGTTTCTTTTTTTACTAAAGTCTCAGTAATTGTGTCTAATACTGCATCAACTGCACCTTTAGCATCTTTTTTAGATAATCCAGCCTTTGCTGCAACTGCGTCAATAAATTCAGCTTTGTTCATAGAAGAACTCCTTGTGTAAGATTTAAAATATTTAAAAACTTTATAGTATTTAAGCTTTAAAATAGCTAAAAATGAGGCTCTTTAGCTAAATTATTATAGAAAAATTTGCATTTTTATTATTGATACGATGATTTTAGGCTCAAAAGCCTACAAGAGTTCTCTAAAATTGCTACTCTTTTTACTAAATTATTTATGTCTCTGTCATAAACATATGTACCAATTCCTCTTATAACCATAATTCTTTCATTGCTTTCTTTTAAGTATTTTGTAATCTCTAAAGCATTTCTATCATACCAAGTGTTGAAATCTCCTGGATCATAAATTGGAACTTTACCACCTAAGGTTGTTTTTCCAAAAAAATCATCAAGAATTATTTCATCATGATCAAAAGTATAAGCTGTTGTATAAATAGGTACACCAAAAGCAATATATTTTGCTTCATGAATATTTGTATATATAGTTGAGTGTATATCTGATTCTATACTTGCAATTTTCCATCTATAATCTTTTTTTGTCATATTAAGTTCACAAAAAGAGTTTTCTCTCATCTCATCAAATATTGCATCAGCAGAGTTTATTATAAATGAATTATAATCGAGTTTTGCAGAGATAGCACCATGATATATACCAAAAAAGTTTTTTCTAAACATTGTTAATGATAAGTCACTTAAAAGCTTTACTATATTTGCATCAATCATTTTAAAAAGCCTTAAATATTATTTTGGGTATTATAACCAATCACAAATAAAAGATTGTTATTAAGGATAGATTATGGAAGTTCCCCATATTCCAGTACTATATGAAGAGGTTTTAGAAGCCTTTAAAGATATTGATAGTGGATATATTATTGACTGTACTACTGGATATGCTGGTCATAGCTTAGGTTTATTAAAACAAAATGATAATATTCAACTAATATGTAATGACCAAGATGAAGAAGCATTGGTTTTTTCAAAAAATAGATTAAATGATTATAAGCAAAGAGTTCTTTTCAACCAAGGAAATTTTGAACATGTACTTGAAACTTTTAAAGGTTTTCAAATAAGAGGTATTTTAGCTGATATTGGAGTCTCATCTTTACAACTAGATAAAAGTGAAAGAGGTTTTGGCTTTGATGGGGACACTCTTGATATGAGAATGGACCAAACAAAAAGTCTAGATGCTTCTGTTGTAGTTAATACATATTCTCAAAACGAATTAGAAAGAGTATTTAAAGAGTATGGTGAAGTAAGAGAGTATAAAAAAGTTGCATCTTTGATTGTAAACAATAGACCTTTTAATTCTGCAAAAGAGTTAGCAGATTTTTTATCAAAAAATATGAGTAAAGGGAAAATTCATCCAGCAACACTTCCTTTTCAAGGAATTAGAATAGAAGTAAATGATGAATTAGGTGTTTTAGAAAGACTTTTTGAATCAATTGAAGCTATAAAACCTAAAAATTGTATAGTTGCAATTATCTCATTTCATTCATTAGAGGATAGAATTGTTAAAAACTATTTTAAAAAATGGAAAAAATCTTGTATTTGTCCACCAGATTCTTTTAAATGTACTTGTGGGAATAATCATGCTTTAGGAAAAATACTTACAAAAAAACCAATTATCCCAACAAAAGATGAAATTAAACAAAATCCAAGAAGTAGAAGTTCAAAATTAAGGATATTTAAATTTGACTAAACTAAATTCTAAAAATTCAATAATTATTGTTTTTTCAGCATTATTAGTTGTTCTAACTCTTTATTTCCCTAAAATCTATTTAGTGAATAATATATATTATGTAAGTAAAGATATAAATAAACTGTATGCCCATTATATATCTTTAAAAGAGGAAAATAAATTCCTTGCTCAACAATTAGAAGATATGAAATTTAAAAACCAGATTGAGGATTCACTTATAATATTTAGTATTGAGGGAAAATATGATCCAAACAATAATTGAGTTTGCTCTAAAAAAGAATATTCTTAACCATCTCTTTTTAATTTTTATCTTTATACTTTCTATTTTTGCTTATTTAAAAATACCAAAAGAAATATTTCCCCCTTCATCTATGGATGCAGTTTTAATATCAGGTTCATATGCAGGAGCTAGTTCTGATATATTAGATAAAATTGCAGTTGAAGAGATAGAAGATGAGCTTTTAAGTGTAAGTGAAGTAGAAAAGATTACTTCTGTTATAAAAAATGGAAGTTTTTCAATAACAGCAGAACTTAAAAGTGGAGAGGAATCAAATCTAGTAGTTGATGATATAAAAGATATTATCACAAAAATTAAAACAAATCTTCCATCAGATATGGATGACCCTACAGTAAAAACTCTAACTCAAAACTTTCCTTTGATTACTGTAGCAGTTTATTCTAATACAGAAGCTTCAAAAGAAGAGTTATTAGATATAGCTGATGATGTAAAATCAAAAATCCAACAACTAAAAGACTTAGAAAATGTAAGTGTACTAGGAAAAAGTGATAAAGAGTTACTTATCTCTTTTAATGAAGACAAAATTGAAGCTTTTGGATTGTCAAATGTTCAAGTTGTCTCAGTTGTTCAAAACCTAAGTTCAATATTTCCTGTTGGGATTATAAAAGATAGTTCAAGACACTATTATTTAAGTACATATAATGGTGAAAAAAATATTGAAGATATAAAAAATACCAAAATCAGAGTAGGGGATAAAACTTTATATTTAAAAGATATTGCAAATATAGAATATACCTTTGCTGACGTAAGTGATAAATCCCACTTTAATGCAAAAACAAATGTAGCCATAAGTATTAGTAAAAGTGAAGAGGGTGACTCTATTGAGTTAGTTAAAAAGATTAAAGAGATAACAAAAGAGTTTGAAAAAAAATATACAAATATAGATTTTGATACATATATTGATACTTCTATTTGGATTAAAAATAGACTTAATACTGTTGTATCTAATATTCTTTTTGGATTGATGCTTTTATTTGTTGCTTTATTACTTTTTATAAACTTTAGAATTGCATTAGTTATAGCAGTAGGTATTCCAACCTCTTTTATGATAGGTTTAATCTCAGCAGAAGCATTGGGATATAGTTTAAATATGCTATCTCTTTTAGGGGCTTTAATAGCTTTAGGTATGTTAGTAGATGAGGCTATTGTAGTTGCAGAAAATATTTATAGACATTTAGAGATGGGAAAAGATAAATTTACAGCTGCTAGAGATGGTGCACTAGAGATGTATCCTGCTGTATTAACTGCAACTGCCACAACTATATTTGCTTTTTTACCTATACTTTTGATGAGTGGTGAAACTGGTAAATTTATGAAAATTTTGCCAATTATGATTTCTATACTATTAATAAGTTCCTTACTTGAGGCTTTTTTCTTTTTACCTTTGCATGCAAAAGAGTTATTAAAAGTTAGCCATGAAGATAGAAAATCTCACAAAATCTGGGATTTTAATAAAAAACTATATCACGATATTTTAAACTTTTTATTAAAAGGAAAATATATATCTTTAGCACTTCTAGTATTTGCAATTATTGCTGGGACAATGATACTTATGAAGTCTTCAAAATTTAAGTTTATGCCAGATTTTGATTCTACCCAAGTATATATTACAGGTTCTGTTGGAGTTGGAAATAAAATAGAACAGACGGAACAAAGAGTTTTTGAATTAGAAAAATTACTTTTAAAAAATTTAGACTTTAAAACTGAAATTCAATCTATTAGTTCAGTTACAGGGATGAAACTTGATGGTAAAAACCAACCAGAATATGAAGAGTTTTATTTCCAGATTTTTGTAAACTTATATGAAAGAGCCCCTCAAAATATTTTTGATAAATATATTAATCCATATTTGTCTCCAAAATATGATGATACAAATATGTTAAGAGAAAGCAGTGCACAAGATATAGAAAATCTTATAAAAAAACATTTTGACAAAAGTATTGATATAAAAAGTTTTGATGAATTAAAAGTTTTTGTACCAAAAGCTGGGATTGTTAAAAACGATTTAGAACTATCTGTTTCGGGAGACACCCAAAAAGTACAAGATGCTGTAAAAGTATTAAAAGATACTTTAAGCTCTATCTCTGGGGTTTCAAATATTGCTGATGATTCCTTACTTGGAAATTATGAGTTGAAATTTAAAGTAAACTCTTATGGATACGATTTAGGCTTTAATGAAGAGCAAATTTTATCTGAGCTTAGACCAATGTATTTAAAAGGTACTTATTCTAAAATGTTTGATGATAAAGGGATTATTGATATTGTATTTAAAAGTGAAAACAAAGATATCTTAAGTTCATTAGATAGATTAGAAATCTCTATTCCAAACACTGAACAAAAAGTTTTATTGTCAAATGTGGTTGATTTTATTAAAATACCTGCATATTCTCAAATATTTAAAGAAGATAATAAAAGAATTACAAGTGTAACAGCATCTATTACAAATACAACTTCAAATGAAGTGTTTGAAAAATTAAAACCAACTTTAGATAGTTTAAAAACAAGTGTAAGTATTGATATAAAAGGGGAACAACAAGAGAATGAAAAGGTTCAAAGAGAGATGGGACAAGCAGCTTTAATGGCTGTAATTCTAATCTTTATTGCTCTTGTATGGATGTTTGATTCTATTGTTAAATCTTTGATTATTATTACAACTATCCCTTTATCTATTTTAGGTGTATATTTTGGACACTTTATTATGGGAGTAAATATTACAATGCCAAGTTTAATTGGTATGGTAGGACTTGCCGGAGTTATAGTAAATGATGGAATTATTATGATGGATTTTATTAAAAAATCTAAAAACTTAGAAGAGCTAAAAGAGTATGCTATTTTAAGATTAAGACCAATTTTACTAACATCAATTACTACTGTTTTAGGTTTAAGTAGTTTGATATTTTTCCCTTCAGGACAAGCTTTGATTCTTCAACCAATGGCTTTAGCTTTAGGTTTTGGAATCCTTTGGGCAACTATATTAAACCTTTATTATGTACCTATGGTTTATCGAATTATCTATTTAAGAAAAGTGGATAAATAGTTGCAAGATAGATATGCAGCTGATATTGGAGATTTTGGAAAGTTTCAACTTCTTCGATATCTTTTTTTAGATTCCTCTTTTTTGATATCTCAACTTTGGTTTATGTACCCTGATGAAACCCACAATAGTGATGGAAGATATATTAACTATTTTGAAAAAGTAAAAGGTTTTGATAAAGATTTAGAAGATAGTTTTAAATATATTATTGAAAATAGAAGAGAAGTAAAAGCTTTAGAAGATGCAAGATTGATTAATAATACAAGCTACTTTAGGGATATATTAGAAAAGGATTGCAATCTTGAGTATAGAAAAAATTGGTTTTTAAAAGCTTATGAGTTTTCAAAAAATAAGCAAATCATTCTTACTGACTCAGATAATGGAATAGCAACAAGATGCGATAGAGTTAAAAAAGATATAGAGATTCTAAGTTATAACTCTTTAGAAAAAAAATCAAAAAGTGGAAAATATATTTTTTTAGATGAGATTGAGATGCTTTTTGATATAAGTGAAACCTTGATTGTTTATCATCATTTAAATAGATGTTTTTCACACGATGAACAAATAGAAATACTACTTCAAGATTTTAAAAATAGATTCAAAAAGGTATTGGCTATCAAGCATAAACCTTATTCTCCAAGGGTTTATTTCTTTTTAGTAAAAGAAGAAAAACACTACAATATGTTTCTTTCAAGACTAAAAGAGTTTGAAGAAAACTATGCTATCCACTGGAAGCTCTTTTTATAATTCCATCAATCATATCATTAAATACAAAATAGTGTAAAGGTATTAAACTATACCAATATAAACGTCCCAATACCCCTTTTGGATAAAAATAAGCGGATTGTATTAGTTTGTTATCTTCTATTTTAAACTCCAACCAAGCAACACCTGGTAGTTTCATTTGTGCATATAAAAGAAGTCTCTCATTTTCTTGTATATCTACAACTCTCCAAAAGTCTAAACTCTCACCAATTCTTAGTTTATTTTGGTCTCTTCTTCCTCTTCTTAATCCTACACCACCTAAAGCTTTATCAATAAAACCTCTTAGTTTCCATAAATAATCAAAGGCAAACCAACCATTGTTTCCACCAATACTAATAAAACTTTCATATACTTTTTTATTTGGTAAATCATTTATATCTTTTATTCTTCTATCTACAAAAACTGCATCAGCTAATTGCTCTGTATGGTTTTTGTCCCAAATTTGCCCAGAGTGATCACTCCATCTACTTATTACTTGATTTGTTTCTATCTCTTCAATAGCTTTTTTTACACTTGATAAAAAACTTATTGGTTTTATATTTGGAAAATATTTTTTTGCATTTTCATTTTGTATTATTACTTCTGATTTTAAACCTTCAATTAAAGCTTTTGCTACATTAAAAGGTACAGGTGTAAAAAGGTTTAACCAATATGAAGATAGATTTATTGATAAAAAAGGAAGAGGAATAAGTATCCTTTTTAGACCTAAAGCCTTTGCAGTTTGAAGCATCATCTCTTTGTATTGAAGTTGTTCTGAACCTATATCAACAATGATATTTTCTTTTTCTTGTAAATAAAGTGAAGCTGTTAGATACTGTATTACATCTTCAACTGCAATTGGTTGAGCTTTTGTATTAACCCATTTGGGTGTTGTCATTATTGGAAGTTTTTCTATTAGGTTTCTAATTATCTCAAAACTAGTACTTCCTGAACCTATTATTACTCCAGCTCTTAACCAAACTGTCTGTACTTTTTTAGAAGAACTTAATATCTCTCCGGTTTCAATTCTACTTAAAAGATGCTCACTGGTATTTTCATCTTTTACTCCAAGACCACCTAAATATATCACTTTTTTTACATTGCACTCTTGGGCTGTATCAATAAAGTTTTGAGCTGATATTTTATCTAGATTCTTATAGTCTTTACTACTTAAAGAATGTATTAGATAATAGGCTACATCCACATCTTTTAAAGCTTCTTTTAGACTATTTTTATCAAAACTATCACCTTCAACTACTTCTATATTAGAAGATAGTTCCCGTGATAATGTATTTTTATTTCTTACAAATAGCCTTAAGTTGATATTATCATCTGCTAATAGTTTTTGTTTTAGTCTTCTTCCTATATATCCTGAAGAACCGGTAAGTAATACTCTCATGACTCTTCCTTTTTTTCTTATCATATCATGAATAAATGGAAATTAATAGGTGTTTTTTATTGTGTTTGTCCTATTTTTCTAATAAAACGATTCCTCTAATTTTACTTAATATGGTACTGTTTTTATCCACATTTTGTATTTCAATTCCTGGTTCTAAAGAGGTAATTACTGTTTTCCCTACAATATTTCTTCCCCTTGAAAAAAGAGTATCCCAAGTTCTAACTCCCCACATATTATGCATTGCTAGGGGTTCATTGTCCATATTTCCAATATATAGCATAATATGACCTCTTAAATAGATAAGGGTTAAAAACGGTATTGCATTGTTTGCTATAAACTCTTTTTTCTCATCATTTGACATTTTGTATATATCTATATATTTATAACCTTTAGTTTGAGCTTTTGAGTTTCTATTTAGATATATTGCAAAAGGTGTGAAAAAATCTTGGGTAAAACTAGAACAATCTCTATGGTTGTTTAGTCCTCCCCATCCATATGGCTCACCAATAAACTCTTGTAGGAGCTTATTTATATTTTTTGAAGTAAACTCCAAAGGAAAAGGCTCTATAGAGTCTTTAGAAATATTGACTTCTTTTATTCCAGTATTTGTTGCTAAAAGATACTTGTCATCTGTATTTGGGAAAAATGTTCCAACTTTTAGATTTTCTGTAGTATTTATATTAAAAGTTTGATAACCCTCTTTAACTATAACTTCCAAAGGGTATTTTTTAAAGTTTTTAATCTCTTCATCATTTACAAAATATAGAGTATCAACTCTAACCCAACCTAAAACATAGTGAGATTGAACCAAAGCCCAAGCTTTGTCTTTAGAGAAGTGTGACACAAATACAGGCGTATTTATTTTAACCCTTGAATTTTGGTTATAGTCAAAAGGGAAACCTTCACCAGCTTTTTTAGGATTGTAAAGTATGGCACTACTAGTAGGTAATACTCTAAAATCAACATTTTTTGTTGTTATTGCTTTTAGTTTTGCATTATTGTATTCATCATAATTTGCATTTTCTAATAACTTTTTAAACCATTCTTTTTCTATTTGTCTATAGTTTTCTAAATAAACTACCCTTTTAGAGTAGATATTTCCCCACATAGCATCTTTTTTTGAGTAGCTTAGCTTTTCTAAATCCCAAGGAGAAAAATATTTTTTTATATACTTTTGACTTAATTTTTTTGTATCAATATTTGTTTGTTTGAAGTTTTTTATATATAAACTTGGATCTTGGGAGTAGTTCTTTACATCAGCAATTTTTACTTGTTTTGTAGTACATCCTTGAAAAGCAAGAAAAACCACAATTAATAATATATATTTTACTAGTTTCAAAATATAACCTTTTTAGTAATATTTTATATATTATCTAATTGAGCCTTAGTCTCATCTATATTTCTTAGGTTTTTTTCTACTCTATTTATAGCATCATTTATTAGTGATAAATCTTTTGGTTCATTTCCCAATTTTAAAGCTTGTTCATAATAATATATCGCTTTATGTAGTTTGTTTTTACTTTCATTTATTAATCCCAAATTGTACAATACTTCATAGCTGTTAGAATATAGGGTTTTATTTAATTTTTCTAATTTTAGTTCAGCACTATTTATATTTTTTTCTTTTAATAGATTAATAGAATCTTCAAACTCTTTTTGTATTTTTTTATTATCATTATTAATTGATTCTATTACTTCAATATCTAAAAACCTATAATGTGGTGCAATATCTTTTATAATATCTTTTGCAATCTCTTTTGCAAGACTAGGATTTATTCTTTGTATCTCTTCTTTATAGTAGTGATTATTGTATAGAAAAAGTGTGTTAAATCCACTTGAGTATCTATAACATCTATTTTCAAATTTTGTTTTTGTATATATTTTAGAGAACACAATTTCATGGTTTTTATCTAAAACTTTAACTTGAGTTTTAACTCTGAAGTTTTTTCTTTCACAAGGGATTCTTCTAAGTTTATATCTTACACAAGTTCTAATACCATTTATTGTTTCATATCTAGCACATCTTGATGTAAAATCTTCATCATAATATTTATAAAAATCAAGACTTGATTCTAATACTTCCCCCGAGACAACTCCATCTATATTTTCAAAAGAGGGTTTGATAGTAAATACATTTTTACTTTCAAGTTTTGCATTAGCAAGTTCATTTTCAAGATAATTTGTTTGATTTATATCATCATTTGTAAATTGTTCAAGAAATATATTATGGATATTCTCTTTTACTATATTTGATGATTCTAAACTTCTAACTGTAAGTTTAGTGGAGCAACCAATAAATAGTAAAGGAACAATCAAAAACAGATATTTACTCATTTATTATCCTTTATTTACCATATTCTACAATTAATTTGTATAAAAAATGTGATAATAAGTCAATATTAAAAATTTTTTGAGATAATTACTAATTAATGAATTATAAGGATAGTAAATGGATTTTTTTACTGCTGATATCTGTGATGAACATCCAGACAAAGTATATGTGTTAGATTGTGTATTTAAAAACTATGGTGCAAAAGAAAAAGTACAAGGAAATATTGTAACTGTAAGACTTGATAAAAACAATATTGAACTAATAAAAATATTAAGAGATGAAGATGGTACAGGTAAAATAGTTGTAGTAGATGTAGAAGATGAATACTTTGCAGTTGTGGGTGAAAACTTGATGAAGTTTGCATTAAAAAACAATTATGAAGCTATCATTGTAAATGGATATATAAGAGATACCCACCAAATAAAAGATATACCAGTCGCTTTATTTGCTAGAGGAACTTGTCCTAGAAAATATATACCTATGACACAAGGTGAAAGAGGAATTGAGCTTTCTTTTGGTGGAGTGAAGTTTTGTGAAGGTGATTATGTGTATGCAGATACTGATGGGATAATACTTACAAAAGAAAAAATCGTTTAAAAAATACAGCTTGTTTATAATTTTATATAAATTATTTAAACAAGCTTTTATTGACATTAATACTAATTAGTACTATAATTGGTTTTAATTACTACTAATTAGTATTAAAAGGAAAATATTATGGATTTAAAAGATAGAGCTCAAGGGGCAATTTTAGGTGCCTTTATTGGAGATGCCTTAGCTTTAGGCCCACATTGGTATTACGATTTAGATGAACAATATAAAGATTATGGAGAATGGATTACAACTTATACAAATCCTAAAGAGGGAAGGTATCACGAGCATGAAAAGGCTGGAAATCAATCCCAAGCAGGATATATTTTAAAATTAATGATTAAATCTATTATTGACAGCAAGGGTTATAATCAAGAAGATTTTTGTAAAAAATTAGATGAAGATTTATTTAAAAAGATTGATGGAATTCCAACTCATGGACCAGGAGGTTATACTTCACAGTCTATTAGAGAAGTATATAGACAAAGGGTTGAACAAAAACTATCTTGGGATGAGGTAGGAAGTAGGGCAGATACTACTGAAGCTATTGAAAGAACACTTGCTTTAGCTGTAATGTATGCAAGAAACCCTAAAAAACTGGCAAAAAGTGTTTCTCATAATACTTTTTTAACTCAAGTAGATGATGTAGTGGGTTCTATGACAGTTGCATACTCAGCTGTATTAGCTCAACTTATTCAAGGTGAAAAGCTAGATAAAGATATCTCAATAAAACTTATGAAACTTGTAAAAAAAGGGGAACTACCTTTTCATGCTGTAACATCTGATAATTTTCAGCCACCAAAACCAGGAGCAAAAGATCCTTCAAATATTGGATTATTTGCTTCTCCTGATGCACTTTTATCACCTTCTTATATGGCACAAGCTGCTGAAGATAAAGATATTAAGATAGAACCAGCTTGGAAAGTATCTTTAGTATATGGTATGCCATGTGCTATTTATCATATATTGCCAGCTAGTTATTATTTAGCTGCTAGATTTAAAGATGATTTTGAAGGTGCAATTTTAAACTCACTAAATGGTGGTGGACAAAACCAAGCAAGATCTATATTAACAGGAGCTTTAGTTGGGGCTCAAGTTGGATTAAAAAATATTCCTAAAAGGTTTATTGATGGATTAAATGAAAAAGATGAGATTTTAGAATTAACTAAAAAACTTTCAGATATTATTGAATAAGATATATAGTAAATAAACTAGAGGTGACTATGAATTATATTAAAGATACTATAAATTTAAGTGTTGGGACTGTTGAAGAAAAAAGAGAAGAGATTAAAAAGTATTTTTTACAAACTTATGAATTAGATGAAAAGTTGTTTGAATTATTAGAAAAAAAAGATTATTTATATGAACAACCAAACAGATTAAGACATCCTTTGATTTTTTATTATGGACATACTGCTACTTTTTTTATGAATAAATTAAATGTTGCAAATATTATAAACAAAAGAATAAATAAAAGCTATGAATCAATATTTGCAATTGGTGTTGATGAGATGAGTTGGGATGATTTAAATAGTGAAAACTATACTTGGCCTAGCTTTGAGCAAACAAAAGCATATAGAGATGAAGTAAAAGAGATAATTTTAGATTTAATTGAAAATCTAGAATTTACTATGCCAATTAACTGGGAGAGTCCTCTGTGGATTATCCTTATGGGAATTGAACATGAAAATATTCATATTGAAACATCATCTGTATTATTAAGAGAATTAGATATAAGCTATTTGAACCAAGATGAAATATTTGAATATAACAATGAAACAAGCAATGAATACCCACAAAATGAACTAGTTGAAGTAAAAGGTGGTGAAGTAATCCTTGAAAAAGATTATAATGAACCAGTTTTTTACGGCTGGGACAATGAATTCTCTTTTCATAAAGCAAAAATAAAAGATTTTAAAGCAAGTAAATATTTAGTTTCAAATGGAGAGTTTTTAGAATTTGTAAAAGAAGGTGGCTATTCTAAGCTACACTATTTTACTAAAGACGGCTTAAAGTGGTTAGATTTTAGTAAAGCCAAATATCCAACATTTTGGGTGAAAAAAGATGAAGAGTTTTATTTAAGAGAGATAAATAGAATTATTCCATTACCATTAAACTATCCAGTTGATATAAATGTATATGAAGCTGAAGCTTTTTGTAAATATAAAAGTGAGAAGTTAGGTTTTGAAGTTAGACTTCCAAGTGAAGATGAATATTATAGATTAAATGATTATGTAAATGCCCAAGAGTGTGAAGCAAATATTGGATTAAAATATTTTAACCAAACACCAGTTGATAAATATAAAATGGGTGACTTTTATGATGTAGTTGGAAATGTATGGCAATGGAGTATAACTCCAACGTATCCATTTGATGGATTTAAAACCCATCCAGCTTATGATGATTTTACAACTCCAACTTTTGATGATAGACATGCTCTTATGAAGGGTGGTTCTTTTATTAGTTTAGGAAATGAGATTTTAAGAAGTGCAAGATATGCCTTTAGAAAACACTTTTTCCAACATGCTGGATTTAGATATGTAAAAAGTGATAATGAATATAGAACAAAATTAAATGACAATGTATATGAAACAGATGAACAAATATCACAGTATTGTGAGTTTCATTATGGAGAAGAGTTTTACAATGTAAAAAACTTCCCTAAAAACTCTGTAGAGGTTTTAAAACCATATTTAAAAGATATTAATACAAACAAAGCACTTGATTTGGGTTGTTCAGTTGGTAGAAGTACTTTTGAGTTAGGAAAAGTTTTTGATGAGGTTTTAGGTATTGATTTTAGTGCTAATTTTATTAATGTTGGAGTGAAGCTTAAAAAATATGATTCTTTAACATATAAAGTGGCAACTGAGGGTGACCTTTTTGATGAAAAAACTGTTTCTTTAGCTGATTTGGATTTAGAACAAATAAAAGATAAAGTTGAGTTTATGCAAGGAGATGCTTGTAACTTAAAAGATATTTATACAGGATACGACCTAATATTTTGTTCAAACCTAATTGATAGATTATATTATCCACAAAAGTTTTTAGATGATATACCAAACAGAGTAAATGAAAATGGATTATTAGTTTTACTTAGCCCTTATACTTGGTTAGAAGAATATACTCCAAAACAAAACTGGTTAGGTGGCTTTATTAGAGATAATAAAGAGGTAAAAACCTTAGATACTTTAAAACAAAACTTAGAAGACAGATATGAACTTGTAGATACAATCGATGTTCCTTTTGTAATAAAAGAAACAAATAGAAAGTTTCAACACTCAATCTCACAAATGAGTATATGGAAAAGAAAAGCTACTAAATAATATTTATAGTTATAATATTGTAAACTATTCAAATGGATAGTTTACAATTACTCTCAGACAAGAAAGATTTTTTCGCACTTTTTTTATTGATATTATTTGTATTAAGTACAAATCTTATTTTCGAGTATTTTAAATATTCAAAAATAAAACAAGAAGAGATTTATGAAGATAGTTTTAGAATAATTAATATCTATAATAAAAAAGACTATTATGTATTAAAACTAAAAAATGATGACTTAACATTTTTTACCTCAATAAACAAAAAATTAAAAGTTGAAAAACTAGATTACATAAATATAGCTTTTATAACACTACAAGTTGATTTCTTTACTTTTTTAAAAGGTTTTTATGCTAAATCAATATATGTTGAGAAAGAGAAAAAAGAGGATGATTTTAAAAAGATTTTATATGAAAAAATAGTATCCCAACATAAACAAATAGAATTAAAACAACTATTCTCTGCTTTATTTTTAGCAGTTCCCATATCTAAAGAATATAGAGATATTTATACAGGACTTTCAATTAGTCATTTAATAGCAATTTCAGGTTTTCACCTATCAATTCTAACAGCTATAATATATGCATTGATTTTCTATCCTTATAAAATAATCCAGGAAAAATACTTTTTATATAGAAATAGAAAGATGGATATTATGTTTATATCAACAATAGTATTATTCTTTTATCTTTTATTAACAGATATGGTGCCTTCACTTTTAAGAAGCTTTGTAATGTTTGTTTTTGCAATAATATTTCTTCGCTCAAATATAAAACTACTTTCTTATAAAACATTGTTAATCACTTGCTTATTTATAATCTCTCTTTATCCACAATATATATTTTCAATATCTTTATGGTTTTCATTAAGTGGTGTGTTTTATATATTTTTATATTTACAATATTTTAAAAGTTTGCCTGTACTAATAAATATAGTATTTTTTAATTTCTGGATATATTTTGCTTTTAATCCAATAATTCATTTTTTCTTTTTTGATACCTCTTATGAGCAACTTTTTTCACCTATTCTTACTTTGATTTTTTCTATTTTTTATCCCTTTGAACTTTTTCTTCACTTGATAAATTATGGTAATTTATTAGATAATTATTTAATGTATTTATTAAATTTCAGTTTAGATATTAAACAATATGAAACTTCACTTTATTTTTTTGCTGTTTATATACTATTCAGTTTATTAAGTATTTTTGGTAAAAAATATTTTATAATTTTAAATATATTATTAATGATATTTAGTATCAATATGTTTATTTAATGCAAATTTTATTAAAATAAACTAAATAATAATATTTAATTGGTAAAAATAATAAAAACATATGCTATAATAAAAATTATTTTACTGAATTTAATATTATTAATATTAGGAAAAACTATGTCAAATTTACAAGAATGCTCATTTAATAAAGATTATTTATCTAGCTCAACAATGTTATTTGTAGAAAGTAACGAAAATATAAGAAGTCAAAATTATGATATTTTTTCTGCATTTTTTAAAAAAGTGATTGTTGCACAAGATGTACAAGAGGCAATAAAACTTTACCGTGAGAATAGAACAAACATTGATATCGTATTAACAGATATGGATTTTCCAAATTATAAGGGAATAGATATCTTAGCAGAAATTAGACAAATAGATTGGGATATTCCTATTTTAATAACTACAACTTTTTCTGATATGAATCTTTTAGTAAAAGCTATAAAATTTAATTTGACAAATTATATAGTTAAACCAATTCAATTGAATACAACTTTAAAAATTATATCTGAGATAATAAAAAGAAAGCATCAAAAGAAAGAATTAGCAACAAAGAACAATGAGTTAAGACAGTTTATGGCTATTTTAGATTCTTGTAATATTGTGTGTGAGTTAGATTTAAATTTTAAAATCATATCAGTAAATGATTCTTTTTTAATAAATTCAGGTTTTGAAATTGATGAGTTAATTGGACTAAATTTTACTGATAAACTCATTTCTTATAATTGTGAAGTACCTCAATCAAAAATATTAGAACTATTAAAAAGTGGTAAAACTTGGACTGGACTTTGCAAAAAGATAAATAAAAAAGGTGCCCTTTATTATACCCATGCAACAATCCTTCCAATCTTTTTTAATGATGGAAGAATTAAAAAATTTATTGAGTTCTCTACACTTATTTCAAAATATGAAAATGAAATTTTATCTCTTAGAAAACATATATTTTTACTAAAAAGTGAAAATTTAAAAACAAATTCTGAGTTAAAAAAAGAGAAAGAGTATTATTCTAAACTTGCAAAAAGTCTTCAAGAACAAGTTGATGAAAATGTAAACAATGCTCAAAAACTTCTATTTGAGCTTTATGAAGTAAAAAAACAAAACAATATTTTAAAAGAGAAATTAAAAATTCAAGAAGATAGAGTTGAAGAGATTCAAATAAATATGATGAGTGGAAATTAAATATTTACAAACTCTTTTTTGTAAGTGATTACTTTATTTAAATATCTTCTTGTTTCCTCATAAGGAAGATTGTTTTTTAAGGTATTATAAACTTCTAAAGCAGATTTTTTATTTATAATATTTACAGCAGTATTTCTATTTTTTGAAAATGTTTTTAAAACATTTCCACTACCTGTATTATATGCACTAATTACACAATACTCTTTTGAAACTTCATTTGTGATTCCTTTTAGATATTTAGTGTTTAGTATTTCTATATAAGCACTTCCTAGTTCAATGTTATTTTGGGCATTGAAAAGGTAAGAAGATGAGGGTTTTTGATTTTTTCCTTTTACATATTTATAGGCATCTTGTCCTGCACTACTTGGTACTATTTGCATAAGGCCAAAAGCTCCTGCACTACTAACTGCAAATTGATTAAAGTTACTTTCTGTTTTTATTATTGCATAAACTAGATTTTTACTTAAGTTGTACCTTTTTGCATATTTCTCCACCAGTGGTTTAAATTTATTTACTCTTACAGAACCATGATCTTTAACCATAGGAATAGTTACATAAGTTACTTTTAGGTTTTTATTTCCATCTTTTATATTTTTTTCTTTTAATCTATTTTTCATAAGAATATCAGCATATCTATTTGCTCTCCATTGATATCTTATATCTTTATTTTGGTCATCTTTTACCTCTCCTAAAAGATAAGGAGTGTCTCCAAGTTTTATCTTTTTTGCTCCAAAAAGATCTGCTGCTCTTGGATCATCGGGTAAAAGCAAAGTTGTTACAATCGCATTTTTTAAACTTTCTTTTGAATCTAGTGTTTCAACTGTTACTATTCCTGTATCAAAATCTATTAAGGCTCTACTTTTATAGTTTTGAAGATATTTTACATACTCTTTTTGTTTTGGAATTTTAACATTATCTTTTCCCCAGCTTTTTGTTATTTCGTTAACAAATGAGCTTAAAAATGTTAAGTCTTTTGATAATTTATCAGGGTTTTGCGCATATGAAATAGCTTTTGATTTTGCTAAAGATTTAAAAGCCATTGACGGATCTTTACTCATTGCTGCTCTTGAAAGTGAATACACATCATTTACAGTACAGCCAGTAAATAAAAATAGAGTTAAAAAAATTATTACTTTGAAATTCATAGAATTATTTTATCATAAAAACTAAATATCAAGTTTAATATTTTGAAACTTTTTCAACTCCTCTTCTATATCAACTCTTTTATAATTGTTTATTGGATTATATTGATTGTTTTCCTCATTATTCTTATTAAATTCTAAAAGTAAATTTTTAAGTTCTTTTTCCATATCAACATTATTTAACATATTTCCACTGAGATTTTTTGTTTGTTCTTCCATTAAACTTTGTAATTGGGATAAAAGGTTTTCTAATTTATTAAGGGAATTACTATTTGTAGAAGAGTTTTTTAGACTTTCATTTATCTCTTTAATCAATTTATCAATTTTATCTTTTAATTCTGCATTCATTCCAGAGTTTACTATCTCACGTATTTTATTTAATAGTTCTTCAATTAATTTTTCTTTTGATTCTTTATCTTCATTTATAGAGATTTGATTTTTTACTTGTGCTTCTTCTAAACTTTTATCAAAACTGTTACTAGTTTTTGAATCTTTTTTTTCTACATTATTATTTAATATATCAAAATTTTGTGTTTGAGTTTCATCTATTGTTATTGACATATTCATCCTTTAATAAAAATATTATCATCTAAATACTTTAAAAAATATAAAAATATATTATATGTTATTTCTAAAAATCAAAAAACAACATTTAATCAAAATCTTGCTATTATTGCGCATTATAAAGGTTCAAGGTTTTTACAAAATGGAAATGATTTTAAATGAAAATGATATAGTTGTTGGTGCAAAATTTGATAATGGAACAATTCAAGATTATGTTGATGATGCAAAAACTTATGGATTAATCAGAGTGGAAGATACTACTGCTAATTGGTTTTTATATAACGATTTGGATTCACCAGAAGAGATGAAAGCATTTTATAAAAAAGTTAAAAAAGAGGAACATTTTATTAAAAATGATTTTGGAGAAGAGATTGTTCTTTTTAATAAAAACGGTACAATGTCATTTGAAGAATTAACAAAAAAAATCGATTCATACTTAGATGATGAAGTTATGTCAAGTATATATTAAAGGATAAGTTATTAATAATAAATTCGCTGAATTAAATTTAAATCCATCTATTTTAAAAGCAATAGAGTTACAAGATTATGATACTCCAACAAAGGTTCAAAAAAAAGTAATTCCTATAGTTAATAAAGGGATTGATGTTATTGCTGCATCTAAATCAGGTACAGGGAAAACAGCTGCATATGTACTTCCAATGTTAAATAAAATAAACTCTAATTTAAATTTTAATAATAGAGTTTTAAGAGGACTTGTTTTAGTTCCTACAAGGGAACTTGTAGAACAAGTTTCAAAATCTTTAGCTGATTATGGGCAGTTTTTAAAAGTAAAACATACAAAAGTTATGGGTGGAGCTAGTAGAACTAAACAATCTCAAGTAATTGCAACTGGTGTTGATATTGTAGTTGCAACAGCAGGTAGACTTTTAGATTTAGTTAGAGAAGAGATTCTTGATTTAAGTTCTGTAAATTTTATTGTTTTAGATGAAGCTGATACAATGCTTGAGATGGGGTTTTTAGAAGAGATTGAAGAGATATTTTCAATGTGTTCACCAAGAAGACAAATTGTTATGTGTTCTGCAACAATCTCACAAAATATCAATAAACTTGCAAAAGAGTTTTTAAATGAACCAGTTACTGTTCAAGTACACGATAGAAGGGATAAAGTAAACTTAATAAACCATCGTGCATTTAAAATTGATAAAAAGAAAAAGAAAGAGTTAGTTACAAAACTTATAAAAGATTCTACTTATGATCAAATCTTACTTTTTGTAAATAAAAAAGATGCAGCTGATGCTGCAATTGAACATTTTAATACTCAAGGTGTAAAAGCAGCTGCTATACATGGAGATATTGAATATAAACAAAGAGTTCAATCAATAAAAGATTTTAGAAATAAAAAAATACAAGTTTTAATAGCTACAGATATAGCAGGAAGAGGTTTAGATATCGAAAAACTTCCATTAGTTATAAATTACAATTTACCTGAAACAACAGATGATTTTACCCATAGAGTAGGGCGAACAGGTAGAGCTGGAAATACAGGTGAAGTAATCTCTATACTTACAACAGAAGATTATAATCATTTTACAAAAATAGAAAGAAATTTAAAACTAAATGTAAAAAGAGAAGTTCATGAGGCTTTCCCTTTAAAAGATAGACAACCAAGACAAAAAGTTCAAGCTAAAAAGAAATTAAGTGAGAAAAAGGGTAGAAAAGCTCCTGTAAAAAAAGAGCCTGCAAAATCTAAAAAAACTACAAAAAGAGATTCTAACAGAAGTTTTAGAAGATAGGTTTGAACCTATCTTCTAACTAAATAACTCCAAGTTTATTTAAAAATAATAATACAATTGCAACTGGAACTACAAATCTAATTAATACTAACCAAACTTTATATAGTCTAATATTTACATGAGTTGTAAATTTTGCTTTTAATTCCTCTTGATCTACAAAATATCCTAAGAAAATACAAGTTATAAATCCAGAAATAGGCATAGCAATTGATGAAGTTAAATAATCTAACCAGTCAAATAAACTTTTATCAAAAAATGTTAGAAGTTCTCCAAAACTTTTACTCATAGATAATAAAGCTACAATTCCTAAAATATAGAAAAAAGTTCCAGCTATAATAGTAGCTTTTACTCTTGTCATATTAAATTTTTCCATTAAATACATCAATGGTGGCTCTAGTAAAGATACCGCTGAAGTAATCCCTGCAAATAATAGTGCTACAAAAAAGGCACAACCAACTATCTGACCAAAAATTCCCCAAGTTGAGAATATAAGTGGTAAAGAGATAAAAACTAAACCAGGTCCAGCTGTACTTTCAGCCCCAGCTGAAAAAAGAAATGAGAAGATAATAATACCTGCAACAATAGCAACAGAAGTATCAACCAAAGCAACCATAATTGAAGATTTTACAAAGTTTGTTTCTTTTCCCATAGAAGCTGAATAAGTGATAATAATACCCATACCAAGAGAAAGAGTAAAAAATGCTTGTCCTACAGCTGCTAAAATTGCATTTTCATTTATTTTAGACCAATCAGGCATAAACATAAACTCAATTGCTTGTGAAAAAGAATCAAGTGTTAAAGAGTATAATAATAAACCAATTAATATCAATCCTAAAAGTGGCATTAAAATCAGATTTAATTTTTCAATTCCCTCTTTTACACCTTTTAAGATAATAAATATAATAGTTAGTGTAACAATTGTATGAAACAGTATTTGTGTTCCAATCTCCATAGTTATAAGGTTTGTAAATACACTTTCAGCTTCTTTTATATCACTTGGAAAACCACTAAATGAAAGTAAAATATAGTTTAAAATCCAACCAATAATAAATGCATAAAATGATAAAATCACTATACCTGTAAAGATTTGAAATCCAGCCCATCTCCATGCTCTCTTTTTACTTTTTGAAACCAACTGATAAGCATGTGCTGCATTTGTTCTTGCTTCTTTCCCTATGTATGATTCTGCTATAAATATAGTTAAACCAATTAAAGCAATTGCAAGTAAATATATTAAAACAAATGCGCCTCCACCGTTTTCTCCTGTTACATATGGAAATTTCCATATATTTCCTAAACCAACAGCAGAACCTGCTGCTGCTAATATAAAACCAATTCTTGAAAATGTGTTCATTATTGAATAACTCCTAATTTATTTAAAAGTAATATTGTAATTGCTAAAGGTACAATATATTTAACTAATACATACCAAATATTAAACATACCTATTGAAACGTGTTGAGTGAATTTATTTTGAATTGTTTGTTTATCAACAAAAAATCCTAAAAAAAGACAAGTAACTATTGCTGCTATAGGCATCGATACAGATGAAGTTATAAAGTCCATCCAATCAAATGCATTTTTACCAAAGAAAGTAAGGGAATCTTTAAATGCATTAGACATAGAAAGTAAAGCTATTATTCCTAGAAGATAAAATATTGAACCACAAATTATTACTGCTTTTTTTCTAGTCATATTAAATCTTTCTATAAAAAGCATTAAAACTGGTTCAATCATTGAAACAGCAGATGTAATACCTGCAAATAATAGTGCTGAGAAAAATGAGATTGCAATAATATTTCCTAAAGTACCCCATTGTCCAAAGATCACTGGTAATGAGATAAAAACTAAACCAGGACCAGCTGAACTTTGTGCACCAGCTTCAAAAAGAAAAGAGAAGATTATAAGCCCAGCAATTATTGCAATAGATGTATCAACTATAGCAACATAAAATGAAGATTTAATAAAGTTCTCATTTTTTGGTAAAGAAGCAGAATAGGTCATGATAGTACCAATACCTAAAGATAGTGTAAAGAATGCTTGTCCTAATGCTGCTAAAAGAGCATTTTCATCTATTTTACTCCAATTAGCACTAAACATAAATGAAACAGCTTTTGAAAAACTATCTAAACTTAAAGCATAAGCTAATAATCCAAATAATATTATTCCTAATAAAGGCATTAGTATTAGGTTGATTTTTTCAATTCCTTCTTTTATTCCACGAAGTACAATAAAGATTGTAATTAAAGCAACAATACTATGAAATACTATTTGTAATCCAATATCTTCTGATACAAGTTGATTAAAACCACTTCCTGCCAGTTCTGCACTGTTTGGTAAGTTTCCAAAAGATAAAACTATATAATTTAGTATCCATCCTAAAACAACTGAATAAAACGATAGAATTATAAGTCCTGCAAAAACCATAAATCCACCATACTTCCAGTTTGAGTTTTTACTTTTTGAAACTTTTATAAAAGTTGAGGAAACATTTACTTCAGAAGATTGTCCTAAAAATGATTCTGCAATAAATACTACAAGACCAATAAACACAATACAGAGTAGATAAACAAGTACAAAAGCACCACCACCAAACTCTCCAGTTACATATGGAAATTTCCATATATTACCCAATCCAACGGCTGAACCAGCTGCTGCAAAAATAAATCCAATGCGTGAAAATTTATTCACTATAAAACCTTTTTATAAATTTACGGAATTATAGTGAAATTTAAATGAAACTTTTATGTAACTAAGCTAGATTATCCTAAAACTTTGTCAAGAGTATATTTTAAATCTTCATCTAAATCTAGATTTGTTTTCATCCAGTTTAGATATCCTGTATCTTCTTGTGCAACTTCAGCGATATCTCTACCTTTATATTTTCCAAATCTAAAAGTTTTTATAAGTACAGGGGTTCTTGTTAGGTCAACTAATTTTTCCATAGGATTATAATCTGGATAAATTTCTCTACATTTTGTAACAAGTTTTGATAAAAATAGTTTCATAACTAATACATCACCAATAGCATCGTGAGCTTTAATAGTGATATTATATTTAGCAGCTTCTTGCTGCTCATTTTTGTATAGCTCTAAAGCATATCTTAGGTATTGAAGTCTATGGTATGGCATCTCAGGGAATAAGTGTTTTGCACATCTTAAAGTATCTATAGTTTGATAAGAGTTTATAAATCCCTCTTTTTCAATCATTCCCATATCAAAGTTAATATTATGTGCTATTAGATAATTTTCATTTGAGTTTAACTCTTCTAATCTTTTATAAAAAGTTGTTTCAGTTGCTTTTGGTTTTCCTTCTAATAAATCAGGGGTAATATTATGTACTTCCATTGCTTCAAGTTTAATCTCAACATTAGAAGAACATAACTCATCATAAGCTTCAACTTTTCCTTGTTGGTCAACAATCATAGCACCAAATTGAATAACTCTATCTTCTTCTTGGTTTCCTGTTGTTTCTGTATCAAATAATACGTAATATGGCATATGTTCTCCTCTTATATAATTAGCATTCCATCACCATACGAATAAAATCTGTACTCATTTTTAATTGCTTCTTCATAAACTTCTAATGTCTTTTCAAGACCTATAAATGAAGCTATTAACATAATTAAAGTAGATTTTGGTAGGTGAAAATTTGTAAGTAGGTGGTCTACTTTTATTGGTTTGTTTAGTGGATTTAAAAAAAGGTCACACTCACCTTGTATTTTATTTGTTCTAGCATAGTACTCTATTGTTCTTGTAACAGTTGTACCTACTGCTAAAACTTTTTTTGCTTCATCTAAAGCTTTTTTTGCATTTGCATCTATTTCAAAATATTCGCTATGCATAGGATGTGATAATATATCTTCCACATCTACAGGTTTAAAAGTTCCTGCTCCCACGTGAAGAGTCAAATAGTTAACTGGAAATTTTTTATTTATATCTTCCAATAACTTTTCTGTAAAGTGTAATGAAGCAGTAGGTGCTGCTACTGCACCATATTTTTTAGCAAATAAAGTTTGATAGTCTTGATTGTCTTTCTCTTCATCTTCTCTATTCATATAAGGTGGAAGAGGTAAGTGTCCTATTTTATTTAAAATCTCTACTAAAGATAAAAAGTCTAGTTTTTTATCCTCTTTGAAGAAGTTTACAACTCTACTTCCATCTTCATTTACTTCAAGAACTTCTGCACTTAAATTTTCATCAAAGAATAGTTTATTTCCAACCTTTACTTTACCTCTAATCATTACTAAATATCTATCCATAAAAAGAGGTTTGTTAAATAAAAGTTCTACTTTTCCACCAGATTCTTTATTTCCAAAGATTCTTGCTTTTATAACTTTTGTATCATTTAAAAAAATTGATACATCTTCAGGTATAAATTTCATCAAATCTTTAAAAGTAGTATGGGTGATTTTATCTTCACTTCTATTGTAAACCAGAAGTTTGGCACTGTCAGCTGGGTATACAGGATGAGTAGCTATGAGTTCTTTTGGTAAAGTATAATCATAGCTAGAAGTTTTTAGTGGGTCAAGCTCCATTTTATTCTTCATCATCTTCATCAATCGGTGTAGCTGGATTGAATATTTTTGCAATATATATTGAAACAATATATAGTATGATAAGTGGTCCAGCCATCAAAAACTGTGTTAAAACATCAGGTGGAGTTAAAAGTGCTGCAAATATAAAGATTATTACAACTGCATATTTAAAAAAGTCTTTTAACATTCTGTCATCAACAAGTCCAATTTTAGCTAAGAAAAACGTTATAACTGGAAGCTCAAATGCAACCCCAAAACCAAATAAAAGTTTTGTGAAAAATCCAACATATTTACCAATACTTGGCAATACTGTAACAACAGCAGAACCAAAGTTGATTAAAAACTCAAATCCAAAAGGTACAACAACCCAATAAGCAAATGCTGCTCCACTTAAAAACATAAGTGTTGCAAAAAATACAAAAGGGATAACTAGTTTTTTCTCATGGTCATAAAGTCCTGGAGCTAAAAATAGCCACATTTGCCAAAATATAACTGGTAATGAAAGGATAAATCCTCCAAAAAATGCAACTTTTAATGCTGTAAAAAATGTTTCTTGAATCTCAACTGCAACCATTTGAGAGTTTGGAGGAAGTACAGCTTCAACTGGTACCATCATCCAACTTAATATTGGTTCATAAAATGTAAAACAAGCAAAAAATGCAACAAATAAACAAATAGTAGAATTAATAAGTCTTTTTCTAAGATCTGCTATATGTGGTTTTAAATCTTCAAACATTATTTTACTTCCTCTGTACTATCAAAATCTTCAAGTTTAACTTTGAATTTATCAGCTTCATCTTCCACTTCAATAGCTTCTTCTTTATCTTTTTTCTTAGGCTCTTTTAATGAAACTTTTTCTTTTTTGTCTTCTTTTTCTTTTGATTTTTTAGGCTTTTCATCATCTTCATTGATAATGTCATTTAATCCTAAATTTAAATTTTCTTTTACATTTAAAGTAGATTTTGCATCTTCTATTTGTGCTTTATATCTAGCTGCTTCTTCTTTCATCTCTGATATATTTAATTCGTTATCTAGAGTAGATTTTGCATCTTCAACACCCGATTTAAATTTTTTCAAAAACTTCGCAATCTCTACCATTGCTGTAGGTAGTTTTTCAGGTCCTAATGCAATAATTGCTATTATTGCAATTAGAAGTATTTCCATAAACCCCATTCCAAACATATACTTCTCCAAATTGGTTTTAAAAGTAAAGATTTTACCTAATTTTTGTTAAAATCTTGCCATTAATTTAAAAGGACTACGATGAAACTTATTGTTTTACTGATAATTGGTGTTATACTTTATTTTATTGCAAGAGGGTACAAAACTGAAAAGTTTGAAAATATTAAATTAGATATAAAAGAGAGATTTAATGGTGACTTGATGAACCATGAAGCAGGTCTTCTTGTTGCTCTTATGGCAAAAGTTGCAAAAGCAGATGGTCAAGTTAGTGAGCTTGAAGCTGAGATGTTAAAACATACTTTTACAGATATTTCAAGACATTTTGAAAACTCTGAAGAAGTTAGAGACAAACTAAAAAATATCTATAATATAGAAAAAGAAAGCTTTGACAATACTATTAATATATGTGAGAAATTATATAAAATAACAAAACACGACTACCAAAAGCGTATTAAAATATTAGAATATCTTTTAAATCTTGCGTTTATTGATAAAGAGTTTTCACAAACTGAATTTATGATTACTGAAGATATTTCAAATTCTCTACAAATAAAAAAAGTAGATTTTGAAAATTTAGTAAATAAATTTGAAAATTTCTATAGAAATCAAAAAGAGAATGAAACTATATCTTTAGAAAAAGCATATGAAGTTTTAGAGGCTAATAAAGATGATGATGATAATGTTTTAAAGAAAAAATATAGAACTTTAGTTAAAAAACATCACCCTGATATAGTTGCAGGGCAGGGTGCTTCAGAGGATATTATCAATCAAGCTACTAAAAAACTTCAAGAGATAAATGAAGCTTATGAACTTATCAAAAAAAGTAGAGGTATATAATTGATAGAAAAGTTTAAACATGATTACGAGGTTTGCAATTGTAAAAAAGTAACTCTAGGGGAACTTATAACTTCTATCAATACAAATAAAATCAAAACATTAGGTCAAATACAAGATTTTACAACAGCTGGTACAGAGTGTAGACATTGTATTTTCCCTGAAACTGATTTTGGAAAAGTAAAAAAAGAGATATATTTAAAAGATATATTAAAAGAGGTACAAAATGGCTAAAAGTTTTCCTCATTCTTTCGAAGTTTGCAAATGTAGAGGTGTAACATTAGGGGAGATAATTTTCTCAATTAAAGAGAATGGTGCAAATTCAATTGAAAAAATTGGTGAGCTAACAGATGCAGGCACATGTTGCAAGTGTTGCCAAAGTTCAGATAAAGACATTGGTGTAGAAAAAATGGAACTTTATTTGGATCAAATAGTTAAAAAGTTTGTAAAATAGATGGAAAAAAAAGAGATTATAGAAGAGATAAAAAGTTTGATTTCAACTACAGGTGAAGACTCAATTGAGATTAATCCAAATTATTTAGAGTATTTTCAGTTAGAAGAGCTAATTTCAATAAAAGAGCAACTTTTGTTACAAAAAAGCAAAATAAAAGAAACTACTTCGTTATTTTTAGATGAAATTTATGAAAAAACAAAGGTAGATTAAATTATAATAAGATAGTTCGGCCCAAAATAAGAAAAATTTATGATTAATTGGGAAAATTAAAAAAGAAATTATAGCACAATGCTGATTCTTAGAAAAAAGCAAAATTACCTGTAATTGCAAATAAAAAGTGGAGTTAATAATGAAAGATATATCTTTTTATCAGTCCTCAATCGGAGAGGAAGAGTTAAGTCAGATTAAGTCAGTTTTAGAGCTTAATAAAGATGATAACAAAGTAGTTGAATTTGAAGACAATATTGCAAATTTTGTAGGTGCAAAATATGCTGTAGCAACTTGTAATGCTACTGCTGCAATCCATTTGGCTTTAAGTGCAATAAAACTTAAAAGAGGAGATAAGATTTTAATGTCTGTTAACTCTTTTGTAAATGTGCCAGAAGTTGTTAGACATTTTGATGCAGAGCCAATTTTTATTGATATCAATACAGAAGATATGAATATTGATGTTAATAAGTTTGAAAAAGCACTTGCTGAAAATAAAACAAAAAAATTAAGAGGTGCGATTATCACTTTTGTTGCAGGACAAACTCCTGATTTGGACAGAATCTATGATATTGCAGAGAAATATGGAATTATACTTATCGAAGATGCAACTTGTGCTTTAGGTGTAACTTACAATGATGAAACTGTAGGAAGCTTAAGAGCTGATATGACAATCTTCTCTACAAATCCATCAAATGGTAAATATTCAGTAAGTAGATCAGGTGTAATTGTTACAAACAATGAAGAGATTGCAGAAAGAGCAAAACTACTTAGAACACATGCCATTACTACTACATATGATGATTTTGGTAACTTAGATTATATTTATGATGTAGTTGATATTGGACATAAATATGATATTTCTGAGCTTGATGCAGCATTTTCTCTAGCTCAACTTAAAAAAACAAATAAATTTATCAAAAGAAGAAAAGAGATTGCAAAAATCTATAAAGATAGATTATCTGGAATTAAACACGTAACTATTCCACCACATAAAGATGAGCATATCTTTACACACTTTATCATTAAAATCTCTAGAAACAGAGATGCTTTTGCTAGAGCGTTAAGAGAAAGAGGAATAGCAACTGGATTAAACTATATTCCACTTCACCTTTTATCTTATTATAAACACAAATATTCTATTAAGATTACTGAATTTAGTTCAGCATTAACTTCATATCAACAAATATTATCTATACCTATGTATCCAGGTTTAACAGATGAAGAAGTCAATTATATTTGTGATCAAATTATTGAAATAGCTACTGATTGGGTATAACATTTGAATCAGAAGTTTTTTTTATGGGTTGAAGAGTATCTCTTCTTCCCTAATTTCTTCCAAAGAATCATCTCTTTTTTATTACTTCCTTTAACTTTTATTTATATGCTTATTATTGCTTTTAAACGAGCAAGTGCAAAAACTGTTGACTTTGGTATTCCTGTTATTTCTATAGGAAATATTATCGTTGGGGGAAGTGGAAAAACTCCTTTGACAATAGAATTAGCTAGTAAATATGAGGATGTAGCTGTAATCTTAAGAGGTTATGGAAGAGAATCAAAAGGCTTATTTGTTGTATCAGACAAAGGTAAAATACTTGAAGATGTAAAACAAAGTGGTGATGAAGCAATGTTACTTTCAAATTCACTGCCAAATGCTACAGTTATTGTAAGTGAAGATAGAAAAAAAGCTATTTTAAAGGCCAAAGAGATGGGGTGTAAAATAGTATTTTTAGATGATGGTTTTTCTAAATATGATATTAAAAAATTTGATGTATTAATTAGACCAAAAGAGGAACCTACAAATATATTTTGTCTTCCAAGTGGTGGATATAGAGAACCTAAAATGGCTTATTCTTTCGCTGATTTAGAGATAAAAGAGGGTGTAAACTTTAAAAGAGTGGTTACTTTTGTAAGAGATGGTGATATTTTAAATGTTTTACCACTAAAATTACTTTTATTAACTGCAATATCTAAACCAAAAAGAGTATTAGAGTTTTTACCTAAGGGTACAAAAATGGAAGCTTTTGAAGATCACCATGATTTTACTTTAGAAGAATTGAACACTATTAAAGAGAAATATGAGGGATACACTATAGTTACCACTTCAAAAGATTTTGTAAAATTAGAAAAATTTAACATAGGAGATATAATTCTAATGGATCTGAAATTAGAGTTTATAAACAGTGCAAACTTTAATCTAATAGATAAATATATAAATCAATACCTTAAACCTTAAATTTTTCAAATAGTTCTTTCTTATCTTTTTCTATTTGAATTTCATTGAAAATCACTCGTTTTTTAAACTTTTCATAAAGTCTAAATTGAAATAAAATACCAACAATTCCCAAAATAGATAAATAAATCAATAGATATGTTAAATCTTTCGTAAAATAATCAAATAGCATTGCACTCAAACTTCCAGTTACAATTGCTAAAGATATCATAAAAGAACGCAACATCAAGTAATCTTTTAACTCTATTTTCTCATCTTGCATAAAATCAACTGTATGAACCCTAGCAATCTCAAAAGTTATAGCTTGGATTGTAAATATTGTCAGTATCAAATAAGTAAAAAACAAAATAGAATATGAAAAGAAAAAGTAACTTCCTATTTGGATAATATCTAACAAAATAGTAAATAAATAGATATTGTAGATTTTTATATTTTTAAAAAGTGGTTGTATAAATCCATCTAAAGCTCCAACAAGCATAAAAAAACTAATCATAAATACAGGTAAATAAGTACCTTCAAGTTTTGTAACAAAAGGGATTAAAGTCCAATCTATATATGTTGTGATAAAAAGTGCAATTGATTGTAACTTTAAAAAGTTGCTAGCTTTTATCTCTTTAAATATTGCTAAATAATGTCTGTGTGCCATCTCATAATCTTGTAGTAAAATAAAACGGCGAAGTATACTACAAAATTATGATTTTGCATCAAAATTGAAAGAGATTTTTATTTTATAATATGTCCTACAAATTTTGACATATTGTTAAGGATTTTTCCACCTCTTCTAAAGCCTAAACCACAAGCTTCATAGGCATAAAAAACACCTGCTTGATAAGAGTTTCCTTCACTATCAGTTGGAAGTTCAACATATTCTTGGTAAATAGCTTTGTGACCTTCATAATCACCTTGTGTTTCCACATCAATACTTCCGTCACTATTTATGATTTTAGTATTTGCTCCTTCTCGTCCAAAACATCTTTTTTCAACTTGTTTTTTACCCTCTAAAGGCTCAAATGAAGTTTCTAAAAGTAGGGGATGATTTGGGTATAAATCCCATAAGATTTTCATAAAACCTTTTGATTGGAACATTAAAGTATAAGCAGGATTAAAAATGATTGCTTTTTTATCTTTTACTATTTCTGTTAAAAGAAGAGCAAGTTCATTTTCATCTATTGCTATATCTTCCCAAGGGATAAGTTTAAACCAAAACTCAAAGCTTTCTTCATCTTTGAAAATACCTTCATCACTAAATTGTACATTTTCAATATATTCAAAGTCTGTATTAAACCCAGCCTCAGTTGCTATATGTTGAAGAAGTTTAGTTGTGTTTATATCTTCACTAGAACTAGATATAGAAGAGAATAAAATCTTCCAGTTTAGTTTTGAATAATACTCTTCAAATTTATCTATCTCAGTATCTAAAGTGATGATTCTTTTGAAGTTATCTTTAAGTGCTTCATAAAGATTGTTAAACTGACTAGCTTCTTCATAATCATTTGCTTTAAGCATAGCCCATTGGATAATAGCTGTCTCAAAAAGTGATGTAGGAGTATCTGCATTAAACTCTATTAGTTTAATAGGTTTCCCATCAATTCCCCCAGCTAAATCAAATCTAGAATAAAGATGCCAATGTACATCATTTTCCCAAGATTCTTTTATAACTTCTACTAAGTTAAAAGGTATATTTATCTCATGAAATAGATTGTTTTCAATAACATATTCCCCAGCTTCACAAAACATATCATAAAGCTCATTTACAGCTTCATAATAAGTATTTGCTTCCTCTTCAGAGATTTGTACAATCTCATCAACAACATAAGAAGAGTTATCTTCATCTGTATGCCAAACAAAACCTATTGATTCTAAGTATTCATCACTTAATGGTTTTAATTTTTCTAATTTCATTTATCACCCACCAAAGAAAGAACCAGATTTTGAAGTACCAGATTTACTTCCAAAAAATCCACTCTTTTTTGTACTACTACTTGTTGTAGCTGCTTTTTTAAAAGAACTTTGAGATCTACTATATGTTTGAGGTGACTTGTATTGAGCTTTTCTTTGGTTTTGATAGTTTTGGTTACCAAATAGTTTATTTCCAATCCAAGAACCAAGCATAGCCCCAGCAATAGAAGATAAAAGAACTCCACCAAGACCCATACCCTCACTCATTTGAGGATTTGTAAGACCAGAAGTTCCATTGTCGATTCTTGCAGCTTCCTCTTTTACTAAAGCATCAATCTCTTCTTGCGAAAGAATTCTTTCACTCCCATCAGGACTTCTTAAAACAATAGTTGTTTTAGCTGCTGGAAATTCATCTGCAATAGAATATTTACCATCTTGAGATTTTTCAATAATCACAAATGCATTTTGTTTTTGGGTTGCATCTGTTACAGAACCACCTTGTTGTTGATTCTGACCGCTGATGCCTTTATTTTCACATCCTGTAAGTCCTGTGATTAAAAAAGCACCCAATCCACCTACAAGTGCATAATTTGATAGTTTTTTAATATGTTTATTTTTATTAGCCAATTTTAAAACCCTTTTTATATATATTAAAATTTAAAGATTTATATTACTAAATTGTTCAATAAACTTTGATAAAAGATTTCATTTAGATGCTAAAATAGCTATCATGGAAAATCTTTAATAATAGTTATTACCAACTCTCCTACTGTAAAACCAAACTTTTTCATTTTTGAGTGATTTATAATAACTCCATCTTCTTGTAAGT
The DNA here is from genome assembly GCF_963675975.1 of Halarcobacter sp. Taxonomy (NCBI): domain Bacteria; kingdom Pseudomonadati; phylum Campylobacterota; class Epsilonproteobacteria; order Campylobacterales; family Arcobacteraceae; genus Halarcobacter; species Halarcobacter sp. The sequence continues at coordinate 2,508,640 of NZ_OY780939.1, read as the reverse complement.
GCAACCAATCTTTTACACTAATATCTATTGTAGTACCTTTATAAGGGACAGTCATTACATAATCTATCATCACAGTATTTCCTAAAGCTTCCATTTTAGCAGTTCCAACTATATCTCCTGCAGTTGCATCAAAGCTTTTTTCTCCTGTTGGTTTTAAAGTCCAAACTCTAGTTAGTTTTTCTCCATCATCATAAACAAACTTTTCATCTAAAGTTCCAACTCCATTTTCATCCCAAGAACCAACAAGTGTTCCTTTGAAAGTTCGTATGATTTTCCCACTTCTATCTTTTACTAATCCATAAGCTGTCATAGAGCCATTGAAATACTCTTGAGGTATAAACTCTGGTGTTTTGTTTTTAAAGTCTTCTAATTGCATTTTTGAACATCCTGTTAATAAAAAAGAAAATAATATCAGTAATAGTAGTTTTGTTTTCATGCTACATATCCTTGATTTAGAGCCATATTTTCATATCTTGTAAATGCAACTTGCACTAAGTTTATATTTCTAGTTAAAAAGGCTGCTTCACAATAACAAAGGTACATTTTCCACATTCTTATAAAATACTCATCAAAACCAAGTTTTTTAATATCTTCAATCTTTTCATTAAAGTTTTCATGCCAAATATTTAAAGTTTTTGCATAATGCTCTGTAAACTCTTCCATATGAAGAAGGTTTAGTTTTGTGTTTTTTGAAGTTACATCTAGTATTTTTCCTACACTAGGAAGATGACCTCCTGGGAAGATATACTTTTGTATAAAATCAGTTCCTTTACAGTATGCATCATATCTTTGGTCTGGCATTGTTATTATTTGCATTACAAGTATTCCATGATGGCTTAATAAACTCTCACATTTTTTAAAGAAGATATCAAAATATTCTCTTCCAACTGCTTCAAACATCTCTACAGCAATAATCGCGTCAAATTGACCTTGCATATCTCTATAATCTTGAAGCATTACATTTACTGATTCTTCTATTTTATGCTCTTTAAATCTATCTTCACAAAGTTTCTTTTGCTCTTTTGATAGGGTTAAAGTTGTAACTTCACAACCATATTCTTTCACTAAATGCATAGACATAGCTCCCCAACCTGAACCTATTTCTAGGACTTTTGAACCTTTTTTTAGATTCAGTTTTTTTGCTAAGATATCTATTTTTCTTTTTTGTGCATCATATAAAGGCTCATCAAAAGTTTCAAATACAGCAGAAGAGTACATCATCGTATCATCAAGCATAAGTTTAAAAAAGTCATTTGATAAATCATAGTGTTGTGAGATGTTTTTTTGAGATTTAGTTTTTGAGTTTTTTCTTAGATAATGTTTTATTTTATTGAAAACTGGAAAAGTGTTATATAAACTAAATTTTTTTTCATCTTCACTTTTTGTTTGTAGTTGTGAAGAGTTTATAAGTGCTATTTTTATCAATGAAGTCAAATCATCACACTTAAAATCTCCATCCATATAACTCTCCGCAAAACCAATATCTCCAAAAAGAGTTAGTCTTTTGAAAAGTTGTGCATTGTTTAGTTTTAGTTTTGCAAATGGTGTACTTGTATTTCCATAAGTGATAGTTTCTCCATTGCTAAAAGTTACTTCTAATCTACCTTTTTCTATCTTAGATAAAAAGTTTTTTCCTATTTTATTCCAGAAACCTTCCATTAGTATCTCCTTATTTGGTCTTGTTTTATTGGGCTTGTCCATTTAAGCCCTTTTAGTTTTAGTTTTATACTTTGATAAATAGTTCTAGTAACTACAAAAAAAGTTAAGAAAGTGTGTTTTAAAAACAGTTTCAAAATATTTCTAGTATTAAACTGCATAGCTTTTGTGTTTAGTGTTGTTGTTAGCATTTTTTCTTTATCTTCATAAAGCAAGATATTTAAAACTAACTCTTCTTTTGAATACTTTAGTGTAAACTTGTATTCTCCATCTCTTTTAAAAAAAGGGGATACATACATATCTTTATTTCCTTCTGCAAAATATTTTTCTCCATCTTTTGTTTCAAGTTTAAGTGGATAGATTATTCTCCCACCGTTGTAGTTATGAACCTCTGCTAAAAGATATTTTGGTCTATCATTTTCAAGTAAAAGCAATAAAGATATAGGATTAAAAACAAAACCACATATTCTAGGAAGAGTTATAAATCTTATTTTGTAGTTTTTGTCTTTTGTATCTACTGGAAATTTTTTTAGTAAGTTTTCTATGTTTTCATTGAAGTTTTTACTGTTTCCAAAATGATCTTTTGAATAAAAAGAAAAAAGATTAAATTTGTTTAGAGAAAATAGTTTATCTTTTAACTTTTCTATAGTAGAAATCTCAATATCAACCATAAAAAATTTATATGTAAAATCATGTTTTGTAGGACTTAATCTTTTGTGATAGATTTGTCCATCATAAAATCTATGGCTCATAATTCACATCCAAACTCTTTTGCAATTCTATTTGCACTATATAAACCATCTTCATGGAAGCCATATCTCCAATATGCACCTGCATAATATGTGTTGTTTTTGCCACTTATTAGGTGGTGTTTCTCTTGTGCTTCTATTGCTCTTAAATCAAATTGTGGGTGAGAGTATTCTATTTTTTCTATAATTTTATCTAATTTCGAAGTCTCATTTAGTGATACAAAATACTCTTTTTTTGCATCTAGATTTTGAAGTAAATTAATCCAATAAGATAAAGTTACATCTCCATTTTTATTTTCACTTTTATAGTTCCAAGCTGCGTAGGCTTTTTTGTCTGGATATAATGCTTTTTTGTCGTTGTGTAATACTGCTTGGTTTTCTTTATAAGTAAAACAAGAAAGTATCTCCATCTCATCTAAAGTTGGTTTTTCAATTAACTCTAAAGCATCAGGTGCATGCATTGCAAATACCACTTTATCATATACTTTTTTTGTGCCATCTTTTTGATGAACAATTACAGTATTTTCTTCTCTCTCTACGAAAGATATTTGGGCATTTAAAAATATATCTCCTGAGATATTTTGAGCCACTTTTTCAACATAATTTATAGAACCTCCACTAACAGTTAGCCATTGGTGGTGTGTATCAACACCTAAAAGTCCATGGTTTTTAAAGAAAGTCAAAAAAGTTCTAGCTGGAAACTCATTCATTTTTTTTGTTGGAGTTGACCAAATAGAAGCACCCATTGGGATAATATATCTTTGTTTGAAGTAATCAGAAAACTCTTCTAAATATTCTTTTAGAGTTTTATCTAAATCTTTTGAGTTGTTTTCTAAGTCTTGATTTGCTTTTTTATTAAACTTTATAATATCTCTAATCATCACATAATGACTTATATTAAAAAGATTTTTCTTTTGTACAAACATCCCTTTTAAAGATTGTCCGTTGTAAGCTATATCTGAACTTTTGTCCCAAAAAGCAAAACTCATATCACTGTTTTCTATTTTTACATCAAGTTCTTTAAAAAGTTTTGTAAGTAAAGGATATGTTTCGTGATTGAAAACTAGAAAACCTGTATCAACACCAAATCTTCTATTATCTTCTTCTACAAAAGTTGTTCTAGCATGACCACCAAGTCTGTTTTCTTTTTCATATAAATCTACGCTATGTTTTTTACTTAGTAAGTAAGCAGTACCCAAGCCACTAATTCCAGCTCCAAGAACTGCTATTTTTAGTTTTTTTTCTGTTTTCATTTGTATTTTCCATCTTTATTTTGAGGTGTAAATATCAGTTTTGAAGTATCAACATACTTATCTAAAAACATCAAAATAGAATCAAGCTTCTTTTTACTAAGAAAAGGCTCTCTATTCATAATCCATAGATTTTCCATATTTTCATCACTCATTACAGCAGTTTTGTAATCATCTAAATAAATCACTCTATAATCTTTGCTAAATATCCAAAAATATGTTTTCTCTAATTGAGACATATTTTGTTCATATAAAGCTTCAGCTGTACCGTTGTAAGATATAAGTTTGCCTTCAAAAGTTTTTTCAAAACATCTATTTGTTACATCGTATTTAAACTCATCTATTAGTTTATACTCAACAGATGCACCAACACAGTTTTTTTCAAAAGAGTTGTAAGTTCTTGCTATCTCATACCAAAGACCACTAAAACTCTTAGGGTTTACATAAGTTACAGGAGGAGGGGCTTTTGTATAATTTGCCCATGAAAAGCTTATTGAAGTAAGTAATAAAATAAAAGCTAAAGTTAGACAAACTCTCACATCACCCTCCTATTTTTATTTCAATTTTATATTTATATAGGTCTTTTTGTATGTAAAATATGTCATTTAATAAATTTTTTAATTTTCTTCATTGTACTTAAAAATAATAAATATTGATATAAATTTTAAAACTACTGGTACTAAACCATATAGTAAAGTAATAGTTAGCAATGAAGTTGCTGTAAGGTTTTGCTTATCAAAGTCTACTAAACCTAGTATCCCAAAGCTAATAGCAATAGATAAAGCAAGTGATATTTTAGTAATCATAGTCCATATTCCAAATACAAGCCCTGAGATATTGTCATTTATGGTTTTTATCTTTTGAGTTAAATCAGCTTGTATAGCAGTTGGAAATGCAATATCAGCTCCAAGTGATAGCCCTGAAACTATAGAAATAACTGCAAAAAGCAAAAGGTCGTTTTCTTCTAAAAAAATTACAAATATAAAAGAGCTTGAAGCTAATAATATAGATGCAATCCAGACATTTTTTTTGCCAATTTTTTTAGACAATAAAGTCCATAAAGGAAGTGCTAAAACTCCTGATAAAAAATATAAAATCAAAACCTCTGATGAGTTTTCCTCCTTTTTTATAACAGTTTCAATAAAAAGCAAAAATAGTGTTGCTGGAATCGCATTTGCAAGGTTATTGAAAAAATACCCTAATTGTAAGGTTTTTAGTTGAGGAATTTTTTTATAAACCTCTTTTATATCTTTTAGGTTAAAGGTGTTATTTAAAGCTTTTTGTTGTGGAGTTATTTTTATCATAGATATTAAAAAGAAGATAACAAATACAAAAAAGAACACCATAAAAAGTATGTTTAGCTTCTCTTCTATTCTATCAGAACTTGCAAAATATGGAGCAACTAAAGCTAACAAAAGTCCTAAGATAGTTGATACTTCTCTAAAACTATTTAGTTTTGTTTTTTCATAATAGTTTGTACTTAATTCAGAACTCCAAGTAAGGTATGGAATACTTATCATACTCCAAGCAAAATATATCAAAACAGAAAAGAAAAACAACCAATAGCTTTTGTATTCTAAACTAGGATTTATAAGAAAATAAAAAGAGATAACAAGTAAAAATGCTCCAACTATCATAAGTGGTTTTCTACTGTTGTATTTTTTGAGACACTTATCACTTAGAACGCCAAGTAATGGGTCTGTAAACACATCGCTTATTCTTGCTATAAATAAGATTATTCCAACCAAAGCAATATCAATACCTACATTTGTTGCATAAAATGTAGGCAAATAGATATATAAAGGAAGCCCAATAGTTGCCAAAGGGAAAGCAAGTAAAGCGTAATAATATATCATGATTTAATCTTGTTTTTTACAAACTTGATTATGCTTGATATAAATGGGATTTTTTCATATATATTTTCTCCTACATCCCAAAAGTCTTCGTGAGATATTGCTTTATTGTCAGAGTTAAAAACAACTCTACTAAGTCCTATAAAACTTTGTTTTACTAGTTGCTTTTTAAAGTAAAAAGAAAATTCCCATTTGATATATGAGATGTTTTTTTCAGACATAGTATCAAGGATTGTAAATCTAGGGTTATCCAAGTTTTCATACATCTTTTGAAACACTTTATATATCTCATCTAAACCTTTTACTTCATGAAAAGGGTCTTTAAACTTTGCATTTAAATCAAACACTTGCGCAAACTCATGTATACTTGTATCTTTGTCTATATTTTCAAAAAAATCTGCATAAATCATAACATTCTCCTTGTAAGTGCAAGTGAGATTTTATAAGGAAGATAGGATAAAACTCTCAAAAATATACCAAGTTTAAAAGGAAATCTTATCTCAAAACTTTCATCTTTTTGTATCCCTTCATAAATCTTTTTTGCTGTAAACTGTGGTGTCATTAACTGTGGCATCTCAAAGTCATTTTTGGCTGTAAGTCTTGTCTTTACAAACCCATGGTTTACTACTTGCAGAGTAATGTTTTTGTTTCTTAGTTCTGGATGTATAGATTGAGCTAAATTTAAAAGTGCAGCTTTAGGTGCAGAATATCCTCCACCTTTTGGCAATCCAAAATATGTAGAAAGACTAAGGTTCCAAAGCCATCTTCCAAAACCTTGATTTTGAAAATATGGTAAAACTCTAGTCATGATTTTTAAAACACCCAAATAGTTTACATCATTCATCTGTTTAAAGTGTTTGAAGTTCCAGTTGTCTATATCCATAACTTCATATGCTCCAGCATTGTAAAACCAAAGGTCAAGCCCTCTAAAACACTTCCAAGCCTCTTTTACTTTTGAGTCTAGCTCTTCATCGTTGTTTACATCAAGACTTACAAGTTTTAAGTTGGCTTTAAATGTGTTTTGTAAGTTTAGTAAATCTTCATTTTCTTGGGCAGTTCTTGAACTAGCAACCACAAAATGCCCCTCAGATAACAATATCTTTACTAACTCTAAACCAATACCACTACTACTTCCTACTATCCAAAATCTTTGTTGCTTTTCCATTTTAGACTCTTTTTTTGTTTAACTATACTACTTTGAGGTTATATTTGTAGGAATTGATTGTTTTTTTATTGATTTTTTAAATTTGTGACAGAAACTGTGACGTATTTTAATAAATTATTATTTTTTATAATTTTTTCTTATATTGTTTAATTATATTTCTATATAATGGTAAATAAAATATTTTTGGTTGGATTATTTTGAGATTATTACACACATCGGACTGGCATTTAGGACAAAACTTTATGAACAAAAGCAGAGTAGAGGAGCACAAAGCTTTTTTATCTTGGCTAATAGATACAATAGAAGAAAAACAAATAGAACTTTTACTAGTATCAGGAGATATTTTTGATACAGGAACACCACCAAACTATGCACTAGAACTCTACTACAACTTTTTAAAACAGTTATCATCAAAAAAGAGTTTAAAAACTACAATCATCACAGCAGGGAACCACGACTCAGTTTCTACACTAAAAGCACCAAAACAACTACTTGAAGCATTAAATGTTCATGTAGTAGTAAATGGCGATGAAGAGGAAAATATAATCATCCCTATAAAAGATGATGATGAGACTAAAGCAATAGTTTGTGCAGTTCCTTTTTTAAGAGATAGTGTTATAAGACAATCACTTGGCGGAGAAACTGTAAGTGACAAAGAAAAGCTTGCAAATGATGGTATCAAAAGCTACTATGAAAACGCATACAAAAAAGCAAAAGAGTTAAACTTAAATGTACCAATCATAGCTATGGGACACCTTACAACTGTAGGAAGTAGAACAAGTGAAAGTGAAAGAAATATCTATATAGGTGGAACACTTGATATTGGTGGAGATTATCTTGGAAGTCTATTTGACTATGTAGCTTTAGGACACTTGCATATCAATCAAACAGTTGGTTCTGACCATGTGAGATACTCAGGCTCTCCAATACCACTAAGTTTTTCAGAGTCAAAAAACACTCAAAAAGTAAACCTTGTAACTATTGATAATAGTGTAGAAGTAGAAGAGTTAGAAATCCCACTAAAGAGAAAACTGCAAGTTATCAAAGGCAACTTGGGAACTATAAAAGATGAATTAAAAAAGGTGGAAGATAAAACAACTTGGATAGAAGTTCATATCAAAGATGATAACCCAATGTTTGCAAATACACAGATAAGAGAAGAAGCCACAAAATTAGACCTAATAATCCTTGCAGTTAAAATAGCAAAAAGTGAAAAACAAATCAGAGCAAAAGAACTAAAAGCTATAAGCCTAGATGAACTAAGTGTAAATGATGTATTTGAAAAAAGATTAGAGCAAGAAAACATAGAAGACAAAGAGTTCAAAGAGCAACTAACTCTTAGTTTCTCTCAAGTAGTAAATAAGCTTCACGAAAGTGAGGAACAAATCTAATGAAAATACTAAAAGTAAAACTACTAAACATAAACTCCCTAAAAAGAGAGTTTGAAATAGACTTTCAAAAGTTTTTAAAAGATGAATCACTTTTTGCAATAACAGGACCAACAGGAGCAGGAAAAAGTACAATCCTAGATGTAATAACTTGCTCACTATATGGAAGAACAGCAAGACTTAAAAATCCGAATGACCTGATGAGTAGACATACTGGAGAAGCATTTTGTGAAGTAGAATTTGAAGTAAAAAGAAAAAACTATAGATGTTCTTGGGGTGTAAAAAGAGCAAGAAAAAATCCAGATGGAAAGTTTCAACCAGCAAAGATGGAAATAGTTGATTTAGATTCTGGAAAAGTTATTGAATCATATTTATCAAAAGTTCCAAAAGTAGTAGAAGAAATTACTGGATTAGATTTTGATAGGTTTACTAGGTCAATGATGTTAGCACAAGGTTCTTTTGATGCTTTTCTAAAAGCAGATGTTAATGAGCGTTCTACTCTTTTAGAAAATATAACTGGTACACAAATTTATAAACAAATCTCAAAAAGCATATATCAAACTTTTTCAGAAAAAAATAAAGAGATAGAAACTACCCAAATAGCACTAGGAAGTATAGAACTACTAGATACTGAGATAGTACAAGAAAAAACAAAACAACTAGAAGAGAGCAAAAAACAAAAGCAAGAACTAGACAAAAAAGAAGCCCAACTAAAGAAAATATCAACTTGGCTAGATACTTTAAAAACTCTTGAAAATGACAATATCAAATATACTCATGAGTTCGAACAAATCTCAAAAGAGAAAGAGGACAAAAAAGAGGAGTTCCTAAAACTAGAACTTGCAAACAAGGCTCTAAGAATACAGCCAATAAACCAAGAAAAAAACCAACTCTCAACAACCATAACAAATGACAAGCAAAGATTAGAATCACTAAAGCAAGAGAAAGAAACCCTAACAAAAGAGATAACAAGCAAATCAAATGAACTAGACACTTCAAAAGAAACTCTAGAAAAAGAAAAACTCTCATACACTCAAAACTACAACAAACTAAAAGAGGTAAGAGTTCTACAAACACAAGTTGAGAATAAATACGCCCTAAACATAGAAAAAAGCAAAAAGATATCAAGCTATCTACAAGAATTAGCAAAACTATTTGAAGTAGATTTTCAAACACTGTTAAATGACGAATCACAACTGCAAAGCTACTATGAAAGCTTTTCAAACACTTTAAACACTTCAAAAGAGCAACTAAACAATCTCTTAGATGAATACAAAGCGTGTGAGGAACAAACAAAAGATATAAACACAAAAGAAAACAACATAAGAGCCAAACTAAAAGAGATAGAATCACTTCTAAAAGCACTAGAAGATTATGAAAAGCTAAACCAAGAACTAACCCAAGAACAAACAAACATAAAAGAATACAACTCACAAATAAAAGCACAAACAAACCTAAACAACGAAAAAACAAAACTAATAAATCAAATACAAGAGACTCTATTAACTTTAAAACAAACAAGAGAAAAAGAGCTTCTTATTAAAAACTACGAACAAGACAGAGTCAAACTAAAAGATGGGGAAGAGTGTTTCTTGTGTGGTTCAAAAGAGCATCCATATATCAATCATAGTATCAATATCGATATAGACAAAACCACAAAAAAAATAAAAGAGCAAGAAGATTATCTACAAGAGCAAAACAAAGAACTAAATCAAGCACAAATAAATCTAGGTAAATTAAGCACAAAACTAGAATCTTCAAACCTAAACTTACAAAAACAACAAACAACAAAAACACAAATAGAAGAGTTCTTCCAAGCAAATAGTTTCAAAATAGAGCAAGACTCAAAAGCAAACCTGCAAGAACAAAACCAAATAAATGAAGCCAAACTAAAAGAGTATGTACTTTTAAGAGAGCAAAAAGAGAAACTACAAGCACAAAAAGAAAACCAACAAACAGTAGTAAACAACCATGTGCAAAAAGAACAACAGATAAAATCAAACATCAAAGCAATAGAAGAGTTAAAACAAGAGCAAAAAGCTTTAAATAAAGAACTTCAAGAGTTACAAACAAAAAGCAAATCTATCTTAGATGTACCAAATCTAGATGAGTTTGAACAAACTATTCAAAAAAGTCTTGATAGTGTTTCAAAATATTATAACGATTTGCAAACATATCTTTCAAGTCTAAAAACAAAAGATGAAGCAACTACAAAACAAATGGAACAACTAGTACAAAAACAAACAGAAGATAATCAAACACTAGAACTGCTAACTATGAAGTTTCACAAAGTCCTAGAAGAGTATGGCTTTAGTTCATATGAAGAGTTTGAAAAAGCAAAGCTAGAAAAAGAGCAGTTTGAAACTCTATCAACTCTATATAAAAACATAGAAGAGAAATACTCACAAATACAAACACTCAAAACAGACACAGCCAAAAAACTAAAAGAGCATAAAGAGCAAGAAAAAGAACTCTCTTTTGATAACAGAACTTTAGAAGATATAAACAAAGAGCTACAAGAGTTACAAAGCACTATAGACAAACTTCAAGAAAGTATTGGAAGCCTTTCAAAAGAGCTAGAGATAAATGCTTCAAATATGAAAAAATCAGAAGACAAAATCAAAGAACTTGAAAAGAAAAAAGAAGCCTCAAAAGTATGGGTAAAACTAAATGAGATGATAGGTTCAGCCACAGGAGACAAATTTGCCAAATTTGCCCAAGGTATAACCCTAGACCAACTAATCTACCTAGCAAACAAACACTTAAGTGTACTTAGCCCAAGATATGAACTCCAAAGAGCCACAGACTCAAGCAAGCTTTTAGATATAGAGATAATAGATGGCTTCCAAGGAGACGCGGTAAGAGGTGTAAATACACTCTCAGGTGGAGAAAGCTTCATAGTAAGTTTATCTTTAGCCTTAGGACTATCAAATCTAGCAAGCCAAAAGATAAGTATAGATTCACTTTTCCTAGATGAAGGGTTTGGAACACTAGATAGTGATAGCCTAGAGCTAGCCCTAAATGCACTAAATCAGTTACAAAGTTCAGGAAAAATGGTAGGTGTGATTTCCCATGTGGAAGCACTAAAAGAGAGAATTCCATTGCAGATAAAGGTTGAGCCTAAAGGTGATGGAACGAGTGTTTTGGAATTGAATTAGAAGGAATACAATGAATGAAATAGATAAGAAAATAAGTTATATTGATAAATTAGTTGAAAAGAATATTAGTATATTTGATGATAGTGATAGAGGTTTATTATCTCAAAATATACTATCAAATCTTAGAAATTTAATTGAACTTATTTTTTTAAAAATATACAATCAAAAACAAAATCAATCTTTAAAGCCACAGTATGAAAATTATAGAACGGCAGAAAAATATGTAAAAAAAATAGGAAAACTTAGATTTTTAGGTAAATTCCATGATTTGCTTCAAATTTCCGTTTCTCATTATACCCCTGATGAAAACGCCTCAGAAAGATTAATGCTCAAGTATTATGAGTATCTTATAAAAATCAAATCATTTTTATTTACTGAATATAAATTAGATATTTTCTCAAATATTAATGAATTTCCTATTCAATTAGATAAAACAACTCAAGAGTACTATAAAAAAATAGCTGAAAGAATTGACATACCTTTAGTAGGCAAAACTCAAAAAGATAGATATTATATTCAAAAAATTAAACCTTTTTTTGTCAATGATAATGTTTACTATGAAGTAACATTTACAAAGTCTCATGATATGGTAGATAAATTTGATAGAATAATTGCTTTTACAAATTTAGATATAGTTCAGAATTATGCAGTAGATTTACATATTGGAAGGGTTTATATTGAAGTTTTAGGTAAACAAATGCCTATTAATCTTATACAAAATTGGGAAGTATCTATTAGACCATGTGAACTTAAGAATTTTGCAAAAATTTTTGGTATAAGTATCAATATACAATCTAATCATAAAGAATATAGGGAATTAATGCACTTTTTAACTCAAACAAGTTTAAGTTTAAGTGAATATGTTGTCCAAGAACAAGAATATTATAATCAAATTAAAAATAATATTACTGAGGGTAGTAAAATACAGTTTTTTAATGTACTTGATAGATGTAGAAGTTTATTATTAAATAATAGATCTGCATCGAATATTGTTAGATATCTTTTATTTATTATGAATAATAAAATTATAAAAACACAAATACATAATGAGACAAATTTTAAACTCTCAGATTTATTTCTTAAATGGGGTTGTATACCTTTTGATCAGATGCCTTTTACAACTTCATTATTAAATCATAATCCAAGAATATATGACTTATTTGAATGTATTGAATATGAAAATAGAGAACATGAATTTTTAGCTAGATTTATTCAAAATAATACTGAAACAAAGGGAGAATTATTTACTCTATTAAGTGAATTAGAAAAGTTTGATGACATAAAATCTTTAATAAGAAAATACAACAGTTTAATTTATAAAAAGACTCAGTCAGGTCGTGTGATTGAATCTTATAAAGATAAATTTTTATATATAAAAGATTATAAAGAAAATACAATAGAGATAATACAAGAGTTAAAAGAATTATCAAATGTTGGTGTAGATAATTATTCTAATTCTGTAAAAGCATGGATTGATAAAACAGATCATAAAATAGACTGTGAAGATAAAGAAAAGTTTTTGATTAAAATGTTCGAACATTCAAAAGTGGCTATGATATATGGAGCTGCAGGTACAGGAAAATCTACAATGATAAATCATATTTCTAATTTTTTTAAAGATTATGAAAAAATATATTTGGCTCAGACAAATCCAGCAAAAGATAATTTAGATAGAAAAGTTGATGCACCAAATTGTGAATTTATGACTGTAACAAAGTTTTTATCTAAATGGAATAGAAATACTGATTCTACCATCTTATTTATGGATGAAAGTAGTACTGTAAGTAATAGTGATATGTTAGCAGTTTTAAATAAAGCCAATTTTTCCCTTTTAGTATTAGTTGGGGATATATTTCAGATAGAAGCTATTAGATTTGGAAACTGGTTTGAAACAGCGAAAGAATTTTTACCTAAAAATACAATTTTTGAACTTACTAAACCATGGAGAAGCAAAAATGATGATCTTCTTGAACTTTGGGATAAAGTAAGAAAATTAAATGATGATATTTCTGAGCATATTCAAAAAAATAGCTATTCTATAAATTTAGATGAGTCAATATTTGAAAATCATAAAGATGATGAAATAATACTTTGTTTAAATTATGATGGACTTTATGGAATTAATAATATCAATAGATTTTTACAAGCTAATAATCCTAATAGATCTGTTGAATGGGGAAATCTAATTTATAAAAAAGATGACCCTATTTTATTTAATAAAACAGATAGATTTGGTGATGCAATCTATAATAATTTAAAAGGGAAAATAGTTGATATAAATATTTTAGATCAACAAATTGAATTTGAAATAGAAATAGATAAAGTAGTTAATGCACTTGATGCTAATTTTTATGATTTTGATTTAGTAAGTAGTGATAGTAATAAATCTGTTATAAGTTTTAGAGTTAATGAATTTCCAACAACAGATGAAGATGATGAATCTTCTGAATCTATTGTTCCATTTCAAGTTGCATATGCAGTATCAATTCATAAAGCTCAAGGTCTAGAATATAGTTCTGTTAAAATTGTTATTACAGATGAAGTAGAAGAACAAATCACACATAACATATTTTATACTGCAATTACAAGAGCAAAAGAAGAATTAAAAATATACTGGTCACCAGAAACAGAAAATAAAATTTTACATAATATGAAGCGAAGAAATAATCAAAGAGATGTTGGCTTAATTAGAGCTATGATTTGATAAGTTACTATTAAAATAGGAAATAAAATGGATATTTTAAAATGTGCATCAGATAATTTTGTGTATTTAGTAGTTTAATATGAACCTATCTAAATCCCCTCTACACAAAAGGCATCCAATGCCCAAAAGCACTTTGGCTTAAAAAATATAAGCCAAATGTTCTAGCACCACCAGATGAACAAGCACAAGCTATATTTGATACAGGAAATATAGTAGGAGATTTAGCTTGCAAGCTTTTACCTGATGGAAAAGAAGTAACATACACTACAAACTATGATGAGATGATATCTACTACAAAAGAATGGCTAAAAGAAGGTGTATCAAATATCTACGAAGCTACTTTTAACTTTGAGGGTATACTTATCATGGTAGATATTTTAAAAGTAGAAGATGATGGTGTATCTATCTATGAGGTTAAAAGTTCTACTGAGGTAAAGGATATATATCTTCATGATGTATCTATTCAGTATTATGTTCTAAAAAACATAGGCTTTAGTATAAAAAGTGCAAGTGTAGTGCATATAAACAATGAGTATGTAAGAGATGAGAGTTTAGAACTAGACAAACTATTTAAAATAGTTGATGTCACAAGTGAAGTACAAAATCTACAGTCAAATATCCCCGTCATATTAAAAGAGTTTGAAACTTATCTTGAAGACAAAGTAAATGAGCCAGATATAGATATAGGAAAACATTGTAACAAACCTTATGAGTGTGATGCGAAAAACTATTGTTGGAAAGTACAAAGACAAATTCCAGATTATTCTATATTTAATATTTTCAATCTAGGAAGTAAAAAGCAAGTTGAGTTATACAATCAAGGTATCATAGATATAGAAGATATCCCAGAAGATTTTGATATGACTGCAAATCAAGCTCAAGCAGTAGAAAACTACAAATCAAAAACAAACCACATAGACAAAGAAAATATCAAAGCTTTTTTAGAAAACCTCACATACCCAATATATCACTTAGACTTTGAAACCTACCAACAAGCAATACCAGAGTACAAAGGCATAAAACCCTTCGAGCAAATCCCTTTTCAATATTCACTTCATATAGAGTATGAAGATGGTACTCTAATTCATAAAGAGTATTTGAGTGTAGATAGTGTAGACAGTAGATATGAGTTAGCACAAAAGCTATGTGAAGATATCCCAAGTGATGTTACAGTATTGGCTTACAATATGAGTTTTGAAAAAGGTGTGATAAAAAGACTAGCAAATCTTTTTCCAGAGCTTAGTACTCACTTACTAGCCATAAACGAAAATATGCAAGACCTAATGACACCTTTCCAAAAGAAATGGTATGTAACACCAAGTATGCAAGGAAGTTACTCTATCAAGTATGTATTACCTGCCTTAGTTCCAGAGTTTGAAAAAGCCTACAAAGAGTTAGATGGAGTACAAAACGGAAGCCAAGCTATGAATGCCTTTGCAAATCTATCAAAGCTTGATGAAGAAGAAAAACAAAAGATGAGAACTTCACTTTTAGCGTATTGTAAACTTGATACTTTGGCTATGGTGAAGATATTGGAAGTTTTGAGAAATATTTCCTAGTATTACAATCTGCAATATATTTAAATAAATATATTTTTTTATGTTATTATTTTTAATGATTTTTTTGGCATAAAAAAACCCAAGCTTAAACTCAAAGGTTTAAGTCTTACTGGGCGTCGTGACAAAATTATATTAAAATAGTAAGGATATGTCAAGTGAAAGATGAAATTAAATCTAGATTTATCAGTAATATTCGACTTGAATCGTATAAAGATTTTGTTGAATACAAACAAAATATAAAAAACTCTGAAGAATACTATATATTACTATCTATATTTGAAATTAGTTTAAGAAACTCTATCAATCATCATTTCAAAAAAAGGATTTCAAAAAATTGGTTCGAATCTAATATTTTACACACAGATACCAAACAAAGGATAAATGAATCAAAAAATAAAATAAAACAAAGAAAAGAGGAAGTAACTCATGACAAACTTATAGCTGAACTTCCTTTTGGTTTTTGGACTTCTTTATTTAGAAGATCATACTCTAATCTATTTAGAATAAAAGATATAAAATATATTTTTCCTAATATGCCAGCTAAAGATGAAAAACTCATAACTAGGCAAATATTAGATAAAGAATTAAATAAAATAAGAAAAATTAGAAATAGAGTATTTCACTATGAAAAAATAATTAATAAAAAAGAATATAAAAATATGAAAGAAGAAATTGAATTGTTATTATTATATTTTGATGAAGAGATATATTTACTTTCAAAAGAATTTATAGATTAAGATGGGTCATCTCGTAAGAATTTAAAATAAAATTTTAACACAAGTTATCAAATATTCTAATCTTCCACTTTTTATTAGGCCTCTAAGATATTGCAATATGCAATAAATATAAATAAAAACATTATTTAATGATATTATCTTTTATGTATTTAACAACACTAGAAAAATTATAGATATGTTTATTTAAAATCATCATAGAAGGATAAAAATGCAATCAACAGATATAGTGATATATAAAACTGGGGAAATAGAGCTAAATGTTACACTTAAAGAAAATGATATTTGGCTTGGTGCTAATGATATTGCAAGTATATTTGATGTAAATCGTCCTGCTATAGTAAAACATATAGGAAATATTTACAAAACAGATGAATTAGACAAAGCTTCAACCTGTTCCATTTTGGAACAAGTTGCAAATGATGGCAAAAAAAGAAGAATGAATTTTTATAATCTAGATATGATTATATCTGTGGGATATAGAGTTAATTCAAAAAAAGCAACAAAATTTAGGAAATGGGCTACCTCAATTTTAAAACAATATATTACTGATGGCTATGTCATAAATAGTGACAAAATAACAAATGATAGATTTGTATCATTAGAAGAAAAAGTACACTATTTAAGTGAAAAGGTTGATATATTAGAGTCAAAAAATATTAAACCAAAACAAGGAATATTTTACGATGGACAGATATTTGATGCTTACACTTTTGTATCTGATTTAATAAGAAGTGCAAAAGATAAAATAATACTTATAGATAACTATGTGGATGATAGTGTCTTAACTCTATTTTCAAAAAATCAAAATATAGAAGTGATAATATATACAAAAAGCATCACAAAACAACTAAATCTTGATCTTAAAAAATACAACTCTCAATATAAAAAAATAGAGATAAAAAAGTTTGATAACTCACACGATAGATTTTTAATACTTGATGAAAAAGAACTTTATCATCTTGGAGCTAGTTTAAAAGACTTGGGTAAAAAATGGTTTGCTTTTTCAAAGATGGATATAAAAAGTTTTGATGTCTTAAAAAGATTAGAATCGATATAATCCCCATTATATAAAAAGGAACCAAATGGCAAAAGCTACAGCTAGACATATCTTAGTAAACAACGAAAAGTTAGCTAGAAAACTAAAAAAAGAGATTATCAAAAACGAAATCACTTTTGAAAAAGCTGCTAAAAAGTTCTCAAAATGTCCTTCTAAAAAAAGTGGAGGGAATTTAGGTACTTTTTCAAAAGGTGAGATGGTAAAAGAGTTTGATAATATTGTGTTCAAAGAGGATTTACATAGAGTTCATGGACCTATTAGAACTGAGTTTGGATTTCATCTTATTGAGATTTTAGCTAGATATTAATCAAAAAACATAGTATATTTTAGATAACATACAAAAAAATTTAGGAGCATTTTATGGCAAAATTTATAAAACTAAAACTTGAAGAAACTTATCAAATACCAGATGAATGTGAACTTGTTACAAATGAAGAAGGAATAACTAAAATAAAAGTAGGAGAAAATGAATATTATGATTTTGGATCTATCCCTTACTGTTCACCTTCTTTAGAATCTGAGGAAGAGATGATGTTATTACCAGAAGAATACCTCGAGTTTCAAACTAAAGGTTTAGATTTGATTATGGCTGATGGAAAAGTATCTATTATCAAAGGTGAAAATGAGATAAAAGATATACTTGAATTTGATGATGAAGAGATTTAATAGTTAGGAAAATTATGAATAAAATAGTTATAAAATCAAAAAATTACAAAAAATTTAGCTTATATTGCCCATTTACAAATGAAAAACTATTCAACGATGATAGTTCATTTGAAGTTTATGAAGGTGCTGGAAACTATCTTTTTTCGGCATGCGAAGATTGTCTTTTCTTTGATGCAGGAAACAATGAAGAGATTGAAGAGTATTGGAAAGATTCTGCTATTGAAGCTATTGAAAAGTTTGTTGAAAATCATAAGGAAGACAATATCTTAGTTATTGAAGTTCAAGATAATGAAGATACTTACTGGTTTGGTTTTATAAACGAAGACAATATTGAATTAGAAGCTTCAGAAATAGAAAATAGATTTATCAAGTAAATAAGGGAAAAAATATAAAATAGGGAAATCCTATTTTATACCTTTTGAGATTGTGCTTCTTTTTCGTAGTTTTCTTGACTTTACCAACGTGCTTTTTGTTTACGATTAGGAATTAGATATGGAAGTATTAATCCAAGAATAAGACCAGCTCCTGCAACGATACCACCATAAGTAAACCAACGCATCAATAGTTCATTTTGTTCTTTATCTAGCCTTTCATTTAACTTTTCATTTTTTTCTTGAACTTGTTTTAATTCTTTACTTAAAGATGAATTTATTTTTTTTAATTCTTTCACTTGATCGATGTTGGTGGCTAACTCTTTTTCTAAAGTTATTTGGTTTTTATCCAGTTTTGAATATGAGTTTTTAAGTTTTTCTAACTGTTTTTTTAATCCTGGTTGATTTGAAACATATTTTGAGTTTATCCATACTTTACGATCTTTTGAATCTACTATTTGCGTATATCCAGCCTTTTCATTTGTACTTATAATTTTGATTTTTTCACCTGCATTTACAATTCCTATAATTTTATATTTTGTTCCTGGCCCTGAATGTGTATATGTAAATAATTCGTCTGAAACATAATAGTTCGCTGCAAATGCTGATGTGCTTAGACAGACAGTTGTAAATAGTATTGAAACTCTTTTTTTAATCATTTTTAACCTTCATATTAAATTAATATTTTTAAATTTGAATTAATTATAACTTATAAAGTTATTAAGATCCCTTAGTGATATCATTTTTACTCTATTTTTAGGCTTCAAATATATTTATATAAAAATTTATTAATATTATTGGTATAATAATTTTATGATTATATTAGATTTTGAAACAAACACAATGAATCCCCAAGATGTAATAGAAGCTGCAGCAGTAAAGTTAGAACTTGTGGATGGGGATTATAAAGTTATTGACAAGTTCCATCGATATTATTTATCTAGATATCCTGTAAATCCTTATTCTTTTGAGGTACATAGACTTACCCCTGAAAAAATTATTGCTCATAGAAACGGTGCAAGCTATAGTTCTTATTTTAATGAAGATGAAGAGTTTATTGAGTTTTGTAGTGGAGTTAAAACTTTGATTGCTCATAACATAAATTTTGAGCTAAGACATCTTGATAGACTTGTTAAGTTTGAAAAACATTTTTGTACTATGAAAGAAAATAAACAAATAGTAAAAGCTCTAAACAAAAATGGAAATATAAAAAATCCAAAACTAGATGAAACTTGTATTTTCTATGGTATTGATTTTGATCCACTTTCTTATCATAGTGCTACATATGATGTGAGTAAGACTTATGAGATTTTAAAATGTATGGAGAAAAAGATAAGCCAAAAATAATATTCTTCTGTATATAGCCCAGAAAATAGCATTTCTTTAAAGTGAATCATTATTTATAAAGTACAAAAATTGTAAAATTAGATAATTAAAAAGAAAGGTTCTTTTGGAAAAAAAAGACTTATTAAATAGAATATTTCTTATTATCGTTTTTGTTATTTTTGAATTGGTTCTTTTATATGAAATACAAATTTTTTATGATGGTGAGACCAATAGAGTATTAGATCAAAATCTAAAAAAAGTAGAAACTCAATACAAAACTATAAATAAATCACTTAATAACTTAGCTGACAGTACTTTTATTGGTTTTATAGATAGACCTGAGATAAAAGAAGCATTTAAACAAAGAGATAGAAAAAAGTTATATAATTTATTAAATGAAACTTATATGTATCTTACCTCTTTAGGATTTAGGCAAGTTCATTTTCATCTACCTGATAATACTTCATTTTTGCGAATGCACAAACCAGAAAAATATGGAGATAATCTTAGCTCTTTTAGATATACAGTTGAATATGTTAATCGATATAAAAAAAGTATTCATGGACTAGAAACAGGAAGAGTTCTCCCTGGTATGAGAAATGTTTATCCAATATTTTTTGGTGAAGAGTATCTTGGAAGTGTTGAGATGTCTTTTGGTATAGATAAAGTTGAAAATGAAATAGAAAAGGTTTATACAAATATCTATACGCATTTCTTAATAAAAAAAGACAAATTTAATAAAACTGTTTTTGATGAATATAAAATTTATTATAAAGATAGTTTTGAAAACAACCAATATGTACAACTTAAAAGAGTAGTAAATAAAGTTTTTTTCAAAGATATTGATTTTGAAAAAGAGTTTGTGGATGATATAAAAAGAAAGATGGATGAAAAAGAAATTTTCAATTTTGACCTTCCTTTGGGGCATTCACCAAAAAGTAAAATAGAACATAAACATTATGTAGTTTCTTTTTTACCAATCTCAAATGTAAAATCTGACAACACTATGTATTTTGTTTTCTATGAATCTAATAATATATTAAAAGTTATAGAAGAGCATAGATTAAACAAAAAAATAATATTTTCTATGTTATTGATTGGTATGTTTTTATTTATTTTTCAGTTAATGAGAAATAGGGAAATTACATTAAGAGCAAAAAAACATATTGAAAAAGAAAAAGCAAAATATAAAGATTTGATGAGTATTGCATCAGATGGGATTCATATTTTGGATATTCATGGAAATATTTATGAAGCAAATAAATCATTTGCTAAGATGTTAGGTTATAGCTGTAGTGAGATTAAAAGTTTAAATGTAAGGGATTTTGATTATAAATTTTCAGGTAAAGAGATACCTGAAAGAATAAATGCATTACTAGATACATCACAAGTTTTTAATACTTTGCATATAAAAAAAGATAAAACTATTCTTGAAGTTCAAATAAGTGCAAAAAAAGTAGAAATTGATGGAGATATATATTTATATGCCTCTTCAAGAGATATTACAAAAGAGAGAAATGAATATAGAAAATTAGAAAAATTTATTGAATTACAAGATAATATTGTCATCATAACCAATTCAAAGCAATTAACTTTTGCAAATAAGAAGTTTTTTGAATTTTCTGGTTTTAAAAGTCTAGAAGATTTTAATAAAAAATTTGAGTGTATTTGTGATTTATTTGTAGAAAATGATAGATTTTTCCATCTTGGAAAAGTAGAGCAAAAAGAGGATTGGATTAAAAATATTGAAAGTTTACCTCACTCAAAGAGAGTAGTGGGAATGTTGATGTATGATTACAATCTTCATGCTTTTGCTGTAACTGTAAATAAGTTTGAAGAAGATTTATATATTTTAAGTTTTACAGATATTACTCAAACTATGTTAAATCATATTGAGTTAGAAGACAAAACTATTCATGATAAACTAACAAATGCATACAATAGAGAGTATTTTGAACAAAATATCCCAGATATTATAAAATCTTTTATTAGTGATGGTTTCTCTTTAGGGGTTGCATTTTTAGATATTGATCATTTTAAAAGAGTTAATGATACTTTTGGACATGATGTTGGCGATGATGTATTAATTCATTTTGTAAAAACAATACAAAAGTATTCAAGAGAAAATGATATCTTAATTAGATGGGGTGGAGAAGAGTTTATTTTATTTCTTAGGGTTAATTCAAATGAAGGACTAAAAAAAGCATTAGAGCATCTAAGAAGAGTTATTGAGTTGGAAAAAATTCCTGTAGTTGGGAAAATTACTTGTTCTATAGGTGCTTCTATTTATAAAGAAGATGAAAATATTTACCAAACTATAAAAAGAGCGGACGAAGCTGTTTATGTAGCAAAAAACAAAGGAAGAAATGCAGTAGAAATAAACTAATTCTACTGTTTTTGAAAAGTTATTAAATAGTTCAACTTTTGGACTCTTCTTTAGAGTTTTTACTTTTTAATTATTAAAAAAATAAAATATATTAACTTAAAATCTAAAATTATATATAAGCACTATATAGTCGAACTTTGTGACTATAGTTACAGTTTGTAAAAAATATTAAATAATATTATATATTAACCTAAAATGTTAAAAAAACATTAAGTATCTAACTTGTAGTATAAATAAAAAAGTTATTAAAAGGATAATGCTATGAGTATTAAAAGAAAAATCATTGGTGCATTCAGTATACTTGTAATTATTACTATGTTATCAAGTATTTATATTGCTTATAATATCAGTAAAATTAAACTGAATATAAATAACCTAACTCATAAAGATTATGCAGGTATAGATTTCTTGTTAGAAGGTGATAGGGACTCATATCAATCAAATGTAGCATTATCACAAATGATTAATTTGGGTTTAATATATTTGCTTGAAGCAGATAGGGATTCATACCAATCAAATATTGATATATCACAAGTTTTAACTATTGAAGATCAAGATAAGTCACAAGCGTTAATAGATGAAGCATTAAAAAACCTTGATCAAGTTAAGCAAAGATTTGGAAAGTTTAGAAATCTTTTGCAAGCAGAATTACCCCAATTGAAGGATGAATTTATTAAGTTTGACAAATTATTTGTAAAAGTCGAAGGGGATACTCAAAATCTAATATCTCAAATAAAAAATAAAGAGTTTAAAGAAGCAAAAAAATATTACTTTGAGTCTTATTTAGGTGATTACAACAGTATGAGAGATAAAATGGATTTTTTTACAGAAGAAACATACAAAGTTATAAATAAAAATCAACTCAGTACAGATGGGGCGGTTCAAACATCTTTTTACGCTTTTGTTATTATGTCTATTATAAATATTATTATTGCAATAATGTTTACTATTTATTTAAGTAGAACAATAAGAAATGGAATTTCTAAATTTGAAAATGGTTTATTAGGTTTCTTCTCTTATTTAAATAAAGAATCAGATGATGTTTCACCATTAGATACTAGCTCTAAAGACGAAATTGCACAATTAGCAATAATTGTAAATGAAAATATAAAAAATACAAAATCTTTATTAGAAGAGGATTTGATTTTATTAGACAATGTAAAAGATGTTGCTGAAAAAGTAAAAGAAGGAAACATAAAAGAGAGAATAGTAAAAAGCACCCACAATAAAAATCTTGAAGAGTTAAAAATTATCTTTAATGATATGTTAACTTCAATATCAAAAACAGTTGCAGATGATTTAAATGAGTTAAAAAAAGCATTAAAAGAGTATCAAAAACTTAATTTCAGATTTAGAATAGAAAAAACCAAAGGTGATACAGCAGAAGGTTTAAATACTCTTGCAGAAATTATAAATGAAATGTTAGTTGACAATAAATCAAATGGTTTAACTCTTCAAAATAGTGCTTATACTCTTTTAGCAAATGTAGATAAGCTAAGCAGTGCTTCAAATGAAGCAGCAGCAAGTTTAGAAGAAACAGCAGCAGCATTAGAAGAGATAACATCAAATATTTCACATAATACAGAAAATGTAGTAAAAATGGCTCAAAATGCAAATGAACTTAAAAAATCATCTTCTGAGGGTGAAAAACTTGCAACTCAAACAACTACTGCAATGGATAGTATAAACGAACAAGTAACAGCTATCAATGATGCTATTTCAGTTATTGACCAAATTGCTTTCCAAACAAATATTCTTTCACTAAATGCAGCTGTTGAAGCTGCAACAGCAGGAGAAGCTGGTAAAGGATTTGCGGTTGTTGCACAAGAGGTTAGAAACCTTGCAAGTAGATCAGCAGAAGCTGCTAAAGAGATTAAAGATTTAGTTGAAAATGCTACAGTTAAAGCTAATGATGGTAAAAATATTGCTGATATTATGATTAAAGGTTATGTTGGTCTTAACAAAAATATCAACACTACTTTAGAGCTTATCTCTGATGTTGAAGTTGCTAGTAAAGAGCAACAATCTGGAATTGTTCAAATCAATGATGCAATTAATTTATTAGATAGACAAACTCAGCAAAATGCTGCTGTTGCAAATGAAACTAAAGATATTGCTGAACAAACTCAATCAATAGCAGATGAAATAGTAAAAGAAGCTGATGAAAAAGAGTTTGAGGGAAAAAATAGTGTAAAAGCAAGAGATGATATAAAAATTAAAAATAAAGAAGAACCATCAATTAAAAAAAATAAACAAGAACCAAAAGCAGAAACAAAAAAAGTTAATAAACAAGATATAAAACCAAATAACAATGATGATAGTGAGTGGGAAAGTTTTTAATCCCACTCATTAGAAAAAAGTCATCCTTTTAAGCCTTTTCTCATAGCTTCAACTAAGTTTTCATCAGCTTTTGTATTTGTAAAGTATTCAAATGCTAAAACACCTTGATAAAGTAACATATCTTCTCCATCTTTTATCTCTAAGTTATTCTCTTTTGCTAAAGCTAAAAATGGTGTAATTTTCCCATATACACAGTCAAATGCATATTTTGCTGTTTTAAATACATTTTCTAGTAATTCTTTATCACAAGGAAGATACTCATCTTTTAGTCCTGCGCTTGTAGAATTTACTATTAAATCATATTCTTTAGGCTTGAAAGTATCCCAAGAGTAGCACTCTATATCATGCTCTTTAAAAAAGTCAAGTTTACTTTCACTTCTGTTTAAAACTGTTACAGCTATATCACTTTCTTGAAGGGCTAAACTGATTGCTTTTGCTGTTCCACCAGCTCCTAAAAGAAGAACTGATTTAACATCTTTAAAACTTTCAATTGCTTTTAAAAATCCTGGAGCATCTGTATTGTATGCTATAACTTTTCCATTTTCATTTATATATGTATTTACTGCTTTGATTTTTTGAGCTAAACCTCTTACTTCATCTGCATTTTTGTATGCATATTCTTTATGTGGAACTGTTATATTTACACCCTTATAGTGCTTATCTAAAAATATATTTTTTACTTCATTCCCATCTTCAATTAGATGTTTTATATATTCACCATTAAAATTTATATTATCAAATCCTGCATTGTGCATTTGTGGTGATTTTGAGTGTTCTACTGGGTTTCCAAATATTGCAAAAAGTTCTTTATTATCTGACATGATTTTCCTTTAAAAGAAATGATTTTATCAAATTATCAATAAGAATATATTAAATATTTAATTGTACAATAGCTTGCTTATTGAAAGGAGATATATACTATGCACGATATTTTTTATACTTTCACAAATAAAGATGAGGGAAATCTAGCTTATCACGTACCAGACAAAAAAGAGAATGTTGATAAAAACAGATTAGAACTTTCAAAAAAATTTAAATTTGATATTAAAAATCTTATCTCTATGAATCAAGTTCATGGTTCTTGCGTTACTGTTGTAGGAAAAGATTCACCAAGAATTATAGATGATTGCGATGCAATAATAACAAATGAGAAAAATTTGACTCTTATGGTTATGGTTGCAGATTGTATTCCTATTTTGATGTTTGATAAGTTTAATGGTGTAATTGCAGCTGTACATGCTGGTAGAAACTCAACTTTTCAGAAAATATCTGAAAAAACTGTGTTAAAAATGATTGAAGAATTTTCTTGTAAACCAGAAAATATTGAAGTTATCATGGGGCCTTCTATTCAAAAGTGTTGTTATGAAGTTGATGAAAAACTTGCAAACATAGTAAAAATTAATTTTGGAATAGAGTTTGAGAATAATAGATATCTAGATTTACAAGGTATAAATAAAAAACAACTTAAAGACTTAGGTGTTAGAAATATAACTATAAATGATAGATGTACAATGTGCTCAGGAGTAGATTATTTTTCCTACAGAGTTGACAAAGCTTGTGGAAGATTTGCCGGGATAATCTCTATTCTATCGTAATTATGTAGCAGTTATGTAATTCTAGTGTAGAAAAAATGTAATTCACATTTAATTAAAATATTTATAAGTTCAAATTATCATTTTTCCATTTTTTGTAAGTAATCCTAAGTTAAAATTTAGTTGCAATTTAAACTAGAGGAAGAGTGAAATGAGTAAACAAGTAACTAAAGAAGAAGCTTTAGAATATCACCAGTTTCCAAATCCAGGTAAACTGGCAATTGAAACAACAACAGAGTTAAAAACACAAAGAGACTTATCTTTGGCATATACTCCAGGGGTTGCATTTCCTTGTCTTGCAATTGAAGAAGACCCAGAAAATGCATTTAAATATACTACAAAAAGAAATCTTGTAGCAGTAATCTCAAATGGTACAGCTGTATTAGGCCTAGGTAATATTGGTGCTTTAGCATCTAAGCCAGTTATGGAAGGTAAATCTGTACTATTTAAAAAGTTTTCAGCTATAGATTCATTTGATATTGAAGTTGACGAAGTAGACGTAGATAAGTTTGTAAATGTATGTAAAGCTATCTCACCTACATTCGGGGGAATCAACTTAGAAGATATTAAATCACCAGAATGTTTTGAAATTGAGAGAAGATTAATTGATGAACTAGATATTCCAGTAATGCACGATGACCAACACGGTACTGCAATCATCACAACAGCAGGTTTAATCAATGCTTGTGATATTATTAAAAAAGAATTATCATCTTTAAAAGTTGTTGTTGTTGGAGCAGGAGCAGCAGCTATTTCTTGTAGTAGAATGTATAAAGCTGTTGGTGTAGAAAATATTATTATGTGTGACTCTAAAGGTGTTATTCATGATGGTAGAGAAGATTTAAATAAATATAAAAAAGAGTTTTCTATCTCTGAACCATTAACAATGTTAGATGCATTTAGAGAAGCTGATGTTGTATTAGGACTTTCTAGACCAGGAACATTTACACAAGAGCATATTGCAGTTATGGCTGATGAGCCTATCGTATTTACACTTGCAAATCCAACTCCTGAGTTATTCCCAGATGAAATCTTAGCAATTAGAGATAAAGCTATTGTTGGGACAGGAAGAAGTGACTTTAATAACCAAGTTAACAATGTAATTGGTTTCCCTTTTATTTTTAGAGGTGCATTAGATGTACAAGCTAAAAAAATCAATATGGCTATGAAAAAAGCAGCTGCACAAGCAATTGCTGATTTAGCTAAAAAACCAGTAACTGATGATATTAAAGAGATTTTTGGAGATCACTTAGCTTACTCAAAAGAGTATATCTTACCTAAACCATTTGACAAAAGACTTATTGTAGAAGTTTCAGCTGCAGTTGCACAAGCTGCTGTTGATTCAGGTGTGGCAAGAGTTAAAACTTTTGATATAGAAGAGTACAAAACTAAACTATCTAAAATGATTTAAATCTATTTAATGGTATTATTTCGACTTTAATTGAAATAATACCGTTTATTTAGGAAAGAAATGAAAGAATATATACTTCTTATTGACACTATCGATGCAAAAGGACTTGTTTACAATGTCTCAAAAGTTCTTTATGCAAACCACTTAAATATTGAACAAAATGCTGAGTTTGTTGATCCTGACACAAAAAAGTTTTTTATGAGAACTGTAATCTCTGGAGATGTAAATAGAGATATTTTATATAAAGAATTGATTGAAGTTCTTCCAAAAGAATCAACAATAAAACTAAATGTAAAATCTAAAAAAGATATTGTTATTTTAGCTACAAAAGAATCACATGTTTTAGGTGATTTACTTATTAGATATATAGATGGTGAGCTTGATGCAAATATTAAAGCAGTAATTGCAAACCATGATTATCTTCAAGATTTAGTTGAAAAATTTAATATCCCTTTTCACTGCATAAGTGCAGAAGATATGGATAGAGAAGCTCATGAAGATTTAGTTATTGAACAAATCAAAGAGTATGAGCCAGAACTAATTGTTTTAGCAAAATATATGAGAATACTAACTCCAAAATTTGTAAATGCTTTCCCTCAACAAGTGCTTAATATCCACCACTCGTTTTTACCAGCATTTATAGGAGCAAATCCATATAAACAAGCACACCATAGAGGTGTTAAGATTATTGGTGCAACAGCTCACTATGTAACTGATGACTTAGATGAAGGTCCAATCATTGCTCAAGATGTTGTTAGAGTTGACCATACTTACTCTTGGCAAGATATGAGAAGAGCAGGGCGAAATGTAGAAAAAGTAGTATTATCTACTGCACTTCAACACCTTTTAGAAGACAAAGTTTTTGTTTTCGGAAATAAAACAGTAATTTTATAATATGTTTAATATAGTATTATTAGAACCAAGAATTCCAGGAAATGTTGGAACAATAGGGCGTTTAGCTTTTGCTATGAACTGTACACTTCACCTAATCAAACCTTATGGTTTTGGTGAAATTACAGAAAAAGAAGTAAGACGGGCTGGACTTGATTATTGGTATGATTTAGATGTTAGAGAGTATGAAAACATTGAAGATTTTTGGTCAAAAAATCCTTTAAATGATAGACATTTTTTTGCTACAACAAAAACAGACAAAGTTTATTTTGATGCCAAATATAAAGTAGGGGATTTTATTTATTTTGGTAGAGAAGATGCTGGTTTACCTGAATCTTTACTAGATATGAATAAAGAAAATTGTGTAACAATTCCTATGACAAATGAAGCTAGAAGTTTAAATATTGCAAACTCAGTTTCTATTGTTGCTTATGAAGCTTTAAGACAAAATTTTAAAGAGTTTAAATAACTAAACTCTTTTTAGCTTTTTTTATTAGATGTTTTACAGCTTTTAGTTTTTTTTCTAAATCGTGTTTTTCATCTTTGTCTTTTTCTTTTCTAAGCTTTTTTTCTAAAGAGTTTCTTTTATCAAAAAGTTTGTCCATAAGCTCTTCAATCTCATCGCTATTATTTTCAATCTCTTTTTTATCCCATGAGAATATATCTTCAAAGTTTTCTATCAATTTTTTAAACTTCATCATGTTCTCCTAATTTTCTTAGTTTCTCATCTTTTACTAATAGTATATTTGCAATTCTAAGTAGATTTTTACAAATATTAAAAGTTGTAGTTGTGTCATTTATTAAGGATGTAGCCATTTTAGAAGTTATTTGTTCACTTCTAATTAATTCATCAATTCTTTGGTTGTTTTCAATATCTAAATTAGATAGTTTATCTTTATTTACTTGGATAATAGTAGAAGTTTCCACTTCATCTAAGTCATTATCTTTTAGCTGATTTACTTCAAAAATAAATGTTGCTAATTCTTGTTTTATATTTAAATACTCTTGTTTTATAACTTCATTTTTACTGTTTAGATAAAAATTTAGATTTTTTTGAATATCTCTAGTATCTTTTAACACTTTTACAATAATACTTGAGGCTATTTTTAGTTGTGCTACATATTCATTTTGTTCTTTATTCATATGTTGCTGAGATATAAGTGCAAACTCTATAATCTCACTATAAAGAAGTTTTAAATTATTTTGATAAATATCATCTAGATTTGTATCTATTTTAGTTGTTGGTTGTGATGTAAGCTTTTCTAAGTCTTCTCTTGTTTTAAGTTCACTTGTATGGATTGAAATTGCATGTAATATAGCTTTTTGGGCATTTTCATATAGATTTATAACCTCTTTTTGTATTGAAACCATAGCATTGTATGGTATTTTAATATTCTCTTTTGATAAATATTTTGGTTTTGATGCTTTTTTATACTTATCATCATTTATAAATCTTTTTGACATCTTCACAATATATGTAATAAATGGTAATAATACAATTATCCCTAAAAGATTAAAAATAGTATGAAAAAGTGCAAGTTTCATAGAATAGTTATCTTCAGCAATTCCAAATAATGGTGCCATAAAATCAACAATGTCTCTTAAAGTATATATTAAAAATAGGGCAATCAATCCCGTTGTAATATTAAAAACAAAATGACCAAAAGCTAATCTTTTTCCATTTTGATTTGAAGTTAGTGAACCCAATATTGCTGTAACAGTTGTACCAACATTAGCCCCAATTGCTAAGGCTAAAGCATCTATATATAAGATATTAGCTCCTGCTAAAGCTGTAATAATAATAGCCATTGTGGCACTACTTGATTGAATAACTACTGTAGCAATTATACCTATTACAACATAGATTAAAATACCTGTTATTCCAGGAACTGAATACTTAGCTAAATCTATAGCATCTTTTAATGTATCAAATCCCTCTTTCATATAAGAGATTCCTAAAAATATAAAACCTAAACCTAAAAGAACATTTCCCAAACCAATATAGTTGCTTTTTTTTGAGAATCTAAAAATCACACCAAATATAATCATAGGCATAGCATATAATGAGATTTTTATTTTAAGTCCTAAAGCAGAAACTATCCACGCTGTTGTAGTACTACCTAAGTTTGCTCCAAATACTATTGCCATACCTTGTGTAAGTGATATGATTTCAACAGATAAAAAAGAGATTACGATAACAGATATTAAAGAAGAACTTTGAATAATTGAAGTGGTTAAAAAACCTGTTAACAAAGACTTATATTTGTTTTGGGTAAATTTTTCTAAAATTTTTTCCAATGTTCCACCAGAAAAAAGTTTAAATCCATCTTCCATAAAATGCATACCAATAAGGAAAATAGCAATACCAGCCAAAATAATTTTTACATTTTCTTGGGAAATTACATAAAAAGCAGTAACTAAAAGTAGAAAAATGATTAATAGTTTTTTTATCATATAAAAACCTAAATATTAAAGTTATAATAATATATTATCATATCTTTTTAAAAAAGTTAAATTTAACTCTAAATTAACTCAAATATTCTATAATATGCCTATATCATAATGTATTGGAGTACAGTTGTATAAAATATTGATTTTAGAAGATGATGAACTATTTAAAGAGAGTTTAGAAGATTTTTTAGAAGATGAAGGCTTTGAAGTAGTTACTGCTACAGATGGAGAACAAGTATTAGAAATATGTTATGAAAAAAGATTTGATTTATATCTTTTTGATATAAATGTACCTAAAATTGATGGAATAGAGACTCTAAAAGAGTTAAGAGGTAAACTTGATGATACTCCAACTATATATTTAACCTCATATAAAGATAAAGAAAAGCTAACAGAAGGTTTTTTATGTGGTTGCGATGATTACCTTAAAAAACCCATAGATTTGGATGAATTACTTCTAAGAATAATGTCACTTCTAAAAAGAAGTGGAAAAGTTATGGAAAATATCCAACTTAATGATGAAATTAGCTTTGATCCAAAAAATAGAAGAGTCTTAAAAGATGGTGAAGATATTTATACTGCTGGAAAAGTTATAGATTTGTTAGAGCTTTTTTTAGAAAAAAAAGATGCAATTATTACAAAAGAGATGATTATTGAAAAGCTTTGGGAGTTCAACGAAGATTATAGTGAAGGCTCAATTAGAGTATATATTAACAACTTAAAAAAACTTCTAGGAAAAGATACAATAAAAAATATAAAAGGTATAGGATACAAAATTGAGTTATAACAAAAGAAAAAACTTTATAATTACAAACTCAATTATTGTTGTTTTTGTTTTATTACTGTCTTTATTTATAAATTTCTATCTTACTACACTTGTTGGGTTTACCCAAGATACTTTTTTTGTAGTTACATTAACTGTATTGATTTTTGGACTTGTTTTATATCTTTTATTGAGTAAAACTATATTTGATCCATTGTTTAAAAGTGATGAAAACCTTCAAAAAACAGTAAAAGAAACCTTGCATGAGTTAAATATTCCAATCTCTACAATTAAATTAAATACACAAATGCTAGAGAAAAAAATAACTGATGAAAAAGCTATAAAAAGATTAAACCGTATAAAACTAGCTTCAAATGAACTTTTAAAGCTTTATGAAGATATGGAATACCATATTAAAAAAGAGATTGATAGAGTTGATCTTTCAGATTTTTCATTAAATGATATTATCAATCATAGTTTAGAAAAGTTTGATGATTTGAAAAAAGATATAAAGATTGAAGTTGATATTGAGAATATAACACTACAAAGTGATCAAAATGGTTTTCAAAAGATGATTGATAATCTAATATCAAATGCTTTGAAGTATAACTTAGAAACTAAGGGGCTTATAAAAATTACATATGAAAATAAAAACCTTACTATTTTTAATACAGGTAAAGAGATAGATACTAAAAATCTGTTTGTTATTTTTGATAAGTTTTTTCAAGAAGATAAGACTAAAACAGGCTTTGGTCTGGGGCTTTTTATGGTAAAAGAGTTTTGTGATAAAAATAAAATTGCTATAAAAATAGAACCTACAAAAGAGGGTAATTCTTTTATTTTGAGTCTTAAAAATATAATAAAAGAGTAGTTCCTACTCTTCTTTTTTTAATATCACTTTCCACTCTTTGTATTTTGGGTCATTATTTATCTCATCTATTTGTTTTTGGCTTAGATGGGGATAACTCATTTTTTTACCATCAAAAACTATACAAGGAAAAGTTTTCTCATTTTTGAAAATAGCTTTGATTTTATCAAGCATTTTTATCCTTTCATTGGTTAGCAAATATTATAATATCAAAAAAATTAAAGATAGATGATGATTGACTACACTAAAAAGATAACAAAAGACAGAGAATTTTATGCTATAGATGATATTAATATCTCAATTGAAAGTGACAGAGGAAGAATTCTCTCTGCTCCTGCTTTAAGAAGACTTCAAAAGAAAACACAAGTTTTCCCTTTAGAATTAAATGCTGCTGTTAGAAGTAGATTAACACATTCTTTAGAGGTTTCTCAAACAGCAAGATTTATTGCAAAAACTATTTTAAAAAAAAGTGAAGGAAAATTTGGTTTAGAAAATTTTGATGATGCTTTTGTTTCTCTTGCTGAAATGACAAGTTTGCTTCATGATATAGGAAATCCACCTTTTGGGCACTTTGCCGAGGTTGCAATAAATAATTGGATGAGTAAAAGAGGTGTTAAGATTTTTGAAAACGTAGTGAATGTTAGTGTAGAAAATAAAGAGTTTAAAGATATGCTTTTAAAAGACTTATGCAGTTTTGATGGAAATGCACAGGCTATAAGAGTTGTAACAAAACTTCAAAGACTAAATTTATCTTTTCCTCAAATTGCTTCAGTTATAAAATATACTAGAGGAGCTTATGAAAGTAAACCTTTAAAATCAGAGCCATTTTCATATTTAAAAAAGAAACCAGGGTTTTATTATTCTGAAAAAGAGATTGTTGATAAGATAAAGACAAGTTTAGATTTAAAAGATGGATGTAGATTTCCAATTACATATATTATGGAAGCAGCAGATGATATAAGTTATCTAAATGCAGATATGGAAGATGCTGTAGATAAAGGTATCTTAAAATTTGAAGATATTTATAGACTTATAAAAGAAGAGTGCGAGAAGATGCAAGAGACTTATCTTCTTGAATTGGTTGAGAAGTTTTATAATAAAGCTAAGCAAAACGAAGAGGAACCTTACCAATTCAATCTATTTTTAACACTTACAAGAGCAAAATTAACCCATGCTTTAGTTGAACATGTTTCAAATATCTATTTAGAAAACCATGAAGCAGTTTTCAATGGAACTTTTAATTCTGCACTTTTAGAATATGATACAGAATCAAAATACACAAAAGCAGTTGAAGTTCTTCAAAATATCTCTGTTAAGTATATTTACAACTACAAAGATATCCAAACATTAGAATTAAAAGGGCAGAAAATTTTATCTTCACTTTTTGAAAATTATACTCCACTTTTAGAGCTTTCAAGTGAAGATTTTGAAGAGTTGGTAAAAGGTGAAAGAATCTCTTGTTTCTTATCTCAAAGACTTATTAGAAGACTTTCTTCTAAACATATTGTTGCATATAAAGATGCAGTTGCTAAGTTAAATAAAGAAGAGAGTGAAAAATATGAGATACAAGAATGGTATTATAGAGCTAGATTATTGATTGATTATATCTCTGGTATGACAGATGATTTTGCTTTAAATGAGTATAAAACTTTAGAAGCTTTGATTTAGAATCTATTTAAACTTTTCATAGATTCTTTTTTCAAGCTCTTCTATACTTTCAATGGCATCTTTGTCATGATTTGAAAATCCCCAGTTTACTAAAACAGAATCTATACCTGCATTTGTAGCAGCCATAATATCTTTGTGTGAGTCACCAATCATTTGGGCATTTTGTTTTTGGATATTGTGGTTATCTAAGATTTTATAAACCATTTCTGGGTGTGGCTTTGGCATTTTTACACTATCATAACCTAATATTGATTTAAAATATTTCTCAATACCTAAGTGTCCTAGCATCTTTCTTGCAAATACTGAACTTGCATTTGTAGCAACTGCAAGGGTAAATTCTCCATTTAAATCATCAATTAGTTTTTCCATACCCTCATAAATCTCTAAATCTTTTAAACAGTTTTTATGGTAATAATCTTCAAAAAGTACTTTTTGTTGTTCTGTAAAGTCATCAGTTCCATAAAAGAATTTTGCCGCATTTATATTTGGGTCATTTAGTTTCTCTAAAACAAAAGTTTTTTCCATCTTTTCAAAACCTAAATTCTCTCTAACATGATTTATAGTATTTGTTATAGATGTTCCACTATCAATTAAAGTTCCATCCATATCAAACATAATTAAACGCATAAAAATCCTTCTTTTGTAAATAAAAATTTATTATATATTTTTACTGGAAAATATTGTATTAAACATTGTATATAAACTGCTAAAATCAGTAATTAACAAATAATTAACACTTGAATTGTAAACTACAACAGAAAGAAAATTAAATTTCTCCTACTACTTATACTTTTAATTTTCAAATAATTATATATTTTTTATGAAGCTTCACTGTTTAAGTGGAGCTTTTTTATTAATATATCAAGATAGTTTATATATTATTATTGTATTTTTTTTAGGAATAACTATTTATGAAAAAATTTTTACCTATAATCACCATAATAGCTATAATATTTATCATTGTATTAACTTTTTTATCAATGTCAAATCAGAAAAAAATGGTTACAATTCAAGAAGGAAATCATGAGCATAAACCTTTAGATATTGGTTTACACCATTTTCAAGATACCCAATGTGGAATGACAATAGAAACTTTAGAACATTCGGTTCAAGCTGTATCTCCTGATGGAAAGACTTGGTTTTTTGATGATGTTGGCTGTTTTGCACTATGGTTTAAAAATATTAAATTTCAAGATGATGCCACCGTTTGGGTATATACAAATGATTCTAAAAAATATATTGATGGAAGAGAAGCTTGGTATACTAAAACAGATAAAACACCTATGGATTATGGATTTGGTGCTTATGAAAAGAAAGGTAAAAACATGATATCTTTTGATGAGATGCTTTTAAAAATGTATAGAGGTGAAAATTTAACTAACCCTCTAATAAGAAAAAAACTTTTAAGTGAAGAATAGATGGAAAGTATAAGTATATTAACAATTATTTCGATAGCCTTTTTAGGTTCATTTGGTCATTGTATTGGTATGTGTGGAGGGATTGTTGTTGCATATTCTAGTACAAAAATAGACAATGGCTGGTCTAAGACTAGACAATCTATCTCTCATATTTTATATTCATTTGGAAGAATCACTACTTATGTTATCTTAGGGTTTATCTTTGGATTTGTAGGTGGTGTTGTTACTTTTGATAATGTTACTAGTGGAATATTACTTGTTACAACAGGTGTATTGATGATATTAGTTGGTTTATCTCTCAGTGGAAAGTTGAAATTTCTTACCTCTTTAGAGTATTCTGTTTCTAAATCTAAACTTTATCAACAAACTTTTAGATCTTTAGTTGGCTCTGATTCTTTAACAAGTTTTTATCTTCTTGGGATGTTAAATGGATTATTGCCTTGTG
This sequence comes from Halarcobacter sp., assembly GCF_963675975.1. Taxonomy (NCBI): domain Bacteria; kingdom Pseudomonadati; phylum Campylobacterota; class Epsilonproteobacteria; order Campylobacterales; family Arcobacteraceae; genus Halarcobacter; species Halarcobacter sp. Next base: position 2,472,768 of record NZ_OY780939.1, on the reverse strand, counting down.
GTTTTGTTTATGTTTTTGCAATAACAGCTGCTAGTACAGGTAGTCCTATTTGGGGTGCTTTTGTTATGTTAATATTTGGATTAAGTACACTTCCTGCAATGTTTTCTTTAGGATTTTTTGTTGGAATATTTAAACAAATAGCCCTTAGAAACTTGTTTATAAATATAGCATCTATATTAGTTATACTTTTTGGAATTTATATAATTCATAGTGGCTATGAGTATTTAACAGATCCAAACAAATCGATATTAAGTTGTCATATCTAACAATATTATTATTTCTATAAATTTATATCTTTTTTAATATAATACAAAAATTTTTTAAAGGAGGTATAGGTTTATGAGTAAAAACTACTTTTCATTTTTTGGTATTCTCTTAGCTACTATTAGTATAAAAATACATTCTTATTTTACAAAGATTGCTACTTTAATTAATACTAATGTACCAAAAATTACAAAGCTTTTATTATCTAAAGCATTAAAGCCAGTTAAACAATATTCAACAAATAATCTATAAACACAGGATAAATAACACATGGAAAACAAAAAATTAACTACAAGTCTAGTTGCTGGACTATTATTAGCAACAAATCTTTTTTCACAAGAATTATCAACAATCACAATCGTAAGTGCTACAAAGTCTGAGCAATCTATCAAAGATATTACTTCAAATGTAGATGTTTTAACAAAAGAAGAGATAGAAGAGAGACACTTTGTTTCTGTTGTTGATGCTTTAAATTCATTACCAGGAATTACATTTACAAGAAATGGTGGATTGGGAAGTACAACATCTTTGAGTTTAAGAGGTTCTAGCAATAATAGAACACTTATTTTAATAGATGGAGTAAAATTTAAAGATCATTCAAGTTTAGATGGAACTGACCTTTCAAGTCTAATGATAACAGATATCGAAAGAATTGAAGTAATCAAAGGTGCACAAAGTGGAGTTTGGGGAGCTGATGCAGCTGCTGGTGTAGTAAACATTATTACAAAAGAAGCAAAAGATGGTTTTCATGGTTTTGTTTCAACAGAACTAGGAAGTTTTTCAACTCAAAAACTTGCTTCTCAATTATCATATAGAAATGAAAAATTTGATTTGAAACTTGATGCACAAAGAATTGAATCAGATAGCTTTTCATCTCAAGCTTTAAGAAACCAGTATTTAGATGCACTAGAGGATGATGAGTATAAAAATACTACTATTAGTTTAAAGGGTAATTACTATATCAATAATTCGTCAAGATTTAGCTTTTCAGTAGTTGATATTGATTCTTTAAAAGATTATGATAGCAGTGGACCAAACGATAATCTTATGAAAAATGATTCAAGAACTAAAATTTATAATTTAGGTTTTGATAAAAAATATAAAAATCATGATATCTCTCTTAGTTTAGAAAAAACAAAAACAAAAAGGGACCAAATAGGTACAACTTGGGGTGTTAAATTAACAGACAATGAAACTACAAATGTGGAACTATCTGATAATATCACATATTCTGATAGAGATTTTTTATTGTTAGGAATGGGTATTAGTAAAGATGAATTAGATTTTTCAAGAGCAGATGGTACATCTAATTCTGCTTCAAATCAAACTAAATATTTATATGCAACAAATACTAATTATTTTGGAGATTTAATTTTAACAGAGTCTTTAAGATATGACACTTTTGATAACTTTGATAACAAATTAACAGGAAAAGTAGGGGCAAAATATAACTTTACTCCTAAGTTTTCTTTATTTGCAAATGTAGGAACTTCGTATAGTGTTCCTTTATTAATCAAAAATGTAAACCCTTGGGGGAAAGAAAATTTTGATATTGAGCCAGAATCAAGCAAATCTTATGATATTGGATTTGAGTATGAAAACTTAAAAGTTACATATTTTAATCAAAAAGTTGATGATCTTATAGATTGGTTTGACCCAACTCCTTTAAACTATTTTAACAATGATGCAGTATATGCAAACCAAGAGGGTACAACTAAAATCAAAGGTCTTGAAATCTCATATAAAAGAGATTTCTTAGATGATTTCTTATTAACACTTAGTTACACAAGATTAAGTGCAAAAAATCAAGACAATGAATACTTAAGAAGAAGACCAAAAGATGACTTCAAATTTGGATTAGATTATTATGGATTTAAAAATTTACATTTAAATATCAATGGTGAATATATTGGTGATAGATATAGCCAAGATGATAAAAAAGGAACACAAACTGGAAGATACACAGTTTGGAATGCTGTTGCAAACTATACAATTACTAAAGATTTAACAGGTTTCGTTAAACTGGAGAATATGTTTGATAAATATTATCAAGAGATAGATGGATATGCAACTAGTCCAAGAAGTGTTACAGCAGGATTAAAGTATAGTTTCTAGTATGAAAAAGTTTTTATTTGTATTAGGTTTAATTTCTAATTTAATAGCAGGAGAGAGAATAGTTGCTCTCTCCCCTTCATTAAACGAAATAGTATTTGCTTTAGGAAGTGGTAAAGATATTGTCGCAAATACTTTACATAGTGATTATCCAGAAGAATCAAAAAATATATTAAAAGTTGGTGGATACTCAACTATCTCTTTGGAAAAAATACTTTTATCAAAACCAACTTTGGTTTTTACTCAAGATTATGATGAAAAGTTATTAAAAAATTTAGAGAGTTTGAATCTAAATTATTATAGTTTTAAAACAGATAATTTAGAATCAATACAAAATACAATATTAAAGATTGGTAATATATTAAATAAACAAAGTAGGGCAGAGGCTATTATAGAAGAGATTAATACAAATCTTGATAGTTTAAAAAATATCATAAAAGATAAAAAGATAATGGTTGTAATAAGCCCAAGATTAGATTTAAATAGATCTGTTTATATTTCTGGAAACAATCTTTATTTTAATGATATTATAAAATACTCTGGAAATAAAAATGCCTATCAATCTAAATCAAAAAGCCAGCCTGTAGTAAATATTGAAAAAATAATAAATATGAATCCTGATATAGTAGTTTTATTGGCACCTTTTATGCATTCTCAAAGCCTAACAAAAGAGCAATTAAAAAGCTCATGGAAAAAACTTCCTATAAATGCAAGTAAAAGTGACAATATATATGTAATAGATAAAGATTATGCTGGGATTCCTAGCAATAGAGTAAACTATTTTATTCAAGATTTTAAAAAGATATTAGAAAATGTTAAGCATAAGTAACTATTCAAACCATATTTTAGAAAATGTAAGTTTTACACTAAATGAAAAGGAGGACTTAATAATTCTTGGTGAAAATGGTGCAGGGAAGTCTACTTTATCGAAAGTTTTATCATATCTAATAAAAAATAACAGCGTTACAATCTTTGATGAAAATATTTCAAAAATTGAAGACAAAAAAAGAGTTGAATATATTAACTATATACCTTCTACTCTAGAGGTTTTTGATGAATATATTACTGTATATGAATTTTTAGAATTATGTTTCATAGATAAAATTCAGAAAAAAAGAATTGATGAAGTAATATCTTTGATTGGAATAGAAGAGATTAAAAATAGACCTTGCAAAGAGCTAAGTAGTGGAGAACAAAAGCTTTTATTATTAGCTTCAAGTATGATTCATAATGCAAAAATAACTATATTTGATGAGTTAACTGCAAATATGGATATTTCTAGGGTAAAAGAGGTTTACACACTTTTTAAAATGCCATATCTACAACAAAAGATAATTATTACCCATAATCTTGATTTAGCTTTTCATTTAAAGTATAAAATACTTTATTTAAATGAGGGTAAGATAAAATTTTTCGGAACTTCTGAAGAGTTTTTTTCAAAAGAAAATTTGGATAAGTTTTATAATAGCTCTTTAAAAATTGTAAATAATCATTTGGTGGTAAACTTATGAAAAATATTGCATATATAATATCTGTATTTTTGATAGTTTTATCTCCATTTTTTGGTGAAAGTAGTATCTCTTTTAATGAAATCTTTGATTCAAATACAACTTCACATATGATATTTTGGGACTTAAGGGTTCCAAGAATAGTTTTAGCCTTTTTTGTAGGAGCTATTTTAAGTCTTAGCGGACTTATCTTTCAAACAATTTTTAAAAATATTTTGATTACTCCTTATACTTTAGGAATAGCGAGTGGAACTACACTTTTTACAGCTTTATCAATTGTATTTCTACCTACCTTTGCTTTATATATCTCAGGAATAGTTGGTTCTTTTATTACTATTATGGTTTTATATTTGATTTCAAGAATTATAAATAAAAACTCACTGTTAGCCTCTACAAACTCTATTTTGCTTGTAGGGATTGCTTTATCTTTCTTTTATTCTTCAGCTCTTATGTTAGTATTCTTTTTAAGTACCTTACAAGAGAATTATACGATTGTACGGTTTACTTTAGGTAGTCTAGATATTGTGGGGTTTAATACACCTATTATTGTTTTTATTGTTGCAATTTTGTTTTTATATTTTGTATATAGATTTAAATCTGAAATTAAACTTCTTTTAGTATCTAATGATATGGCTTTTTTAAAGGGTATAAATGTAAATAGAGTTAATCTAACGCTGTTAATACTAGTATCTATTGCTGTTGGGGTTAGTATCAGTTTTGTTGGACCTATTGGCTTTATAGGACTTATTATTCCACACACCATAAGACTTATCTATAAAAAGAGTGCACATAAGCTTATATTTCCTGTATTTTTCTACGGGGGAGTATTTTTAGTAATCTCAGATTTAATTGCTAGAAACCTAAATACAGCTTCAAGTATGCCTATTGGCGTTGTAACTTCATTTATTGGAGCGCCATTCTTTGTATATCTTCTAATAAAAAGAAATACTAAGAATAACTAAAACAACTATAATAAACATATCAAGCTTTGGTTTTATACTCAAAGCTTGTTTTACATCCTCTTTTTCTATTTTTTCTTTACCATCTCCAAAGTAGGGTTTTTCTTTTATTTTCCCAAAATATGAAGTAGGACCTCCAAGTTTTATATTTATAGCTAAAGCCATAGCTGAGATTGGAAGTCCTGCATTTAAACTTTCATGTTTTTTACCATATTTTTGAAACTGTAAAAAAGCTTTTTTTGAGAAGAAAAGTAGGGCTATTAAAAGAGCTGTTATTCTAGCTGGAATGTAGTTTGCTACATCATCAAGTTTGGCTGAAAATTTACCAAATTTTTCATACCTTTCATTTCTATATCCAACCATAGAATCTAAAGTATTTATTGCTTTATAAATGTATGCTCCAACAAGTCCAAAACAAAGCATATAAAAAAGTGGAGCAATCACTCCATCACTTAAATTTTCTGCATAAGTTTCTATTGCTGCTTTGTTTATATCACTTTCACTCATCTCATTTGTGTCCCTACTAACAAGCATAGAAATTGCATATTTTGGATTATCAGATACTATTACATTTTGTACACTTTCAAAAAGCATTTTTGATGAGATTGCAAAAGAACAAAGGAAAGCTTGGAAAAATATATTATCTACAAATGTTAAAATGTAAGTTATAGTAAATACTATACAAATCAAACTTAGTGTAAGTATAAAACCTCTATAAATATTATCCAAATAAAATTTCTTTTCAAACCATTTTATGTAATTTCCCATGAAAATTATAGGGTGTTTTAAAAACTTTATTTTTTCAAATTCTGCAAAAAAGAAGTCAATTATATATGCAATCAAAGCTATAGAAAAATACAATTTATATCCTATCAAAAGCAGTTTTTAAAGCTTTGATTGAGGCTTTGTTTTTAACTGCAATTCTAACATACGAAGAGTCTAAAAAGTCAAAATTTGAACAATCTCTGAGCATAATTTTGTAAGGAATTAGTTTTTCTTGAAGTTGTTTTGCATCTATGTTTTTTAGTTCAACTAGTACATAATTTGCTTCAGCTTTATATACCTTTTTTATAAAAGAATACTCTTTAAGTATAGAGGCTAAAAGCTCTTTATTTTCTTTGTTTTTTATCTTTGCTTTTTTATAAAACTCTTTGTGTTTTAAAACCTCTATTAGATAGTTCATATCAAAGGTAGATATCTTCCACATTGGCTCTTTTTGCTTTAGTTTTTTGATATTTTTTTTTGATGAAACAATTGTACCAACTCTAATACCAGCACTAGAATAGAACTTTGTCATTGATTTTAGTATATAAAGCTTGTCATACTCTTTTATATACTTTGTAGCAGACTCTAAATCAGTAAACTCTAAAAAGCTTTCATCAATAAGAATTGTGCACTCTTTTTCTATCCATGATTTTAGTAGTTTTTTTATGTTATAACATTTTGCATCAGGTGTTGAAGGGTTTACAAATATTACAAATGAGCCTTTTTTTACCTCTTTTTTTATATCAGTAAATCTATTTATTAAATCAATTTTATAATCAAAATTTTGTGCTGCTTTCTTGTATTCTAGGTACGCAGGGGAATATATGGTGCAATGCTTTAGCTTCAAATTTTCAAAGAGTTTAAAGATAGCAGAACTACCTCCATTGTATAGTTCAATTTCTCCTTTCAAAATGTTGTAATGATTTGAAATAGCCTTATAAAGCTTGTCATAATTTGGGTATGAAGAGATATCTAAAGTATTAAAATCTATATCAAGTTTTGGTTTTAAAAAGTTTATATTTGAGGATAAATCGATTACATCTTTTACTTTACAGTTTGCTTTTTTAGCAAAATTTTCTATATCTCCACCGTGCTGAAACTCTTTCATTAGTTTTCTAATACCTTACCAGTTCTAAGTGCATACGCCCAATCTTCTCTGCCATTTTCTTCTGCTTTCAAAGCTGCTTTTTCAAAGTCATAGGCAACTCTTACTTGCTCAATATTATATTGGTTATCTTCAATTGTTAATATTGTATAGGCTGCATCAGGAGTGTTATTTTCCATTTTGTGTTTTGTTGGAAGTTCTTCTTTATAGGCTTGAAGTCCTACTGAACCTGGATTTATAACTATTTGACCTGAATTTAGTTTATGTATTCTTGGTAAATGAGAGTGGGCACAAAAAATAAATGGTGTTTCAATATTATCAGTTAGTTTTATAATCTCTTCATCACTTCTTAATTTTACAGTACCTTCTGAAACATCTTCAAGAAGGTACTGAGTATCATCAAAATAAGTTCCATGAACCATATAATAAGTTCCACCAATTATCTTTTCAAATTGCAACTCTTGTATCCAATATAAAACCTCTTCACCTAAATCTTCATAAACATACTTTAAAGTAGGGTTTTCTTGAAGTTGTGCTAGTGAGGCTTCAAGTATCTCTCTATCTTGATTCCCACAAATATTTATAAACTTATTGTCTCTTATTAGTTCATAAGTTGCTCTTGGTTCAATTGGTCCATAAAACATATCTCCAAGGTTTAAAACCACTTCAATATTTCTATTTCTAATATCTTTTATTACTTCTTGTAGAGCATAAACATTTGAATGTATATCAGATAAAATTGCTATTTGCATTTGTTGCCTTTTATTTAAGTTCTCCACTTAGTTCATATTTGTTTAAATATCCTCTAGGTGTTAAAACTTTTCCATTTTTTGTTAATTTTGAGTTTGAATTACAAATTATAATCAATGTTGACATAGAAACTGCTTCGTGTTCTATATCTTGGTCTATCAAATCTTGGGCTGTTGTTATAGTGATTTTCTCTTTTTCATCTCTACCTACATGTGAAGCAATGATTGCTATTCTATCTTGATATCCATTTTCTAAAGCTCTTAAAAAGTTTTGATATGGAAGTATTCTTTTTTTAGATTTTGGATTGTAAATACCTAAAACAAAATCACAATCTAGGGCTGCTTTAACTCTTTTGTCTATTAGGTTTATATCTGTTAGTCTATCTGATAGTGAGATGATAGAAAAGTCTTGTGATACAGGAGCTCCAACTTTACTAGCTGCTGCTAAAAATGAAGTAACACCAGGAAGAGAGATAAGCTCTACCTCATCCCATAAATCTTTTTCATCCATGATTTCAACTATAAGAGTTGCCATTCCATATACATTTGCATCTCCATTTGATACGATACAAGTAGTTTTCCCTGCTTTTGCATACTCTATTGCTTGATTACATCTTTCTATCTCGTGTGTCATTCCTGATGTAAATATCTCTTTACCCTCTATTAGCTCTTTTAGCTCTCTAGCGTACTTACTATATGAAACTACTACTTCGCAACTCTCTAGTGCATTTCTAGCTTCTGGAGTGATATATGAGGTTCCACCAGCACCTGAACTAACTATATATAATTTTTTTGCCATTTGATTTTTCCTTTTATACTGCGGCTGCTATTGTGATTTTTTTCTCATACACATTTTTAGGTATGATAAGTTCGTTATATTTTGAAACTAACATAGATGAAGGTTCACTAACACCTTTGAGGTTAAAAAACTTTGTTGCTTGAGAAGGGCTAAACTCCCCTTGAAGTGAGTTTATCTCTGCTTCATTGTAAAATTTGATATCAAAATTGTATTTTGAGGCAAACTCTAAAAGACCTCTCTCATCAGCTTTTGCTTCAAATGAAGCTATATTTTCTATTTGCTCTTTTTTAAGATTATGTTTTTCTAAAAACCAAAAAAATGAAGCCTCTATATCTTCAAATGTTGTATCTCTATTACAACCGAAACCTAAGTATACTTTTGGTTTTAAAGTTAAGTTATCATCAGAAAATGGAGTGATATTTACGCATAGTTCTGAACTTTGCTCATCTACTCTTTTTAGATTTGTTTTATTTGGTATTGTTTCAAAGATACTCTCATAGGTTTTTACTTCTACTTCTTTTTTATTTAGAAGTGAGTTAGAGATTTTTGCTAAGCATTTTAGGTTTTCTATCTCTAGGTTGTTTTTCTTTGCAAACATATCAAAAGCAAATGTTTTTGTTTGGTCTGTTGCTGTTGATACAAAGTTTATACAGTTTGGAACTCTAGATGCTAATAAATCACTTAACTCATTTGCTCCACCTATATGTCCACTTAGAAGTGGTATAACCTTTGTTAAATCCATACTCATAACTATAATTGCTGGGTCAGTTGCTTTACTCTCAAGTAGTGGAGCAATTTTTCTTACAACTATTCCCATCGCCAAAATACAAATAATAGCATCATATTTTTTCCAACCATCTTGTAAAACTGTATCAATCTTTTCGTATGTATTTAGGTTTTCAAGATTGTGCTCTAAATCTTTTTTACCATAAACATCAACTTCAAAACCTTCTAGATACTCTAAAAGTTTGCAAGCAGAGTTTAGACTTGGTTGGTTTATTGAAACTAGGGCTATTTTTAACTTACTCATTTTTACCCTTTTGTTTCTCCAACTCTTTTACAAGTGGTTTTACATAAAGATGAGATTCTTCTGTTTCTTCTTGTTTTAAAAAGTCTCCAAATAAAATCAAAGCAACACCTCTTATATGAGAAACTTGCTCTTCTATATTTGAAATTGTTCCTTTGAAAATCTCTTCTTCTTTCCAAGTGGCTTTCTCAACCACCCAACAAGGTGTATCAGGAGAATACCCCATATCAATTGCTTTTTTCTTTAGTTTTTTAAGAAGTAAAATTGATAGATAAAATACTAAAGATGAGTTTCTACAAGCAAGTATATTCTCTAGCTTTTCAGGATTTGGAGTTTTTCCTTCTACTCTAGTTAAAATCATAGTTTGAGAAACACCTGGAATAGTATATTCAATACCTAAACTAGCTGCTGCTCCAAAAGCTGCAGTGATTCCTGGGATAACTTCATATTTGATATTTTGTTTTTGTAAAAACTCTATTTGTTTTGCAATAGTTGAGTAAATAGATGGATCTCCTGTATGAACTCTTGCTATTACTTTATCTTTATACTTTTCTATAAAGGCAAATATCTCAGGGTATTTCATCCCTTGTGAATCTTCTATGATAGCTTCATCTTTGCACCAAGATAGCACCTCTTTGGGAACCAATGAACCAGTATATAAAACTACATCAGCTTTTTGAAGTATCTTTTGTGCTTTTACTGTTACTAAATCAGGGTCTCCTGGACCCGCTCCTATAAAATAAACCATAAGTTATTTTTCCTCTTTTTTTATTTTTATTTGAAATAGCTGTCTTTCAGGCTCTACTAAATCTAGTTTGCCTTTGTATGTTGTAAGAGAAAGAGAGTGTATCTCATACTCTATATTTGCTTCGTTTAGCGTGGTTAACATCAAGTTTAGATGTTTTAGTGTTATTGCATTTATAAGTAAGATTCCGTTTGTATCTAAAATCTCATATAGTTTTGGAAGTTGTTTTATAACCTCAACTCCACCACCACCTACAAAGATTCTTTGTGGAGTCTCTTTTAACTCTTCAAAATACTCTTGGGCTTCACCCTCTAAAAGTTTTGTTTCAACTACAAAATGGTTTTTCAAGTTTTGTTTTATAAACTCTATTCTTGTTTCATTTTTCTCAAAAAGTGTAGTTTTTACTTTGTATCTTTTGTATGCTTCTATTGCACAAGAGCCACTTCCTGCTCCAATATCCCATAAAAGGTTATTTGGTTCTAAATCAAGGTTTTGTAGACTTAATTGTCTTTTATACTTTTTAGTAATCATTCCCCGTTCAGTTTCAAACTCTATATCTTCACTTATGATGTTTTTAGATTCAAACTCTTTTTTTATAAGTAATACATAGGGTTGTTCTATATCGATTGAACTCTCATCGAAGTCAAGTAAGTTAATCTCTTTTATAAGTTCATCTTCGAAGCCTAGTTTATAACCAAGTGCAGCTTTTATAGAATCTTTTTCAAAATAAAAAAGTGCCTCTTTTAATCTTTTGATTGTATATTTATCACAAAGTACAAAAGTATATTTGTTTTGTAAAAAGTTTTCTAAATCAATATCAACTCTTCCATGTAAAGATATAGTATCAACATCTGTTTCATTGATAAACAGTTTTTCTAACATATAGGTTTTAGAAGAGGTATTATTTATAATCTTAACTTCATCATTTGGTAAATTTCTAGCTATTATAGTTCCTGCACTAAAAAACAGTGGTGAACCAGTAACCACATATAAAAGTTCCTCTTTTTCGTAGTTATCTATAATATATTGTTTTGCATCTTTGTATTTTAGTTTTAATATATTTTTTGCTTCTTCTTTCTTGTGCTCTGCACTCTCTGTGAGAAAGTTTGGGTCACAAATGATTTTGTCAAATTTTGAAATATCAATATTTAGATTTGAAAAATCATAATCTCCCATTCCGTTTCCAGCAATAGTTACCATCCTAAAACCTCCTTTTGTTCTAATATTATGGCCTTTACTTTTGAAGTTTTAAACCATTGTTTTATTTGTTCGTTTGCTTTTAGTGTAATCATTTCGTAAAACTCATCTAATAATCCAACTTTTTCAAGCTCTTGGGATATCCCTTTTACTGTAAGTGTTGTTTCTATATCAACTTCATAATTTAGTTTCTCTTTTATATCCAGTTGAAGTTGCGTAAAATCAATCACTCCAAATCTATTGTGGGTGTTTTTAAACCCTTGATAAACCTTTGTCATCTTTCCTATCCCACATAAAAAGATTACCTCTTTTGCATTTAATTTAGTTGCAAGTTCTATTGAGTCATATACAAAGTTTCCTATTTCAACTATTGCTTCTTCATCTGCTTTACTACAAGCTACTTTAAAAGCAGAGTTTCCAAGTGTAAAATATATAGTTTCGTAGCCATTTTGTATGGCAAATTCTATTTCTGTGTTTACAGAGTCTATATATGCTGAACTTGACACAGGTTTTACAACACCAGTAGTTCCAAGTATAGAAATACCTTCTAAAACTCCAACTTTAGAGTTAGCTGTTTGTTTAGCTATCTCTTGGCCATTTGTAACACTTACACAACATTTTAGATGTAGGTTTTCTTTATGTTTTGTTTTTATCTCAAAATACTCTTTTATAGCATTTAAAGGTGCAGGGTTTATAGCAGGATAGGGTGGTTGTATTTTTAAACCTTTTTTTGTAACCACTCCAACTCCAATACCAGCAAATATTTCAATACTATTTGTTCCACACTCAAAATAGTGTGGCTTTTGAAATGTTGGGTTTAGTTGAAACTCTTTTTGGCAAAAGTCTAAAGATACAACTATCTCACACCCTTTTGTTACATCTAAATCATCATTGTCTATTTTATTTGTTTTGGTTAAACATGACTCATTTGTAGCTAATAGCGTATCAAGAGCTGACCTAAAAGATGCAACAGTATGTGTTCCTGTTGTGTATCCTTTTCTTAAAACTTTTTTTTCCATTATTTATAAAAACTTGGGTCACTCATTGGTACTTGTTCAAACTCTTCTAAAGAGTCAATACTTATATTATCTTTTAAAGCTATAAATAGTTTTTTCCATTTTTCTTTGTCATATCTATGTACATTTTTAAGCCAAACTCCGTTGTTTTGAGAGTTTCCATTTGCTTTTGTATTTTCATAGATATTTGCAACACTTCTAAATCTACAAGCTCCAAAACATCCAGTTCTTACAACTTTTATTCTATCTTCACCTTTTGATAGACTTACTTCTTTTATAACCTCTCTTAAAGTTGCAGCTATATCTTTATCTTTGTGTGCTTTACCACATCTTTCATCTGTACATACAAAAAGTTGAGTTTTTAAGTGCATTATTGGTTTGTTTGCATCAAAGTTTTTTGGTTTGCAAGTAAAACCCTCTGCAACTTCACTTCCCATTGTGTTGTAAAGAACTTCTTTTTTATTTTCCATTGTATTTCTCATCTTTATCATAATCTTTGATTAGTTTATAAATAGCATGAAGTGTTGCAACAGTCATAGTAGAGCTTCCAAATCTTCCCTCCATGATAATCCCTGCAACATCAAAAGTATCACAAAACTTTCTTCCATAAGCTTTTGATTCAACCACATTTACAAAACCTACAGGGAAAAGTAAAAGTGCTACATTGTTTAAATCAACTTTTTGTTCAAGTAAAGTGTTGATTGCTGCATATATAAAAGTAGGGGCATTTCCACACGCTAAAACCAAAGGCTCATCTTTGTGTCTTTTGATTGCTTCAACTACAGCTGCATAGCTTCTTGTTGTTTTATTTTTTTCTGCCATTTCATAAGTAAAAGGTTCGTTTATATAACAAACCACTTCATTGTCGTATTGTTTTAGATAAAAATCACTAAGTCCAACTTTTATCATATTTACATCAACTATGATTTTTGCTTTGTTTATAAGTAATGATTGCACTTTTTTAATAGCATTGTCTGAAAAGTAAATATTGTTTAATACCTCATCAAAACAAGTAGTTGTATGTATAAGTCTACTTATTACCTCTTTTTGTTCTTCATCAAACTCATTTATCTTTTCATACTCTTTTAACTCATTATTAATCATCTCAAAAGATCTATTTGAGATATCTGCACCTATATTTATTGGTGGTTGTTCTATTTTAAATTCCAAAGTAATCCTTTAATATTTTTATATTATTTCTAAACATTGTATGTAAATAAGTTCCATAAACATTGTTCTTTTTCCAAGCTCCTAACTCTCCTTTTGAGTTTTCTTTTTTGCTTAATATATCTATTGCATCTTTTGTATCAAGTGGTTTTGTATAATGAAAAGCATGACCTTTTAGGCCATTTTGACTATAGTAGTAGCCAAGCCTTACTCTTTTTGGTGTAAGAGTAAATTCAACATCCAAAATTCCACTCATGGGTTTATCATCAACACATTTGGCTAAATATAAAAGTCCTGCACACTCTGCATATATATGTTTGTTTTTGTTTGCATGGTCTATTAAAGAGTTTTTAAAATTGTTTGAATCTTTTATATTGTTGTAACTCTCAGCTGTTTCCACATAGCCTCCAGGTATAAAAACCAAATGTGTATCTTTTGAAATCGTTTCATTTTTTGTAGGGTTTATAAGTTCAACTTTGGAAAATAGCTCTTTTAGAAAGACTAGATTATCTTCATAAAGAAAAGAGAAGTTCTCATCATAAACTATAGAAAGTTTTTTGTCTACCTTTTCAATCTTTTCAAAAGGGTAGTTTGTTATCTTTTCTTTTTGAAAACTTGCTACAGTTTCTAGTTTTTCTAAATCTATATTTTCTAAAACCTCATTTGTAAGCTTTTGTAATTTTTCATGGTTTGTTTTGGTTAAATCTAATCCAAGGTGGGTACTTACTATTGTCTCTAAGTCTTTTTTTATCCAGCCTAAAACTTCAATATCATCAAAATCACTTTGTATTTGTTTTTTGATTAGTTCAAAATGCATCGTTGAAGATACTTTGTTTAATACAACAGCTTTTATGGTATTGTCATCTTTATAAGTTTTAAGACCTTTTAAAACAGCACTTATAGTTATATAAGAACCACTTGCATCAAGAAGTAAAACTGAAGGGATATTTAATAGCTTTCCAATATCATAAGCAGAACACCCTTTATCCATACCATCATAAAATCCCATTACACCTTCTAAGATAGAGATATCTTTATTTGAGTATTTATCAAATATCCATTTAACTTGATTTTCATTCATGATAAATGTATCTAGGTTTATAGATTTTGTATTAGAAATTTTGTAATGAAATTGCGGGTCAATATAATCAGGACCTATTTTAAATGGTCGAACACTATTTTTATAATAATTTAATAATGCTGTAGTTAATAGGGTTTTACCTTGATTTGATGCTATAGAAGATATTAATAGTGCTTTCACTTTTACCTCTTTATTATTTTTTTCTGGCTAAACTTTCGCCATGAAAAATCTTAGAGGCTATAATAAACGATACTTTAAATTGTCAACAATTGCGATGTTCTCGACAATAAATAAGTTATGCACTAGTGAAACTAATAGCAATTTATACCATAAGACAGCTTATGAAAACGAGATACAATCTCTAGATCCCCCACTAAATTCTCAATTTTTACAATTTTTAACAAAATAATCACAATTTAACACACAAATTTTTTAATTTTAATTTATTTAACAATAAAGGACTATTCATGCATATAGAAGCAGGAGTTGTGCACGGCGCAAAAATGGTTTTAAGTTATGGAACTGCCGCAGTTTCATTCTCGGTTGCCGCTAAAATGGCTTATGAAAATATCAAAGACGCAGGTGTTTTACCATTTGCAGTAAAAACAATAATTAGTACTATCTTAGTATTTATGTTTTTTGAGGTTTTACCTCACCATCCAATAGGTGTTTCTGAGGTTCATTTAATCTTAGGTTCAACACTATTTTTAATATTTGGTGCAGGGGCTGCAGCCTTTGGTTTGGCACTTGGTTTATTAATCCAAGGTTTATTTTTTGCACAGTTTGATTTACCACAATATGGTATAAATGTAACTACTCTTTTAATGCCTTTATTTGCTATGAGTTATGTAGCAGCTAAAATCATTCCAAAAGCTACACCATACAAAGATATCAAATATGCAACTGCATTAAAACTATCTTTAATGTATCAAGGTGGAATCGTAACTTGGGTTGCATTCTGGGCATTATACGGACAAGGTTTTGGTGCAGAAAACATAAGTGCAGTATTTAGTTTTGGGGCAGCTTATATGAGTGTTGTTATTTTAGAACCAGTTATTGATATTGCAGTACTTGCAGGGGCTAAAACATTAAATAGTTTAAAATCAAGTTCTTTTGTAGAACCAAGACTTTTTAACAGTGCAAAATAATGAAAAGATTTAGACACTATAACAGAAAAAGAGCTATCGTTCTTGCTTGTTTTGGTTCTGTAATAGAGCAACAAAAGTATCTAGATTTAGAAGAGAAAGTAAAAGAGGCATACCCAGATTGTGAGGTGTTTACCTCTTTTTCTTCAAGAATGGTTATTAAGCTTTTAAAGAAAAAGAAAAAAGAGATTTATAAAAACCTTCCTCAAACTTTAGCTGATGTTGATATGTTAGGATTTAAACATGTGGTTGTAGTATCTGTAAATATCTATCCAACAGATGAACATGAGTTTTTAAAAAAAATAGTAGATGGATTTAAACACTTCTCTATGGCTAACTTAGGTATTACAAATCCAATTCTAACAACTACAAAAGATACAACTGCATATTTAAAAGAGTTAAATGAGCAAGTTAGCAAAGAAGATACTGCAAACTTATATATTATCCATGGAACTCCAAAGTTAAATACAGTTGGTATTGATTCTATTTCATATACAAGTTCACTTTTAGAGATGTTAGATGAAAGAAACTTTTCATGTTCTTTAGAGGGTGCTTTTCCATATTTTTCTGTAAATGAAGCTATTAAAAGAAAAATAAAAGAGAAAGGTTATAAAAAAGTTCAAGTTGTACCTTTACTTTTAGTTAGTGGAAATCACTTTATAAAAGATATGTTTGAGATAAAAGAGAATTTAAAAGATTGTTTTGAGTCTTCAATTGTTGAATCCCTTACCAACAGTGAGAACTTCAATCTTTTAGAGCTTCCTAAAACAAATGAGATTATTATCAAAAATATTAAAGAATCATTTAAAATGCTTGGTATTAGTCATAAGACTATGACTTATTAGGAGAGGGTATTGACAAAATTATATATGGTTTCACTTGGCCCTGGTGATTATGAACTAATTACTTTAAAAGCATTAAAGGCATTAAAAGATTCTGATGCTATTTGTATCCCTACTAAAAGTTCTGATAATAGTTTTAAAAGGTCAATGACTTATAAAATTGTAAAACAGCTTATGGATGAGTATGGTTTTGAAAAAGATATTGTTCCTATGTATACTCCAATGAGATTCAAACAAGAGGATTGGCAAAGACAAGTTGATATAATCTTTGATTCTTTTAATACATACGATAAGCTTTCTTTTGTAACTTTAGGAGATAGTGCTGTATATAGTACAGTTTATTATCTACTTGATATAATAAAAGAACAAAAAAACGAAGTTTATGAAGCTTGTGAAGTTATACCTGGAGTTACATCATTTTCCCATGCATCTGCTAAGGTAAAAAAACCTTTATGTGTTGGGGATAGTAGTTTTCTTATAAGACCTTTACATAAAAGTAAAGTTCCTTTTACAACAGTTTATATGAGACCAAAGATTGGTATGGAAACACAAAAGGTAAAAGAGAAAGGTTCAGTTTATACTTTTGAAAACCTTAACTTTCAAGGGGAGCAGATACTTGACTTTAAAAAAGAGAATGTAGATAAATATATGACTCTTTTTATAGATTTTCATGAACCTAAATAAAAGGCAAAAATTTGGGTGTTTTAACCAAACTTACTTTAAAAGAGGTAAATAGCTTAATAGAAGATACCAATATATGTTTTAACTCAATACAAGAAACTTTTCAAGGTATTAGTGATACAACATATATTGGCACTTCAGATACAAAGAAATATGTATTTAAACTATATGAAGATTCATCTATAAAAGATATAGAAAATCAAATCAAGATTTTAAAAGCTATAAAAACTTTAGATGTCCCAAATGTCCTTTCAAAGAAAATAAACCTTTACAATAATAGACCAATAACACTTCTTTCTTATATAGAAGGGGATGTTATCCAAACAATTACATCAAATCATCTAAAACAGATAACACTTTTTTTAGTAAGTTTACACTCTATAAAAGAGATTGAAATTACTAAAAAGGATGTTTACTCAAAACAAAACTTTGAAAAAATGCTTTACTCTTTAAAAAATATAGAAGAGATAAAACAAAAGTATAAAATAGTTAAAGATATAGACCTAAAGCCTAATGCTTTAATTCATGGGGATTTATTTCCTGATAATGTAAAGTTTATAGATGAAAAGCTTAGTGGGGTATATGATTTTACACAGTCATGTTTTGGTAATATAAACTTTGATATAGCTGTTGTGGTTATAAGTTGGTGTTTTGATAAAGATATATTCAATAAAAGTTTTTACCAATTTATATTAAATACATACGATAGATACTCAAAAATAAAAATAGAAAAAGAAAACTTTAAACAGTATCTTTTATATGCTTGTTTATATTACTCTTTACAAAGAGTATATAAAAATACAAAAAAAGATTGTACAGAGTTTTTAAGAAAGTTCGAGATAATAAATGAAACAATTTAACAAAAGTGATATAAAGACTTTAAAAGAGATTATGCTTCTAAGACGTGATGTTAGAGGTAATAGATTTATAAAAAAGAAAATAGATGATAAAATCTTAGATGAGATTTTAAGCGCAGCAAATAGTGCTCCATCTGTTGGATTTTCTCAACCTTGGAAATTTGTAATTGTAAAAAGCAAAGATAAAAGAGATGCAATATACAAAGAGTTTGAAAAAGAGAATACTAAAGCAAAGAAAATATTCAAAGATAATGAAGTATATCCAAGGTTAAAATTAGAGGGTATAAAAGAGTCATATATCAATGTAGCTGTTTTATATGAAAAACCAAAGAAAAAAGTACTTGGTCAAACAACTCAAAAGAAAATGGGAGAGTATAGTGTAGTATGTGCTATACAAAACCTTTGGCTTATGGCAAGAGCTTATAATATTGGAGTTGGTTGGATAAGTATATTAAAGCCTAAAAATGTAAAGAAGATACTTGGAATTGGAAAAGAGTATAAACTAGTAGCATATTTAGCTATAGGCTATGTGGATGAGTTTTTAGAAGAGCCTGAGCTATTACAAATAGAGTGGGAAAAGAAAAAGAGTTTAAAAGATATTAAAACTTTATAGGAAAGAAGATGATAAAAAGTATAATTGGAAATATAGATTTTGCAGAAAGCCTAAGAGGTAAAAAAGCAACATATATTTTGGCTATGAGTAATACAGGTACGGCAGATATAGAAGGTATAACACAAGCAGGAATACCTGGACAAATATATTTAACTCCAACACTAGATAGTGAGTTTTTATGTAGTGGAGAGGTTAGAAGTTTAGAAGATGTTGCAAAAACACCAAAAGGTGTACCAACTCCAGCTCTTATAACAAGAGCAGTTCATCTTTTAAATCCCTTTACAAATATAGAGCTTCTTGATTTAGGTATAAAAGTAAAACCAAAACTAGACTACTTCAAAATACACAATATGCAAATAGAACCTTCAGCAAGAATAGACGAGGGTGCAAATATAGATGCAATGGATGTTTTTCAAAAAGGGCTTGTATTTGGACAAGCTTATGAGTTAAAAGATGATTATCTAATCTTAGGAGAATCTGTACCAAGTGGAACTTCAACTGCAACTGCTACAGCTTTGGCTTTAGGGTATAAGTGTAAAGAGATGTTTAGTAGTTCTTTTAAAGATGTACCAAATGGTATTAGAGATACAACTATCCAAAAAGCTTTAGAAAATGTATCTAGTAGTGACGATCTATTTTCTGTACTTAGTAAGGTTGGTGATAATATGCTTATCTTTTATGCTGGAGTTATTTTAGGTTTAAACAATAAACTAAAAGTAATTTTAGCAGGTGGGACACAAATGGCTTGTGTTCTATTAATAGTAAATGCTGTTTTAAAAACTATGGAAGGTGAGTTTGAAACTTCTAATTTAGCTTTATGTACAACTAAATGGGTAAATGATGATGAAAATAGTGATATAAAAGCCTTACTTGAAATGCTTGATTTTAAACTAAATGCTTATTATGCAGATTTTGATTTTGCTTTGTCTTCTCATCCAGCACTTAAGCTATATGATAATGGAGAAGCAAAAGAGGGTGTTGGAGCAGGAGCTGCTTTAGTTTATGGTTTTTTAAATGGATTAGATAAAAAAACTATAACAGAAAAAATAGAAAGCTTTTTAGGATAAGTATTGAAAGTATTATACTTTGGTGGACAAAAAAGCGGTAAATCAAACCTTGCTGAGGTAAAAGCTCTAAGCTTAGCAAAAAATAAACCTTTTTATATAGCAACTTATGATAACTCTTATGATGATAAAGAAATGCATAAAAGAGTAGACAAACATAAAAAGAGTAGGGAAGACAACTTTTCTACTTTAGAAGAGCCAAAAGACTTAACAAAAGTAATAAAAGAAAAAGAAACTTATCTTGTGGATTGTATCTCAATGTGGATATTTAACAATATAGAAAAAGAAGAACAAGAGTTACTAAAACAACTAGAAATTTTAGAGCAAATAGATTGCAACATAGTTTTTGTACTAAATGAAGTAACCTCTGGTGTAATTCCATTTGACAAAGATAGTAGAAGATTTGTAGATTTAACTGGAATCATAGGACAAAAGCTTGCAAAAATCTGTGATGAGGTGTATGAAGTTAAATTTGGACTTGAAAGTAGATTAAAATAGATGAATAATATCTCAATATTTGGTACAAGCTCAGATGCTGGAAAATCAACTCTAACTTTTGTAATAGCTAAGATTATCCAAGATCTGGGTTTAAGTGTTGCTCCTTTTAAAGCACAAAATGTTTCAAACAATGCTTTTGTTTGTGATGACAAAAGTGAGATTGCAGTTGCACAATACTTTCAAGCAGAGATTCTAGAAGTTGAAACTTCATATCATTTAAATCCCGTACTACTTAAATCTGGCAGGGGAAGTGCTGCTTCACTTATCGTTGAGGGAAAAGTAGTAACCAATAAAGATGTTAGAGAGTATTATCGAGATTTAGACATACTTAAACCTGCTGTTAAAAGATGTTTTGATTATCTTGATTCAAAATATGATGTAGTTGTTTGTGAAGGAGCTGGAAGTCCAGTTGAGCTAAACCTAATGGATAAAGACCTTTCAAATATCTTTATAGCCGATGAATACAATACAAAAATCATACTAATTGCAGATATAGAAAAAGGTGGAGTTTTTGCTTCTATTTATGGAGTTTATAATCTACTTCCTAAAAAGTTAAGAGAGAATGTAATAGGTGTTATAGTAAACAAGTTTCGTGGGGATTTAACACTTTTTGATGAAGGTGTTAGGATAATAGAAGAGGATTTTAAAATACCAGTTTTAGGAGTGTTGCCATATACACCTTTTAATTTTGGTTTTGAAGACTCACAAAGCTTGAAAAACTATATTCAAAACAAAGAAAAAGCAATCATTAATGTGGGTGTAGTTTCATATCCATATATGAGTAACTTCAATGATTTTGAACCTTTAGTTTCAGATGATTGTATAAATTTAGAGTTTATTGAAGCAAATATACCTTTAGATAAATATGATATGATAATTTTACCTGGTTCAAAACTAGTAATCAAAGATTTACAATGGCTAAAGAAAACTGGACTTTTTAAAAGTATTAAAGAGTTTAAAAAAGAGATTTTTGCTATCTGTGGTGGCTATGAGATGCTTTTTAACACTCTTGATGATAAATATGCCTTAGAGAATGAAACTGCAACTATAGAAGAGGGTTTTGGCTTTATTGATGAGATAATAGTTTTTGAAAAAGAGAAAACTCTAGAGAAAAAAGAGTATGAAATTTTTGATTGTAAAGTTTCAGGGTTTGAGATACACCATGGAGCAAGTTCAAAATACCCAATATACTTTGAAAAAGAGAATATCAAAGGAACATTTGCCCACGCTATATTTGATAATGATAACTTAAGAGATAAACTATTTAAAACAATAAATAGTGAGTATCAAAGCTTTGATTTTGAAAAGTATAAACAAGAAACAATAGAGAGTTTTGTTTCACAATTAAAAAAGAAAATTGATATAGAAACTATTAAAAAGAGTATTTATGAGTAATATAATCCTTGGACTAAAATTTGTATTTAGTTACTTTTCTGTTTTACCAGTTAGTTTTAAAAAAGATGATGATGTATCAAAAAAAGAGGTTTTAAACTATACTGTCTTTTTCTTGCCTTTAGTTGGTTTAGTTTTAGGGATTATCACCATACTTCTTTTCTCACTTCTTGATTCAATTCCTTTATTAGCTTCTATTATTGCAACTTGTGTTTATTTTGTACTTTATGGGTTTATTCACACTGAAGCGATACTTGATGTTGTAGATGCAATCTATGCAAGACATAGTGGCAAAGATGCCTACAAGATTATAAAAGAACCAACAGTTGGAGCAATAGGGGTTTTATATTCACTTATCTTTGTAGTTTTAAAAATAGTAGGATTTGCCTACTTACTTTATCATGGATATTTACTTGAACTTCTTGCAATTCTTATTATTAGTAGGTTGAGTGTTCAGTTTACTATTTATTTTTCAAAGTTTAAATCATCTTTTGTAACACTTATGGCAGATAGTTTTACACCAAAAAGCTTTTTGACTTCTATTATAGTTTTTTCATTTTTAGTATTTTTATTAGCTGATTTTAGTTTTTTACTTTTTATACCAATAGCTTTTTTATTAGCTTTATGTATTACAGTATTTTTGAAAAAAGCTTTAGGGTTTCTAAATGGGGATGTTTTAGGTTTTGTATTAGAGAGTATCGAAATTCTAATTGCATTTGGAGTTTGCTTTTTATGGGTTTAATTACACTTTTAAGACATGCTCCCTTACCAAAAGAGTATCAAAAAAGATATATAGGTCACTCAGATATAGATATTGATATCTCTTTGATTGATCAATCAAAATTAAATATATTAAACAAAGAAGATTATGATTTAATCTATTCCTCGGATTTAAAAAGATGTACACAAACACTTGATTTATTTAATTTAACCTACACTACAAATAAAAATTTAAGAGAAGTAAAATTTAAAGAGGAGATCGAAAAAAAATCTTTTGAACAAATAGAACAATTAAACTCTTATGATAAAAAGTATCTAGATAATATTTATACCTGGTATAACTATATTTGTGAAGAGAGTTTTGATGAATTTAAAAGTAGAATAAATTCTTTTTTAAATACTTTACCAAAGGATAAGAATATACTAATTTGTTCCCATAAAGGTACTATTAGAATGATATATTCAATATTAAAAAAAGAAGAGTTTTCAACAATAAATTTGAAAGTTAATTATCTTGAAGAGATTTTCATAGATAAATATTTTGAAAAATAATCTAAATAATATTATAATATATTTAATTTTTTATTATTAAAAAATTAAAAAAATAAAAAGGGAATTAAATGAAAAATATTATGAAGATTGGATTATTCACTCTATTGAGTGCGATACTCTATACTGGGTGTGGTTCTTCTGGTCCAATAGATGTTACTGAAAACTTTGTTGAATCATTTAAAGATGGGGATATTGAAAGTTTAAAAAAATATTCTACGGAAACTGCATATTCTATTTTTATAATGGGAGTTCAGATGCAATGTGGAAACAAAAAAATTAGTTCTTGTATGGAAGAGATGTCAGAAAATCAAGAAATCATAAAATATGAACTTGTTAAGGAAACTGAATCAAAAGCTATTGTAAATGTAATTACAGAAGAAAATGGTGTAAAAAAAGTAAATAAATATGATCTACGAAAATTTGAAGATGGATGGAAAATAGATTTAAAAAAATGATTTATTTTATAAAAGGATAAAAATGAAAAAAATTTTTATTTTATTTATTTTTATCCCTTACTATATATTCTCAGAAACAATTAACCTTGATAGATTTAAATCTGGAGATATAATATTTAGAAAAGAAAACTCTTTTTTAAGTGATATTTTTTCAAAGATTGATTCTTTTGATTACTCTCATGTAGGCTTAGTTATAAAAAATAACTCAAATATTTTTATATATCATATGGAAAATGAAGAAGACAAATCCCAAGATTTAAAAATTGAACCTATTTCTATATTTTTAGAAAACTACCAAAAATACTCAACTATAAGATTAAAAGCACCTATAGATAAAGAAAAGTTAAATTTTATATTGAACTCTTATAAAAATGACAAAAATCTAAAATTTGATTTATCTTTTAAATTAAATAATGGTGATAGCAATCTATATTGTAGTGAATTTGTAAATGAAATATATAAAAAATTAATTGGCAAAAATATATATAGTTATCTTTATAATATACTTGGAGAAGAAGGAATTACAATAAAATCAATATATCTAAATAAAAATCTATTTGATATTGTAGAAAAGAAATAAACTTTAGTTTATAACTTAAACTTATAATAAAATTATAAGTTTATTTAATCATAATTTCAACTTAAACTATATATAATTCAAAATTATAATGGTTTGATCTTTGATTTAATACTTTTTGGAAGATGCGCGAACACGATATTACTATTTTTTATAAACTTTTCATTTTCATATATGGCGATGTCCAGCGTCATATTTGATTTTTTAAAAGTTAATAGTTTTATTGTTTGATCTCTGTCTTTATATGATAAATTCATAGGTTTTAAATCTATTATTGGTTTTTTAGCCATGATTCTCCTTCTTTCAAACCATTATAAATAAAGATTTCTTTAAAGGATTTTATATATGAGTCAAAGTGAACATATTAAATCAATACCTTCCGATAGATTGCAATTTTTTCCAGTAATGATGTTTGCCATTGTTATGGGCTTTACAGGTTTATCTATTGTTTTTTATAAAATGCATGAAGTTTTATATTTCCCAACTTTAATTGTTGATATATTTGGTTATATATCTTTAGGATTATTTTTAGTAATTTTCTTTTTTTATGTAAAAAAAATCATTTCTTATAAAGAAGAGGTAAAAAAAGAGATGACACATCCAATAAGAGTAAATTTCTTTGCGGCTATTTCAATCTCACTTCTTTTATTATCTATTTTTTTTAGACACTCTATAAGTGAATTATCAAATGTTCTTTTTATTTTAGGTGGAGTACTACATTTCTTTTTTACATTTTATACAATTAAATATTGGATAAATAACAATCTAGAGGTTCACCATTCTAATCCTGCGTGGTTTATTCCTATTGTTGGGAATATTATTGTACCTATAGCTGGAAAAGGTTTTGTTTCAGATTCAGTTTTATACTTTTTCTTTTCAATTGGAATTTTCTTTTGGATTATTCTTTTTGCTATTATTTTAAACAGAATTATTTTTCATAAACAGTTTGCACCAAAGTTTATGCCAACTCTTTTTATACTTATTGCACCACCGGCAATTGGTTTTGTAGCTTACATAAAATTAACTTCTAGTTTAGATTTTTTTGCTCATATATTATATAGCTTGGCTTTATTTTTTACTATTTTAGTATTTGTTATGTATAAAAATTATATTAATATCAAATTTTTTATCTCATGGTGGGCATTTACTTTCCCTATGGCTGCAATTAGTATTGCAACTATTTTGATGTATCAGTTAACTCATGAAAATATATATGCAATATTATCTTATATTTTTATGGTGATTACTATTTTTGTAGTATTTTTAGTAGCTAAAGAAACAATTGTGCATATGTTCAAAAAAGAGATTTGTATAATGGAGTAAATTAGTCCTTTTTAAAATATAAAGCGTTATAATTCGTTTTTTTAAAGGTATTATTATGAAATATAACTATATAGGTAAAAGTGGATTAAGAGTAACTCCTATTTGTTTAGGAACAATGACATTTGGAAGTTCAACAAATAAAGCTGAAGCTTTCAAAATTATGGATAGAGCTTATGAAAAAGGAATCAATTTTTATGATACAGCAGAAATCTATCCTGTACCTCCTAAGGCATCTTATGAGGGAACTACTGAAAAAATAGTAGGGGAGTGGTTAAAAAGTAAACCAAGAGAATCAATCATTCTTGCATCAAAAGTAGCAGGTGCTGCTTCAGGATGGTTTGTTCCCCCTACAAGACATGGTCTTACTGCAATTGATTCTTTTCATATTAAAAGAGCAGTTGAGGGTAGTTTAAAAAGACTTGATACTGATTATATCGATTTGTATCAAATGCATTGGCCAGATACAATTGTTCCAATAGAAGAAAGCCTAAAAGCTTTTGATGAATTGGTTCGTGAAGGTAAAGTAAGATATATTGGAACTTCAAACGATACAGCTTATGGACTTACTAAAGCAAATGAAACTTCAAAAAACAAAGGTCTAGCAAGATTTGAGTCTATTCAAAATAATTTTTCATTATTAAATCCAAGATTTCATGATGAGTTAGCAAATGTATGTTTAAGAGAAGATATATCACTTCTTCCATATTCACCAATTGGTGGTGGAGTTTTATCTGGAAAATACAATAGTGGCTTATATCCAGAAGGATGTAGATTTACAGCTTATGCTAAACATCAAAATCCAAGAGTACAAGCCCAAGCACAAAGATTTGTAAATGAAAAAACTCTAGAAGCAACTAGAAGATATATCATTTTGGCAAAAGAGTATGGGATTTCACCTGTTACTTTAGCAGTTGCTTATTCTAAACATTTTAAATTTGTTGCATCTACAATTATTGGTGCAAGAGAATTATCTCAATTAGATGAATCCTTAGCAGCATTAGATTTTGAAATTGGTCAAGAATTGATGTCAAAAATACAAGAGATTCAAAAAGAGATTTTATATCCTATGGGCTAACTTTAGCCTTAGGATTAAAAAGATGATTGAAAAGGTAATGTAATAATAAATTCCGCACCTTTATAATCTACATCTTCATATGAATAATCTACATTTTTAACAGTTATATCCCCATCAATATTAGTAATAATCTGTTTACACATATATAAACCAATACCAGTTCCCTTATCACCTTTGGTAGTAAAATAAGCTTGAAAAACTTTATCTTTAAGCTCTTTAGGGATTCCTCCTGCATTGTCTTTTATTTTGATATAAACTGTATCATTTTCTAAGAAAGCTGTTATAAATAATATTCTCTCATCTTTTACTTTAAACAACTCATCAATAGCATTTTTTATTATGTTTATTGTAACTTGTAAAAGTTCATTTTCAAAACCATAAATTTCTATATCATCTATTTTTGTAATCACTTTAATACTATTATTTTTAAATTGAGCATTTAATAGTTTAAATGTTTTATCTAACACAGTGTTTATTTTAAATACAGATTTAATTTTATTTGGTTTAAAAAAGTTTCTAAAATCATCTATTGTAGTTGCTAAATGATTTACTGAATTATCAATATTATCTATAGCTTCACTGATTTGTTCAGGTGTGCTAAAATTATCGAACTCTTTATTAAGTTTTATCAAACTGTTTGAAGTGCTGATTAGATTTAAAGGTTGTTTCCACTGATGGGCAATATTTCCAATCATCTCACCCATAATAGCCATTTTTGATTGTTGTATAAGTAGTTTTTCTTTTTCAATTGTTTTATCAACTTCTTTTTCTATCTCTTCTTTATATTCATTAAATCTGTTATAAATAATTCTTGAGATATAAAATGAGAATAAAATTAATATTAGTGTAACAATAAAACTTATAGTGATAATCTTTTGTATAATCTCTTCATATCTTTTTTTAAGTACTATCTCTTTGTCTTTTATTTCATTTTTTAATTCTTCAAGATAAAATCCAGAAAGAATTACCCAATCCCATTGTTTAAAATAACTTATATAAGATATTTTTTCTCTATTTTCATTTTTTCCATTTGGTTTAAAAGAGGCTATGTATGATAAAAATCCATGATCTTTTTCTTTTGCAAAATTTATAATATCTCTTATATAGTAATTTCCATCTTTATCTTGAAGATTAAAACCATTGGTTCCTATGGTATCTTCTTTAAAATATGATAAGTAATCACCTTTACCACTTAGAATAGTGATATATCCATTATCATTAAATCTAATTCTTTTTATTTTATCTAATAAATTTTTTTGAATTGTTTTTTCGAAATCTACTATATATTCACCTGTTCCTATTGCAACATTATAAGGTTCAAAATATTTATAAAAACTCATTTTCTTATAAGCTGTTTTATCTGTTTGAGATTTATACCAATAGTATTGATCAAAACCTTCTGTTTTGTTTTTAATAGTTTCTATGATTTGTTTTACAAAGTTATATCCATGTGGATCTTTAAAGTTTGAAAAATCTTTACCTTCGAAACTTTTATTTAGTGGCTGAAGAAGTTTTATACCATTTATATCATCAATAAAAATATATCCTCTCCCATCATTATAGATGATACTACCTAAGGTTTGTTTTATGGTTTTAAAAATTTCTTCTTTTGATTTTCCAGTTTTTAATTCTTCTTTATAGATATTTGAAGCTATGGTATGAGCTTCATATACTTTATTTTTTAAGAATTTTTTTAAGTTTTGTTCAGAAATACTAATTTCATATTGTATTGAATCAATTACTCTTTTTACTTCATCTTTTACATTTCTTTTATTGTCATTTAGAAATTTTACTTCAAGATTTTTTATTTCATCAATTAATTCTTTGTTTTTATATTGAATAAAAATATAAGTAAATATTATTGAAAGTAATATTATAGGTATTACTGCTCCATATTTGATTATATTTATTAATGTTTTTTCCGTTGTTGTATTTTTTTTCATTTTGCTCAGGTATTAAGATTTATAAAATTAATAATTATTATACAGTATTTTTAATTAAATAACTCACTATAAAATTGAATGAAAGTACTAATTTTAGGTATAATTAAAATCAAAAGAAAATAATTATTATTTATATAATAAATTAATTTAAAAATACAGATTATTTTAAGAAAGAAAATTATGGAAAAAAAGTTAATAACTGAAGCTTATAAGATAAGATTTGAATATTTTAATATATATGAAAATAAAGAAAATAGATGGCATGAAAAATACAAAAACCATGATTTATATTCTATAGTTGTTAAAAGTTTAAAGTATAACTATAAAGAGATAGGTTTAATGATGCCCAAACTTATTTTAGAAGAATTTGCCCATTAATTTCTAATAATTATAAAATTCAGAGAATTAGGCAATTTATTTAAAGAAAAGTTCTACCAAAATCTTTGATATAGTCTTATAATTATAATAAAGTATTAAATACTTAAAAAATTTAATTTTATAGGATAATATCATGAAATATATGAATAAAGAAGAATTTGACAAAGCAAATATGTTTGGTCAAGGTGATGCAAATGATGCTTATGCAAAATATTTTATTGGGGATTCTTTTCTAAACTTTTTAGTAAATCCAAAAGAATCTCCAATTTTTCTAGCAAATGTTACTTTTGAGCCAGCATGTAGAAATAACTGGCATAAACACAATTCTAAAAGTGGTGGAGGACAAATTCTAATTTGTACAGCAGGAGAGGGGTGGTATCAACAAGAGGGACAAGCACCTGTAAGTTTAAAAGAGGGTAGTATAGTTGTTATCCCAGCAAATACAAAACACTGGCACGGAGCAAAAGCTGATAGTTGGTTTAGTCATATCTCAGTAGAAGTTCCAGGTGAAGAAACAAGTAATGAATGGCTTGAACCTGTAGATGATGAATATTTTAATAAATTAGCATAAAACTTAATGTGTATTTGAAGTAATTCAAATACACTACTTGCTATAATCTGTGTTTTAAATAGGATTTGAAAATGAAAATAAGAGTTTTTTATGAAGATACAGATTGTGGTGGAATAGTTTATTTTGCAAACTACTTAAAATTTTGTGAAAGAGCTAGAAGTAATATATTCTTTGAAAAAGGCTTATCTCCTCATCAAGACAATGAATTTTTTGTTGTTAAAGGTATTGAAGCTGAGTATATAAAATCTGCAAAATTTGGTGACCTTTTAGATGTTACTACAAAAGTACTGTCAAAAACTGCTGCAACAGTAGAAATATTACAAGAAGTTTTTAGGGAGAATGAACTACTTTTTTCTTCAAAAGTTAAGTTAGTTTACTTAAAAAACTCAAAACCTACAAGAATCCCAAAACAAATTTTAGAAATTTTTGAATAAATATAATAAATATAAACTTCTTTAAACCTTGATTTTTTCATTAATATAATAAGTAAAATTTATTAATTTTTAATAAATAATTTTTAAAATTAGAAATAATATTTTTATATTCTTTTCTTTTATTTTTTTTTAGATAAAATACGGGCCTTTATAAATAATTATTAATTATAATTTAAAATAATGTTGGGATAAATCGTTTATGGCTAAATATGTAATTGCATGTATTGATAATAATATTGAAGTATTAGACTCTTTATATAATAAAATATCTAGAATAGTGGATTCTGATTATATTGTAGAAAGTTATATTAGTACAGAACAGGCTTTAATAGGCTGTTACAATTATATTATAGCTGGAAATGAGATACTTATTACTATATTAGGAAACGATAATTCTAAGATGAATTGTGACAAATTTATTATTGAATTATATAAAAATTCTCCCAATACAAGAAATATACTTTTTGATGATATTGTTACAATTGATTCATTATCTAAAATAATAAATAATGCTTCAGTTTATCAAATTATTCCAAGAAAGTTTGATACAGTAGATTTTGAATTAATAATATTAGAAGCTATTAAGCAAAATGCACAAGATAGAAGATTAAGAGATTATCAAAGGGTACTTGAAAGTGCAGTAGAGAAAAGAACTAGAGAGTTAAACGATATAAATGTTAAACTTGAACTTTTAGCTACAACGGATGCTTTAACAGGTGTAAACAATAGAAGAAGTTTTTATGAATCATCATCTCCTATGGTTAATTATGCAAGACGCGAGAATAAAAAACTTGCTGTTTTAATGATTGATATTGATAAATTTAAAATGATAAATGACGTATTTGGTCATGCAGCAGGAGATGAAGTAATAAGACAAATGGCTCAAAAAGCAAGAGAAACATTAAGAAAATCAGATATCTTTGGAAGACTTGGTGGGGAAGAGTTTGCAGCTGTATTACCTAATACTTCAGAAAGAGGTGCTTTAAAAGCAGCAGAAAACATAAGAAGTGAAATAGAGAATTTAGAAATAGAAACCCTAAAAGATGAAATCATAAGATTTACTGTAAGTATAGGTGTAACTATGCTTCATTATGATGATCCAAGTCTTGAGATTGTACTTCACAGAGCAGACTTAGCTTTATATGATGCTAAACGTCAAGGAAGAAATAAAGTTTGTCTTTCTAAAGATGACCTTAACGAAGATAACTGATACAAGTTTTCAATAAATAACAAGTTCTAAAAAGCTACAATAACACTTTTAATTACTATATAAAGGACAAATTAGTGTTAGAAGTATTTGTTATTTCTTATTGTTTATATTTTTTAGTTTCTACATACACATCATTTATGCAAATTGGATTTGTTAAAAATGCAAAAAATATGAAACCTATTATTTTAGATAACAATAAATATTCTGAAGCAGCAAATTATACAATTGAGAAAGAAAAAGTTACAATTCTTTCATCGTTTTATAGCTTTATTTTATTTATTATTTGGATTGGTTTTGGTTTAAAAACTTTAGACTCTGTAATTCTTATTGAATCAAGTATTTTAAAAGCAGTAGTTTTTATTGATTTATTTATTATTATAAATTGGTTGTTAGGTCTTCCATTTGATCTATATTCAACTTTTAAATTAGATAAAAAATATGGTTTTTCTAATATGACTCCAGCATTATTTATAAAAGATACAATTAAAACTGGTATTTTATTTTTATTGTTTGGTTCTATTGTAATAGCGGCAATCTCTTGGATTATGGGTAATTTTTCTACTTGGTGGATTTGGGGGTTTGTTTTTATTTTTGCAGTTATTATTTTAATAAATATGTTGTATCCAGTTATCAGAGACAAAATGTTTGATAAGTTTGAAGCTTTAAAAGATAAAGAGTTAGAAGAAAAAATTATAAACTTGTTAAATCAAGTAGGTTTTAAAAGTTCAGGTGTTTTTTCTGTTGATGCAAGTAAAAGAGACAATAGATTAAATGCATATTTTGGTGGTTTAGGAAGTACTAAAAGGGTAGTTCTATTTGATACTTTAATAGAAAAATTATCACACAATGAACTTTTAGCAGTTTTAGGTCATGAGCTAGGGCACTTTAAAAATGGTGATATCTTAAAAAATATTGGTATTATGGGTGTAGTTATGTTTGTTTTCTTTGCTATATTTGGAAATCTAAGCGATGAGATATTTTTAGGATTAGGTTTAAATAATGAGCCTTATGCAATTATTGCTGTATTTTTACTTTTTTCTCCTATCCTTTCATTTTTCCTTATGCCTTTAATCTCACTGATTTCAAGACATAATGAATATGCAGCTGATGAGTTTGGATCAAATATGCAAAGTAAAGAGGATTTGATAAGTGCTTTATTAAAACTTGCAAATGAAAATAAATCATTTCCACTATCTCATCCTTTATATATATTCTTTTACTACTCTCATCCTCCGTTAGTTGAGAGATTTAAAGAGTTAGGTTACAATGTTCATGAAAATAGTGAAGAAGCACTAAAGGACAGTATTTACGCTGATGGAAATTGATAATAATTTATTAACAGTTATATCATTTTTAGCAGGTTTACTTGTTGCAGGATTAGTAGTTTGGCTGATTCTGCGACAAAAAGTAAATATGTTAGAAGACAAACTTGAACTAACAAAAAACTCTTACGAATCTTTAGTATCTAATCTTAAAACTACAATTTCAAAATTTGAAGAGTCTTTATCTTTAAAAGATAAATCATATGAAGAAAAAATAGAGCTTATAGAAACAAATTTTGCAGAAACTTTAGAACATGAAAGAAGTAGAGCAAAAATACAAGAAGAAAATTTAAAAGAGAAAATTGAGTTTTTAGAAAATTCAAAAGTAAGATTAAAAGAAGAGTTTGAAAATCTTGCAAATAAACTTTTTGAAGAAAATAATAAAAAATCATCAAACAATTTAAATCAGATGTTAAATCCTTTTAAAGAACAATTGTCATCTTTTGGAAAGAGGGTAAATGATATTT
Source organism: Halarcobacter sp. (assembly GCF_963675975.1). Lineage (NCBI taxonomy): Bacteria > Pseudomonadati > Campylobacterota > Epsilonproteobacteria > Campylobacterales > Arcobacteraceae > Halarcobacter > Halarcobacter sp. The sequence goes on along the minus strand of NZ_OY780939.1, from coordinate 2,440,155 downwards.
ATAATGAAGAAACAAAACAAAGGGTTTCTTTACTTACAGAAATAAAAAATCTAAAAGATTTAAACAATCAAATCTCTCAAGATGCAATAAATTTAACGAAAGCTTTAAAGGGTGAAAATAGAACTCAAGGTGATTGGGGAGAATTAATACTTTCTAAAATCTTAGAGCAAACAGGATTAAGAGAAGGTATAGAATACAGTACACAAGGCTCATTTACAGATGAAAATGGAAAAAGACTAAGACCAGATGTTATAGTTCACCTTCCTCAAGAAAAAGATATAGTTATTGATTCAAAGGTTTCTTTAAATGCTTATGTAAAGTATAATGAAGCACAAAATGATGTTGAAAAAGAAATAGCATCAAAAGAGCTAATTAAATCAATTTATGCACATATTAAGGGTCTTAGTATTAAAAGTTATGAAAATATAGAAGCAGTTAAAACATTAGATTTTGTTTTGATGTTTATTCCTATTGAAGGTGCTTTTATGTTAGCTGCTTCAATGGATAACAATCTTTTTAAAACAGCATTTGAAAACAATATTATGCTTGTTTCTCCTTCAACTTTATTTGCTACCTTAAGAACTATAGAAAATATTTGGCGATATGAACATCAAAATGAAAATGCTTTATTAATATCTAAAAAGGCAGCTGATTTATATGATAAATTTGCTAGTTTTGTAAATGATATGGAAGCTATTGGAGTTAATATTAATAGAACAAGTAAAGCTTATGATGATGCTATGAATAAACTTTCAACAGGTAAAGGAAATCTTATTAGAAGAAGTGAAGAGTTTATTGAACTTGGTGTTAAAACTAAAAAAAGAATTGATTCTCAAAAACTACTAGAGGATTAGTAGTCTTAATTTAAGACTACTTTTTTACCTTTTTTATAAACAAAGATATATAAATCCCCAAAGCAATAAATAAAGCACCAATTAGATGGTAAAGGTGTGGTAACTCATCTAAAAATATAAAAGCTAGTGTAGCTCCAAAAAGAGGCATTAAGTGAGTAAATTGACCAGTCTTCTCTGCTCCTATCTCTTCTATACCTAAGTGCCATAGATAAAATGAAGTTAAAGATGCAAATAATGAAACATATATAAAAAAATACCAATTGTTTTTTAATATAGTTATCTCCCTATCTAAACTATAACCTTGAATTAGATACCAAGGCAATAATAAAATAAATCCTATATAAACTAAAAGTATAAATAACTCTAAGTGAGATAAGGTTTTTGGCTTTAATTTTATAAGTGTTGAATATGTAGCCCAAGTAATAGAACTAGCAATAATCCATAAATCACCTTTAGTAAATTCCAAATGCAGTATATTTGACAAATCACCTTTTAAAACTAAAAATACAACTCCAAAAGTAGATAATAATATTCCTACTGTTTGAAGTTTAGAAATTTTTGTTTTTAAAATAATAAAAGAAAAAACTAATATTAGTATAGGAATAATTGAATTAATCAATAAAGCATTTGTGGCTGTTGTGGTGTGTAAAGCAATATAAACTAAAGTATTAAATAGTGTAATACCAATAAAACCTAAAAAAGTAAGAAATAGAAAATTTTCTTTATAAACTCTAATAACTTTTTTAATATCTATTTTAAACAATAAGGGTATTGTTAATATAACTACAAATAACCATCTGAAAAATGCAAGTTCAACTGCTTGCATTTCAGAGCTTACAAATCTTCCTAATACAAAATTACCAGACCAGATTAAAACACATATAGCTAATAATAAATATACTTGTCCCTCTTTCATTATTATTTCAATTCATCTAGCAATAATACATCAACTAAATCATTAGCTTTAATATCTTCACTATCTTCTTTTTGAATTAATAAAGCAGATGCTCCTAGCATATTAGTTAAAATTGCACTTGTTCCTTGTTTTTTACCATCAAAATCAATTTTATATTCACCATCTTCATATTTAATATTACAAGCTGTAAATACTGTTTTTGGCATTTTTCTTGGAAAATCTCTATCTATTCTTGCTTTAACAATTTTATGCTCTTTTTTAGTATCCATAAATTTATATATCATAGGTATAAGATATAAAATAGCACAAACAGTTGAAGAGTATGCAAATCCCGGTAAAGAGATTATAAGTTTATTATCTTTTTTTGCAATTAATAGGGGACCACCAGGTTTAACTTTTACTCCATGAAATAAAACTTCTGCACCTAATCTCTCTTTAACTACATCTTGTACAAAATCATAATCACCTTTTGAAACTCCACCAGTGGTTACTAATATATCTGAAGTCTCTAAAGCATTTGTCATCATTTCAGTTATAGTATCTATATCATCTTTTACTATCCCCATTTGTATTGTATTAGCCCCAGCTTTTTTAGCAATTGCTTCAACAGTAAGATGATTTGAACTTCTTATTTGAGAATTATTTGTTTGTTCTTCTCCTATATCTAATATTTCACTTCCTGTACTTGCAATACTTACAATTGGAGATTTTGATACATAAACCTGTGCTATATTTAATGATGCTAAAACACCTATTTCTGCAAAGCCTATAGTTGAACCTGCTTTTATAAGTATTTCATCTTTTTTATAGTTCTCTCCAATATCTCTTACGGCAAAACCTTTAGGTACACTATTTGTTATGTAAATTTTATTATCTTTTACTTCAACATTTTCAACTGGTATTAAAGTATCAGCTCCTTTTGGCATAAGTGAACCAGTAAATGTTTTAATAGTTGTACCTGTTATTACTTCAGAACTTGTAACAGAACCTGCAGGATTTTTATCTATTATTTCTATAAATTCATTTTTTTGGTCTTCAAATTTAATTGCATACCCATCCATACCAGAAGTAGGGTGTTCTGGTGAATTACCATTCGCTATAATATCCTCAGCTATGGTTTTACCGAGTGCATTCGTTAAAAAAAGTTTTTCCTTATTTTTTCCTTTAAATTCTATATTACTTAGTATTGTTAAAGACTCTTCATAATTGATATATTTTTTCATATTTTGCTCCATATATTATTGACGGAATATTAACATATACTAAAAAAAAGTTCACTTTAGAGGTCTAAATTAAGCTATTTTTATGTTTAAAATAGCATCTAAATAGCAAGATGTATTAATTATGTTACGAAAAGAAATTTTTTAAAATATAAGTTAAAAAATAATTGACTTAAGGAAAAAATATCGTAATAATAGATACATCATTATATAACAAAAACTTATATAATTGGGTGTTATGATACGTATAAGTTTAAGTAAATTTACTTTTATGGAACCCAATATTAGGGGTACTTATAACTATTATAAGTAAAGTAAATTTATTTTTGGTTTTGCGTTAGTAACTGATTTTTTAAGGAGGAATAATGACGGAAGTTATCAAAAATTCTGAAAAAGAACTTTCTACTGTTGATGAAAAAAAACTAAGTAGAAGAGACTTTTTTAGAAAAACTGCAGTTTATTCAGCGGGAGCTATTGCTGCAGCAAATGTTTTATCTCCAGTTAAACTAAAAGCAGATGATGCTGCTATAGTTGAAGAAGCTGAATGGGGAGTAAAACTAGGTGATCCGGTTACTAAAAATCTATATGGGATACCTTCACCTTATGAACACAATAATACTAGAAGAACAACAGATCTTTTATCTTCAGGTGATGCATATGCATCAGTATCTATGTGTCCTGTACATGAGTCTGAAGGTATAATTACTCCAAATGGTCTTTTCTTTACAAGAGATCACGGAGGAACTGCACATGTAGATCCAAGTAAATTTAGATTAATGATTCATGGAAAAGTTAAAAGAGAAGTTGTTTTAACTTTAGATGACTTAAAAAAATATCCAAGTGAAAGTAGAATTTACTTTATTGAGTGTCCTGCAAATGGTTCAACTGGATGGAGAGGGCCACAATTTAACAATCTTCAATTCATGAAAGGTATGATGAGTTGTGCACAATGGACAGGTGTTATGCTTAAAACAGTATTAGATGATATTGGTTTAGAAGATGATGCTGTATGGATGTTATCAGAAGGTAGTGATAATGCTGGTAACCCAAGAACAATACCTGTAGAAAAAGCTTTAGATGATGCAATGCTTGTTTGGGGACAAAATGGAGAAGCATTAAGACCTGAACAAGGTTATCCTCTAAGACTTATTGTTCCAGGTTGGGAAGGTAATCTAAATACTAAATGGTTAAAAAGATTAGAATTCTCAGATAAACCTTGGCATTCAAAAGAGGAAACATCAAAATATACGATGTTACAAAAAACTGGAAAAGCAATTCAATATTTCTGGCCAAATGAAGTTAATTCTGTAGTTACTTCACCATGTCCTGAAAAACCTTGGACTAACCTTAAAAAAGGTGATTTAGTTGAAATCGAAGGTTTAGCTTGGTCTGGTCACGGTACAATTAAGCATGTTGATATTTCTTTTGATGGTGGTGATAATTGGGTTGAAGCTAGTTTAAAAGGATTAGTTTTACCAAAAGCATGGACAAGATTCTCTTATATATTTAAATGGGAAGGGAAACCTATGTTTTTATCTAGTAGGGCTGTAGATGATGCAGGCAATGTTCAACCAACTATTGATCAAGAAACTTCTGTAGTAGGTGTAGAATCTGTATATCACAGAAATGCAATTGTTACTTGGGAAGTAAAAGCAAATGGGGAGGTTAATAATGTTCACATTAGAAAACATCACGCTTAAAAAAACATTAGTTGGTTTAAGTATAGTTGCTACATCATTATTAATTACTGCATGTGCTTCTAATAACAGCAGATCTGTTGATGGAGCTGTTAAATATGAGGTAAAAGATGGTAAATATACTTCTTATCATGTAAATACTCAAAAAGTAGAAAAATACAATAATGGTAGAACACCAACAAAAACAGAAATAGCAGCATGGAATATTGATGTAATGCCTGATGGAACAGGACTGCCGGAGTTTGATACTAAAAATGGAAAAGTTGTTCTTGATGAAGATGGTAATCCAAAAAAAGCAGAAGGTTCAGTAGAATGGGGTAATGAACTTTATGATTCACAATGTTCAATGTGTCATGGTGAATTTGGTACTGGTGGTAAAGGTTATCCAACATTATCAGCAGGTAGTTCTTCTACAAGTTCATTAAAAAATCAATTATTAAACCCAGCCGACAAAAATCCGGGTGTTGAGCCACCTGTGAAAACAATTGGTACATACTGGCCATATGCAAGTACTTTATTTTGGTATATTCAAGATGCTATGCCTTTCCCTCATCCAAAATCATTATCAAATAGTGAAACATATGCTTTAGTAGCTTATTTATTAATGGAAAATGGTGTTAAGATTGATGGTGAAGAGTTAGATGATGAATATGTATTAGATAAAGAAAACTTCTTAAAAATAAAAATGCCTAATAGAGATGGATTTTATCCAAATGTAGATACACCTGAAGATCCTAAAAAAGGTGTAGAAAATATGAAAGCATTTTTAAGTGACTCTAAAAATTATGGTACAGGTACAAGATGTATGAATGATTGTATTAAAGGTGAAGTACCAGTTCTTAGAATCAAAAATGAACTTAATGACTTTGAACCACCTGCATCTACTGAAAGATCATGGAAAGTTGCTGGTGCTAAAGAGGTGAGTCAAGCTCAAAAAGATTATGAAACATATTGTGCAGCTTGTCATGCAAATGAAGCTATAGGTGCACCTGTTGTTGGTAATAAAGATGCTTGGGATGCAGTTTTAGCAAAAGGTAAAGATGTAGTTTATGCTAATGGTATCAATGGAATTAATGCAATGCCTCCAAAAGGTGGTGCTGATTTATCAGATGCAGATTTTAAAAAGATTGTTGATTTTATGATCAACTCTAGTAAATAAAGGAGAAAGCAATGAAATTAATCAAAAGTTTAGCTGTTGCAACAGCTATCAGTGCACTTGCTGTTACTTTATCTTCAGCTAATGAAGATTTAGTAAAAAAAGGTGAAAAGATTTTTAATACTAAAAATCTGGGTAACTGTTTAGCTTGTCATGCTGCAAATGGAAAAAATATTGATGGACCAGGAAGCATGGGACCAAAACTTCAAGCCTTAAAATATTGGCCTGATGAAGCATTATATAATAAAATATATGATCCAAATGTTGATAATCCAATTTCACAAATGCCTGCATTTGGTAAAAATGGATGGTTAAGTGACGGTGAAATAAAAGCAGTTATTGCTTATTTAAAAACAATAGATTAATAAATTTAAAAAGGAAAAGATATGATAAACAGAAGAAATTTTTTAGGTTTAGGTTTAGGTGCATTAGCTGTTTCAATGGCACCAAGTACGTTAAGTGCTGTTAACTTTAGAGAAACAAAGCCTAAGGCATTTACAGCAAAAAAAGTTGATGTAGCTATTAAAGAGTTATTTGGAACTTCAGCTACAGTTGAAGGTAATGTTGAGTTAAGTGCTCCTGACATCGCTGAAAATGGTGCAGTTATTCCTGTTACAGTTACTGCAAAATCAGGTTCAAAAGTTGCAATATTCCAAGATGCTAATCCAGAAACAACTGTTGCTGTATTTACAGTTCCAGAAGGTGGAATTATTGATTATGGTATTAGAATCAAAATGGCAAAAACTGGAAAAGTTACAGCAGTTGTTGAAGATGGTGGTAAATTATATTCTGCATCTAAAGATGTAAAAGTAACAATCGGTGGATGTGGTGGTTGATTTAGTTCAATTATCATTAAAGATTAAATAAATTTTACAAAACAATAAATAGAAAAAAGGAATTATAATGGCTAAAACTAGAATTAAAGCAAAATTAAAAAAAGGTGTTGTAACTGTTAAAGCACTTGCTAAACACGATATGTTAAGTTATCAAGAAGCTGAAAGAGCAAAAAAAGAAGCAAATTTCATTACTTATGTTGTAGCAAAAGTAAATGGAAAAATAGTATATGAAGTTTCTACAAGTCAATTTTTATCAAAAAATCCTTATATGAAATTTATGTTCAACGCAGATGCTGTTGGAGCTAAAAAAGGTGATGAAGTTGAGTTTTCTTGGGTTGATTTAAAAGGTAATACTCAAGCAGATAAACAAAAAATTAAATAATTAATCACTCTTTGGAGTGGTTAAAAAGACTTAAGGAGATATGTATGTTATTAAAAATTGCAAAAACAGCTGCACTTGTTGCAATAGCTACTTGTACATTAAATGCTTCAGATTTTAATGCACAAGCTGAAAAAGATAGAATTGCTTTAGTAAAATATTTTGAAGCAAAATTTGATAATCCATTAAAAGATAAAAATGTTTTCTTTCCTTATTCAACAGATGATGAGTTAGAAAATAATTTTATTAGTGGATTAAAATTTCAAGATTTTTCAGAAGGAAACTATTCATTTTCTAAAAATGGAAGAATGTCTTATGAAGAGATTAAAGAATTTCCTCCAACTGAAGAATTCATTGAATATGGTGAAGCACTTTATGAAAAACCGTTTGCAAATGGTAAATCATTTCAAGATTGTTTCCCTAACCCTGCAGAAGCAGGTTCAATGTATCCATATTTTGATGAAACAAAAAAAGATGTACAAACTTTAACAGTTGCTATTAACCAATGTCTTACTTCAAATGGTGAAAAAGCATGGAAAACGACTAAAGGTAAAATTGCACATTTAGAGGCTTTCTTTGCTAAATCAGCACAAGATGACGAAAAAACTATTGATGTAAAAATTGATAGTGCAGAAGCAGCTGCTGCTTATGAAAGAGGTAAAAAGTATTATTATACTCAAAGAGGTTATCTAAAACTTAGTTGTGCTGAATGCCATGTTCAAGGTGCAGGACAAAGAGTTAGAAACGAAAGTTTATCTCCTTTCTTAGGACAAGTTACTCATTTCCCTGTTTATAGATTAAAATGGGCAGCTGGTGATAAAAATAATGATGGTTTAGGAACTTTAGAAAGAAGAATGTCAGGATGTATTAAAGATCAAGGTCAAGTGCCACCTGCAAACGATTCTAAAGAGATGAAAGAACTACTATTTTTCATGGCATATATGTCAAATGGTATGAAAATTGACGGTCCAGATATAAGAAAATAAGTAGGAGATTATTATGAAAAAATTATTAAATTTATCATTAGTAACAGCAGCTATGTTTTCATTGACTGCTTGTGTAAGTTCTTCTTCACCAAGTATAGCATCAGCTGTTAATGAAGATGAAAAAGTTGTATGTAGTGTAGAAAAAAATGGTATTGAAAATGTAATTGCAACAGCTAAAAAATATAATGAAGTTGCTAAGGCAAAAGGTTTAGAGTATAGAAGACTTACTGTAAATAATTCAGATTTAATCATTTCTGTTGAAGAGGCGATTAAAACAGGAGCAAAAGAGGTAAATCCTTTAACATTTAAAGGAAAACCATCTAAAACAAAACTACCTACTGATTATGCAGCTCAAAGAGCTTGTAAATTTGCAATCTCTGCTTTAGCACAATCAGCAGAAGCTGAAAAAACTTGGAGACTTGCTATTCCAGGTGATGGATACAAATATTAAATTTTAAAGTCAAGATTTTATCTTGACTTTTTTACTTTTAAAACAGATATGAAATGAAATTAAGGATAAAACTAATGACAATTCTAAAAAAATTACTTATCGCGTCAGCTGTAGCTGGAATTTGTTCTGTAAGTGCTATAGCAGAAGGTGACGAAAAATTTGTACCAATTTCAAAAGGTGTTAAATCTATTGAAATGAATCTAAATGGAGAAAAATTTACTCTTATGAGAAATCAAACAGCAGGTAATAAAATTTCACCATTATATGATACTACAAATAGAGGGACTCCTCAACCAATGACTTTAGCACCAGGTGTTGAAACTGTAGGTGAAATAGAGTTTATTGAATATATGAAAAAAGCACAAACTGATAATACTATTGCAATTATTGATTCAAGAAAACCAGGTTGGTATGCTAAGCTTAGAATACCAGGTGCTGTAAATGTTCCATTTACAAATTTTGATGAAAGAGATACTGCTATTGAGATGATGGAAGATGAAATGGGTGTTGTTGAAAAAGAGGATGGAACACTTGATTTTTCTAAAGCAAAAACTTTAGCTTTATATTGCAATGGTTATTGGTGTGGACAAACTCCAGGTATGGTTAAAAATGCAAAATTTGCATTATTAAAAATGGGATATCCAGCTGAAAAAATCAAATACTACAGAGGTGGTATGCAAGCTTGGGCATCTTTAGGTTTTACAGTAGTAGGATCTGGTAAGTAATTTAGAAATGTCTCTAAATTTATTTGAAGGGATTAATTAAATGAGTAAATTAAGTAGAAGAGAATTTGTTTATATGATGGCAGTACTTGGTGCTGCACCTGTATTTGCTAATTCACATACTAGAATGACAGATACTAATAAGCTTGAGGATTATTATAAACTTAAGCCATTTGGAAATGCTAGACTTATGCATATGACAGACTCTCATGCACAACTTTTACCAGTGTATTTTAGAGAGCCAAGTGTGAACTTAGGATTTGATAGTAATTTTGGAAAACCACCACATATTGTTGGTGAAAAATTCTTGGATTATTATGGAATAAAAGGTAACAAAAGACTAGAATATGCATATTCTTGTGTAAACTTTGAAAAACATGCAAAAGCAATGGGTAGAACTGGTGGTTTTGCACAGATTAAAACTGTTGTAGATTTTTTAAGAAACAATTTTGGTAAAGAAAAAACTTTATTATTAGATGGTGGTGATACTTGGCAAGGAAGTGCTACTGCTCTTTATACTAGAGGTAAAGATATGGTTGGTGCCATGAATCTTCTAGGTGTAGATGTAGCCGTTGGACACTGGGAATTTACTTATAAAGCTGAAGAAGTTTTAGAAAATGTAAAAATGCTTGATGCTGAGTTTTTAGCACAAAACGTAAAAGTTAAAGAGGATGCTTTATTTGAAGAAACTGATATTGCAATGCAAGCATATGATGTTGATGAAGGTTATGCATTTAAACCATATACAATTAAAAAATTAGGAAATGCAAGAGTAGCTATTATTGGTCAGGCTTTCCCTTATACTACTATTGCTAATCCACAAAGATTTATACCTGATTGGACTTTCTCTATTAATGATGAGAATATGCAAGATATAGTAAATGATATTAGAGAAAATGAAAAACCAGATGCTGTTATAGTATTATCTCATAATGGGTATGATACAGATAAAAAAATGGCAGAGGTTGTAACTGGAATAGATTTTATTATGGGTGGACATACACATGATGGTGTACCTGAAGCATATCCTGTTAAAAATGAAGATGGTGTTACATATGTTTGTAATGCTGGTTCAAATGGTAAATTCTTAAATGTACTTGATTTAGATATTCAAAATGGAAAAGTAAAAGATTTCAAATTTACACTTCTTCCAATTTTTTCTGATTTAATTCCAGAAGAGCCTTCTATGAAAAAATATATTCAAGATGTAAGAGCACCTTTTATGAAAGAATTAACAAGAGAGATTGCAACTACAGAAGAAACTTTATTTAGAAGAGGCAATTTTAATGGTTCTTGGGATCAGATCATCTGTGATGCTTTAACTGATATTAAAGATGCACAAATCTCTTTATCTCCTGGATTTAGATGGGGAACATCTGTTATGCCTGGTCAAGCAATTACTTTTGATGATCTTATGACACAAACAGCAATGACATATCCAGAAACCTATGTTGCTGATAGAACAGGTCAAATGATAAAAGATATTTTAGAAGATGTAGCTGATAATTTATTTAATCCTGATCCTTTTTATCAACAAGGTGGAGATATGGTTAGAACAGGTGGAATCTCTTATAAAATCAATCCAACTGCAAAAATGGGTGAAAGAATTTCGGAAATTACACTTACAAAAACTGGAGAAAAAATTGTTCCTAGCAAAAACTATAAAGTTGCAGGTTGGTCTACCGTTGGTTCTAAGTCACCGGGTGAACCAGTTTGGGAAACTGTTGAAGCATACTTAAAAAATGTTAAACATATAGCTAACTTAAAAGTTGATACTCCTGATATCGTAGGTATCAAAGGGAATCCTGGAATCATTTAATTAAATTAAGAAGAGATACTTTATCTCTTCTTCAATTTAATAGATATTTATTTTAAAATATCTGTTAAGTTGAAGGAGAAAAAATGATTAAAAAGGGATTTTTTTTACTATTTTCTATTTTTTTAGTAGTAAATTTAAATGCAGACTTTAAAGAGGGAGAAACTCTATTTAAAAATAAATGTTCTACATGTCATAAATCATATATTTCATTTAAAAAACTAAAAGAGAATTTCTTTGAAAGAAATAATACACTACTTAATTTAACTATACCAACAGAAAATATGTTAGCTTGGGCAATTATGGAGAGTAGTAAAAAAATTGGTGATCCAAATGATCCTGAGATGAGATCAATTGAGATAGAAGAGTATCTTAAAAACTATTTAGCTAACCCTGATATAAATGATAGTATTTGTGATGCACATGTATTAAAGTATTATAAGAAAAAAGATCCAATGGATATAAGTGATGAAGAGGCAGAGCTTTTAGCACAGTATTTTATGGGGTATAAAGAAGATAGATTAAAAAAGAATCCAAAGCCAGTAAAAGTTTTAACAAAAGATTATGATGAAAAAAAGATTTTAGAAAAAGCTAATAAAGAGGGGAAACAGATAATTGTATTTGCCACTTCTCAAACTTGCTATTTCTGTAAAAAAATGAAAAAAGAAGTTTTGTCTTTAACTGAAGTTGAAGAAGCGATAAATGAGGATTTTATATTTTTAGAAGTTGATGTTGATTTTGTTAAATTACCATTTGATTTAAAAAAATATTTTAAAGGGATGACTCCTACTTTTTTCTTTTTAACTACAAGTGGAGAGCTTTTACATACTTATCCTGGAGCTTGGGTTAAAAAAGACTTTTTACAAATATTAAAGGAAAATTTATAATAATGAAAATTCTAGATACATTTAGTGCCAAAGTTGGACAAAGTGGATTACCAAGACCACAAGTTGATACTTTAGAACTGATATTTAATTATGGAATAAAAGATGATAAATTTGCAGCTGATGATTTAGATAAAACTGTAATGATTGTTGGAAAATATAGTTATGATATAGCAAAAGAGTATTCTATTGACTTAGAGTATGGAAGTTTAGGTGAAAATATTCTTTTTGACTTTAATCCACATGAATTAAATATTGGAACTAAGATCAAAATTGATGATGCAATCATCATAATTACTGAGAAATGTACTATTTGTAACCATTTGTCAGTTTTTGATAAAAAGTTACCAAAGTTATTAAAAAAATCTAGAGGATTATATTGTAAAATAGAAAAAAGCGGTAAAATTTCTAAGAATTCTAAAATAGAAATATTAGAAGAAAATATTGATTACATTGCGTCATAAAGGATTAAGATGAAAAAAATTTTATTATTTGTATTTATAACTATATTTAGTTATGCTGAATCAACATTTAGTAACCCTCAACCAACTTTTGATGAACCAAGAAAAGTTGCTATACAATTATATGATTCAGATTTAAAAAAAGTAAATCACAATTTAAGTACAATTTACAACATTTTAAAAGAGTATCCAGAAGAGAGTTTAAAAGTTGTTGTAATCTCCTATGGAAATGGTGTAAGGGCCTTAAAAAAGGATTATGATAAAGCTACATTAACAAGAATAAATTCATTAATGGAGTATGATGTTGAGTTCATAGTGTGTAAAAATACTATGGAAACAATGAAGTGGACTAAAGATGATTTTATAGATGGTGTATCTTATGTTCAAGCAGGTATTGTTGAACTTATAGAAAGACAAGTTGCAGGATATGTAGGTATAATCGCTTACTAAACTTATATAATAAATAACTACATTAAATTTAGTTTCTATATTTATTTATAATAAAAAATAAATATAGAACTAAGCCTATTTTTATAGAATAAATCAAACACAAAAAAGGAGTTAAAATGTTTAAAAAAGTTTCATTGTTACTATTGTTTTTTGCTTTCTCTTTAAGCTTACAAGCAAGTAAAATTAGTAAAGAAGAGTGTACAAAAAACAATTTTATTTTTGCCGGTGGTGAGTGTATTGAATATAGAGCTTATAAGGGTGAATCAAATGATAGAATTGTAGTAATTGTACATGGTACTTGGGATGAAGGAACAAATACTTTAGGTAGATATGCTCCTTTTGCAGAAACTATGAATATGAATACTGATTTGACGACAATTGCAGTTGCACTTCCTGGGTATTCAGGTTCATCAACAAACAATTTTACATCTTTAGCTCATAAAGGTGTTAAAAACTTAGCAGCAAAAAAAGAGTATGTTTTATTTTTGGGTGAATTAATCTCATCTTTGAAAGAAAAATATAATGCTGAAGAAGTTACTTATATTGGGCATAGTGCAGGAGCTATGATGGGTGCTACACTAATGGGATTAAAACCAGATTTAATCCAAAACATTGCACTTGCAGGTGGTAGATATGATATTCATAAAGAGGAAAAAGGTGATTTAATATCATTAGTTGATGTTATTGATGATGTTAATAAAGAGGCAAAAATTCTTTTTATATATGGAACAAAAGATGAAATATCTAAACCTGAAGTTACTACATCATTTTTTGATATTGCAAAAGAAAAAGGTTTAAATGCAAAACTAATTAAAGTTGAAGGGGCAGGGCATATAGATTTAGATATGACAGATACTTCAATTGAAGCTATAACTGAAATGTTAGAAGAGGAATAATTTATTCCTCTTCATAAAATTCTAATTCCCCATAGGCATCAAATACATTTCTAGAATTTAATTCATCATATAAAGCTTTATTTTTAAACTCTTCCATCTTTATAACTTTTGTTATATTAGCAGCTCCAACATCTTCTTCAATTGCTTCTAGTACTCTTTGTTTTAATAGTGTGAAATATTGTTTTGTTTCATTTATTGCATTTTTGCTTGTATCTAAACCATGTCCAGGAATTAGGTTTTTATAATCCATCTCTTCAATCATTTTTATAGCTTTTAGTTGACCTATCACTGAACCATCTCTATTGGATGTTATTCTTCCGTTCATTACTAAATCGCTTGAAAAAAGAGTTTTTATTTGAGGTACATAAACGAATAAATCATCGCTTGTATGAGCTTTTGTTCCCACAGGAATTATTTGAAATTCAAATCCATTAATATTTAAAATAGTAGGCTCTTTTATCTCTTTATCTAATTTTACTATTTTAGTGTTTTTTATAGCATCTGAAGTTATCATTTTGAACATTCTTGTTTTAGAATTTTCATTATAATTTTTATTTATTAAAGAGGAACCTATAAGCGTAGAATTAAACTTTTCTTTATGAAAAGAAGCTCCTAACCAATGGTCATCATGTTCATGAGTTAATATAACTGTATCAACTGGTAAGTTATCAGTTTTTTTCATTTGCTCATATGCTTGCCTTGCAATTTCATATGTTCCTCCTGAATCAATTAAAACATAACTCTTTCCTGTATTAACATAACAATGGTTTGACATAAAACCACCATTTTGTTTAGAAGGAGCTTCAAGTTTCCCAAGAAAACACCATGTATTTTCATTAACTTTTTCAGGTTTAAGATTGTAATCAAAACCAAATAATGAAACTGTACTTAGAATTAATATTGAACTAATAGTTTTTTTCATATTTCTCCCTGCATTATAATTATAAAATATTATATAAAGTAAAAATTAATATATAATTATATTTTATAATTAAGGGGTTTCATTTGAGTAAAATTAAGATGAAACAATGATGGTGAATTCACAACCTTTTAATTGTTTTTCTTCAAATTGATATTCACTATTTTTGACAGTTATTGTACCTTTTAAATGTTTACTTATAATTTGATTTGTCATATATAATCCAATTCCAGTACCTAAGCTTTGGTGTTTAGTTGTAAAATAAGGTTCAAATATTTTATTTACAATATTTTCTTCTATCCCTCCTGCACTGTCTTTGATATTTATAACTATATTAGATTCAATTTTTTTAGCACTTATGAAAATAAATTTATGTTTCTCTTCAATCGAATTTATATTAAATGCATCGTGAGAATTATTTATTATATTTAATAATGCTTGAGTAAAAAAGTTTTCATTAATATAAAGAAATAACTCCTCATCAACATCAGTAATATATCTAATTGAATCAATTTCTGATCTCATCATATTTACTATTTTATTAACAGTATTTGCTAAATTTAATTCCTCTTTTTTTTGTATATTATTATCAAAATATGAAGCAAAATCATTTATGATTTTTGCCAAATAATTACCATTGTCTAGAATTTTTTCTGAGAATTCAATAATCTCTTTATTTTTCATTGGTTGATTAAATTCATATGAAAGTTTCATTGTACTTGCAACAGTTGTTATTATAGAAAGTGGTTGTTTCCATTGATGAGAAATATTTTTTAACATTTCACCCATAGATGCTACTCTTGCTTGATTTTGAATCAGAAGTTCTTGTTCTTTGACTATATTTTCATTTGATTTTTTTTCATCAATGTTTCTGTGGATTCCACAAGCTTGAATAACTTTACCATTAGAATCTCTTTGTACAACACCACCAACACATTCAACCCATATATAATTATTATTAATGTGTTTAATTCTATATTCTATTGAAAATGATATCTCTTTTTTAAAAGCATTATCTATTGTTGAAGTTACATATTGAAAATCTTCTGGATGAATTTTATCAAACCATTCAGAGATTGTATCATTAAAATCTTCTTTCTTTATGCCTATCATATCAAGCCATATATCATTTACAAAAAGTTTTTTAGTATTTATTTCCCAATCCCAATAGCCTAGTTCACTACTATTTATTACATTTAAAAGTTGAATTTTTGAATTATTTAATTCAGTAGTTCGTTCTTTGACTTTTATATCAAGGTTTTTATTAAGTTTTTCAAGTTCTTTATTTTTTAGATATATTTTTTTATTAAAATTATAATAAAAATAAACAAATATTAATGTTGCAATTAAAATATAAATAGCCGATTTGAAAGTTTGGTTAAAAGCTTTTTTATAGGCTTCATTTAAAGGTTTTTCTATAGACATAAGAGCTTTGATTGTTCCCTCTTTTTCTCCAAAACCAGCAGTATCTCCATACATATCAACAAGTTGTTTAGGTGCAATTTCAGGAGTATCATGACATTTCATACATTTAGCTTCAAGTTTTCTTGTAGGAAGAGCCAAATATAAAATATCTCCATTTTTGGTTTTTTTAATTGTTTCATAAGAGTTGATTTTTCCATCAATAAATTGATCTAAAATCTTTTTTTCCTCTTTGCTTGTCATATTACTTGGGTTTCTTGGATTTGGTGAAGCAAATCTAATATCTATTGGTGGTAGATTTAGACTTTTTTTAAACTCATTGTAGTATTCATTGACTTTATTTGCACTATAAGTTGATGATAATAAAGGAGAAGTAAAATAGTGGTATGAAACTATACCTTTTTTCTGTAATTCATATATTTCATCTTTTTGGTCATTACTTACATATTTTCTAATAGCTTTTGTTTGAATAAGTACATCTTGTAAATTTGTTTTTTCATTATTTATTTCACTATTTTTATTATCCTGATAAATAAAATAAATAACAAATAAATATAAGAAAAATGCTATAAATACTATTTTCTTGAATTTTAGCATATTATTATAATTCAAAGTAACTCCAAATAAATATAAATATTAATTATATAATAAATTGTATAAAATTATCATATTTTAAATAATATTTAGAAAATATATAGTAGCATCTCTTATTAAAACACAGGAATTGTAATGGATAAAAAAAGACAGATTCAATTTAATTTAAATAATTTTTTGTTAGCGCTCTCTTATCCTTTAGATGCGATAGAAAATCACTATTATAATACAGATTTAATCCATTCAAAAAAAATTGCTTTTATAGCATTAAAGCTGGCAAAGGAGTTTAATTATGAAGAAAAATATCTTTCAGATATTTGCTCATACTCTTTGATTCATAATATTGCATTAAAACAAACTAATAAAAAAGGGAAAGAGTATTGTTTATTAGGTGAAGAATATATTAAATCTTTTCCTTTTTTAACAAATGAAGAAGATATTATTAAATATCATTGTGAACATTATGATGGAAGTGGAACTTTTGGATTAAAAGGGGATGAAATACCTTTGTTTTCCCAGTTTATTGCTTTTGTAGATATTATAGATACCCAGTTTAATTTATCTACGAAAGATATTTCAAATAGAGAAAAAATCATTGATTTTGTGAAAAAAAATGAACTAGTTTTATTCTCTTCAGATATAGTTGAATGTTTTATGGAGTTCAGTGAAGTTGAATCCTTTTGGCTAGATTTGCAAAATGAACAAGAGATGTTGACTTTTATATTTTCATCTTTATTCGATTATACACAAGCTCTAGACTTTGAACAAATTTTATCTATGACTACTATTTTTTATAAAATGATGGATGGTGAAAGTAATTTATTGGAGAATTGTGAAAAAGTTGCAGATTTTTATAATTTTGATCATAAAGATAAACAAACATTTTTAATTGCCGCTAGTTTAACAAATATAGGTAAATTTTTTGTTCCTCAAAAATTGGTAGAAAAAAGTACAGTGTTAGAGCCAAATGAGCATAAAAAAATAAAAGCGTATCCTTATTATACAAATAAAACATTATCTAATGTAATTGGATTTGCAGATATTAATACTTGGGCAAGTAGAATACAAGAATTTGTAGATGGCTCAGGTTATCCTTATTGTTTAGAATCAAAGGATTTAAGTTTAAAAGATAGATTATTGTGTGTTATTAATATATACTCATCTTTAACTTCTCAAAAAAAATATAGAGATGCTTTTTCAAAAGATGAGGCAATAAAAGTACTAGAATCTTTTGCCCATAATGGGAAAATAGATAAAGCAATAGCGAAAGATTTTAATAAAATATTCTTATAAAGACTACCTAAAGGTAGTCTTTATTCTGATACAGTTGTTAAATTTAACATTTTCCATGAATACATTCCACCTCTATACCATTTTAATTTCTCTTCAGGGTATCCAAGTTTAATTAGATTCTCTATGGCAAATGTAGATTGAGGACACCATGCTCCATTACAAAAAAGAACTAACTCTTTTGCTTTTGAAAAATTATACTTTCCTTCACTTATCTCTTCTACACCAATGCTATCTAAAACATCATAAAAGTCATCAGGATATTTATCTTTGTTAAAATATGTAAAAGGAATATTTTCAGCTGTTGGAATACTCATTTGTAAAAACCAATCAGGCAATCTTGCATCAATAAGAAGTTTATTTTTATCTGTTTGAGCCTCTTTTATAAACTCAATAACTTCTAATTCACCTATAGTTTCAATTTTATCAGTAATTTTCATAGGTGTAATTTTACCAACAGTTGTTACAAATTTCTTTATACATTCAGAAGGAAGTTTTTCATTTGCATAATCTCCTGACCAAATATTTTTAGGGTCTGCACCATTTATTGAACGACACTCTTCGTTATCCATTCTTTTTATTGTGATTGTTTTATTGTTATAGTTTTTTACATCAACTCCCATTCCCCTTAAATCAAAATCATTTGCATTTAAAGTGCTAATGATAGTAAATGAAACTAATAACACAAGTGTTTGTTTTATTTTCATAATTATCTCCTTTTATAATCTTTTTATATATTAATATATTATAAGAATAACCTATAATAGAGCTTAAAAAAATCTAATAATATTGCTTCATTAATCTTGTAAAATAAAACTGTTTTATAATTTCTATATAAAGGCAAAATTATGAAAGAGATTAATTTAGAAATTAATGGTTTATCAATAATAGAGTCAAATAGGGCATTAGAATTAATAAACCATATAATAAAAAAACTTAGCTTTTTAGATATGCGAAGAGTAACAAATATAATAGTTAGTTCAAATTATAAAAGAGATATCTCTTTTTTGTTAAATAATAACTCAAAAAATAGATTTGAACTTTCAAATGATATTTATGCTGCTGTATTAACATTAGAATCAGAATATGATTATGAATTTTACCTAGTAGTAAAAACATCACTGATAAAAAGATATTTAAAGAATAAAAATGAAATAGAATATCAGAGACTATTTCATATTTTACATCATGAATTTGCACATATACATGATAATAATAAAAAAATTGATGCTTTTAAAAATATTATAAAAGATCAAAAGTATATAGGTGTAAACTCTATTACTTATCCAATTGCTGAAGTTTGCTGGAGTGAATATATTGCTAATTATATATCTTCTAGTAGTGCAATACAAACAGAGTATCCTATTAACTTTGCAAAAAGTTTATTATATAAAGTAGATAAATTAAAAGATATAAAAACACAAATTACAGCTTACAAAATAAATAATTCAAGGGAAGATCTAATTCAATTAAGCATAAAACAGGTCGAATCTGTATTAAAAAGTGCATCATATTTAATAGGGTATTTAAATGGATTAAATATAAATCTAAATCAATTAGATTGTTTTCTTGCCTTAGAATTAGAAAAAACAGATTTTATAGAAACCTTTATAAATTTAACATACGAATTAAATTCAATACATCATCTTTATCCAAATGGATTTATAAATTTAAATATCTACAATAACCTAGCTTGCTTAATCAAAGAGTACTACAAAACATTAGGAATAGATCTATTTGAAGAAGATAATATTCTAAAAATAAATCTATATTAAATCTCTTATCCCTATAAACACAAACACTTAAATACTTAAGTATTAATTCTGTTTAATTTATATACAACTTTTTATTTAAATTAAGTTTTATTTAATAATTCTGTTGATATATATCTGATATACTTCTGATATATCAATAGTATTTTAGTGAAATATTATTGCTGATATAAAAATAAAAAAAGATGAAAAGGATATGTCAAATAATTTATTTGACAAAAGGTAATATGATGAAAACAACTAGTACAGATTGGCTTTATACAGTTATGCCAGCCGTATTTACATGGTTTAAAGAGTCAGAGTCAGGTGCCCTTGAAATTGACTTTGAAGAAACAAAAAGACAGGCTGAATATGTTTTAAAAGCTCAAGGAATAGGTGGAAGCAAAATGGGTGGACTTGTTGCTTCTGGTACTTTAGGTGAAAATAGTTATTTAAGTAATGAGCAAAGACTTTCTTTACTTGAATCACTTTCTGAAGTTGCTAAGGAAAACAATGTTCCTTTAATCAGTGGAGCTTCGGCAGAAACTAAGGAAGAGATTGCCAAAATCATTACAGGATTAGCAAAAGTTGGAGTAGATACTGTTATGGTTATGCCTCCAAAAACTAAAGAAACACCTAACGATGAAGATATGTATGCTTACTATGCTCTTGCTGCAACAGCTGCAAAAGAAGCAGGAGTAACAATAATGCCTTATAATAACCCTGATGCAGCTGGTTATCATGCCATCTCAACAAAAACTCTTATTAAACTAGCAGCTCTACCTGAAGTAGCAGCTCTTAAAATATCTACAATAGATGTGTCTATTATTGAAACACTGTTATTAGTAAACAAAGATTTAAAAATCTTAGCAGGTGTTGACACTGTAACTGTATATGCTGGTCTTGCTGGTGCATGCGGTGGAATTACAGGTGTAGGTACTATATTCCCAAAAGCTAGTATAACTATGCAGGAGTATGTTTTAAAAGGAGAATGGGATGAGGCTCTAAAAGTTTCTCAGGCTATGAACTCTATTTCATATCTTGATGGTCAGCCACTTCTTATGGAATACCTTAAGTTTGCAATGGGACTTCATCATAATGATCTTGAAGGAGGACTTCGTACTCTTGGTAAGAAATTAACTAAAGAGCAAATTGAAGATGTACAAGCAAGATATATTCTAGCAAAAGAAAGAATTGAAAGCTTAGGTTTATTAGATTAATCCTTATTAATAATATAAAAAAAATTTAATAACAGCATTATAAAAAAGGATAAAAATGAGTTTACATGGTAAAAACTTTATAGGAAATATATTATCAGCAAATGGTGATAAAAGTAGCAAAATATATGATATTCACTCTAACGAACCATTAGAGGGAGTATTTTACCATGCTACAAAAGAAGAGGTTGATGAAGCTTTAGAAAAAGCAAATTTAGCTTTTTTTGAATACAAAGAAAAAACTCAAGCTCAAAGAGCTGAGTTTTTAGAAACTATAGCTGATGAAATTATGAATCTAGGAGATGAGCTTATAGTAAGAACTATAGCTGAATCAAATCTACCTAGACCAAGAATTGAAGGTGAGAGAGGTAGAACAGTAGGGCAACTTAAAATGTTTGCAAATCTTTTAAAAGAGGGTTCTTGGGTTGAAGCAACAATTGATGAAGCTCTTCCAGATAGAAAACCACTTCCTAGAAATGATTTAAGAAAGATGTTAAGACCTATTGGAGTTGTTTCAGTATTTGAAGCTAGTAACTTCCCTTTAGCTTTTGCTTGTGCAGGTGGAGATACAGCTTCAGCTTTAGCTGCTGGGTGTCCAGTGATTGTAAAAGCTCACTCTTCACATAGTGGAACATCAGAGCTTATTGCAACTGCTATTATAGAAGCAGTTAAAAAATGTAATATGCCAGATGGTACTTTTTCTATGGTTCATGGTGGTGGAAGAACTGTTGGTCAACAAATTGTACTACATGAAGTAGTAAAAGCAGTTGGATTTACAGGTTCAACACAAGGTGGTATGAAACTATTTGAACTTGCTAATCAAAGAAAAACTCCAATTCCAGTATTTGCTGAAATGGGAAGTATAAATCCTTGTTTATTTTTACCATCTGCTCTAAAAGATGCAGAAAATATGGCAGAACTTTATGCAGGCTCAATTACTGTTGGTGTTGGACAGTTTTGTACAAACCCAGGACTAATACTTTTAGTTAAAGATGAAAACTCTGAAAAGTTTAAATCAAAATTATCAGAAAATATAGCACAAATCACACCTTCAACAATGTTATCAAGCTCAATTCAACAAGCTTTTGAAAAATCAAGAGAGGAAACTTTATCTCAAAATGATATTGAGTTATTAGGTGAATCAAAACTTAAAAACACTAGAGCTGAGGGTAGACCAACAGTTGCTTGTGTAACTGCAAAAACATTTATTTCTAATCCAAAATTTCATGAAGAGATATTTGGACCATACTCTTTAGTAGTTGAGTGTGAAAGTAAAGATGAACTTGACTTAGTAATTGAATCTTTAGAGGGGCAATTAACTGCAACAGTTATGGGTGAAGAGCCTGATATGCTAGAGTTTAAAAAACAGATATTTTCTTTAGAAAATAGATGTGGAAGAATTCTTTTCAATGGAGTTCCAACTGGAGTTGAAGTTTGTCACTCTATGCAACATGGAGGTCCTTTCCCTGCTGCTACTGATTCAAGATTTACATCAGTTGGTACAGGAGCTATTAGAAGATTTGTTAGACCGGTTTGTTTCCAAGATTGTCCAAACTCATTACTTCCAGAAGAACTTAAAGATGAAAATCCTTTAGAGATTCTAAGAATAGTAAATGATAAGTATACAAGAGAATCACTATGAGATTTATTGAAAAAGAAGATGTAATTAAAGCTTTGGATTATCCATCGTTAATTGAAGCTTTAAATGATGCATTTATCAATGAGATAAATGTTCCTTCAAGATTACATTTTGATTTTAAAAACCCTCAAGAGGGTATTGATTCTACACTACTTTTAATGCCAGCATGGCAAGAAGGAGTTAGTGTAGGAACAAAAATCTTAACAGTAAGTCCTAATAATGCAAAATATAAATTACCAGCAATAAATGGTATTTATATACTTTTTGATGGGCATAAAGGTGACCTTCAAGCAATTATTGATGGAAAACCTTTAACTTCAAAAAGAACAGCAGCAGCTTCAGCACTAGCAAGTTCTTATTTATCAAGAGAAGATTCAAAGTCTATGTTGATGATAGGAACAGGAGCATTAAGTAGCGAACTTATAAAAGCTCACAGCTGTGTTAGAGATCTAAAAGAGATTTATATTTGGGGTAGAGATAAAAACAAAGCCCAAAAAGTAGCAGATTCTTTACCTGAATACAATATTCAGGTTATAGAAAATATTGAAGATAAGATTTCAAAAGTTGATATCGTTTCTTGTGCAACTTTAAGTCAAAACCCTTTGATTTTTGGAAAATACATAAAAGAGGGGCAACATTTTGATTTAGTTGGAGCTTATAAACCTGATATGAGAGAAGCTGATGATGAGTTTATAAAAAGCGTTGATATTTTTATAGATACAAACATGGCTAAAAAAGAATCAGGTGAAATAAAAATTCCGTTAGAAAATAAGATAATATTCGAAAAAAATTTTAAAGCTGATTTGTTTGATTTAACAAGAGGGGCAAAAGAGGGAAGAGTAAACGATTCTCAAATAACTCTTTTTAAATCAGTGGGGCATGGATTGGAAGATTTAGCCGCAGCAAGATTAGTATATGAGAAAGTAACTAGGAGTTAGAAATGTCTTGTAAAACATTTTTTTGTGTAGATGCACACACTTGTGGAAATCCAGTAAGAGTAGTTTGTGGGGGAGCACCTTTACTTAAGGGTGCAAATATGAGCGAAAAAAGACAACACTTTTTAAAAGAGTTTGATTGGATTAGAAAAGGTTTGATGTTTGAACCAAGAGGTCACGATATGATGAGTGGTTCAATAGTTTTTCAACCAAGTAGTGATGAGTATGACGTATCTATACTTTTTATAGAAACAAGTGGATGCCTACCAATGTGTGGACATGGAACAATAGGAACAGTTACTGTTCTAATAGAAAAAGAGATTGTAACACCTAAAAAAGAGGGTGAATTAAGAATTGAAACACCAGCTGGGTTAGTTGTAGCAACTTATACAAGAGATGAAAAAGATAGAGTTAAATCAGTAAAAATTGTAAATATTCCATCTTTTTTACACTCTACAAACCTTGAAGTTGAATCATCAGTATTAGGAAAGTTAACTGTTGATGTCGCATATGGTGGTAACTTTTATGCAATCGTTGAGCCTCAAGAAAACTTTGCAGGCATGGAAAACTATACAGCAAGCGAACTTATCTCAATGAGTAAAGAGTTAAGAGATAAGTTAAATGAAAAATATACATTTGTTCATCCTCAAAATGAGACAATTTGTGGATTATCTCATATTGAATGGACAGGAAAAACTATTGATGATGATTCAACAGCTAGAAATGCAGTTTTTTATGGAGATAAAGCAATTGATAGATCTCCTTGTGGAACAGGAACTAGTGCGAGAATGGCTCAATGGTACTCAAGAGGGATGTTAAAAAAAGGTGATGAATTTATTCATGAAAGTATTATTGGGTCAAAATTTATAGGAAGAATAGAAAAAGAAGTTCAGTTAGCTGATTATAAAGCAATTGTTCCATCTATTGAAGGTTGGGCAAAAATCACTGGCTTAAATACTATTACAATTGACGATGATGATCCATATGCACATGGTTTTCAGGTGATATAAAATGAAAGAAATAGCAATAGTTGGAGGGGGAATAAGTGGACTATTTTCTGCTTATTTTCTACATAAAAGCGGACATAAGGTTACAGTTTTAGAATCAAATAAAATTGGAGTTGAATGCTCATATGGAAATGCAGGTTTAATAGTACCAAGCCACTTTGAAGCATTAGCAAATCCTGGGGTATTAAAAAAAGGTTTAAAATGGATGTTAAACCCTAACTCTCCATTTTTTCTAAAACCTAGATTTGATTTAGATTTAGTTAAATGGATTTTTAGATTTAACTCTTTTTGTACAAAAAAGCATGTTGAAAATAATAAATATTTTTTAAGAGATATTAGTCTTTATAGTACAGCTTTATATAAAGAGCTTCTTGGAAATGAAGATTTTGACTTTGATTATAAAAACACAGGTCTTTTAATGATGTGTAAAGAGGAAAAAACTCTTTTAGAAGAGGAACATCTTATAAAAGAAGCAAATGAACTGGGGCTAAAAGGAAAGATATTAAATAAAGAGGATATCAAAAAGTTAGAACCAAATGCATCTTTTGATGTTTTAGGTGCAGCATATTATGAAGATGACGGAAGAGTTCAACCTTATGATTTAATTATTGCTATTAAAAACTATTTAGAAAGTGAAGGGGTTGTATTTAAAGAGGATTGCAAAATCGAAGATATAAACCTTTCAGGTTCAAAAATAGATTCTTTAGTTGATGATGCAGGTACTAAGTATGTTGCTGATGAGTATATCTTTGCAACAGGAGTTTTTACTGCAAATATAGCTAAAAAATTTAAATTGAATATTCCTATGCAAGGTGGAAAAGGCTTCTCTTTTATAGTTAAGAAAAATGATGCTTTAAATTTTTCTACACCTATGATTTTAGCTGAAGAGAAAGTTGCAATTACACCATATGATTCTTATGTAAGATTTGCTGGTACTATGATGATTTGTGGTGAGGACAAAACTATTGTTGATAGAAGAGTTAACAATATTAGAAACGCTTCAAATAATTATATAAACAATTCAAATATACAAAAAAGTGATATGGAAGATTTATGGGCAGGTTTAAGACCTTGTTCTCCTGATGGTATTCCTTATATTGGTAGAAGTAAAGAGTTTTCAAACTTAATTATAGCTACAGGACATGCAATGATTGGAATATCTTTAGGACCATCAACAGGAAAAATTGTAACATCATTGGTAAATGAAGAAAAACCAGAAATAGATATTGAGAAAATGAATCTTTATAGATTTTGATTAAGGAGGGTACTGTAATAAAAAGTATAGTACATGTATGCAAAAAGAAGAAAGCTTTAAAATCAAAATAAAAAAAGGAAGATTATTATGAAATTAGTTAAAAAATTGGCTCTTGTAGCTACTTCAGTTTTAGCACTTGGGGCAAGTGCAAATGCAGATTTATTAGATAAGGTACTTGAAAAAGGTAAATTAAGATGTGGTGTTGTTTTAGATTTCCCACCAATGGGTTATAGAGATGCAAAAAACAAACCAGCTGGATTTGATGTTGATTATTGTAGTGATTTAGCAAATGCTTTAGGTGTTAAATTAGAATTAAAATCTATGTCATTTGCACAAAGAGTTCCAGCTATTACTTCAGGAAAAGTTGATGTTGTTATTGGTTCAACTTCTGATACTTTAGAAAGAGCTCAATCAGTTGGTTTTACAATACCATATTTTGTATTTAAACAACAAGCAATGATAAAAAAAGGTTCTGGAATCAAAACTTTTGAAGATATAAAAGGTAAAAAAGTAAGTGCAGCTTTAAGTACAGTTTCTGAAACAGAATTTTTGAAAAATGCAGAAAAACTTGGATTTGATAAAGCAAACTACTTTTCATCTAAATCAGAAAACGATGCACACTTAGCTTTATTACAAGGTAAAGCTGATGTAATTATCTCTAGTGATACAACAATTACTGAATTATTAAAATTAGAAAAATTTAAAGATTATGAAGCAGGACCATTTATCCCTAACTATAACGATTATGTATCAATTATTACAAAAAGAGACGAGTATGGATTTATTAACTATTTAAATCTTTTTGTACACCAACAAGTAAGAACAGGAAGATATGAAGAGTTAAATAAACAATATTTTGGTACTTCGCCACTTAGAGACTTAACTGTCAATGGAATTTACTATTAATTATTCGGAAGCTTTGCTTCTGAATAATACATCAATGTAAGGATTGATAATGTTTGATTTTGAATATAGTTTTCATTGGATTACAGTTTGGAATGTTTTTCCAGAAATGTTGAGTGCAGCTCTTGTAACACTTCAAGTAGCAATTATTTCTATGATTTTAGGTCTAGTTATAGGGATATTTTTATCTTTAGGGAAAGATTCTGATAATGAGTTTTTAAGAACACCCAGTGTTTTATGGATTGAATTAGCTAGAAATACTCCAGCACTTTTTCAAATATATATGGCCTATTTTGGATTAGGTAGTTTTGGTATTCATTTAAGTCCTTATGTTGCTGTATTAGCTGCTTTAACATTTAATAATGCGGGATATTTAGCTGAAACATTAAGAGGTGGTTTTGCTTCTATTGCAACAACTCAAATGTCAGCTTCAAGGTCTTTAGGTATGACTAAGTTTCAAGCATATAGATACATAATTGTACCTCAGGTTTTAAGAAAGGTTTATCATCCAATTACAAACCAAATGATTTGGGCATTGTTAATGACATCTTTGGGAACACTTGTAGGAATGTTGGAACTTACAGGTAAAACAGACCAATTGCAGTCTTTATCTTTTAGAACTTTTGAGTTTTATTTAGTAACTGCTGGAATGTATTTTGTTATGGCAAAAATTATTCTTCTTGGTTCACGATTAGTTGGATATAAGTTATTTAAAGGGGATATATAATGAGTAATCAACAAATAAAAAAGCTTATTTATTCATTGGTTGGATTATATTTAGCCTATGAATTTATTGATGCAGTTAGATTATCTACTATTACTGTATATGATTTGAGTTTTATTTTAGATGGTTTAATTAGAACAATTATGATTTCAGTAGTTTCAATTACTATAGGGACTTTTTTTGGTCTTGTTTTTGGTTTTATAAAAAGTAATTCAAATATGTATGTAAATTTTATATTAGATGGGTTTTTAGATATTTTAAAATCTGTTCCATTAATTATTCAATTTATTTTATTTTATTCATTAATGGGTGTTTTAGAGATTGACATCTCAGTGTTCTGGGTAGGAGCAATTGTTTTATCTGCTTATACTTCAGGTTTTGTTACTGAAGTTGCTAGAGCAGGAATTGATTCTGTTCCAAGTACAACAAGAAGAGCTGCTAGGTCTTTAGGAATGACTTTTTGGCAAGATTATATTTATATAGTTTTCCCTTTAGGTTTAAGAACAGTATTTCCTGCTTGGATTAATATTGTTTTATCTGTTATTAAAGATTCAGCATTAGTTTCAGTCATAGGATATATGGAGTTGTTAAGATCAACTCAAGAGATGATTTCAAAAACACAAGAAGCATTATTGTTATTGATTGGTGTTGGAATATTTTATTTTATTATCTCATATCCAATTTCATTATATGCAGCAAATTTAGAAAGGAAGTTAAAAGTATGATAGAATTAAAAGGTGTACATAAATCATTTGGTGATTTAGAAGTTTTAAAAGGGATTGATTTAAATGTACAAAAAGGTGAAGTACTTTCTGTAATTGGTGGTTCAGGTTCAGGTAAATCCACTATGCTTTATTGTATAAATGCAATTGAAAATATCCAAGGTGGTGAGATTTTAGTTGATGGAATATCTGTTCATGATAAAAAAACAGATAAAAATAAACTAAGACAAAAAATTGGTATGGTTTTTCAACAATGGAACTCTTTCCCCCATTTAACTGTTCTTGAAAATGTAATGTTAGCTCCTATGAAAGTTTTAGGAATGTCTTATGAAGAAGCACATTATGTTGCAAAAGATCAACTTGAAAGAGTAGGGCTTAGAACAAAACTAGATGAATATCCAACAAGAATGTCTGGTGGGCAACAACAAAGACTTGCAATAGCAAGAGCACTTGCAATGAAAGCTGAATATATGTTGTTTGATGAGATTACATCAGCTCTTGACCCTGAATTAGTTGGAGAGGTTTTAGATACTCTTAGGCTTTTAAGAGATGAAGGTATGACTATGATATGTGTAACTCACGAAATTGCATTTGCAAGAGAAGTATCAGATAGAATAGCATTTTTCCACAAAGGATTAATAGAGGAGATAGGAACACCAGAGCAGGTGATTGGAAATCCTCAAAAAGAGAGAACTCAACAGTTCTTATCAAAAGTATTACACTAAATTTTATAAAAAGAGGTTAGTGTATAAAGGTTTATAATGAATAAAAAACTATATGTTTTATCACTAATTCTTTTTGTAATTTTACTTTGGGCAGGAAATTTTATATTTATAGCTATTTTATTAAAAGAGATTGAGCCTTTTACAGCTTTGACTCTAAGATTCATAGTTATTTCAATTTTACTTTTTCCTTTTATGATGAAATTACCAAATTTTAAAGATTTTATTTACTTAGTTATTGCAACGTTATTTATTGTACCAGGGCATTTTGTTTTATTTTTTTTATCTATTCAAAGTACTAAAAGTTTAGGGGGTATATCCTTGCTTATACAACTTTCTATACCTTTTTCAATACTTTTATCTTGGATTATATTTAAAGATACTCCATCAAAACTTCGTATTTTAGGTTTGCTAATAGCCTTTGTAGGAATTGTCTTTTTATTGTATGACCCAAATTTATTGGAAAGTAGAAAGTCCTTTATACTAGCTATTTTTTCAGCATTGTTTTTAGGTCTTTATTTTATTTTTGTTAAGAAAATAAAAAAGGTAAAAAGTATAGCAATAATCGCATGGACATCATTTTTAGGTATTCCTATGATGTATCTATTTATGTTGTATGATAATCAAAGTTTTAGTATTCTAAGTAATATCCAAAACCACATAACATATTATTCTTTCTTTTATGTTGTTATTGCAGGAAGTATTTTAGGTCATGGAATTTGGGCTTATTTATTAAAAATTGAAGATATAAGTTTTATTTCTCCTTTTTTATTATTAGTTCCACTTTTAACATCTATATTAAGTATATTTGTTTTTAATGAACAATTAACTTTTAGATTTATTATTATTGGAACTATTATTATCATTGGTATTTTTTTAGTATTTATCTCAAAACAGAAAGAAAAAAGAAAAATTAATGAATAGTAATGATTTTATGAGCCTTAGTTTTGATAAGGATAATTATGATAAAATTATTAATTATATAAACATAAAATTTGATGTAAAAATTATAGAAAAAGAAAAAATCGATTTTAAGTGCAGTAATAGTTATATTTACTGGAATAGCCTATATAGAGGAAATATAGATTCTTAATAGATTAAATTTTATTAAGATAAAGGAATAATAATGCCAGAAAATAATTTATCATCAAAAGCTTATAAAATTTTAGAAGAGCTACTTGTGACACTCAAACTTGAACCAGGAAAAACATATTCAGAAAAAGAGCTTATGGCATTATCTGATATTAGTAGAACTCCACTAAGGGAAGCATTATTAAAATTAGCCAATGAATCTTTGATTACAATTATTCCAAGACGTGGAGTACAAATCTCAGATATCAATATGACAAATCAATTGGCAATATTAGAAACAAGAAAAGTATTAGATAGACTTTTAATAACAAGAGCAACAAAATATGCAACAACTTTTGAAAAAAATAAAATATTAGAGTTTAAAAAGCATATGCAAATAGCTGTAGATGAAAAAGATGTAGATGAATATTTAAGAGTAGATAAACTCTTAGATCAAGCTATTTTTGAATCAGCAAAAAACTCTTATGCAGCAAATGCTACAGCACCTTTACATATTAGAAGCAGAAGATTTTGGTACTATTTTAAAGGGGTTGATGACTTAGAAGATTCTGCTAAAATTCATATGAACTTAATAGATGCAATTTTAGAATCAAATGAAGAAAAAGCTTGTGAAACATCAGATTTGATTATTAATAAGTTAGTAGATATTGTAAAAAACCAAATAGGTATTTAAACTTATTTATTATATTTCATAATAAGAATTTGCTCATATAGCATATACCCATAACCTTTTGGAAGTTCTGGGTGTTCTCTCTCTACAAGTGCGATGATCTCTTTGATTTGGTCTTCTGGCATATTTTTAACTATTGGTAAAATAGTTCTTTCAATTGTTTTTTTAAATTCTTTGATCTCTTCTTGTGTCATATATAATTCTTTTTTTAAATTTAGTGAATTGCAATTATATAGAATTTATCTAAAAAGCTAGTTAATTTAATAAAAAAATTATTTTAAAATTTAATTATTTTCTTTTTTAATGAAAAAATTGTTTAATGAAAATATGTAAAAAATATGATATAATCGCGAAAATATATACAAAAATAGGAAAAATAGTTTTGGTAGAATTAAGTAAAAAAATATCTAAATTAGTTGGTAAAACAAATGCTGAATATGAATTAATAAAAGAGGGGGATAGAGTTTTAGTAGGATTTTCTGGTGGTAAAGATTCTACAACTCTAATCCATGCTCTAAATCACTTAAAAAGAGTTGCTCCATTTAATTTTGAATTTAAAGCTGTAACAGTAACTTATGGGATGGGTGAGCAAGTTGAATTTCTTGCAAAACATTGTGAAGAACATGGAATTGAACATGAGATAGTAGATACTGAAATATTTGAATTAGCAGGAGAAAAGATTAGAAAAAATTCATCTTTTTGTTCTTTCTTTTCAAGAATGAGAAGAGGGTACCTTTATTCAACAGCACAAGAGCAAGGTTACAACAAACTAGCATTAGGTCATCATTTAGATGATGCAATGGAGTCTTTTTTCATGAATTTTCTTTACAATGGAGCACTAAGATCAATGCCTCCAATATATAAAGCTGAAAATGGCTTAGAAGTAATTAGACCATTGATTTTCTGCAGAGAGAGACAACTACGAGCTTTTGCCCAAACTAACGAGATTTCAGTTATTGGTGATGAAGCATGTCCTGCAATGAGATTTGATATTAAAATGCCATATGCAAGAGAAAAAACAAAAGAGTTATTAGCTAAAATGGAAGAAGATAATCCTCAAATGTTTATTTCAATGAAAGCGGCATTTAATAATGTTCAAACATCTACTTTTTTTACAAAAGAATTTTTAGATAGAGATTAGTATGAAAATATTAATCTCTTCTTGTCTTCTTGGTGAAGATGTAAGGTATGATGGAGGAAACTCATCAATAGCATACACTAATTCTTTTACTTTTTCAGAAAAAGAAAAGTTTATGGATATACTTTGTGAAAATGAAATATACTCTTTTTGCCCTGAGGTTTCAGGGGGACTTCCAACGCCTAGACCTCCTGCTGAAATAATTTCTACAAAAAAACCATTCATAGTAAAAAATGAAAATAATGATGATGTAACAATTAATTTTCTTATGGGTGCTAAAAATACTTTAGATTTATGTTTAAGTGAGAATATTAAAGTTGCTTTATTGAAATCTAATTCACCATCGTGTGGAAATGAAAAAATATATGATGGTACATTCTCTAGTAATCTGGTAGAAGGTCAAGGTTTAACTGCAAAATTATTATTAGAAAACGATATTTTAGTATTTAATGAATCACAAATAAATGAACTTTATAAATTTTTAACTAAAAGTAACAAAGGCAAATAAAAAATACAATTATTTGTATATATAATATAACTTTTACTAACTATTAATTGATTTTTGGATAATATATTTTATTATACACATATGGAGAATTGGATGAAGAAGATACTTCTTATTTTAGTTATGCTAACTAGTTATGCATGTTCTTTTGATAGAGTGTCACTAGAATATGGATATAAAGATAGTACAGATATTTATGGTTTATCTTTGGTAAAAGATTTTGATTATAAGCTTTTTGATATCGCAGATCTGAGCTTAGAAGTTACAACAGAATATGTTGATGGTAAACTTGACGATTTAGCTATTATTAGTACACAGCCATTAGCAAAAATTGATATTACTGACAATTTTTATTTTGAAGCTGGATTAGGTGTTGCGTATTTTAGTAAAGAACATTTGGATCATAAACAATTTGGTATGAATTTTCAGTTTAAAGAAAGCGTAGGTTTTGGATATAAATTTAATGACAGTTTTGATGCAACATTAAAATATAATCATTACTCAAATGCAAATCTTGATGATGATAATTCAGGTTTAGATTTTATTGGACTAAAAGTAGCTTATAGATTTTAAAAGCTACTTTTTATAAATTTGAATTAACTAATTCAGATAGTTTTAGTGGGTCAAGTGCCCCACTAACTCTTTTTACCTCTTTACTTTCTTTATAAACTATTAATGTAGGTATTGAACGAATACCATATTTAGCCCCTAATTCTTGTTGCTCTTCTGTATTTACTTTTACAAATAATGCTTTTAGAGGGTATTTTTGTGATACTTCATTAAATATTGGTGCCATCATTTTACAAGGACCACACCAAGGTGCCCAAAAATCAACAATAACTGGTATATCTGAATTTACGATAACATGATCAAAAGATGAATTATCAAGTTCAATAGGTGTTGTATCTAACAAAGAATTTTTACAGCTACCACAATTTGCAACTTTATAAGTATCTTTTTTAGGGATAGAGTTTATTTTTAAGCAATGTGGACATACTACATTTATTTTTGACATTTTATGCCTTTATATCTAATACTGTATCCATTACTGCTTGCTGAGTTATAATCCCTTGAGCATTAGCACTATATGCAATTGTTGCAGGAGTTTGTTGTACAAGTGAATCTATTATATCACCTGCAGCTTGTTGAAATTCTGGATCTGCTACTGCATTTGCTACTTGTGCAACATTTTGAGCCATTTGGTTTACTTCCATTTGTATAGAAAGCATACTTGATAAGTTATTATTAACTGTCATTTTCAACTCCTTGTTCTTGACTTTGTAAAAGAAGTCTATTTAGGTTTGCTGTTCTTGCTATTTGAGCATCAGCACTACTTAACTCACTTGGACCACTTGCAGCATCTTGAAGCTGTTGTAATTTTAAATTTGCACTAGCTTCATCATCAGGTATAGAGGTATCAAATCTAACTGAACCTCCTGTAGCATAAAGTTTTCCATCCGGACCCACTTGATAATTATAATTAATTGGGGTAGTAGTTGCAGCCCTTGAGGCATGCAACTGTTCATGAGCTTTTGTTTCAGAATCTAAGTTTTTAAATTTTTCAATAACTCTTTCATAGTCTTTTTCATCATATTTAGATGAAGAAGCTGTTTTATCATAAGAATCTTGAGTTGATTTTTCAAGCTCTTTTTTATCAACACTTGCTAATTCTGCTCTTTTTTGAGCAAGTTGCATATATATTGATGATGCTGATTGAGTTGTATTTAAAGCTTCCATTCTTTTAACCTTTTGATAATTCTATCATCTTTTAAAGCAAAAGTAAAGAAAAGTATTAATAGTCAATAGCTACTTTATATCGAGGGTCATCCTCTTCATATGTACAAAATGGACCTGCATCCTTAAGTATTTTTTTACAATCTTCACTTAAGTATCTAATAACCAATTTCTTACCTGCATCTGCATATTTTTTTGTTATTGTATCAATAGCTTCTACCCCTGAAATATCCATAACTCTTGCATCTCTAAAGTCTAATACTATATTTTCTGGGTCATGTTTTATATCAAACAGTTCAAAAAATGATGTGGTTGAACCAAAAAATAGGGGTCCATCAAATTGATAAACTTTTGTGTTTTCATTTTCTCTTTTTGTTCTAGCTCTAACTTTTGAGTGTTTCCACGCAAATACTAAAGCGGATATAATAATACCTGTAATAACTGCAATAGCTAAGTCTGCAAAAATAGTAATAACTGTAACTGCAACTAATACAAATTTATCAGAGTTTGGCATATATCTTATTCTGTTTCCACTTTCCCATTCAAAAGTACCAATTGAAACCATAAACATAATACCAACTAAAACAGCTACAGGAATAAGTGCAATATATGAAGATAAAGATACAACAAATGAGATTAATAAAACTGCTGCTGTAACACCAGACAATCTTCCCCAACCACCATTTGAGAAGTTAATTATAGATTGACCAATCATAGCACATCCAGCCATACCACCAAAGAAACCACAAACGATATTTCCTGTTCCTTGTGCTATACACTCTTGGTTTCCACTACCTCTTTTACCACCCATTTCATCTAAAACTGATAGGGTTAATAAAGATTCAATAAGTCCAACAAGTGAAACTAATACTGCATATGGTAATACTATTAAAATTGATTCTAAATTTAAGTGTAGTGTTGGAATTGCAAAACTTGGAAGACTTCCTGAAATATCAGCTAAATCACCAACTCTTTTTGTATCTAAATCAAATCCTATTACTACAGATGAAATTACTACAATAGCAACTAATCCAGATGGAATTGCAGTTGATATTTTAGGGAAAAATTTAACTATAATCATAGTTGCTAATACTAAAACATACATAACCCAATTTTCCCCTTTAAAAAGTGGAAATTGAGCCATAGCAATAACTATTGCAAGACCATTTACAAATCCATACATTGCTGGTTGTGGTACAAGTCTGATTAGTTTTCCTAGTCTAAATGCACCAATAGTGATTTGAATAATACCTGCAAGAATTGTGGCTAATAAAATATATTGTAATATATAATTTGCAAGTTCACCATTTTGTGTTAGTTGTGCTAACATTTCAGGACTTAAAGACTCTTTTACATCTACTCCTAGTCCAACTAAAACAACAGCAATTGCTCCTGTTGCACCACTAATCATTCCTGCTTTACCACCAATTAAAGCAGTTATTAAACCTAAAATAAATGCTGTATATAATCCAACAAGTGGTGAAACTCCTGCAATAATAGAAAAAGCAATAGCTTCAGGCACAAGTGCAACTGCTACAACTATTCCTGAAAGTACATCACTTTTTATGGATTTTCCAATAAATGTATTTTTAATATTTAACAAACCTAATCCTTATATTATAAAGTCGCGATTATATCTAAAATAAAATTTATCATAGGTTAAGCTATTCATAATAAAATTTATTAGTTTTTTAGCTATAATGACATCCATGAAAAAAGAGTTCTACAAAAGTTTAAGTTTTAAATTAGGTGTATTAACTGTTATAATCCTTTTATCTTTATTTACATCAGCTTTTATGTTTAATTCCCAAATTGATAAACTAAAAAAAAGAATTGATTATATATATTTTGGTAATTATATTCCAGTTTTAAAGCTACATACCTTAGATGATTTATTTAGTGATTTAATTGTTTGTATGAAAACCCATAAAAAATGTAATAGAACCCCTTATTTCAAAAATATTAAAAAAGAATGGGATTATTATAATAATTCATATAAAGCAGATGAAGAAAGAAAAGTAGTAGATAAAATTAATAAAGATATTTTAAGTTCACTAACTTTTAAAACTAAGCTTTCCACATATAATTTAATGATAGAAAAAATCAATTTTTTAAAAGAGCATGAAAAAAAAGTAGCATACAAAAAAAGAAGAGAGTTTTTAGAAGAATACACATCTATGAAAGACTATCTTTTCTATAATATGATTATTCTTGTATTTATATCTTTTTTATTTATTGCTTTTATTATCTACTCAATTATAAAAAAAGATAATCAACTTAAAATTCTTACAAAAAAATATAAATTAGAATCAATAACAGATGGTATGACAAAACTATACAATAGAAAGTATTTTGATAAAATATTTGATAATATGCCATTTATTTCCAATGCAAACAATTGGAAAAGTGCTTTTGTGATTTTGGATATTGACTTTTTTAAACAATACAATGATACTTATGGCCATGATATGGGAGACTTGACTCTAAAAAGTGTTGCTAGTACACTTAAAAACTATTTTAATAGAGAGTATGAATATGTTTTTAGGTTAGGTGGAGAAGAGTTTGGTGTAATACTATTTGATATTGATGAAGATATTTTAAAAGATTGCTTGGCAGATGTAAATAAAAATATAGAATCATTAAATATTGAGCATAAAAATAGTAAAATCTCAAATGTAGTTACTATCTCTATTGGAGCAGTAATATATGAAGCAAATTCTTACATCTCATGTAATAAGCTGTATAAAATGGCAGATGAGTCTCTTTACAGATCAAAAGAGAATGGAAGAAATCAATATAGAATTTATAATGAAGAGGTAAAATAGATGTTTTTATTTAATAAAAGTAGTCACTTTAATTTAGCTAATTTGGCTACATTTTTTAATATTGCTGCTGGGATGATGGCAATATATTATTTAACACATGATAATTTTTTAGCAAGTGCATTATTTGCATGGCTAGCGGGTGGATTTGATATCGTTGATGGAAAAATAGCTAGAAAATATAATTTATCGACTGAATTTGGTATTCAGTTAGATTCTTTTGCAGACTTTTTATCATTTGTTATTGTTCCAAGTATGTTTATATTTTTTGCGGTAATTGATGGGAAAGAGTTAATGCTTTTTACACCTTTAGTTGCATTCGCATTTATTTATTATGTAATTTCTGGATTAAGAAGATTAATTCAGTTTAATATAAATGCCCAAGAGGGTTCAGTTGAAAAATATTTTACAGGTGTTCCAACTCCGCTTGGAGCTATTCTTCTATGGGTTGTTTATCTTATTTGGCTTACTGGTATTATAAATGAAAACATTGTTTTAATATCTATGATTGTAATAGGGTATTTATTAAATTCAAAATTAAAAATAAAGCATCCATAATTAATGGATAAAATAACTACTATAGATTTAGGCTCTAACTCTTTTAGAGTTTTAATTTATGATTGTAAAAATCATAAAATAATTGATGAATACAATGAAGTTGTAGGTATGGCAGATGGACTTAATACAAGTGGCCTTATCTCTAAAGAAGCTCAAGAAAGAGTTATAAAAGCTTTAAGAAAATCAATAGAAAAATTAAAATACTCACCAAAAGATGCTATTTGTGTTACAACTGCAGCAATGCGAATGGCAAAAAATAATAAAGAAGTTTTATCATATTTTAAAAAAGAGATTGGTGTTGAGTTTAAAATAATAGATGGAGAAGAGGAAGCTAGATTAACACTTTTAGCTGTTAAATATGCTTTAAAAAGAGAAAAAATAAGTTCATCTAATTTTGTATTACTGGATATTGGTGGTGGTTCAACTGAGATTATTGTAAACAAAGATGATAGTTTTTATTCTAAAAGTTTTAATTTTGGAATTGTAACTTTAACTCAAAAATATCTTTCTAAAATTGATTTATTAAAACAATTAGATGAATATAAGATAGAAATAAATAATTTTCTTGCTTCATTAAATTTTGATTTAAATACTTATACTTTTGTAGCAACAGCTGGAACTCCAACAACTATTGCTGCTGTTAAATTAGGACAAGATTTTTTTCATTATGATAAAGATAAGGTAAATGGAACAATTGTAAATTTAGATGATTTAAAAGATTGTTTAAAAATCTTTGAAAATAGTGATGAAGATACTATAACAAAACTTGTTGGTAAAGGTAGAGTTGAATTTATTGAAGTTGGAATATATATTTATAGAGCTATTTTTGAGGTTTTACAAAAAAATGAATCTATTGTGTTAGATGATGGATTAAGAGAAGGTGTAGCTGTAAACTATTGTTTACAAAATAGTTTAAGACAATAAATTAACACTTTGATCTTGTACTATATTTGCTTGAGAAGTTACCAAATATCCAGAGTTGGCTTTAACTTTATCTTTTGAAAAATCATTAACTTCTTCTGTAAAATCTATACTTTTTTTTCTTTTATTTTGATTTGTTAAATCTATTTGATCTTGAATAGATTTTTTAGCACTTTGGACTAAGTTATTGTGTAACTCATCAAATTGAGCTTCTATATTTTTTAACTCTTTTATAGATTTTTCTACAGAAATTATTACTCCATCAAGACTTGTTTGATTATTTAAATCACTTTTATTTATACTTTGAGTTACCAAAGATGCGATAATTGGGGTATTTGGTTTTTCAATTGAAAAGTAAGATTCTTTGGTGAAAATTTCTATTCTTAAGTTTTCATCAAAATCATCAACTGCAATTAGTTTTTCTCTTTTGTATTTTGTTTCAAAAGCAATATCTTTAAAGTTTTGAAGTTCTTCCAAAATAGCTTTTTTTATATTATTTTTGTCATTATATTCATTATTTAGTGATAAAGAAATTTCAATATCTTTTAAAGAGTTTTGTTCTTTTTCTAAACCTCTTTTTGCGATTTTTGTAATTGCTATTCCTTCATTAAAAGCTTGTAAAGAAGAGGATAATTCATCTCTTTTTCTATTATAATCTTTTATATAAAGTGAAAAAGAATCCTCATTTTCATTGTAAACAGCGGATGTATCTGCTTTTTTATTAATCTTTTGAGGTGTATTGTTTAATGAAACCAGACTGTTTTCTATACTATTTACATCCATACTATTCCTTTTGAAATTCTATACATTCTACAAAACAAATCATTAATTTAAAATAAACTTAAAATCCCTTATCTATGTGATTAAAGATAGTATTAATAACATTTTTAGTATAATCTCTGACTAATTTATAATAGGAGAGACAATGAAAATAAGTGGCGCAAAAATGGTTACTGAATCATTAAGAGAGGAAGGGGTTGAAGTAGTATTTGGATACCCTGGTGGCGCTATTATGAATGTCTACGATGAAATTTATAAACAAGGGTTTTTTCAACATATATTAACTAGACATGAACAAGCTGCAATTCATGCTGCAGAAGGTTATGCAAAATCAACTGGAAAAGTTGGTGTTGCTATAGTTACTTCTGGTCCAGGATTTACAAACGCAGTTACAGGTTTAGCAGATGCATACATGGATTCAATTCCATTAGTAGTGATCTCTGGTCAGGTTCCAACAGCAATTATAGGAACAGATGGTTTTCAGGAAATTGATGCAGTAGGTATCTCAAGACCTTGTACTAAACACAATTATTTAGTAAATAATATCAAGGATTTACCAAGAATTATAAAAGAGGCATTTCATATAGCAAGTACTGGGAGACCAGGACCTGTCCATGTTGATATACCAAAAGATATTACAGCTGAACTAGCAGAGTTTAAATATCCTAAAGAGGTTAATTTACCAACATATAAGCCAACGGTTAACTACAACAAAAGACAATTGAAAAAAGCAATGACTGCTATTTCAAAGTCAAAAAAACCAATTTTATATGTAGGTGGTGGAGCAATTTTAGCTAACTGTTCTTATGAAATAAGAGAATTAGCAGAATTAACAAACATCCCTGTAGTTGAAACTTTAATGGCAAGAGGTGTAATGGGTAGTGAACATCCATTGCTAATTGGTATGTTAGGTATGCATGGAGAGTTTGCTGCAAATATGGCAGCTCATGATACTGATTGTATTATCTCTTTAGGTGCTAGATTTGATGATAGGGTTACAGGAAGATTAGATGAATTTGCAAAAAAAGCAAAAGTAGTTCATATTGATATTGACCCAACGTCAATTGCGAAGCTTGTACATACAAACTATCCAATTGTTGGAGACTTAAAA